>NZ_JAFBER010000013.1 GCF_016908855.1 Scopulibacillus daqui | reverse complement strand
GAGTACCTCATACTCTTATTACACAGCCGGTCTGAAAATAGATCAACCCACCTTAAAAATTTAAAATTAGTGTCTTGACAATGGGGTCCACCTTACACAGTGAGAATCGGATCAATATCAATAGCTGAAAAAATAGCTTCAAATCGTTGGGCAGGTTCTAAATCATATAATTCTTGCAGGTCAAAAGGCTTACTTGTCGTATAATAGTCATAGGGAGTATTCCTCCAATCTCTGTAGTTTTGTGTAGCAATTTACTATTTCGAGATTTGGGGAGGGACTCCTTTTTTAACATTCTAAACCCCTTGTGTCTCAAGGGCTGTTATTTATGAAATTCATTCAAATACGAGACATTTAAAGAACTTTCTGTTGCGATCGATGAGTATACAATTTTATAAATCACGACAGATATCAAAAACGACTAAACGGCCTCTTCTCTATGGAATATAGAGCCGAAGCCGCTTAGATCATTTTTACTATTTCTACTGTTTACTTGACAGAGGGCAGTTCATGGGATCAAAATTAGGCGGTCTATTTATCATGTAAAATTGTAATTTAATAAAACCATCCCTACCGGAGCAATGCCCCCTCTAATTCTACCTTGATCTTGTCACAACACATTTTCTGTACAGTATAACTTGTCGTCGATTCCCTGCCGACATTATAAAAGTGAGCTTTATCCATTCCTTCACGAATAGCCTCATAAATCTTTAAAAAATCTTGTTTCTGTCCATCAAGTAAGCCCATCTTTTTTAACCACCGATATGACATGACTATTGGAATGACATAACTGATTAAAAATTTATTGACACCCCTAGGCGGCTTCCGATCAATTAGCTGTCTAGAAAATATGTAAGTCACACCTGATTTTTTTGAAAGTTGATCACAAAAGGATAAAAAGCCATGCAAAAATTGTTTAACATCCTCTTTTTTCTTTTCTAAAGATTCTTGAGGAAGCTGCTGCATAGTTTTCATAAACGATGCCACATATCTAGGCGTATCATTTTTACCTTTAATTAATCCAATTTCGTTATAAGCAAGCATCACGTACAAAATATAATTAATATACTTATCCCTAATACGCTTTTCATTTACATTGAGTAACTGATACCAACTTTCATTTTTAATGAGATCTTGAACATACTCTTTAAACCAAAAAGAAAAGTCGGAACGGAACAATACTTCATTTAGCTCCTGCTTTGTCAAAGGGTTTGTTTCTTGATTGAATCGCAAGAATACCTCGTATTCTAATTCTGGATTGGTATCTATGTCGATGGAGTCCAAACGAATTTGGCTACTAAACTCTAATTTATTACGAAGCTTAGGCGGCAAATCCATGAACCTTCTCCCTTCCAAAGGGGTTAGGATTTTTAATGCTTTAAGGGCATATTCGTTGTTCATAAAGCGATAAATCGAATTAAGACGGTGCATCCCATCAATGACATTAAAAAGGACTATATCCTTTGATGTATTTTTAGATAAATAGATAACTGGAATAGGGATGTCCAATAAAAGTGATTCAATAATTGACGATTCCTTTTTAACAGAAAATTTATATTCCCTTTGATATTCCGGATCTAAAACTATGCCAGAATGGACTTTATTATAGCCATCTTTAATTCTTTGAACCAGATTGTGAGCGGTTAAAATATCACTTTGGGTTTGACATCGCCATTTTTCAAAGTCAATTCCCTCTAAAGGATCGAGTAACTCTTTTTGGCATGTTTCCATATTCTCTCCTCCAAATATTATATTGTAAAAGAAAATGTTTTACCTAAAAAAGTACAACTTTTAACGAGAGATATTAAATATGTACGCACAATGACTAATGTCACTCAGAAAAAAATGTTAAAAGCTCCATAAGCAAACCATGAGATGACAAGAAGCCATATCATAAGAAAATATAACGAGAACAACACTAATAAAATACATTGGAAAGCTTCATAGGTCTGAACCCGTGCGGCAATGCAAATAAAATACTTCCTAACAATATCCAGAATATAATAAATAACCTTTTTTCACAACAAAAAAATTATTAAGAATATTTAGGTGAAACTTATTGGCATGTTTAGATTCATAGTTGTCGTTGGCTGCCACTGCCTTTTCTCCCCATCTAGGGAAAGAAGGTTCATTCATCATTTCTTGCCGTCTCTTTCTCTCATTAAGAGCCATTTCAACATCTGTCCGAAGATCGCCAGGATCCTTTGGACTAGTACCTGCAAAGGCAATAACGACTTGATTGGCATGTTTAAAAACTTTGGCTTGAAAGCCGCTTTTTTTGTCTTTTGTAGTCCATTTTTTACCATCAGCAATTTTCCATTCTTTATGACCCATTGTTTTTTCGTCTCTCATATTTTTGTTATACGATTTATTAGCTAAAATGTAATATTCTTTATCTTTCACCGTATTAGTCATGTTCTATACCTCCGACCGCCCACTGATCATTTTCGTCTCTAACCATATCTACACCAATTTCTTTTTTAGATTTACCGATAATATCGTCTAAAGTAAGAACTCCCATTGGAGAAATCTCATAGCCTTTGAATTTGGGATTTTTGATTCCTTCTTTTTCCTTTATATATTTCTCCGCCACTTTTTCGGCTTGTGCTACTATTTCTCTTTCGCCTTGTTTATGCTTCAAATAGACACCTCCTATCAAAATGATGAAAACTAAAACAACAATACCGATAGTTATCCAGAGTTTCTTTTTAATCTTCAACCAACACCTTTTATTGACATTAGGTTAATTTTACCATTTGTTTCAATATAACCAAAACCATTTTTTGTTAATTTAAAAATAACAGCTGAGGGTGCTTTCCTCGACTATTTTATTCTCCTTATTTTAAGTTCCCCGCAAACGATGGAAATTTTTTTAAAAATATTAATGATATTGATATTTACATTTACAAATCTTAAAAGCTCATCCTATTTAATCAGAAGATTTCGTTAACAATATAGCGAAAATCATTAAGAATGTTACAATGTTCTAAAGAGTTTATTTTCCATGGGTTTAATTTTATTAAATGGAACTATTGTATGAGAGGGTATTTATTTTATGCAACTTGTAAATTCGAATAATTTGAGGATTTTAGCAGTTTTGCTTTGTGTTGTTTCATTGTTTTCAGTGCCCCTTACCCCTTTAGCCAATGCAGCGGGTATGAGTCCTGAATAAAAAGCTATTCAAAAGGCTGCTAGTAATCTTGAGTTTATTTCAATAAAACTACGACTCAAAAGAACGATAAATATATAACAACTAATGAACAAGCACTTATTGATAGGTTTGGAAAAGAAAACTTGAAAAGCGTTAGATATTTGACAGGTTTGACAAATGGAGAAGATCCTGCAAGTACATAAAAAAGGAGGAGGCAAAAAAATTTATGGGAAAACATCAAAGTGACTTTGTCATGATTTTAGTCGTGGTTTTGAGCTTGTTTATTCAAAATGCGTTTAAGTCTGTATTCCATTACAACTTTTTCGTTAGCCTTCTTATTACAGTAGCAATTGCAGTGATGTTATTCTTTATTTTTCGATTCGCTAGGCGACTTGATAGCAAAACAGACCCAGGAAAATAACTTTCTTAAAAAACTCTAGAAAATAAGATTAGGGCTGGGGGCTGTCCAAAAAGTCAGTATAACTGACTTTTTGGCGCCCCTTTTTCATTTTTTATTTAAAAAAGTACACAAAAAAATCGCCCAATCTTGTAAAATGAAGTTACCACACAAACATTTAAAGAAAGGACGATTTTTTATGAGTAATCATGATAATTATAACACGCAAATGACATTTCTTCCAGAGACAGAGGATAAAAAGAACGCCAAAAGACAATTAGCCCCTACTTTCAAACCATATAATAATCGTCAAGTTCAAGCTATTTTTGATATTGAATCACTCATACCAGAGCATCATGCCGCACGTGTGGTGGATGAAATGGTTGAAGCTGTGCCAGATGACCAATTGTTTTCTCATTATAAAGGCGGCAGAAGTTCCTATCATCCGAAAATGATGCTTAAAATCATTCTCTATGCTTATTCCCAAAAGGTTTACTCTTGTCGCGGCATCGAAAACGAAAATAGGAATTCATCATTAAATGCCGTTTCATTCAATTTGCGCTTCCAAATAGCTGATTAAATACTTAGAAAGCTTCTTTGGCGTATTGCGAAAAGCATCGTTTGTACTGCCTGCCAAGTGCGAGGTCAGTGTGACATTATCCAGCTGTACCAGCGGGCTGTTATCTGGGAGAGGTTCACGATCAAAAGTATCCAACGCCGCACCGGCAATCTCGTTATATCGCAAGGCTTTAATAAGATCATCTTCCTTTACAAGGCCGGAGCGTGCCGAATTGACAAAGATCGCTGTATCCCTCATTTTTTGAAAGTGTTCGAAGCGAATCATATGTTTTGTTTCTTCCGTCAGCCGGGCATGCATTGAAACAACATCAGACTGCTTAAGCAAAGTGTCCAGATTTACTTGTTCGTAATCCGTTTGACCGTTAAAATACGGGTCATAAAAAATAACCCGCATATCGAAACCGCTTAGGAAACGGCCAACGAGCCGGCCAATGTTCCCTAGGCCGATCAAACCGACAGTTCTGTCTTCAAGTTCCGGAACGAAGGCACTATTCGGGAAATCCTTTCGCCATCGTCCCTTTTTCAAAGCAGCATGTGAACGGGCAATATTTCGCATTTCCGATAAGATTAATCCAACGGTGAATTCTGCGACGCTTCGAGCGTTTCGCCCAGGTGTGTTGATTACTTTAATATTTTTCTCCTTCGCTAATTTCTCGTTGATATTTTCCTTTCCGCCGCGAAGAACACCGATAACCTTTAATTGTTGAGCAGCTCGAATCACTTTTTCATTAATCGGCGCAAATTGCGTAATGAGTATGTCAAACGTTTCTATATCTTTAAGTAAAGTTTGAGGGAGGTTAACAGCTTCGCTGCCGCCTTGTTCTATTGCCAAATTGTCTTTCTGAAGCTCCTCCAAATTTTTATGTTTCCATTCCCTAATAGTCACGTCAATGCCGGCCTTTGCCAGCTCTTTTAACCCTTCTTCCATCATATCGCCTGGGATGAACAAATCTGTAATAGCTAAGCATTTCAATATTCACACTTCCCTACCCTTTATAAAATGTTTCGGCCTAATGATTGCAACTAGCGCATCAGCATGCCGCCCGTGGCATCTATTGTTGCTCCTGTTAGGTAATTTGCTTTTTCTGAGACAAGAAAAATGGCAATGCCGGCAATTTCTTTCGGTGCTGCTGCCCGGCCGAGCGGTATCCGGTTAAGATAATAATCTTTGCGCTTCTCAAGTGAATCTCTTATCATGTCAGTCTCTACAATACCTAATGCCAAGTTATTAACGTTAATCCCGCTCTTAGCCACCTCGCGAGCGAGAGAGATAGTAAAACCGACCATTCCTGCCTTGCTTGCCGCATAATGAGCATGTCCAGTCGTTGATCCGTAAAATGCCGCCTGAGAGGTAATGTTTAATATTTTGCCTTTTCTGTTCTGTTCTAAGCAATAGTTTGTAAAGGCCTGACAAGTCAGGAAGACACTTGTAAGGTTAACATCGAGGGTTTCCTCCCATTCTGTCAAATCCATATCCTTTACATAACATTTGGGCCATATACCCGCATTATTAATGAGGACATCTACTCCGCCAAAATCTCGAATGGCTTTATGGACTGACTCAGCGGCCTCATTGGTATCAGCTAAATTAACTTGATAGGCAAAAGCTTTACGGCCAAACGATTTAATGCTTTCAACAACTTCCTGTGCTTTTTCACGATGGCTTCGATAAGTGAGAGCAACATTAGCGCCTTCCTTAGCTAATGCCAGAGCAATCGCCCGGCCCACTCCTCGAGACCCTCCTGTGACAATGGCGTTTTTTTCTTTAAGGCCAAGTTCCATTTGTTAACCGCCTGCCTTCCATACGTTTTCCATCTTTTTCAAAGCAGCTTTGTAGTGCTCGTACTTCCTTCTATAAATCGGTGCCTTTTCCTTATTCGGCTTAATGATACGGTCGATTTTCACCATTTTATCTGCCGCTTTTTTGATAGATTCATAGCATCCTGTCATTACACCCGCGCACATAGCTGTGCCAAGCGTGCCTTGTTCTTTTGCTTCGACAATCTCCAGCGGCATCTGCAGACAGTCAGCGAACATTTGCAGCCATACGTCCGATTTTGCGACACCCCCGGCAATGCGGGCCGCTTCAAGCTTTTTTCTGTATTTAACTAAACGTTCAATATGATACATATGGCTAAATACGATGCCCTCGTAAACCGCTTGCAATAAATGTCCCCTTTGATGCCAGCTGTTCATACCAATAAAACAGGCATTGGCATTTGAAACTGTATTTGATCCAAATAGAAATGGGAAAAACAAAAGGTCACTTTCCTCTGAAGAAACGGAAGCGACTAATTCGTTGCAGAGTTCGTATACCGACTGGCCTTGACTTTCAGCCACAATTTTTTCTTTAATCATAAATCTGTCAATAAACCATTCAAGATTACTGGCAGATGTAGGACTTGCTTCAGTTATCAGCCAATAATCATCCAAACAGTAGATCGATGTCATAAATAAATGTTTATCAATGACCGGCATTTTTGTGATATATTCATTAATACTCCATGTACCGGCAACAATGCATAGCTTATTTTCTTCGACAAGGCCTGAAGCGACGGCTGAAGCAGCAATATCAAAAACCCCTCCGGCAACCGGCGTACCTGCTTTAAGACCCGTTAATTGCGCCGCTTCTTCAGTAACGTAACCGCATATATCAGTGGATTGTCTAAGCGGGGGGAGCTTGGAAATCATATCCTCCAGCCCGAAAAAAGCAAGCAAATCCTTATCAAAACACCGCTCTCTCACATTCAACAGGCTTGTTCCGGATACATCAGTCAGCTCCAAATGGGTTTCACCCGTCAGCTTAAAGCGCAGAAAATCTTTGACCATCAATATATCATCTGTTTGCTCAATCACTTCTGGTTCATGATCTCTAAGCCAAGCCAGCAAGGCAACCGGCTGACCCGCCCATACCGACTGCATAGTTTTGGGAAGCACTTCTGTTTCAAAACGCGGATTCCTGTACCATTCATCAATATATGTCTTAGCTCGCTGATCGGTTGAAATAATGCCGTTGTAAGCCGGCTTGCCGTCTTTTCTTATCAAATAAAGGCCGTTTCCATGCCCCGTCACCGATACGCCGGAAATTTGACCGGCGTCGATTCTGGACTTTTCAATAACTTCTCTGATCACTTCAACATTTGCCTTCCACAGCTCATCCAAATCACGTTCCGTACGAAAAGGCTTGGGCATCATCATTTTGGTCTTTCGCGAGGCAATTGCCGCCTCTTTACCCGTCAACGTATAAAGCGCTGCCTTTGTAACGGTTCCGCCATTATCAATCCCAAGCAAATAGTTCTCCAAGCCCGTCCCCCCTTTTTGAAAAAGCAAATATATCATCCCAAAGTTGACCATCAATTTCTGCCATTCTTTGAGGTTAATAGGTTAAGTTCATCTTATTTTCTTGTCACTGACTTGAACCCGCCGGATTCCAGCAAAGTGTTCTTATACATCGTATGCGGGGCTTTGTTTTATCATGCATGATAGGCTTCATAAGCCTCTTCAACCGTACCATTCTGATGTATCATCACATTCAATCCGGCCACAACTCCCGCTGGATTATCACTTTGCGTAATATTCCGGCCAACAGCAACCCCTTTTGCGCCTACATCCATGCAATGCTTAACGAATTTGAAATAATCTAGAATGTGATCTGCTTTCGGTCCGCCTAAAGCAAGTACAGGTCTTTGGGCACTGCTAATGATCTTAGCGTCTCCGGACTCGCCGGAAAATCGCGTCTTAATGATATCTGCACCAAGTTCTGTTCCGATCCGCGCCCCAGCGGCAATAACATCAGGATGGCCGGAAGCTTCATTCGTTATCGCATAGCCATATGGCAAGGTCTCGCACATGAATGGCATTTGCCACTTGTCTGCCTCACGAGCCAATTCCCAAGCCGCTTCGTGTGAAGAAGCTTCACTAGATGCACCTGGGAACGTCATGGCAATCACACCATCTGCCCCAAGCTTCAGTGCATCCTCAATCGATATGAGACGAGTTGTACCAGGGACATTCGGATCAAACACACGGGTTGATATATCAGCACGAACGAGCATCCCCACTTGTGTTAATGAACTTTCATACGTCTTCGCCATCCCATACGTCACAATCACCGCATCAAGGCCATTTTCAATCATCTTTGGCAATTGAGCGATCGCATCATCAATCCCCGCTGTTTTTGTTGAAAAATAACAGCCATCTAAAGCCAACGTTATCGACTTGCCATCTTCAGCGAATATCTTAGACATCCGTCTCGTTTTTTCCATGCAGACTCCCCCATTCAAAAACTGGTGTTTTCCACAATGAAATCTCCGTAAAGGATAACCAAAACTATGTCTTAAAGGATGATTGATTAATATAATTCCTGGCCAGAAAAAGTTTATGACTCATGAGTTGTCATATGACAGCTTATTTTTTAGATGACATCATTAGAAGGGCAAAAAAATGAAAAAGAGGCTGTCCAAAAAGTCAGTTGCCTTGACTTTGGACAGCCCCCTTAACGCTTAAACAGCCATCGACCAATGATAAAAGCTAAATAACCGCCGGAACAAATTAATAATAATTGCCAAATCATTGATGCAAATGAGAAAAGATCCACTTTATCACCCTCATTAAATTATTTGTCCTATTTAAATAAATTTTTTAATAGAGTCCCCTGCAACTTTTCTATTTCATCACCAAATATATTACTACAAATCCCCTATTATAGGCGGCTTTATTTGTGAAATAACTCCGATAAATCAATATATTGACGAACTTGTACTCCACGTATGGCAAAAATCAGAACAATACTCAGAGGAAAAAATAGATCAGCTGATTGAACATTATTAGACCGTCGAAAGAAGACAAATATAAATGGATAAATGTACCTTATCGTACCTATCTTTTTTGCCTTTTCACCTATTTTGATCTTGTCATTTTACCTGTTTTAGCTCTGTATGAAAATATATACTGGACTTCCAAAAACGGCGCAGAAAATCGTGACATCGGTCTTTAAAGGGATGTCATAACCTAATGACGAATAAATAGTTGGAGGTGTGCTGCCATGACTGTTGTCTATAAATCTAGAGATGTCATTTCTAAACTGAACATAAAAGAATCAGCATTTAAAAAGTACATTTCTATCCTTGAAAAAGAAGGCTATACAGTAAAAGCTCTACAAAGTTATATTTAAGCCATATTGCACAGAAATTCAATGTATTATTAATCATTTTCGTTATATATGGGGTGATTAAGCACTTATTTATTCGGTGGCCATGAAAGATTATTCAGTGAATTTTTTCCTTTTAAATGAGATTTTGTGTTAAATTTGTTTCGCAACTTATAGTTGCGTAAAAGAAACAGGTGTCTGCTAGTTAATTTAACGATTGTCGTTTATATTTAAAGCATACGATCATATAGGGCAGGTGAACCGACTTTATGAACTTATCTCATAATCTAAAGAAAAAAAGAGAGGAACATAACCTTTCACAAGAAGATGTTGCTCAAATTCTAAATATTTCAAGGCAATCTGTTTCAAAATGGGAAAATGGAAATTGCTATCCAGATTTAGATAATTTAATCCGCTTAAGTGATTTATACCGTATCTCTTTAGATGAACTGATTAAAGGAGATAAAGATTTTCAAAAAAATATTGTAATAAAAGAGACTAATAAACAAAGCTTTCCAATATGGCTTCCTTTCGCAATTATAGGAATGCTTTATGGTTTAGTTGGAATGATTTTATATCATTTTTAATGACTATATGCCGGACTAACTTTATGTTAGTTCGTTTTTTATTTTTAAAAAAGCTTGCCTATGGAATATACAAGCTCCATTTGAAGCGCCTAGTGAGATGAAGCCAATATTATATAAAACAGGGGTCATGCCGCTTAACTTGATAAATTGCGGTGGGACCCCTAAAGATGAGTTCTTTTAAAGTTATTCGTGCAATACTTTTTCAGAAGGCTGATATTTTAGTTTTTTTATCAATTTGTCATGAATCCCGACTTCATTACCTTCTACAACTGCTGTGAATATTATTTTTTTACTTGAAGGATCGTAATGAAAAATGTAATAATTTTGTTTGTTTTTTTCGTTTTTCACGAAAACAGTTTTAGAAAAACCTATAGGTGCGAACGGTGAATTAAACATAGGGAAATGTACAGATTTAATCTCTTTTTTGGGGATACCATAATCTGCGATATATTGATCGATTTTCTCTTCGGCCACTTTCCTATTGTAAAGATGTATCATTAAGGAAATACCCGCTGCAAAAATAATAAAAATTAAAATAATAAAAAATATCCTTTCAATCATCTTAATCCCCCTTTTTAATAAGTATAAACTTTAGAGGGCTTATACTTGTTGTAAAATACGATTAATTAAATGGTAAGGCATAACATATCCACTGGGGACGTATCGGTAAAGCTTTAAATTCATTGTCTTTATCGAAGAAACCTCTTCGGAAAAAGTAAAAAGGTTTTTATAGCCTATTTTCCAAATGAAATTTATGGTAAAATTCAAATAGATAATCAATTAAAAAGGAGATTACTAATGCATCCAAAACTAGGCTACATAGTCAATTTAGCGGTTACCATTATATGCTTATTCATTTTTCCTGAGTTTATTTTGAAAAGCCATCCAATATATGCGCTCATTATAGGGGCAATACTTGCTATTATAATAAATACCGTTCTCGGTGCAAAATGGAGACCTTGGAAATCGATTAAATCCGAATAATAAACTGATTAGTATTCAATAATGAACCGGTTCTCTAAAAACGCTAAGGGATTCTCATAAAGTATACCCATCTAACCATTTTGCTTGAATAAGGAGTTTAGGAACCCCTGAATAAAAAAGCCGATTCCCTAAAATAATTGAGAATCGGTCTTTATTTTAAGTGCCTCTCATCTAACTACTTTTTACACCTTTGAATTTATTTTTTTTATTAACCAATGACAGTACCCCTACAATAAAACAAGGACCGCAAATCAAAAGGCTCATTGTTATATCTGACTTAATATAAAACCTAAAAAACAAAAATCCTAAAAAGCTAATGATTAAGTAAAAGTAAGCAGTTTTTTTGCTAAAAGATTTATAAGGCATGTAAATATCACCTCTTTTCTAAATATAATACCTCAACTTTTTCAACTTCTAAACACATTAATTTAAAATGGTCATAATATGGAGGGTGCTTATATGTATGAATATGAATTTTGTTAATATTAAAATAAAACACAAACCTAAGGAGAACAAAAGCTGCGAGACTATTATAAAAATTATGCGAAAGATGGGCGGCAGCTACATACAGTTCTTCCACTCTCTTCAACAACTGGAGGAACGACTGATTTAAAACTCATTTTTGAAAAAGAAGTTCAATAATGAGATCTCATCAAAATTAAAATTGATGGCTAAAGATGATTAAAAGAACAATTTTAATAACGGACAACTTCCAGACTACATACTACCAATATCATACATCGGAAATTAACTTGTTAAAAAGGGTGTAAAAAATGAAAAATATTAGATCACTAATTGCCGGTCGTACAATTTGGATATTCTTAGCCTTATTATTTGTGATAGCTGACTATTGTGTTTCATTTTATATCATCGGAAATTTTTTTGAATCAAAATACCTTGGTTTTGTAATTTTCATTTTTATTTTCTTTGGAGTCAGCAGGTTGAGAATGCCAAAAAAATACAAACACCTATTATTCCAAAAAAATTCTTAATCACATACTTTAGATTGCCTTAATGGTAAGAGTTAGAGAGAAAATTATATAAGAGGGCAATGTTTGCCTATATATAGAGTTAAAAAGGGGAATTTTAAAAGATGCCAATCCTATTGATTGACATCTGCTAAAATAAATCAGCTACTTATGTTTTTTACCCCTAACTAAAAAGTTTCTCAATGATTTTTAAATATTTGTTGCGTGGCACGACATAAATATTAGGTCTGTAAACATGTGCGGGAAAAGCAACACACCTGCTTTCTGCAACCGCTAAAGTTCCTTTTTAAGCCATCCGTTCATATGCCGTTAATAAGATCTAACATAGAAAAGTCTCATTCTTGCGCTAATTATGTTAACTGGTTTTTTATGGGTTATACAATGGTTTAAGAACCTGTGAAAAGGTCTTTTTGTTTTTGCTCGCCCTCAAATCTTGTTATTCCTCTTGTTCGAGCTGTCTTGTTTGCCTTCTTCTCTGAAGAAGATTTGTTTAACGCAAGCAAGATGATCATGCCAATCAAACAAGCTGTGCCGAGCCATTGGAAAAATCCAAACGGTTCGTTTAGCCAGAAGACAGTGGTTAAAACAGCTGACAGCGGTTCAATACTGCCGAGCAGACTGGATTCTTTCGGTGCTAAGCTTTCTAAACTTTTAATATAAAACCTGAAGGCTATCATCGTGCCGAAAATAATCACAAAAATAAGATAAACATAACCCCTGGCGGTACGGATAATTGTGAGAAAGAACCGTTTGTTAATAACAAAAAACAACCGACTAAAGCGAGAATGACACTAATGAAATCATTGCGCGTCGGGACCGTTTGCCTGCGGGCAAGCAAATAAAGAATGATCATCACCGGCGCTAAATATTGCAATAACGTGGCCACTGCGGCATTTCCGTAATGAATGGAAGCCATGTACGTATATTGCACTGCGAGCATACCGAATAAGCCAAATATCACCAAAGAGAAAGCCGCCTTTCGATTTTTCCACACTGTCCAAATTTGCGCACGCTGTCTGCCGCAAAAGTGAACCGCTAATAATAATAAACCTGCAATCAATAGCCGTACGGTGACCAGCCAATTAACGTCGACATGATACTGCTGAAATAACTTCTTCGAGACGGTGCCGCCAATGCCCCAAAAGGCCGCACCGATAATCACAAGAAAAATCCCTTTCCTCTATTCATGAAGCATCCACCTCTAAGTATAAAAATAATGCTATAATCGTATTTAATCATAAAAGAAAAACATTGATATGAATACGAAAATCGAATTAAAAAATATAAATATATTAAGGTGAAGCGGCGATGCAGATTAAGGATTTTTCGATGGATCGGCAATTAAAGGAACAAACCCCGCACCGCACATCCATATTGCCGGTCGCATGTTATGAAACGACGATTCGTGAACATATCCGCGGTTATATTCCATTGCATTGGCATGACGAATTTCAATTTGTACTTGTTTGTACAGGCAGCGCTATTTTTCAAATGAATGAAGAAAAACAAATCGTACATTCTGGCGAGGGATTGTTCATTAACAGCGGTTGTTTGCATATGGCAAAAGATGCGCATAAGTCGCGTTGTACGTATCTTTGTTTAAACGTGTCCCCCCCATTTCGTATTGGCACGTGAATTATATGACACCTTCGTTGAACCGTATATCCGAGCCACCAATCTTCCGTATTTACACTTGACACCGGACGTTATATGGGCACAAGAAATTCTGCATGCTATACGTCGCATTCACCAATACATTGAAGCAAAAGACGCCTGCTATGAGATTGACGTAAGCAGTGAACTGAATCTGCTATGGAAAAATTTTATTTCAAACGGGGTACAGCTTGAATACGCCGAAACTGATCACATTCGCGATGCACGTATGAAGCAGATGCTGCATTGGATTCATTCTCATTATGCAGAAAAAATAAAGTTAGAAGACATTGCCCGTGCCGGTCAATTAAGTCGCTCCGAATGCTGCCGCTATTTCAAGCGTCTATTAAAAACATCACCTCTTCAATACGTCATTGATTATCGCATTCAACAAAGTTTACTATTATTGCAGCAACAGGATAACACTGTCACCGACGTTGCTTTTCAAGTCGGCTTTAACAGCACAAGTTATTTCATTGATACGTTTCGCAAGACGATCGGCATGACTCCGCACATTTACAAAAAGCACCACGAACAAGTATCTGACGCTTGATCAATAGGAAACGCAGCGGCATGAATAAAGGTATTGAGGCTTTTCTAATGCCATGAAAATGACAAAAGGACATTGATCGATGACCAGTGTCCTTTTTATATGAGTCCTTGAATAGTTCACCTAGGGCGTTGTCCTAATGAAAATAAGAAAATTTCCTAGCGCAGTGATCGGCGAAGCTTGTTCAACTTTTTTTCTAAATACGATGATAAATGCTTTTCAATTCCATAAAGGATATCGTTAAAAATAGGGCGCTTACCATAAAATGAAACTATCCGTTCATACATATCACATATATCGACATGCATTGGTATACAATGACGATACCTTTTTAATGTATGCAGCAAAAAATCCTTTCCATAATCCCAATATAATCCGGAAAAATCATAGGCCGGATCTCCTATTTTAGCATCGCCAAAATCAATAATGCCGCTAATCCTCTGTTTGTCCTCGGAATAAATAATGTGATGATGGCTGAGATCTCCATGAATAAGTGTTTTTGGTAAGTCAGCGATGTGCCATTTTGTTAAAAATGTGTCAAATAGTTGGGTCACTTTGACCTGTTCCCATTCCGCAAGCAGCGGGAATACCTTTTGTTTTATATCAGAAAAGTGATCTTCCCAATATGCTTGCGTATGTTCCTCTTCAAGACCTTTTAAATCAATTTGTTTTATATCAAAAGAGTGTATGATGGCCAGCACTTCTCCAAGAGTGTCTGTCATACGATGCCGTTTGATTGGTGAAAGCCTTTGGATTAAATGGGATTTTAAAGGAATTCCTTTAATCATTTTATAAAAACTGCAGACCGGTAACTTGCCCATAGAATCATACATTAGCCTATACATTGGGACTTCAACATTTATTTCAGTGAGAGGATCTTTTATTTTATCTAATAATTGTTTTTCTAACTCAAGTCTTTTTTGAACCTGAACGTTGCGCGGGAATCGAAAAATCCATGTATCGTTAATCATTATGACAATATTATCCCATCCCTGTTCATCAACCTTCCACTTTCTGATTCTAAGATCAGGCAGTTGTTCTGAAATCCATTGCAAACGCTCATGTACGACTGGATGATAAGACATCATGTCACCTCTGATATTTTTTAATGACATTCCTGATTGATTTGGAGAAACAGCGGACCCGTTAAAATGTCTATGACACAGGCTATTTGAAACATGATCTTTTTCGCTTATATCTCTTCGTTTCCTTGCTTTGTTATCATTATTGTATCAGGCAGCAGCACATCATAACATAATTAACTTTGCAAAATTCCTTCTAGTCTGTCTCTCTTTATATCCGCTGCTCATGTCACATTCATAGCAAATCAACGAAATGAAAAAACAATAAAGGAACAACCTCTTTCAATAATAGCAGGCGCGATTGAAAGAGAAAATTTGCAGTCTATGAGCTAAAAATCGGCAACGCTCTTAAATCAGGCTATAAAAAGCCCCCTTGATAGTGCGAATCAAGGGGGGCAAGCCTTTTATTCAAATGATTCATAAGTTATGATATCTTTTGCACCGCGTCGGTAGCCGCGTTCTCTCGTTTCTGCTTCACCTTTGCCAAGTGTAATCATCATGACAGGAATGAGATGGTCCGGCACCTTGAAATCTTTTCGAATCGCTTCAGGATCGAAGCCAATCATTGGGCATGTCTCATAACCCATATTTTTCGCTGCATGCATAAGGGTCATTGCCGCAAGTGAAGCGCCGCGGATGGCTTCGTCTCTTTTTATTTGGTCATCTTGATAAAATTGATGGACGGTATCGACAAGTCCAGCTTTCCCTTCTTCTGGCATATAACCTTTTTCAATCCAATCATCCGCCACTTCATCTGCTCGCTGATAAGCGTTTAAATCACCCAGGACAACAATTGATGCACTGGCATCTGAAACCTTTGGCTGACCCCATGCGTCTTTTTTCAACTGCTCTTTCTTATCTTCCTCAGTAACAATAAGAAAATGCCATTGTTGCAGATTCCAAGCTGACGGAGACAAAGCCGCTGTTTCTATAATTTTTTCGATTTCTTCTTTCGTCATTTTATAATCTTTATCATACTTTTTTACAGACCTGCGTTCATTGGCTAATGATAAGAATTCCATTTTCAAACCTCCGATAATCATTTATTTTATACGAACCATATTTTTATTATAATGAATCGTTTAGAAAAAAATCATTAATCCGAATCAGTATTGAAAACTTTCAATTTCAACTCTTGTTCGAACCGTTATCAATCAGGATGACCTGATGATATTTTTTTGCACCGTTAAATGATCAAGATCTTCTTTTGCATTAATATGCCGCTGTAAATCTTTGGCGGATGAATTGAGGATTTTCGACTTCATCAAGCATAGCAACGGCAAAATCCTCAGCAGAAATATAACTTTCACCATTTTTATCTGTGACCAATTGTTCAGTGCCCGTGCGGTATTTGCCTGTTCTCGTTCCCGATTCAATGGTCGCCGCAGGGGAGAGATTCGTCCAATCGAGGTCGTCTTCATGCCGGTAAATCTCCAGCGCTTTCTCATGGGCTAAGGCGATTGGCTTTACAAAGTCAGGGAATTCAGGAGTATCTGCAAGTTTGACTCCCGGCGCTACTTCTAAGCTTCCGGCTCCTCCTACGGCCAATAACCGGCGAACCCCCGACTGCTTAACGCCATTAACCAAGGAACGAGTTGCTTCTGTCAGCGTTTCTTCTGCACCAGCTGCCGGTCCATACGCACTGATCACAACATCATGTCCAGCCGCAGCTTGAGCCATGCTTTCTTCACTGAAAATG
Organism: Scopulibacillus daqui; assembly: GCF_016908855.1. Taxonomy (GTDB): domain Bacteria; phylum Bacillota; class Bacilli; order Bacillales; family Sporolactobacillaceae; genus Scopulibacillus_A; species Scopulibacillus_A daqui. The sequence goes on along the minus strand of NZ_JAFBER010000013.1, from coordinate 65,168 downwards.
TCCCCCGCTGCAACGCGCAAATTATCGTGCTGGTCTGTCACACGGGAAGGATCACGAACGACCGCTGTCACTTGATGCCCGCGCCGTAATGCTTCTTGCAAAATACGTTGTCCAATCGTTCCTGTGGCACCTACCAATGCAATTTTCATTTTCTGCAACAACCTTTCTTTTTTAAAATCAAAGGAGGGTATAACTGATGTTCAATCTATTTGTTGTAACCAAAACAGTTACAACATATCGAAAAAAAATTAGTTTTTTGAGTCCTTGTTCTTCTTATTGATATCAGAAACCAAATGTTTCATTGTTATCTCGGCTAATACTTGTTCCATAGCTGACTGGGCACGCTCTAAAACCACTTGAAGAACAGATTCGATATTGCGCCCGACTGGACATTCCGGATTTGGCTGGTCGTGGATTTGGAACAGCTGCCCTTCCTCTACAACTTCTACCGCTTTGTACACATCCAGCAAAGTGATTTCGTCCAAGTCTTTAAGAAGATATGCGCCACCTGTTCCAGGCCGAACATTGACTAAACCAGCCTTTTTCAACTTCCCTATCACTCTGCGGATAATCACCGGATTCGTATTAACACTTCCAGCAATCCATTCTGAAGTGCAGCTGGAATTACCGTCGATAGACAGCAAAGATAAAATATGAACAGCCACGGTGAAGCGGCTACTAATTTTCATCAGGACACCCTCCTTAGTTGTAACCATTATAGTTACAACCAGAACCCAAAGTCAAGTGTTTTTTATCAAATAAATTGGGAGAATGATCTCTCTTATCTATACTGCCCTAAATTTCTTGTCATATTCGCTCAGTATTTCACTATATCAATGAGACTTAAGTCAAGCTTAAATTTAAAAACCACCATGCACTCGTCACACTAAAAAAGGTCTAATAGAAAATTAAAGTTCTATCAGACCTTTTAGTCACCTTCAGTGGTTGATGCAATAAAGTATGACCGGATTTTCTTTAATGAATATTATTCTTTCTGAAATTGCCGCCTTTAACTTCGTCTACGTCATATACCGTAACAAAAGCCGTCTCGTCAATTTCATTAATGATCTCTTTCATTTTGCTCTCTTCTAAGCGGTTAATGACGCATGTAATTTCCGTAAATTTTTCATTGGAATAGCCGCCGTAAGCCTCTTTGTACGTTGCACTTCGACCTAAGCGATCACGTATGGTCTCAACCATTAATTGCGGTTGGGTTGTGATAATTTTAAAAGTTTTAGAGCCGCTTAATCCGACTTCAACGATGTGAATCACTTTAGAAGCAATAAAGTAAGCAATTGCAGAAAGAATTGCGCCTTCTAGTCCAAATACGGTTGAAACAAAAATAAATATGAACGCGTTCAAGAAAAGAATGAGATCACTTGTCCCAAACGGTAATTTTCGAGAAAGCAGTACGGCCAGCATATCAATTCCATCTAATGCTCCGCCATTTCGCAATGCCAATCCCATTCCGAAGCCAAGGATAATGCCGCCAACAACGGTAACTAATAAAGTATCCCCTTTAATAATCGCTGTGGTATGATGCATGAGGCTTGTACCAACCGCTAATGAAATGATTCCGATAATTGAATAAATCGCAAAGCTTTTACCAATTTGTTGATAACCTAACCAGATAAAAGGGATGTTTATCACTGCAATTAGAACGCCTAACGGTAATCCAAGCAGTTCTGAGCAGACGATACTAAGGCCTGTCACTCCCCCATCGGATACATTGTTGGGAATTAATACGGTTTCTAGTCCATACGCTGCGATAAATCCCCCGATAATGACTAGTAATCCACGCAAGATCATTTTTAGTTTATTGAGCTTATGTTTTTTGATTGTGCCCATATCATGATTCACCTTTAAACGTTTTATATTATTCATCTTACCATTTTACCCGCTTTAGTTGAACTAAGGATATGTATATCATATTACAAAGTTAGTAAGCATTATCGCCCTTATAAGAACAGCACAAGCCGATTCCCTAAAATAATAGAGAATCGGCATCTATGAACCATTGATTGCAAAAGCAACTCATTAATCTTTCTTTAAATAAAGGGTTGTTAAAGATCAATATTTGTAACAGTAACTATGGCAATGATTTCAATGTCGTCCGCATGGTCTTCAACAATATCAAAGATAGCATCTGCTTATATAAAAGTATATTGAGAGCTTCTTATAGAAACAAGGGGATTAACCTTTCTGGATCTGAATCAATTTCATTTACTCTCTTACTTAGTATTAGTACGTTTGTTATATCCGTATCCGAAAGTTACTTTGAGTTTATCCCAATTGCAATCGTTTTTGGCTTTTGTTATGGCGCCCTTACAAATTTATTTTATATAAGAATTGCTCTAGTTAAGGATGAAAGGTTAAAATCAAATGCTTTTTCAATATTGGGTTTAATGTCTTATCTAGGAGTTGGATTAGGTTCATTTATTTTTAGCTCTGTTGCTGATGCCTCCTTAAGTTTATTGTTTATTTGTTCATCAATATTTCCTATATTTCCTTGCTGATTACTCTAAGTTTCTATCTAACAAAAAGAAGTAGATCCAAAAAAGTAAATAGTACTTATAAAGCTTTAAAGGACGAAAAAGGCAGATGAGGATATATGGAGTTGGACCCCTTTAAATACACTGGCTTGGGGATGCTGGCCGATTGCGTCGACTACGCTGAATGGAAAACCGGCGTTCGGGCGGACGGCGCAGTTGTTTCCAGTATGAGCTTTATTAATAAATTAGGCGCAGCTATTGCCGGTTCGTTTTCGGCATTTTACTTAGGGTGGGCCGGCTACGTTGCTGGTGCCCATCAGAGCCTCTCATCACTTCATGCCATACGCAACATGAATGCTTTGATTCCAGGGATTTTTATTTTGATCTCAATTATCATCATATGTTTCTACCCACTGTCTGAGAAGAAATATCAAACAATGATTTCGGAATTGGAACGGAAGAAGTAAGATGAAGACAGGAAACGATTTGAATAAATCTATCGAAATGGCCTCTGATGACCCGCCCGCCTCAGAGGCCATTTTTCACTCATTATCATTCAATATCTATCATTTTTTATAGAATACAACAGTTAATTGTTATTCAGAATAAATATTCCTTGAAAAGGAGCATAACAAGGTATTTAATTGCTCTCCCATGCTTTCGGCTGAATCTGACATGTCATTTGATAACCAATATTTCACGACACCGAAATAGGCATAAACGGTAAAATGAATCAGAAAGTCCTTATCCACTTTTAATTGTTCTTCACTAATTTTTAATTCTTTAATCTCATGATAAAAGTGTTTCTTTAACACGTCTATAAAACGATTATAAAAATAAGCCTCTCCTTTATAACTAAACATCGCTTTATAGAAGCGAGAATGTTTCTGGAAATGTTCAAAATAACGAATATATCGTTCTTTGTCCATTGTTCCATTTCTTGATTTGTCATTAGATAGTTCAATAGCCGAAATAAGTTCATTTAATATTTTGTCTACCAACCTTTCAAAAAGTTCAAATTTATCCTGGTAATGCAAATAAAATGTTCCTCTGCTAATATCCGCCCTTTCAGCAATGTCATTAACGCCAATATCTTCAAATCCTTTTTCATCAATAAGTTCAATAATAGCCCTTTCAATACTTTGTTTTGATTTTCGAATACGGCGATCTTCTTTTTTAGACATAAAAATACTCCTTTTGTTATTAATTGACACTTTGTTTTCATTTGTTCATCAGTTAACAAAATAATGAAAATTGTTATTAAAGGTCATTTATAACACTTGATAAAATTATAATGCACACAATGTTTATTAATCAACTGACAATCTATTATCATAGACCTTAAGTCGTATTTTTCCATATTTAGAAAGGAGTCCTATATGTATACAATCAATTTTCATACCTCTATACAGGATAAAAAGGGTTTGCCGGGTCTAAAGGATGTTATACAGGGGTAGTTAAAGTCATTCATCTAAGTCTTGTTTTTCCTTCAATTCGCAAATTGCAGATTTCTTGAGCTTTTCTCATGCCATATTCGTTTTGGTCAGTGATATACTGTTTTTGTATCTTTAAAAAGAGAGGGCGATGAGCAATGGAAAAACAAGTATATATTATCCATGGATACGGAGCTTCGCCAGCCAATCATTGGTTCCGGTGGTTAAAAGAAAAATTAATAGCAGATGACCATCAAGCTTCGGTGCTTCACATGCCAAATTCGTCTGACCCCAAGAAAGAAGAATGGTTGAAAACTTTAGCCAATAGAATAGAAACATTAGATCACAACACTTATTTTGTCACACATAGCTTAGGATCTATCACACTATTAAACTATCTGGAACAATTAGATCCTTTGCCAAGGTTTGGAGGCTTTATTCTAGTTTCTGGCTTTTCTGAACCATTATCATCCTTACCTTCACTAAACCCTTTTACAGTAAAAAAAGTGGATGATAAAAAAATAATTTCTGCAACTAATGGCCGTGCTGTTATTGCCGCAAAGGATGACGATATTGTTCCTTTTCAATTAAGTCAAAATTTAGCAAAGCAATTAAAGGCATCATTTCATCCTGTTGAAAAGGGCGGCCATTTTCTAGAAGACGATGGATTTATTACCTTCCCATTGGTCTATCACGTTTTAAATAACATGATGAAAACTGTATAAATAATGAGGGAGCCTCTCCTTCGCAAAAACAGTCATATCCACAGTCGTTTCCGGCAGTTGAAAACTATGGGAAACCGTATCCTGTATAAGCTTTGCTTGGTGTGTCCCATCGCGAACATAATCATCATGCTAATTCGCAGAAAAACCAGTACCTCTTTTTTTCGGTACTGGTTTCATATTTACATTTGGATTTATTATTCTCTCAATTGCCATATCATTCATTTAAAAAGTCTCCAAGACTAGGCAACCCTAATTGTAGCGGTACAAAAAATAGTGAATGCAAAAACAAGGACACCGAATCTGCCGCACGATCACTATGAGTAAATCCAAGGCCTGAAAATAAGACTGCTGCCATTAATGCAGCGATGTAAAATCCATTTAATAGGGTTTAAAATAATCGAATTTAATGATATATCAGAGAATTGTTGTTATAGCAGCATAAAGACTGTAAACTATCATAATAACGCCAGCTAATACAATGAAATCCAAAACCAGTAATTTTAATTTTCTTGGTACTCTCAACCATAGTTGTGTTAATTTTCCAGTTATTTTCATAGGATATACCACCTGTCATCTGATTGCGCTTTTCCTTGCTTTCTATAAATAATATACATAACGATGAGCATCACAATAAGAGCAATGATAAAGAAGATCATTAAACGCTTGCCATCTTTTACCCTGTTAAGTAATTAGAAAATGTCATGATAGCAGCGGTTATCATCGCGTAAAGTATACCTTTAATTGGAGATTCTTGTTTCATTTTGATTCACCTTCCAATGTTAATCATATTGAATACAATTATAAATAATGAGTAAACATCTGCATATACAATATTTAAATGATTTACGAGAAAGCCCCGATGCTGATTCTCAAAGTTGACAATCAGCAAGCCGATTGATAATGCTTTGCTTGGGTACCCTGTTTTATTCGATTCCCGGCTTTTTAAAGGATTTGATCAAATCAATGGAGATAAAAGCGGTCGATCAATTGTGTCAAACCACAATGATAACCTGACTCCTTCCATTTCATAGAAACTTTTATAACGTTGATAAGGAAACTAACAAAGTCATTTCTGGACATGCCAAGGATCCATTTATTCACACTTTTCTATGTTATGTTTGCTTAGGATAAACACGATCATTAACGGGAAACCCTCTTTTCTTGTTTATAATATTTAAAGGCCAGGGAAAACGTTAACTATACCCCAGCCTTTAATGAGTTATACGTTGGATTTATTTTCAGAGACATCTTTTTGTTTAATAAAGAACGACACTACTAATCCTAAGCAGGCTATGCCAGAAGCGACCATAAAGGCCACATTAATCCCATGGATCATCGCATTTGCCGCCATTTGATGTTTCGCTTCTTCAAGTGCCATTCCTTTAAATGCTGACATATCTTGATGATAGTTTTGTGCACTATTTGTCATAATGGTGACAAGCAGTGCGGTACCAATTGAACCTGACACCGTACGCATCGTATTGTTCATCGCCGTTCCATGTGAAATTAAATGTTCCGGCAATTGGTTTAATCCCGCTGTTGTCACAGGCATCATAACTATGGCCAGACCAAACATACGGACCGCATAGATGAGCAATATATACGTGTAAGACATTGAAGCGTCCAGATTTGTGAACAAAAATGTCGTAATAGCGACAATGGTCAGCCCAATGATGCTCAGCCATCTGGCTCCGATTTTATCGAATACTCTTCCAGCTATCGGTGACGTTATGCCCATCACAATGGCACCGGGTAAAAGCATCATCCCGGACTCTAATGCAGTGAAGTCACGCATATTTTGCATATAAAGCGGCAGCAACAGTTCTGCACTTAACATGGCCATTGAAACGATCATTGTAAGCAGTGTCGTTACAGCAAATGTTCCGTGTGTAAAGACCCTAAAATCAAGCATCGGCTTTTCCGCAACTAACTGCCGCCAGACAAAGAGTCCAAGAGCAACCATGCTTATGATTAAAGACATAATGACTTCGGCGCTGTCCCAACCGTTATTCCCCGCACTGCTAAATCCGTACAAAAATCCGCCAAAACCAATTGATGACAGTATAATTGAGATGAAATCGATTTTCGGGAAAGTTTGCTTCGTCACATTTTTCAAGACAAAAATACCAATAATGATATCAATCAGCACAAACGGCAAAATGACATAAAACAACAAGCGCCACGAATAATGTTCAACGATCCAGCCGGAAAGTGTCGGACCGATGGCCGGGGCAAAAGCAATTGCAAGACCGACCATTCCCATTGCAGCTCCGCGCTTTTCCTTTGGAAAAATCATAAACATGACGGTTTGCATAAGCGGCATCATAATTCCCGCACCGCAGGCCTGAACAAGCCTGCCTGTCAATAAAAATGTGAAGTTTTGCGCAAACGCAGCAATCAATGTCCCAAGTGCAAAGAAGCTCATTGCGGTAAAAAACAGCTGCCGTGTTGTAAATCTATTAATTAATAAAGCACTTATCGGAATCATGATGCCATTCACCAACATAAAGCCGGTGGACAACCATTGCGAGGTATTCGCCGAAATCTCGAGATCATCCATAATCTTCGGTATCGCAGTATTTAGCAGCGTTTGATTCAAAAGAGCCACAAATCCCCCAAGTATCAGTACAGCGACAATCGGTATTCTGTTAACATCTTGTTTTGTTTGTACCTGTTCCATTTCAGGTTCCTCCTCTTCTTAATAAAAGATTGCAAAATGGAAGATTCCTGGCATTCGCCAGGAATCTCTATCAGATTTATTTTGATTTCCATTTAAAGTCCCTTGTTCTCAGAAGGACGTTTCGGAATGACCGGCAACAACAGGAACGAATCATAGCTGCCGCCTGTATGCAGGGTGTTCTGACCGGTAAATCGTGACGATGGCCGATCGAGAGGGTCATCCTTAATACTGGAAGCTGCCGGGTCCTCCTTTGCACTGATTTCCAGTACAAGGCGGTGGCCGGCCTCAAATACGATACTGGTTGGCCAAATCTCTACATCTACAGGTACAACTTCACCTGGCTGAAGCAATTGCTCTTCATCATGAGCATGAAACGGCCGATATGGGAGCGTCCGCTCTGGATCCAGCTTGCGGTGCGAAACACGTAACCATCCTTGTGCCAAAAAGGTCGGTTTACCGGTAGGACCGATGCCCCAGACGTCATTGCCATCTGGATCAAGGTTGCGAATACGAACAAAGAGGTCCATATCCTCACAGGAGGCTGAAACCCATAGACGCAGCGACACTGGGCCAGTAATCTCAGTCGCTTCACTAAATGGTTCAGTGCTAAAGCTGACTCCTCCCTCAGGCGCTTGATAGCTGAACTCGGATGAAGCGGAAGGGGCTGTTGTTGAGATACTTTGGCTTTCTGCATCCAGATAGTATCGTGTCCATTGGGTATCCGGCAGAGGCCAGGCTGTTTCGTCACGCATAGAAACACTATTGCCTCGGCGAATGGCGAGACGCACCGGCGGCTCCTCCATCCATCCTGTGTCCTCGCCTTTTAGCCAATAGCCGAAGAACCGTTCCTGCATCCGTTGTGCTTCATCAGAGTAAAATGGCATCAAATGATCCCCGACAATAATCCGCAGCCATTTGTGAGGTGAAGACGCGCGCATATAGGCTTCTGTATTTCCGCGTAGATGCAATAGGAGATTCCCCCAGTTTCCAACTGAGACGAAAGGCACTTTAATCTTGGACAAGTCCGGAAGCCACTGACGATAGAATTCATCATCGAACGGATGCGCGAGAGCAGACTCTGCCGGGTGGACGAATGCTTCCTTTCGTTCCTCTTCACTGACGGAGCCATCTGCCCCATATTGAATGGTCTGTAAGTTCTTTGACCAAAACCGCGGGAAGCCGGCGTTAAAGATACCCCCATGCCGCATAAAATCGCGATAGATATCCGCTGCTCCCTCCCAAGGCATCATGGCGGTCAGGTGCGGCGGTTGTAAAGCGGCTACCGCCCACATCGACATCGCGTAATAGGAAATGCCTAACAGGCCGACCTTGCCAGTACTCCATGGCTGAACGCCAGCCCATTCAATGGCATCATAGTAGTCTTGAGCCTGTCTTTCGGAGAAAACACTCATTATTCCAGGTGAAGCTCCTGATCCGCGAGAATCTACACGCACAACCGCATAGCCGCGGGGCACCCAATCCTCTGGATTCGGGGTTTCCCAATTAAGGAACGGCCCGCCGCCAAGCTCGTTAAAGTGCTCGAGATTTCGCTGCGCTAAGGAGAGATCTTTGCCATAGGGGCCAAAAGTCATTAAAACTGGATGTGGACCATCATTCACTGGACGATACACATTAGCATAGATCACATTTCCATCCCTCATAGGAATAGGAACATTGCGTTCATAGATTATAGATGCAGTCATTGAAATAACCCCTTTCTTTTTTATATTGTCTTAACCCTTTGTTTAAATCATGATCCCTAATAGGATTAAGCCCTGTTGAAATATGGCATCGAATTGTTTACAATAAGCAGGTGGAAGCTGCATTTTTATTAAAAATGCGAATGTCCCAAATTTTTCATTTAAATCGAGTATTCGGCTAATGAATGACTCAATTTAGTCTGTGATTTACCAAGGCACAATACCATTTTTGTCAAAAAAGCCGCCGGTTGGTCCATCTTCTGTAAGTGTGGCAAGGTGTACGACAATGGAGGCGCCTTCTGCTACTGGATGACCCACGTACCCGGTTAAATCAGTAGCTGTATAGCCGGGATCGGCGGAATTAACTTTAATAGGAAAATCTTTAAGTTCTTTGGCAAACAAAATGGTTAAAGCATTAACCGCTGCTTTCGAACTCATGTAAGCAAGCGCAATGTAGTTAAAGAAACCGGACTCTGGATCACTGTTTAAGGTCAAAGAACCTAAACTGCTTGATAAGTTCACGATTCTGCCAGAAGATGATTTTTTAATTAAAGGCAGCAGCGCTTTTGTAACAGCGAACGTGCCGAAAACATTTGTTTCGAATGTCTTTTGTAATTCATCCAATGCCAATTGGCTTGGAGATTTTCCGTTATCCACATTTATACCTGCATTATTAATTAATACATTAAGCGACCCGAATGCCTTATCAATTTGTTGCGCTGCGGCCTTAATTGTATCTTCATTCGTAACGTCCAACACAATAGCTTCAGCATTTATGTTTTCCTTTTTCAATAAAGCAGCAGCTTCTTGACCTTTCTTCTCATCTCTTGCCCCAATCAAAACCGTATATCCTTTAGCACCTAATTGCCTAGCCGTTTCAAAACCAATTCCTCTGTTGCCGCCGGTAATGAGTACAGTCTTTGTATTATTGATAACCGTTCCCTCCAGTTAATTTTTTTAATTAAAGCAGCCCCGCCTTAACCCGCCCTTAACTTAGCTTTATGACGCATGGTACACCATGCCTGCCTGGCCTTTAGTTTGATAGTTTTACTTCCTTGCCCTATAAATGTTGACATTGGTACTTACTTCATTTCGGTCTTTTGTTTTTTAGCTGCTTTCTTTTGAATCCGTTCAGGACTCATTAAGAGAATGAACACAACAGCAAGTAATGCTGGGATAAGTGCCCACATAAATGTTTGTGCAATAGAAGAAGATAGAGCCTCTGTAATTTTATTAAGAACAGCAGCTGGGATTTTCTCACGAGCTTCCGGCGACAACAGTGCACTTGAATCTCCGAAATTTCCATGCGCCCCCGTCTGTTTCATTCCGGAAAACGCATCTTTTAGCTTATCGGAGAACAAGTTTCGCTGAATAATCCCGAAAATCGTGATGCCGAGCGTCATACCAAGAGAACGGAAAAATGAGTTTGAAGATGTCGCTGCCCCGCGTTGTTTCATATCGAAATTATGAATCGCCGCCATGCTTAATGTAGAGAAGGAGAAACCAACGCCAAATCCCATAATGACCATATAGATAGTAACCATAGAACGAGCAGTATCCGGGGATAGCGTACTTAATAAAAATACGCCGGCGACAAAGAAGACAGCTGAGAAAATCATGATATTACGATAGCTTGTTTTTGATGCTAAAATACCGCCGATTTGGCTGCCGAAAACAGAGCCAAGCATCATTGGCGTCAAGATTAAACCAGAGTTTGTCGCTGTACCGCCAAATACCCCTTGAACGAAAATCGGAATGTACACTGTTGCGATGATAAATGTTGCACCATAAAAGAAGGTGACCGCGTTGCTTGTTGTAAATAAACGTTTCTTAAACATTTCAAAAGAAACGATCGGATCTTGCGCTTTTGTCTCTATATATAGAAAAGCAGCGAAGAAAACGGCAAATCCTGCAAATAAACTGATGATGACTCCTGAATCCCATGCGTATTGGTTTCCGCCCAACTCAAGTGCAAACATTAAGCAGACAATGGCAGCGACCAGAGTAGCCGCACCCCACCAATCAATCTTCTGTTCTTTATGCTCCATTGATTCTTTATAGAAGAAAGCAATCAAGCAAAGGGAAACAACCCCGATCGGCAGGTTGATGTAAAATACCCAGTGCCAGTTGATATATTCTGTAATATAGGAACCCAAGAGCGGTCCGAAAATACTCGATATGCCAAATACTGCTCCAATAAGCCCTGTCATTTTTCCGCGTTTTTCAGGCGGAAAAAGATCAAAAATAATCGTAAATGAAATTGGCATTAACGCACCGCCGCCAATCCCTTGAATTGCCCGGTAAATGCTGAGCTGAATCATGCTTTCTGCAGATCCGCATAGAAAAGAACCGATGGCAAAGACTAACAAACCAAAAACAAAAAACCGCTTACGCCCATACATATCGGACAGCTTGCCAAAGATTGGCGTTCCGGCCATGACAGCTACCATGTATGCAGAAGTGACCCAGACAAACTTGTCAAATCCGCCCAAATCAGCAACAATGCTTCCCATCGCCGTCGCTACAATAGTGTTATCCATAGCCGCCATTAGTACAGCCAGTAAAAGGCCTATGACAACAAACCTTGTATTATTTTTTTTGACTATCATGTCATTTCACTCCTTTTCATAGTGGTTTAAACCTAAATACCATCAATTATATTTTTGATTAAATCATTGATTATGATAAATACGCCTTAAAATTTTGCTTGACTTATATTAACTTTTCTTTAGTGAGATGATTCAACTCCCCATCTTCATCAAACAATACAATCAGCGGTTTTTAGTCTTTTCTAATCAACACAGTGTTGATTGATTTGTTATTTGAATTATAATTTGTAGTGAAGGTGAATTCAATAAACAGAGATCGTAAAAGTGACGGATACTGAACACCGTGCAGAAACCTGTTCATTATAATTGAGGAGGAAAAAAAATGCAGGAATCATATATAGACTTACGAATCGCTCGTACAAAAAGCGCCATCCGGGACGCGCTGACGAAATTAATAGAGGAAAAAGGTTTTGAATCCTTAACTGTTAAGGATATTACCACTAGAGCCGGTATTAATCGGGGAACATTTTATTTACATTATCGTGATAAATACGATTTATTGAAGAAATGCCAAAAAGAAATCATGGATGATATATCTAAAATTGTACAAAAAGGCTTTCTTAGGGACATTGTAAGTAAAAATTCGGCTACAATTCCTTTTCACTTTTCCGTTTCTATCTTTGAATACTTGGATAAACACGGAGACTTTATGAAGGCTTTATTAGGGCCCAAAGGGGATCTATCGTTTCACAACATGTGGAAGTCAGTATTTGAAAACAATCTAAATAACTTTATCAAGAGAGAAAATTTATTAGTGCCAGAAGAATACTTAATTTCCTATATAGCTTCCGCACATCTTGGTGTGATCCAACAATGGCTTCATAATGGCAGAAAAGAATCTCCCAAAGAAATGGCCAAAATCCTTTCATCCATTAACTTGAACGGACCGATAGTCGCAGCTGGCTTAAAAAATGATTGATGATCGCCAAGTTCTAAAGGAAATTTGCTTTTTATTTGTTGTACCAAATGATTTGTGCAAATTGATTTTTTTTAAAAAAAGTTTATAATGAGATTGTGTTAGTGATTACTAACAAAATTTTAGCCATTGGGGTTGTAACAAAGCCGATGACGACAACAAAAGAAAAAATCCTTTATGCCGCAATTGAATTGATGTCGGAAAAGGGATATAAAGCTGTCACGACTAAGGAAATAGCCAAAGCAGCAACCGTCAGTGAAATGACGCTTTTTCGGTGTTTTGGATCGAAGAAAAATATTTTAGATTGTGCAATCGATAAGTTTTCTTATTCTATGCCAATCAAAAAAGTATTTGAGGAAAATATCGTTTGGGATCTGGAAAAGGATCTATCCATGCTATGCCGTGTATATAAAGATGTTTTAAAGGAAAACAGGAAAATCTATTTGCTATTCTTTCGCGAAGCTAAAAATATACCGGAATTAAAAGAAAAGATCATTTATAACAATCCGCTAAGGTTAAAAAAAATGTTAGAGAACTATTTTTCAAAAATGCAAGAGATGAAAAAAATGGTGATGATTGATCCGGAAGTTCCGGCGATTAATTTTATATCGATTCTTCTTAAAGGCATTATCGGCATTGAAGAATTAGTTTCGACAATGGATGAAGAATATTACATTGATCAGACTGTTCAATTACTTATTAAAGCTTTAACACCATAAAAAGTTTTTTGGGTGTTAGCTTTTTTTCACCCATTATGTTAGTAATCACTATCAACAATTAAAATAGTGCAAACATTGTACTTGAAGGAAGGGGCACTTAAATGTATACAATACCTTTTAAAACAGCACACCAATATGACGGTTTGGTCGGGTCAAAGGCGAAAAACTTGTCATATATGTTAAATCACGGTCTTCCTGTACCCGATGGGTTTGTTATTACAATGGATGCTTTTAATAGATGTTTAGAAGAAAACAGTTTGGACATTAATGAAAAGCGGCTTGATGAAAAGCTTCATAACATTAAGATCCCGGAGACTGTTGCTAAGGATATAGAACATAACTTTAATGAATTGCTGAAATCTTATCATGCTGCAGCGGTTCGTTCCTCATCTGCAGCCGAAGATTTAGAAGGAGCTTCATTTGCCGGACAGTATGAAACATATTTAAACATCGCGGCGATAAGTGAGCTGTTTGAAAAATTAAAAGCTTGCTGGGCCTCAATGTTTACTGAACAAGTTATGAAATACTTAGAAACAGTGGCGGCTGATCTGAAACAATTATCTATGGGTGTTGTCGTTCAAGGTCTTGTTCATTCCGATATATCCGGGGTCATGTTTAGCGCGAATCCAATCACCCAAAATCAAAAAGAAATCATGATTAACTCAAGTTATGGTCTGGGTGAGGCCATTGTTTCAGGTATTGTAACACCAGACCAATTTATTGTTAATAAAGAAACAATGGCCATACAGAAGGAAAAAGGACTGAAAGAAACAAAAATGATCCCTTCTGATGAAGGCATCGAAACTTTGCAAACGACCGATGCAGAGCAAGGCCAATTTTCTATCACAGATAGACAGGCAAAGAATCTAGCGGAATTAGCCATAGAGGTAGAAAAGTTATATGGTCATCCTGTTGATATTGAGTTCGGCATCCAAGATGACAAAATATATCTGCTGCAAGCTCGGCCAATTACGGCGATCTAATTTTGCTGAATAGTGATCCGCATATCACGGGGTCTGGCCCCAATAAAATAAAGGAGAGAGAAAATATGTTAAGTACAAACAGAGCCACTGAATTTCAAAAAAAATTGTTTTTAAGCGAAGAGGATAAAGAAAATAATTTTTGGCTGCAAGATGATAATCACTACCCAGATAATAAAACACCTTTGTTTTTGTCTTACATGCTGCCTGGCTTTAGCTATGGCTTCAACAAAGCGATGATTGAAAAAGGCAAGAGTCCGATAGAGAAAATAGACTTAAAAAGTTATAAAGGGTATGTCTACCAATCAATGATTCCTTATCAGGGGGACCTTAATGAAAGATTAAAAGAACAAGAAGATCACGCCAGACCGCTTTTCCCTTATTTAAATGAAAGAATGCATCGAATAATCAATGAGTCCTTAATGCCTTATTACAGCCAATTGGAAGCCGACAGCAAGAAAAGCTTATCACTCCAAGAATGCCTTGAAAAAGTTGATGGATTATACCATTTTTACAAAAAAGCATGGGAAGTTCATTTCGATGTCCTTTATCCGACGACAGCTCTTAATAATAGACTTGAAAAACTGTACGGACAGCTTAAAAACACGGAAGAAACCGTTCAAGTCTATGAACTGCTGGTTGGGGTGATGAACAAGTCATTGGAAACAGAACGGGAATTATGGAAGTTTGCCGAAAAAGCTAAGCAAAAATCGGCGCTGTTAGATATTTTTAAGCATTCGCCGATCGATGAACTTGAGGATAATCTATCAAAAACAGATGACGGGCAAACCTTTCTATCATCGCTTAAAGACTTGATGACGGAATATGGTTACCGTAAAGAAAACACCCATGAATTTATTGGCCACACATGGCTTGAAGACCTTCGCGATCCGTTATCGGCCATTCAAGCCTATATTAGGGATGACTATGACTTTGAAAAGGATTTTAAGCAAAAAGTGCAAAAAAGAGAGGAAAATTACCAAGCTTTCTTGGCGAGTGTACCGGATGGCAGGACGAAAGAAGAATTTATTCAGGTTTATCAATGGGCACTCGATGCAGCAAGCATGCGTGATGATCACCATTTTTATATTGATGCTATGCTGACAGCTAAGTCGCGCCTGTTCCTTTTAAATGTTGGAACGACCCTGGTCAAACACCATGTTATCGATAACCCGGAAGATATTTTATTCCTATACCTTGATGAGTTAAAGGCACTGTGTCAACATCCGGAAGATGCAGCCTCATTAATTAATCAACGCAAAGCAGAGTATCAAGAAAACCGCAAGGCGAAGGTGCCAAAGTCATTCGGAACACCGCCAAAAGCATTAACATCATCAAAATTCTTCCAACAAATGTTTGGTTCGGTAGAAGAACAAAAATCAAACAAAGAAAATGCCATCAAAGGTTTTGCGGCATCTAAAGGGCAATATACGGGCCGAGTGAAAGTCATTCATTCACAGGATGAATTTGATAAGCTTCAAAAAGGAGATATTTTGGTTTGCAAAACAACAACACCGTCTTGGACCGTCTTATTCTCTGTTGCCGGGGCTGTTGTGACTGATGCAGGCGGGATATTATCGCACTCGGGGATTATTGCAAGAGAATACAAGATTCCGGCGGTTGTCGGCACAAAAGCAGCAACTGCAGCATTAAAAGATGGCGACCTCGTCACTGTTGATGGCTCAGAGGGAGTGGTCACCATTGAAAACCAAGAATAATGAATGGCTGCTCATCATTTCAATTTTAATGGGGACAACGCTTGTCCCCATCAATTCAACCATGATTTCAGTCGGTCTGTCCTCTATCTCGTCTTTTTTTCATGACAGTATTTCAAGCATCGCTTGGGTTGTCACTATTTATTTAATTGTAATGGCCGTAACGCAGCCGATATCGGGAAAATTAGGAGATATATACGGTTATCGCACAGTTTATATGTGGGGGCTTGGGCTTTTTTTTATTTCTTCAATGGCCTGTGCCTTTTCATTCAATTTGATATGGCTCATTATATTCAGGTCTATTCAGGCTGTCGGGGGAGCGCTGATTACACCAAATGGAATGGCTATTGCCCGCCATACAGTTTCTCAAGAAAGACTGCCTAAGGTGTTAGGCATTTTAGGAATGGGGATGGGCCTCGGGGCAGCTGTTGGGCCTCTGCTCGGATCAACTTTAATCACATTTTGGGGCTGGAAATCTATTTTCTGGGTGAATGTTCCATTCCTATTATTTGGTTTTATTGCCGGACTCCTCGTGATTCCCCGTGTCCAAGGAAGCAAAAGCTCTTCTCTTGATATTTTAGGTTCGATTTATTTAGCGGTGAGTCTCACGTTATTAATCCTTTTAACCAAATCGTATGGACTTTGGATGAGTATTGTAAGCGGCATACTTTTTATCTTATTTTCAGTTTTATTTATTTTACGGGAAAAACGAACCCATTCGCCATTGATCGATTTATCATTGTTTAAAAATCGATCGTTCACGAGTTCAAATGTTTCAATGCTGGCAAGCAACTTTATTATGTATACGATTCTCTTAGCCATGCCGCTTTTATTGGAAGCCGATTTTCATTTTGCGACGAAATCAGTTGGGGCTGTTATGTCCGTTTTTTCGTTATCATCCTCAATATTTGGTTTCTTCGGCGGTCAATTAGCTGCAAAATACGGTAATCGCAAGATGGTCACTTGGACATTTTCAATTATCACTGTTGGGACAGTCCTTCTGTTAGGGATCAAACCTGTCCATATAGTATTTTACCTCGTTATTGGTTTGATTGTGACCGGGATCGGCATAGGATTAGGTAACTCGCCGCTGCAAACCGCAGTACTGCAATCTGTCAGCAAGGAATTGTCAGGTACTGCTTCAGGGATTTTTTCCACTTTCCGCTATTTTGGAAGCATCATCTCGTCAACGCTAATCAGCATCATCACTGGATCAACCGCCTTATTTATATTGCTCCTTATCGTGGCAGTCCTTGGTATTTTTCTTGCACGCGGAATAGATCAAACAAAAAATGCCGCAAAAAGTAAAATAGCAAGCAATCAATAGGAAAAGAAGGGATTTCCCTGTCTTTTTTATAAAAACTAGAACCGAAAAAACAGATTAAAAAAGCGCGCGGCCGAAACCTGAGTGCCCCGCTGTCATATCCAACAAGGATTTCAGAATGGGATCAGCAGAAGCAAAATGCAGGCGGGAAACGATTTACCGGCACAGTTTGAATCAATTTAAAGAAAAGCATAGAAAATGCCTCTGAAGTGTACCGCCCGCTTCAGAGGCAAATGTCATTCATTAGCATTTAATGCAGTTGATTAATGGTTTGAAATACTTCCCCAAGCGTTCTGCATCCTTTATGCTCCCCATTTTCTTGCTGGATCGTCCAGCTTTGTTCTGCAATGGCTAATTCGTTTTTATCATTTTTAACAAAAGGAATATTTATCATATAAATTTTTCCATCTTTTCTAATCGTATAGCCTATATAATAATCCTTCCCTTCGCCTTCTTCTTCGTATATGCCAATATCTTCAAGCCCATAATCATCCATAATATTTTCCATTTCTGATTTCAAGTCGTTTAAGATCGTTTCTCTTGGAACATATTCCATATTCAAGACGTCCTCCTTAGTGCCATCTGATTATTTTACACGGGAACTTTATCCTCTATTTTAGGAAGGATTATCCAATAAAATACAGCTTATACATCAGTTTCATTTATATTGACTTTTAATCAAACGTTTCATTTAAAAACCTTTTGCTAACATTATTTCAGGCTCCCTCCGCCTCTTCTTATCTTTATAGCACTTTGGCGGTTTGCTGTAAAAGACAATGTTTCAGAATAAAGGGATTTATATTAAAATGAGGGATCATAAAACCAAGTTCCAGATAACTTTCATGAAAGAAGGTGAGTATGATGGCCAGCCATCAGCTGTATGCCATTTGCAAAAAATATACAACCTTATCTGAAAGAGATATAAAAAAGCTTCAATCGATTGCTGAGGGTCTGCAAATGACCGCAGATCTTGCACAAGCAAGTGTTTTCATTGATTGCCTTACGACTACAGAGACGCAAGCCATTGTTGCGGCCGAAGCCCACCCTAAGGAAGGACCTGTCTTATACCAACATTCCGTGCTGGAACAATTTGTTCACAAGTCCTATGAACCGGCTGTTATGAATACTCTCCTAAGCGGTAAACCAACATACAGAAACAGAGCCATTACTCAGGAAGGAAAGGTCGTTAAACAAAGCGTTATCCCTATTCAGAATGGAGCTTGTGAAATCATTGGTGTCATGGTGATGGAACAAGATGTCAGCGATCAGATTAAGCATGAACAGCAGCTTGAAGTATTAAGCAACGTTGCTCATCAGCTTAGTGAGACTCTTAGCGGTTTTCAATCAAAAGAGACTGTTATTTCCAATATTATTGAAGATGGACTGTTTATTATCAGTGCCAACAGCCAAATCATTTACGCTAATTCTTATGCGGTCAATCTGCTCGTTGATCTGGGGAATACCGATGAATATATTGGTTTGTCCATTTACAAGGCCTTAAATCTGCCAAATGATATTAATTTTTGTACAGAACCAATTTATTTTAAGGAATTTGCCGTTGATCATAAAACATTTTCACTTAAAAGCATTAGGCTAAATGAAAACAAAAGGTTCAGCGGCGCTGTCATACTTGTTCAAGATATGACAGAGCTGAGGGAAAAAGAACGCCAATTAATGGTCAAATCAACCGTGATAAAGGAAATTCACCATCGAGTGAAAAATAATTTACAAACGGTAGCCAGTCTGCTGAGGCTGCAAATGCGAAAAGATATCAGCAATAGCTCCAGGCTATCGTTTCAAGAGTGCCTTAATCGGATATTAAGTATTGCTTCTGTGCACGAGGTGCTTTCTAATACAGGGGCTGACAGCGTGGAAGCGGCTGAAATGATAGAGAAAGTAGGAACAACTGTCACCCGCAGCGCTGCCGATTCATCAAAAGACATTAACATCACATTTAAATATCATGAGCCCTTCTTTATTAAATCAGACAAAGCGGTTTCATTGGCCCTTATTGTTAACGAGCTGATTCAAAATAGTATTGAACACGCATTCAAAGAAAGGCATACAGGATTCATTAAAGTCGAATTATATAGACTTGCCTCTTCTATTCAGCTTATTGTCAGTGATAACGGCATTGGATATAGAAGAAAAGATCAAACACCATCGCTGGGGCTGGAAATAGTCAGCCAACTAACGAAGCATGACTTAAATGGCACTTTTAATATAAAGGGACAGGCTTCTGGCACAAAGGCTGTTGTTCATTTTCCAGAAGAGTATATCATTGACAAGACTAAAAATTAAATATTGATAATATTCTTATTATATTTTATACTATTACTAAAGTTAGAGCCGGATTTTTACGTTTTTATAAATCTCATGATATGTCTTTCATACGGTTCAAATATAAATACAGCAATACCTTGATTAGGAGATTGATAATGGGAAAGCAGATTTTGGTAGCCGAAGATGAGTCATTGGTTCGTATGGACTTAGTTTTAATGCTTCAAGACGCCGGCTATGAGGTGATCGGAGAAGCCGGCGACGGTGAAAAGGCGATTGAACTGGCTTATCAATTAAAGCCCGATCTGATTGTTATGGACATAAAAATGCCTAAAATGAATGGTCTGAAAGCCAGTCAAATTATCTCTAAAACATTTAACATTCCTATATTATTGCTTACCGCATACAGTCAAAAAGAATTCATTGACAAAGCCAAACAAGCTAACATTGTCGGGTATTTAGTTAAACCCGTCTCCGAAGCCAATTTAATCCCTGCCGTTGAGATTGCATTAAATCAAGGAGCCAAAACCAGTGAATATGAAAAAAAGATTGAATTGGCAAATAAAAAACTGCTTGACCGCAAGACAATCGAAAAAGCAAAAGGGGTTTTAATGACACGGTTTAACCTTGGCGAAGAGACCGCGTATAACAAGATGAGACAGATCAGCATGAATAAGCAAATGGCATTGGAGAAAGTGGCCAAGCAAATATTATTGAAATACGGTTCATGACATACAAGTGAATAGCATAAGCAAAGGCGCTTAGTGACATTTAAAATCACTGGCGCCTTTTTTGCCTTTTACACGATTTGAAAGGGGCTGATGCTCTATTTTAAGTGAATGAATCTTTTAAATCCAAGGTTTTAAAAGCAGGAAAAAAGAGGAGTGATATGAATATGGCGAATAACAGCGAAAATCAAAAGCTGGAAAAAGCGCTTAAACCGATTCACCTATGGTCGATAGGGGTTGGCATGGTTATTTCCGGTCAATATTTTGGCTGGAATAATGGTTTTACAGAAGGCGGGGTTGTCGGATTAATGCTGGCAGTTGCTTTTATGACTATTTTTTATACGGCCTTTATTTTTTGTTTTGCTGAACTGTCAACATCCATTCCTCACGCAGGAGGGTCATCTGCCTACGCAAGAAAAGCAATGGGTTCCTTTGGAGGTTTTTTAACAGGCATAGCCGTCTTAATAGAATTTGTTTTTGCGCCGCCGGCCATTGCGGTCTCTACAGGTTCCTACATACACTTTTTAAACCCATCCATTAATCCTGTATACGCAACAGTAGCTGTCTTTATTTTTTTCATTCTGATTAATATGATTGGCGTCAAAGGGACCGCAATTATTGAAATGGCCGCCACCATTCTTGCTCTTATTGGCTTGACGATTTACTACGTATCAGGCATTTCGCATGTTAAACTTCACTATATGACGAGTGTCAATGCCTTCCCTCATGGCTGGGCAGGCATGTTTATGGCTATACCGTTTGCCATTTGGTTCTATTTAGCGATTGAGGGAGGAGCCATGTCAGCGGAAGAGGTAAAGAACCCCCATCAAGATATTCCGAAAGGTTTCCTGTCAACGATCTTGACCCTCGCATTATGCACTATTTTGACTTTATTAGTGACAGCGGGCCTCGGCGGCGGAATAGGCAGACCCAGCGACAACCCCCTTCCGCAAGCCTTAGCTTCAGTTTACGGCGAACATGCATTTATTCCAAAGTTAATCGCTGTGATTGGTTTGGCGGGATTAATTGCAAGCCTTAACGGCATTATTATCGGCTATTCCAGGCAAACGTTTGCTTTATCGCGGGCAGGCTATTTTCCGAAGTTTTTATCAAAATTATCGAAGCGGCGTATTCCTACATGGGGGCTGATTGTTCCGGGAGCAATTGGGGTTATAGCGGCAGGCAATGCTGATTTTGCCAGCCAGTTAATTATTTTATCGGCTTTTGGAGCCGCATTGATGTATTTCTTAACAATGATTTCAATGATTATTCTCCGTCAAAAGGAACCTGATTTAAACAGGCCGTTTAAAGTCTATTATCCGTGGGTGCCGGTTCTTGCCTTAATATTTAGCGTCATTGCACTCTTTTGTGTTTTTTATTTTACTATTTTGGGAGAAACCATACCGCTGTTTGGATTGAATATCCCAATGATTGCAGTTCTAATCGCTATCTTTGGATTAGGCACCGGTTATTATTTCTTGGTTGGACGCCATAAGCTTTTGCCTATTGAAGAAGAATTCGGCGTACTTGATATATTAGACGAAGAAAACACCGAAACTGAAGAAATGACTAGCGCAAAGTCAAGCGGATGACTTTATTTAAGCGCCGCAGAATCTCTATATCGTGATTATCATTCATCACTTCCGGACGATGAAGTCTCTGAAAAAAATCAGTATGCAGTTTTTAAAAAGCCCCCCAAAGGTTAGATTGTTACTCTAGCTTTTGGGGGACAGTACATATTGTATAAGGGAAAGTGTCAACGATAAAAGGATGGCGGCAATTTTGGAAATAAGATTGTCATATCAACAGAAAGAGAGATAGGTTTATCTTGGAACTTACTGACGAGTGAATCTGAAATGACGTATTTGGAATTCTAAGAGTTTAATTAATTGCAGGCTTTAGATAAGAGGGATCATGATTTATAATTGAGAGAAAAAGGATTATGTTTTACAGGAGGAACGGGAATTAACAGAAGATGAACGGAAACAACTGAATCAAAGATTGATTGATCAAATAGAAGTGGAGTAATAAATATTTTTAAGTAAAAATGTGCAAGCAAGTACCTATTCTAAGGCACTTGCTTACATATTTTAGATGATTAAAAAGATAATATAAACAATTGTTTTAGCATCACTGCGAGGAACGCCAGCTTTAACTAATGCGTTTTCTAATGCTTTTCGAGTTCCTTTATCTAAATTATCTATAGCATTTGCTATTTTACGTCCGTTTCTTTTTGCTATAGTTGCAGCCTTTTTACTAAAAGGTTTTAACATCCAGGACAATGCAGTACCACCATGTCTGAAAACAGGAGCTAAACCTTTAATGGCTTTTAAAGTTGCTCCAAATCCCCCTCTTGGTTGAACCTTTCCTGGTGGTTGATTAGGTATTGAACCGTTTTTAAGTCCTAGTTTTACTTCAGAAAGGTCCTTCTCAAAGTTAGGATTTGCTTTTAATTGTTCTTGATAAAATTGTTGTTCAGTGGTGGTATTTTCTTTTGCTTGAGCCTTATTTTCTAGCAAAGGAACAAAGGCAGTAAAAATTAAAGCAAATACCAAAGTTGATAAAACTAGTTTTACAGTTTTTCTTTTAAGTAATAAATTCGACATTAAAGCCCTCTTTTTTCAAAACTTGATTTATTATACATAATGATCAAGGAGAGGAAAACAATGAAGTTTAATAAAAAAACCGATTTTCCAACGATTTTAGCATTTTTTCTCCTGATATTACTTGGATTAGGAGGAGTTATTTTCATATTATCAATACCCTTTTTTAGTATCTTTGGGTTTACCAGTATATTAGAACTTTTACATATAAAAAATCTAATATCAATCGACTCTTATAGTAGCTTTGCTTTAAGTTTTATTTATGTATGTGGTTTTATACTTTCGGTATGGGCTTTAATAATAATTTTGGAATTAATATTTGTCTTTGCTAAAAAAAGGGGGCTATTTAATATACATTCCAAATCACAAAAAGGTTTTTCGTTTATTGTTTTAATAGCTATTAGTACCTTTATAACCAAAGGAGTAATATTGGATATATTTCAAAGAATACATGCGTCAAATATCTTTGTGTTGGCTTTGTTCTTCATAATATATCTTATATTTTTTACAACTAGTGATACTTACAAGAAAATATAGCGATGTGTATAAGAATCATTAATGCTCCCTTTTTTATGAGGGAGCATTTTTTATTCGAATTCATGGCACCCTTAACTATTTAAGTCCTGCTGAATTCAGGCTTAAACACCTTAAAAAAGTTGTCTAGTTTAGTATTGACGATCCAGCCGTACTTGCCATTAACAAGAGGTGCCTTTAACTGTATGCGATTCAGTTAGATTCATATTTTCCAGGTAGCGGACCGCTGACTCACTCATAACAGCAGTGCCTATTGTCAGAGCCTTTTCATCAAAAATGACGCTGGCGTTGTGTAATGCAGCTTTCGATTCTCTCTTTTCATTATGTGTCCCTAACCGAAATAAGACACCTGGAATTTTCTCCGTATAAATCGAAAAATCTTCACTTCCCAAAGAAGGGTTTTCAAGATAAACTAATCGATCTTCTCCTAAAATATCACGAACGACACGATCGATTAAATCAACCATACGATCATCGCTGATTAGGGGCGGTGTTGCTGAAGTATAAGCCAATTCGGCGTCTCCTCTCATACTTTCAGCTGTTTTGCAAACTATTCTTTCAATCATTTCAGGCATTCTCTTCTGAAGCTCAGCATTGACTGTTCTCACCATCCCTGACAGAGTAACACCTTCAGGAATCACATTAGAGGCTGTCCCGCCGTTAATTTTGCCAATGGTGACAACAGCCGGTTCTGAAGGCGAAATCTCCCTGGCTACGATCGTTTGTAATGCGGATACAACATGGCCGGCAATAACAATCGGATCGACACATTGATGCGGGTGTGCTGCATGCCCGGTGTTCCCTTTAATTGTGATTTCGAGAAAATCGGCAGCCGCCGTTATCGGCCCTCTTCTGATGCCAATCATCCCTGCCGGCAGCTCCGGCCAACAATGCAGTGCGATAATAGCATCAACTCTTGGATTCTCTAGTACACCAGCCTCTATCACTTCTTTTGCGCCTGTCAACTTCTCTTCACCAGGCTGAAAGATTAATTTCACATTGCCTTTAATCTTATGCTTGCACTGGCTTAAAAGGATGGCACTTCCAAGCAAGACGGCCATATGCAAATCATGGCCGCATGCGTGCATGATACCGGGATGACAAGAGGCAAAATCGAGATTCGTCGCTTCGTCTATCGGCAGCGCATCCATATCCGCTCTTAACGCTATTGTTTTTCCCGGCAAATGCCCTTTTATTAAACCAATCACACCTGTGCCCGCAACATTCCGCTGAACTTCAATGCCATAATCCTCTAATAGATTGGAAATAAACGCAGCCGTTTTATATTCAGAAAAACTCAATTCAGGATATTGATGAAAATGGCGGCGAAATTGTACAATTTGCTTTTCTATTCCTTCTGCCATTTGTAAAAAAGACACCTTTCATCTCCCCTTGTTAACTCCAATAATCATTGTTTTATCGAAGGAGACCTTATCACTCTGATATGAATAGCAGCCCGCTGAACATTGATTTAACCTCTTTGTCTATCCAGCCTGCAGTCCCCCCTTATTCATCCCCATTACAATTCTTTTAAAAATAATTGGATGTAATACCGCCATCAACATTTAACAGCGCACCGTTTGTCCAATCCGATTCATCAGATGCAAGATACATAGCTGCATACACGATGTCTTCCGGTTTTCCGAATCGTCCGCTCGGCTGCCTTGATAAACGCACCCGCTTAGCTTCTTTATCCTTTACAAGCCATTCCATTAACAGCGGCGTTTCGATTGGTCCAGGACAGATCGCATTGGTGCGGATGCCTTCCGGACGGAATTGAATAGCCAGGGATTTTGTGAGGGCATTGACAGCGCCTTTTGAAGCGGTGTAAGCATCTTGCGGTACACTGCAGCCCATAAAAGCAACAAATGACGCAATATTGATTATTGAACCTGACTTTTGTTTTTGCATTTCCGGGATGACATATTTGCACATAAAGAAGATCCCTTTGACGTTGACATTCATGACTTTATCCCAAGCGTCTTCCGGTGTGTCGATGACAGAATGATCCTCTGAAATCATAATCCCGGCATTATTATAAAGAACATCAATTTTCCCGTAGTTCTCGACTGTTTTTGCCACTGCTTTCTTGACACTTTGTTCATCTGTCACATCACAGTGAAAGAATAGAGCATCCCCGCCAGTTTGGCAAATCCCTTCAGCCGTTTCGGCACCGTTCTTTTCATCCAATTCAAAAACGGCGATTTTCCCGCCTTCTTTCGCGAACATTTCGGCGGCGGCTTTTCCCATGCCGCTGCCTGATCCTGTAATGATGCATACCTTGTCTTGCAATCTCATATCCAATCCCTCCAAGCTATTCTATATTTTATAAAATTAGCATTGTTCAAAATAGCGGCGGCGTTCCCATTCGGTTACGGCCTGGTTGTACTGCTGTTGTTCCCATTTGGCTGTATAAAGATAATGATTTGCGGCTTTTTCGCCTAATATTTCTTTAACGACGTCACTATTTTCCCAACATTGAATGGCTTCATGAAGCGAGCCCGGAATTTTCGGAACATGGTGATCTTGATAAGCGTTGCCTTTAAACTCTGGTTCAAGATCGAGTCTCTGTTCAATGCCGTATAGCCCTGTGCCTACCAAAGCGGTATAGGCTAAGTAAGGATTCACGTCTGCCCCGGGAATCCGCGTTTCAATACGCAGGCTGTTTCCTTCGCCGACTATCCGGTATCCCGATGAACGATTATCATGGCTCCAAACGATATTCACGGGCGCCCAGCTTTCCTGTGCATAACGTTTATACGAATTAATATACGGCGCAAAAAATAATGTAAAGTCACGCGTATACTTTAGGACACCTGCCAAAAAATGCTTCATGATCTCTGACATGCGGTAAGTTCCGCCGGCCGGATCATAAAAAACATTTTCTCTTTTTTGTTTATCCCAAAGGCTGATATGAATATGGCCGCTTGAACCCGTCCACTGATGGTTCGGCTTCGCCATAAACGTTATCGACAATTGATCTTGAATGCACATTTCTTTGATACCATGTTTAAACATAATGTGATTATCTGCGGCCTTTAGCGCTTCGGCATAGCGCATGTTAATTTCGTGCTGTCCCATACAGGCTTCCCCCTTAGAAGACTCAATCGGGATATCAGCCCTTGCCATATTTCTTCTAATCTTTTGATAAAAAGGTTCATTTCGTGTGCCTTGAAGAAGATTATAATCCTCGTTATAGTGACCGGCCGTTTCCATATTTTCATAACCTTTTTGATAAAGCTCTTCAAACGAATCCCGGAACAAATAAAACTCCAGTTCACTTGCTGTAAAGATCTCAAAGCCTTTCTGCTCCGCTTTTTGAAGCTGGCTTTTTAACAAGTTTCTTGGTGCAATAGGAATCGCTTCGCCGCTCTTTTCATCATAGACATCACAAAGGACAATCGCCGTTTGATCAGCCCACGGCACTGCGCGCAAAGTTGACCAATCTGGAAGCGCAGCCCAATCGCCGTAGCCGTTATTCCAATTCATTGATTCATAGCCATCAGGGGTATTCATATCAAAATCAGTGCCTAATAAATAGTTGCAAAAATGCGTGCCTTTATCGAGACTGTTTTCCAAACAGTACTCCCTCGTTAGACGTTTGCCCATCAACCTTCCCTGCATATCGCAAAACGCTAATATCACAGTATCAATTGAACCGTTTTTCAGTGCTGCTATTAGCGCTTCCTTTGTTATAAGCCCATTCATTTTTGTACCTTCTATTGATTTAAAATTTGCAAGTGCCTTTTCGCTCACATCGGACACCTCCTTATTCATTTTCAAGCGTTAGTGAAATATACTTTAATTCCAAAAACTCTTCTAATCCGTAATGGCCGCCTTCTCTGCCCATACCGCTTTCTTTAATCCCGCCAAACGGCGCTTGCGGAACGCTGAGCTGTGTACTGTTAATGCCGATCATCCCGGCATCGAGCTGTTCAGCCATCCGGTAAACGCGATTAACATCGCGGGTAAAAAAGTAGGCCGCTAAACCGTACGGACTGTTTTCTGTGAATTCCAGAACTTCTTGTTCTTCTCGGAATGATAAGATCGGAGCAACCGGACCGAAAATTTCCTCCTGTGTCAGTTTCATATCGAGAGTGACATCGCTTACGACGGTTGGCGCAAAGAAATATCCGTTCATATGCGCAGCACTCTTTATCCGTTTGCCGCCTGTGAGGACCCTGGCCCCCTTTTCCTTTGCATCCCTGAGAAGCCGCTCTACATTGTTCAACGATGATTCATTTATGAGCGGGCCCAGCTGTACATTGTCAGTACCTATCCCGACTTTCAGGCGATTGACAAGGGCAGCAATTTTTTCCGTTAAAACCTCTCTAATTTCTTCATGGGCAAAGATGATATTAATTCCGTTGCACATTTGCCCGCAATTTTCAAATTTGTTTCCAACGATGGCTTCCGCAGCCAAATCGATATTGGCGTCAGGAAACACAATGACCGGAGCGTTGCCGCCAAGCTCCAGTGATATTCGCTTGACTTGATCAGCTGCTCGCTTCATTAATTGCTTGCCAACTTGAGTTGAACCCTTAAATGAGATTTTGCGTACCCGTTGGTCTCGAAACATTGTGTCTCCAATAACTGAGGCTCTTCCAGTAACAAGGTTTGCAGCCCCATCTGGAAGACCTGTTTTCATTAATTGTTCAAACATGGCAATTGCCGTTCTTGGTGTTTCGGCTGCAGGCTTTAAAATAACCGTGCAACCAGCTGCAAGTGCCGGCGCGACCTTCCTTGCGACCATGGCTCCCGGAAAATTCCAAGGTGTTATCAACCCGCAAACGCCTACCGGCTGCTTAATAACCGAAATGCGTTGATTTTCACTTGCCCCGGCAATCACGTCACCGTAAACGCGTTTTCCTTCCTCGGCATACCATTTAATAAATTGAGCAGAACCTTCAATCTCATCAAGCGATTCAGTTAACGGCTTTCCCTGTTCTTCAGTTAATAGCCTTGCCAGTTTTTCGCGGTTTTCAAGCAAGTTGTCCGCCCAAGCCAGAAGATAAGATGCTCTTCGATTCGGTGAGAGCTTGGCCCATGGTTTAAACGCTCGGTAAGCTGCATCAATCGCAAGCTTTGTCTCTTTCTCACCGCCATTTGGGACTTGGTCAATCACTTGACCTGTTGCTGGGTTGATCACATCAATGGTTTCAGGTACATCAAACTTTTCGCCGTTAATCCATAAATAATTCATTGTGGTTTGTTGCATGAGCCTGCCTCCTTCTTTTTATAAAGACAAATAAAAGCGCCCGGCAATACAACGTTTATTGTTTTGCCAGGCGCCTTTGCCTATGATCATGTTTACTTGTCTTTTTAGCTTTAAAAAATTTTCAAATTCAGCGCTGCCGATGATTCTCATGATGTTTGCGGGTTCATGCTCATTAGTAACCCGGCTATCATTCACCGCTGACTTTTTCATGTTTGACTATACATAAATATTAAACGATTATGCCAATTTTGACAAGCATGCGGCAAACAAAATTCATTAAGGTTTGTCAGTCGGCTTAGACATTTCTTATGTTAAGATAAATACAAATTGGTGTACTAGTCAAAATTTAAACAAAGGAGAGAGTCACATGAGTATATTTGCAAAAGACGCCTTAAAAGGCAAACATGCATTAGTCACTGGAGCCACCGGCGGCATCGGTTCCGAAACGGCAAAATTACTTGCTCAAATGGGGGCCGATGTAACAATTACAGGACGGCGGCATGAAAAATTAGATAAGCTCGCTAAAGAAATTAACGAAGCAGAACCTCATATTAAAGTATTTTCTTATGCGGCGGATCTCGGAAAAGAGGAAGATCGCGAGAAACTGGTTAATGCTGCCGAAGAAGCACTCGGTCCGATTTCTTTGCTTGTAAATAATGCAGGTGTATTAGGCGGCGGCCCCGTCGATGAACTTGAACAAGCGGAAATGGAACGGATTATGCACTTGAATTACACTTCCACCGTGCTGTTAACTCAATTAATCTATAAAACGATGAAGCAAAGAAAAGACGGTGCCATTGTAAACGTCGCATCATTATCGGGGCTAAGGGGAACACATGGAGGAACAGCTTATGCCGCATCAAAATTTGCTTTGATCGGATTTACCCATTCGATGGCTCTTGAAGCGATTGATCATGGCATACGGGTTAACGCTGTTTGCCCTGGCTTTGTTGATACAGAAATGGGAAGAACTTCTGTACAAAATAAAGCGAATCATGAACAGCGATCTGCAGCCGAAGTCATTAAAGCCTCCATTCCATCTGGTCGTATTACGACGCCAAAGGAAGTTGCCAATACAATTGCCTTTTTATTAACAGATGCGGCAGAAAATATCGTCGGCGAGTCAGTCAAAATATCAGGCGGCAGCGTGCTGCGATAGAGTGTTGGACAGCTGATTCATTCAATCGGGCCGCTTATCATCTGATGGAATTTCGCTTAATTTGATTGGTTGACACGATGATGCACTATCCCGGCAGATAGATTTTGGCTGCGAACGTTCTTCATTGTTCATGATTGTACGCATCAGCCGTTTTTGAACAGTGGGTCTATTGTAAAACCAAGATATTATAAACTTTATTTCGAGAAAATAGCTCGCATACCATTGTTAGGCTGATCCGATAAGACATATAAATTTTTAGGGTCAGCCAATTATTTGCAGAGAATATGGAAGCTTTATCTAAATGGGAGGCTGTATTTTAACAAAAACAAAATATAATCCGTCTACCAATATCTTGTTCCCAACAGTTCACTTGATTATTTAAATAGCAAAAGGTGCCATTTCATTTTTAAAGTCGAAACACGTCATTATTTCCCGGAAAATATTCTTGAGAAGCTCTTGGAAATAGAGAAAATTCCACCAAAAGTTTTCAGGCTAAAAAATAGAGATGGGTTGATTAATTCTTGTAAATATATTCAAAATACATGCTTTTTCCTTTCATGACGAAGCAATTAGTTATTCTGGAATCAACTTATCCGAAGCTGGTTTGGGGCCGCTTATTACAGCCGCCTCACTATACATTTTTGTCTTGGGCATTGAAAGTAAATCGGTAAAGAATCGTTATCAAATTTTGATTAATTAAACGTTTATTTAAAAATGCTCTGGATTTCTCCCGGGCATGTAATATTTTCTATTAAATTTCTAAAAACTTGCCTAAAAAACACCCTTCATTTTAAAGACATGTTCAAGGCAGCCGCAACATTTCTCGCTGTATTTTCGATATATTTAGCGGCATTTTCATACGCATCCTGCAGATGAGTAACCCCCGGTACAATGCTGAACAAAGCATCGATCCCGTGATCTAAAACGGCATCACAGTCATTGGAAAGGGAGCCCGCCAATGCTATGACTGGCACACGGTATTTCTTTGATGATTGTGCAATACCTATCGGGGTTTTTCCGTAAATGGTCTGACTGTCAATCCGGCCTTCTCCGGTGACAACCAGCGATGCGTCTTTTACTTGATTTTCAAAATCAACAGTCTCGAGAACAATGTCAATACCGGATTTCATTTCATCTGATAAAAAAGCCGACAATCCTGCGCCGAGCCCTCCGGCAGCACCTGCGCCAGGGATGTCCGTTATTTGTTTTCCAATCGTTTGTTCAATCACATTGGCATAATGATTAAGATTTTGATCAAGCAGATAAACCATGCCAGGGTCTGCGCCTTTTTGCGGTCCAAACACGGCTGATGCGCCTCTTGGACCTGTCAGCGGATTATCGACGTCACAGGCAGCTTCTATCTTAACTTGTTTCAAGCGCGGGTCTAAATTATCCAAATGAATGGCCGCCAATTCAGAAAGTGAGCCGCCGCCCGGACCAATCTCACGGCCATCTCTATCCAAAAGCTTTCCTCCAAGGGCTTGAATCATCCCGGCTCCGCCGTCATTTGTCGCACTGCCGCCGATCCCAATAATAATATGGCTAACCCCTAAGTCCAGAGCCGCTTGAATCAGCTCGCCAGTACCTTTGGTAGTTGTTATGAGCGGGTTTCTCTTCTTCTGCGGAACGAGATGGAGCCCTGAAGCAGCAGCCATCTCGATGACTGCTGTTTTACCGCCGCCTAGAAGTCCAAAGAAAGCTTCGACTGGATCTCCTAATGGACCGGCAACTTTTTTGTGAATAATCCTCCCCTTCGTCGCATCGACTAGGGATTGGACAGTCCCTTCACCGCCATCAGCCATCGGCAGCTTGGTATAATCTGCATGAGGGAAAACAGCCTTAAAACCTTTTTCTATTGCATTCGCCGCTTCAAGCGCTGATAAGCTTTCTTTAAAAGAATCAGGGGCAATAATGATCTTCACGATATCCTCCTCCCCGCAGTTGCTTTGAACAATGTTTGGACTCGCCGCACACAAATGGCAGAGACTGCCATAATAAGCCCTATTGCTGAAAGAATAAATTCAATCCCATTGACACAAGAACGAATATGATGATTTCTAAGCGGCTTAAACCCTTTTCCTGTCTAAATAAAACTGCTTACGATGAACTTTCTTATCACTTTAATTGTCTTTTAAGAATTAATGGCCGCTAATTTTTTAAGGTGTTCATGACTGTTGATAGTAATAAATGCCGTATCTCTGCCATTCATATCAATCATCGTTATGCCTGTATTATATTGTTTAATAGCCCGATAATTCGAAAGCGGCTTTAAGCAATATTTGGGTTGTTTCCCACCACATGATCGGCGCTTGCTTTTCTCCTAACCATAAACCCCTCCATTTTCTTCTTTTTTATACAGGCGAGATTCCGCCGTCCACGTGTCTCCGGGTTTTAATTCAATGAGACCTGTGTGACTAGACGGCAAGTTCACATTAGGACTGTTCACCATGCCCGTTTGCGGTTCCGGGCAAAAGAAGCCGCTTTTGGCATCTTTGTTATAAAACATCCAAAAATGATACTGATTGCCGACATCATAGACAAGTGAAACCTTTTCCTTTTTATCCGTTAATATCATGCAATTGCCACCATTATTTACAGCTGAGTAATGATGGTCAAGGGGGTTAAAATAAGGTGAAATCCCTTCCGCTGCCAGTTTCTTCTCATTTTCATCCAAAGGCAATCGCTTTCCCGTTGGCAAGGAGCGTTCATTTAAATCTATCCTGTCCTTAATGGCTAAATATACTGTATAATCTTCCGGTTTGCTGTTCTTGGCAAAAGGCGCATGGATTGACGTATGAAAGCCAAGCATTAACGGCATTGATATTGTCCCCTTATTGATAACGGAGACTTTTTGACTTAGGCCTTTTGAAGACAGCGAATAACGTAAAATGATTGTAAATGGATGCGGAAAATATCGATAAACTTCCGTTTGTTCATCAATCGTTTGAGAGAGTTCAATATAGCAGCTGTTTTCAGTTTGTCCTTTCCCAGCGACTTCCCAAGGTCTATCATAGAAAAAGCCGTGCAAATGATTGTTCTTAGATTTTTCATTGATTGGAAATTGATAGACATGTCCCTGGAATTCAAATGTGCCGTCTTCATAACGATTGGGCGGAAACAGGACGGGAATCCCGTAAAGACATGGATTTTGTTTAAAATCTTCAATATCTAGAGGTTCCCGAATAAAACGATAGTCTTTTTCGACATCACGAAAGGCGACAAGGTTCCCGCCAAATTCAGGAATAACGACAGCTTGATATGGAAAATGATTTAATTCGTATGCTTGGAATCCATTAAATATGATTTTCTTAACCCCATTATCTTGTTTCTTCTCTATTGCCATATAAGATCACATCCTTTTCTGAGTTAACCCATTATGTGAAACATCTTGCTTGTAAGAAATGGCAAATCTCAAACTCTACAATGATAACAAACATAGTTTATAAATATAAGTTTCCAAGACACCCCCATTATTGCGGTTAGCAAATTTAACATCATGCATCCAGTAAGATAAACTTGGTCCCCTTATAAACGGAAACCCTGTCATGCTTGTTTTATTTTAAAGCGCTATAATATACTTGTCATTGCCTTTTTCAAGGGGCTGATGCCACATCTTCCAAAAATACGTTTAGTAAAAGGCGCTTGAGCTGATGAACGAAGGCTTTGATCTTCCATTTATTCACCGGTTGGCGGGCTCATATCTGTATTGGACAATGAGAATTTAAAAGGTTTCAATTTCAGCGCTCTTTACACCATCCATTGTTCTAATAAGAAAATAAACATCCGTTGTATGCAATTTATCAAATGCCATAATTCTCAAGTCCAATTGAAAATTTCCATCAGGCAAATCTTTAATCCGCAAATTTTTTACTTTTATTTGATTGGCTTTTAATTCACTTAAAATCTCCGTTAGCTTATCGCTCTTATCTATTTGGATAGATACTTTCAATTCTTGATGAAACAGTTTTTTCGGACCGAAACGGGATATAAGAAAGGGCAAGATTTTTAGGGTGAACAAGATTATGATCGCACCCGTGCCAGCCTCTGCATAAAAACCTGCGCCGGTGGCAATGCCAAGACCCGAAGCTCCCCAGATGATAGCCGCTGTTGTCAGTCCTGAAACGCCCAAGACGCCTCTCCTTAAAATAGCCCCTGCTCCCAAAAAACCGATCCCGCTTACAATTTGTGCTGCCAGCCGCATCGGATCAGTTCTAATATTTTTATTCACATCACTAAATTGCAGGGATGCTTCAATAGATACTATAGTTAAAAGACTGCTGCAGACGGAGATGATAATGCACGTTTTTAAGCCTAAAGGTTTTTGCTTTAATTCACGTTCCAAACCAATAATTAATCCGAAAAAAGCAGCAAGCCCAAGTCTTAATACAACAATTTCAATCCCCATGACTCACCGCCTTTAATTTTTTAGTTTTTATAGTTTATAATTGAATGCCAATCAGCTATTCGTTTGATCTATCTTCGTCATTCGAACGACATGATATGAATATTAAACGGCCAAGACTTTTCCAAATGCTTCTTGTCCATTCATTTCAATAGTGCGCCGGTTTTCCAGCTTGAAGCAGATATCATCTTTCTGCTGGAACAGCTTCCTTATCAATACTCTCCATTACTTTCCCCTTTGTTAAATAAATCAACTTGTTTTTTAATTATAGTTTACTTCTGATAGTATTGAAGTATGTTATGCAGCGGCATTTTTTCTAATCGCGCTCATTTTTTCGGAAAAATTGACGGCTCCTGAAATTTTCAGGAGCTTTTGTTTTTCCGGTCGACTGACTTTATATTCAATTTTCAATTATTTTATTTCTTTAAACAGATATTAATCGCATGATGCCTATAAGTCAAATAGGTTCGAAAGGTTATTAATTATGAAAAACCTCTAGAGAGACATTCGGCCCAAGCTTATCAGCACGAAAAGCAACTCATTAAGCATATTTTTCTGAAATATGCTTTGAATAATCGGTAAAGTTAACTTCATCATGCCACATGGTGTTATATTTTTCGGTCCATTCTTTTGCGATCTTTCTGCTTTTGATGATCACGATAACCTCATCATGTCTTTCTTCAGCGCTTCTTGTAAAATTATAGGAACCAACAGAAACCGCTTGATTATCCGCTATCATGACTTTTAGATGCATGTATCCGTCATGTGTGCTCACTTTAACTGGTATACCTTCATCAAGCAAGGCACCTATTGTATTCTTAGCGTATCGTTGGGCTTGTTCGCCATCCGTTATAACCCTTACTTTAACGCCTCGCTTTTTCGCTTCAATGATTCGTGCGATGATTTTATCTTGGGTAATAATAAATACTGCTATATCCAAGGTCTTTTTTGCTTGGTCAATGACTTCATTAACTTTTACCAAGGGAGATGGATATTGATCTGATTTCGTAAAACTGTAATCAATCTTCTCCGCGATATCCGCGTTTGAAGTTTGTCTTTCTTTTCTGCCCTGCCGATACTGAGATACCGCATAACCAATCACCCCGCCTGCGGCTAACATCGAACCGGCCCAAGTCAATAAAACCATGCTGAGCACCCCTTTAAGATGTTACTCAAATATCTATGCCGCAGCGTGATTGTCTCATAACCACTTACATCTTGGCTTAAGCGCACCTGCACACCGTTCTTCATGAACGTTAACCTGCCCTTTCATACGCCAAATTCCCGCATGTCTTCTCTTGCTAACCCCCTTTTAGCAAATCTTCGATAATGAGGTATATAAGCAACTTAACGGGAAAATCATAATAAAAAATGTCTCTTTTATATAAAATAGGCTGAACAAAAGACACGGAGAAAGGATATCAAAAAAATGAACCATAGAGCATTTGATCTTAAAAACGATTCTGTACAGGTTTATTTTTGCGAAAATGATTTGAAAGATAACTGTATAGTCGCTGTTCCCCAATGGAACTGGTGCTTTCTAATGGACTATAATATCAGTTTTGAAGATGAGAAGCCGATGCTGATTAAAGCCTTATCCCGGAAACTTAATCATCAAGAAGCCGAAGATTTAGCTGATAAGTTGTACAACTTTATTTCAGGTCAAAAATAGCGCCCGCCATTAACTCGCTGGATTGTTGGCAAAACTCCATTTGTCAAAAAAATATAAATATATTAATATGTAACAATGATGTCAGATAAGCGTTATGGGGTTGGCCTTTTATTTTAATAGAATAAAAGAGAAAACAAGAGATTTTGTTTTACTTAATATAGATAAAACAGGCACCTAAAAGCAAGGCAGCCTTTATTATCCCTTGTTTGTCTGATTATCCAAGGGCCGAGCAAAGCGAAAAATCGGCTATCATTACAAAATCACTTTGATGCTTTCCCATAAAATTTCTTAATCTCCTTTTTATGATACTCAGAGGATTTTCTTTACCCCATGAAAAGCAGTTATCCAGCACAGCCGTTTTTTCTTATATACGTCTATTGACCCATGATGGAATAATATGCTATTTATTATAATAGCAGTAATTCGGCATATATGGTATTTGTTCCTGCTGCTCTGTATGGGCAGCAGTTTTTTGTTTAAAGCTAAATTATCATGCCGGTTTGCCGATATTAAACATGTGGATACTGTGTTGCATCTCCGTGTTTAACCCTCTTACAATCAACCTCAAAACAAAGCTTCAAATACACAGCCGTCATAGCTTTTCAGCATTAAAATGACTAATGTTTCCTTTCTTTTTTATCTGTAGTTTGAATAAAAATCATTCACTTGCCGTTGATTCATGAATTTTAGCATGTGAGGCATAATAATTGGAATAGAATGAATGCAGGCGCATCCCCCAGTCAATCATAACGATCTCATTCACTCGCCATTCTGTTAGGTTCGGACCGGATTTAGGAATATTGAAACAGGCGTTTTTTTACATATACAAAAGTTCATTTATAATGCCCCCGTTTCTTCAAAAAATACAAAACAGACAAAGTGTTTGGAGGTCTGCACATGAAAAAAACGATAGGCTCATTTTTATCAGTTTGTCTATTCACAGGTTTAATCGGGTGCAGCAATCATTCTTTAACAAGTACCAATGCCTTTCTCTCTTCCCCTACAGCAAATGCCAAAGAAAGTAAAATCGTTCATCTTCATGAACAAGAAAAGCTCGACCATTGGTTTCAAACGGCAAAAAAAGAAGGCCCCACAAATAAACGTATAAAAGCGTTAGAGAATATCGCCATGTACTATAATTGGCACGGCGGCCATATTAAAGAAGCAAAAAAGTTCTTTGGCAGCATGCCGTTACGTGACAATTTAGATGTCGTCGAAGCGGCATTCCGGGAAGCGGCTGTAATGGATCCATATGATATGGATCTGAAGTATGATCTTGCCTCAACTCAAGTATTCCATCATGAAGTGCCCAAAGCCCTGAAAACTTATAAACAAATTTTGAAAATGGATAACAATAACTTTAAGGCAAGATTAGCCTATGCGCTATACTCAAAAGCTGAGGGAGATGAGCAAGCGTTCAAAACAAATTATAATCAATTAGAAAAAATAAATAAAAAAAGAGCCAATAAATATAAAAGCCGATTAAAGGATGTTGAGAGAATTGAGGATATGAAGATAAATGGGGAAATCCCCAATCATCTCCCGGATAACGGCAATCACGCTTTTGTTGTGCTGGGAGCTGGTTTATCCGATAATGGACAAATTCAAAAACCCCTTTTAGAAAGATTGAAAGCAGCGAAAAAGGCAGCGGAGAAGTATCCTCATTCAAAGGTTATCGTCACAGGCGGCGTGCCTAGGAAAGGACGGACGGAAGCGGCAGCTATGTATCATTGGCTGGTCAATAACG
This sequence comes from Scopulibacillus daqui, assembly GCF_016908855.1. Classification (GTDB taxonomy): domain Bacteria; phylum Bacillota; class Bacilli; order Bacillales; family Sporolactobacillaceae; genus Scopulibacillus_A; species Scopulibacillus_A daqui. The sequence goes on along the minus strand of NZ_JAFBER010000013.1, from coordinate 27,532 downwards.
GGATTAAGAAAGACCGGATCATCAAAGAAGACATGGCCATGGACACCGTAGAAAACGCCTTATTTTCAATGGATATTGCAGAAAATCAAAAAATAAAAGACATCACGCTTATCACAAGTGCCAGCCATATGAAAAGGGCTCTGGTGATTTTTAACGAGGTCAATAAAGACGTCTACAATGACCCGCATAGAAAAATAACTCATATCGCATATATGGATGAAGACCAAAACAGATCAAAAATGAGCAAACAAGAGGAAATAGCCGTATACCGGGACTTGCTCAGAGCATCTGGCATTTGGGTCTTTCCCGGCTTGCAGAGGTAACCTGCCTCATTTGGTTTTAAACGCTTATTACATTGTAACAAGAACTTTTTTATATATAATTGTTGATAAAACGATAAGGTGGTTGGTCATATGTGCGGCCGCTTCACATTTGTGCATGAACTTAATGATTTGTTTGCTTATTACAATATCGCGCAAATTGATTTACCTTTCGATAAACGATATAACATTGCCCCTTCTCAAAACGTTCTGGCTGTTGTAAACGATGGAAATAACAATAGGATAGGCTATTTAAAATGGGGATTGATTCCGGCTTGGACCAAAGATCCAAAGGCAGGCTATAAAATGATTAATGCCCGCGCTGAGACAATAGATGAAAAACCAGCCTATAGACGGCTGTTGAAAAGACGCCGATGCATTATTCCTGCAGACAGTTTTTTCGAATGGAGAAAAGCAAATGATAAAAAAATACCGATGCGAATTAAAATGAAGGACGACAGCATTTTCTCTTTTGCCGGACTTTGGGACAGATGGGAAAATAACGGCCAAATGATTCAATCTTGTACGATAATCACAACAGCCCCAAACGATTTGATGAAGAACATTCACGACAGGATGCCGGCGATTTTGTCCAAAGACGCTGAATCAGCGTGGTTAGACCGAAGCATTGATGACGAAGACTGCCTTAAAAGCCTCCTGACACCGTATGATGCAAATCAAATGGAAGCATACGAGGTTTCGACACTAGTTAACAGCCCTAAGAATGATGTTGAAGAGGTCATTGAAAAAGTTTAAATAGGTGTCTTTTCTGTTTTTTTTATTTTCATTTCTTCAAAGCCATATACTCATAGACGAACGCAGGAACAATCATAAACTTTATATAAATCACATTGTAATGCTAGTCAATTAAATAAATAAAACAGGAGCTGAGTGTCACTCCTGTTATTTCGTCAAATTTTAATTACTTTCTTATTAAAGCCAAGAGACCAGAGATACCAATTAGAATGCCGCTTAGAATACCGAAGTAGCTCACAAATACTATATTTAAAACACCGCAAATCAAAATAATAATTCCAAAAAGAATGCGGCTTTTGTTAATAATGCAAGAAAATATGATTGCTAAAATAGAGACAACAATACAAGCAGTTCCTAAAACTACAAATCCGCCTTCACTTTCGGTAACAACTTGGGCAATCACTTCAAGAAATATGGCAAAAAGACCTGCAATAATGCCAAAAATACCCCCTGCAATACCTAGAACCATTTCGGCCACTCTGCTTGTAGGGTTCTTAACGCTTTCACTATGTTGCGTTGCCATTTTAATTCCTCCTATATAAATAGATATGTAAACTCTTTCTTAGAGTAAACACCAGATAAATTAAGGATATTGAATGTCACTTTTCGGTAACTTCCAGATTATCTTTTTCTCTTTCAAAGAAAATGGTGCTTCGTACTGTAACTCATAGACATTAACGTTAGGAATATCATAAAAAAGTTTTCCGGTTAAAGTTTTACCGGGGTTTATCCTATCAGAGGCTGATATAGCCTCTTCATCATAGCCATAATAATCTTTATCCATATTTCCGGTTGCATCGGATAAAGAAAAATCAGTACTGTCAATTACATCTGATGAATCTGAAATGTTTTTCACTCGTAAATCCAGTGTTAGAACACTGCCTTTTTTAGCGGGAGTATATTCATCTGGTTTAGTGAAAGTTGCATTTGTTATTGTAATTTCAAAGTTTCCTATTTTAGCTGTCTCGCCAATCTTATATATTTTATTTGACTGGACAGTTTTATTTTCTTCTTGAGGTTTATCGGGTTCTTCCTTTGTTTTCTTTGATTCTTCACTAGCGCTTTCTTTTTCTTCGTTATTCTTATGATCTTGCTCTTTAATGTCTGTCTCTTTAGAGTCTTTACTGCTGTTTGCAGGTTCTGTATCACTGCAAGCAGAAAGAATGCCTAATACTAAAAATACTGATAAAAAAGCAAAAATAATTTTTTTCATATTTTTCTCCTTTACCATAAAATCCTTTTCTTCCTAAAGGTTAATAAAACTATTTTGGACTGTATGACCCTATCTAAGCCAATAAGAGTATAACGGCTGTTACCTTTTCATAACCCCCAAATAACCATTCTTGTCACCGAAATAATTTATTGATTAAGATTATTTGCGATTTGTATAAGTTTGCTATAAAAACTTATACTCTAGTTAATGGATATTCCCCGCTATATCATTAACAACGGAATTAGGCACTAATTACTTGTCGAGCGCTCAATTGTTTTTTGGACTCGCAACATTTCTATTGAATACTTTCAAAACAAACAGTTCGTTCAGCTATATGATATCTCTATCGGTTGAAAAATCTTGTTTTAGATGCAGTGCTCTAATTTGAGATATACCTTTTTTCAGTTCCCTAATTATTTCATTCATTTTATGTATCATTAACTTTTGGGAAAAAAGTAACAAAAGGGCCAGCCGCCAGTGCTTCTTCAAATAATCTTTACCCATGGGCATTTGTGGCTCACTCCAAACCCTCTGTTATTATATCACAAAAAATGTAAAAGCAACGTCATTTTTAAAAATTATCCATCTGCTTTTACATAATAAATATTCGCAATATTAGCACTCGAATTGGCTATTTAGTGTCAAAAAGACCCCAAAGGTTAGATTGTTACTCTAACTTTTGGGGTGCCATACATTAAGGGGCTCTTTTGACCGTATTTTTATAGAATCATCAATCCTTAGATGCAAATATCTTTCACACAAAGAATAGCATGAATCGTTTCTCATGTACTGATAAAAAACGACAAACTTTTTTTTAAAAGTATTCCCACCGGCGCGCTCCAAAAATTCCTTCCGATTATGTAACTTTTGGCGTTTATAAAAAGGCTTGGTACTGGTTTTTGTTGCTGTCAAGTCTTGCATAAAAGTTCGCACCATCCGAATCAGGCAATAAATCGGGAACCGGTTCTTTTGTAACGCGCGTATTATCCGTAATAACATTGAATTGGCTATTTAGGCGATAAATAGACTGATTTCCATTTTCCAGACGATTGTTTCTAATCATATTAAAGTTTGAATCTTTCATATAAATACCCTTTTCACCTGATCCAGTAATTGTATTATTTAATATTCTGGAATAATCCACACCGTTCATGCTTATTGCATCTTTTCTGTTTTTATCAATATCATTGTTTTTTACAATCACGTTATCATAGCCTGAAAGACTAATGGCCGTATCTTTTATATCTTCAAAGACATTATTTTCTATCGTTATATTTTGGGACTTTAATATATTTCCGTTTTTGTCTCTGGCTATCCCGTGAGTGCCTACGCCTCTGATAACATTTTTAAAACGATTGCCTCGAATGGTAATATTTTTCGATATTGTATCGTCATATAAACCATAGGAAGGAAAAGAAACTTTATTTGCTACCTCTATTTGAATGGTTTCATCCAAAAGACGGTAATGACTATAATTAATGAATTGATCACAGAACTCATTATTTTCGATTCTAATATTTTTTGAACTCGCAATTTGAATGGCATGGCCTGCCTGAAAATTATAAAACTTGGCGCCTTTAATCGAAACATTATTGGCATGGTTGATATTAACAAAGAAATTACTTTTATCCATAGGAAGGTTTTTTATATTAAAGTCAAAGTTTCCGCCAATGATATGGATATTACCCTCGCCATCATATTTACCCCGCTGTTTGTATCCTTTATCCTGACCGGCATTCATAAACATAACAATTTGCTCGCCGGTTCGAATAAGGGTTGCGCGCTTATCAAAAATCAAAGTCGTGTTTTGATATAGAGATAAGGCTTTATTAACTTTATATTGCCCCGCAGGAAAATACAATTTAACGCTGCCTTTTCTTTTGGCATAATCTAATGCTTCTTGTATATTATCCGCTGTATTATCATTGTTGTTAAACCAAGTAACATTGGTGACGCCATGATTAAAAAACGTTTTGATTTCGATTCTATTCCAACTGTATATAAGATACACAATAATGATGATAGCAACTGATACGACAATATATCTCACTTTCATAACGCTAATTCATTCTCTACGATATCTTTTAAAACAATTTCATTTAATTGACTAAAGAAATCCACATAATATTTTTTGGAAAAGTGCCACGGCGAAACGCCAAATGCATGCGCACCGTCTGAAGTATAAAAATTGATGTCTTGCCTGATAAAGTCAATGTCAGGGTACTTTTGTTTAATTATTTCATAGAGTTCTCCATAAATTTTGTTTTCTTTATCCAGGAAGCGGTACTTTTTCTTGCTGAAAAATTCCATTTCATTCGCTTCATTAATATATACGTCTGTATATTTAAATTGATTTAATAATAGTTTCGTCTGGGGCAGGTTATTGTTAAGCCATTCAAGCAAATCATCTAATGATGCCATTAACATTTTGAAAAATCTATTTTTGTCGACTCTGTAATTAATTTTTTCATCGAAATGAGTATTTTTATAAAAATCGGTGTGCCTTAATCCATTTGGATTATCTGTAAAACAGCTGTCAGCATACTTCACCGTTCCATATCTCACATCAGCATATAAATCAAAAATGATATAATCCGGTTGAATATCAATCATTTCATCGCGGTACGGCTTTGTTAAATCTCTTAATACGGTATTTTGTCTATGGCGGCTTTTGATGTTTTCAAGATTTAAGTCTTTGGGGACCTCAGGCACTGATTTAGATACAAAGCTAATTATCGAAGATTGCCACGCTGTACTGACACACTCGTAAATGTCTTTATAGTTATTTATAAATTTGCTATTAAAAACATCCCTTGATACACATGAACCGATAACGCCTACTTTTATTTTGCGACTCATCTTTATATCTGATTCCTTTCTAATGTCCTAACAAATCACCAATAATATATGTTAATAGTTTTTGCTGAAAATCAATATAATAACTGGATTCATAATGATTGAATCCTATTCCCCATTTATGTTTCGAATTAGAAAAATATTTTTTGTCTTGCATACTAATGACATGAACGGGCAAGCCATGCGATAGAGATATTTCTTCGAATTGATTGGAAACGCGGTTAATGCGCTCCGAGCGTTTTAAAATGTCTGTACGATTCAAACTGCGCAATATATAATGATCATCATAATATGCTCCTGCAAATTGCGGTATATGAATGATTATTTTTGTATTCGGCAAATGATCTGAAAGGAAACGGCATATCGCTTCAAAGCGATCTTTCAGCAGACCTTCGAATGCTTCCCTATTATGATTAAAAGAATACTTTTCAATATGATCTTGTTCTTCAACAAAAAGTTTCAATCGGCTATTATTTGTAATAAATGAATCCTTGATTAAACATACTCCATAATTGACTTCCGCTAAAAAGTCAAAAATAATATATTCAGGATTAAACTCTAAAAGCCGCTTAAACAAATCTTTATCAATGTCCTGCTTGATGTTTTTTGCGCTAAACGCCGATACATCTTTTAGCTTATTAAAATCAATGTCAAATGGTTTATCCGATGCATAGCTGATAGCAGAGCTTTGATACTGCAGAAGTTCCCAGTTAATTATTTTTTCTAACTTATTTCTATCCGCTAGTTCAAAACAACCCCTTGTAGCGGCTGTACCAATAATCGCTAATTTGATCTTTTTCATAGTATCTCCTTACTGTTATGGATTGAATGGGTTAATCAGTTTTCAACTTCTTCCCCTACCTGTCATTTTGAAATCTTTTTCATGACTGTAAAATGAATGCTTTACAGGATGAAGTATATTAGAAAGTAAAATCATTTTATTAATATATCAAATTGGTAAATCACAGTCATTTTTTCGAGAGAATTGTAAATTAATCGTAAAATAGCCTGTTTTTTTATGATAAGCGCCGAAAAAAATGAGCCTTAGAAAATTAGGCTCATTCTTGGTATAGCATTTTTGCAACTTCTTTATCAGTCGGCATCCCGGCTTGTGCCCCTAACTTTGTCACAGCGAGTGCTCCAACTGCGTTAGCGTAACGGCATGACGCCTTAAGCGATTCACCTTTGGCAAGCCGCACGGCCAATGCACCATTAAAGGAATCTCCAGCGCCGGTAGTATCGACGACGTTTACCTTATAGCCTGGAACATGAATGTCTTTACCGTCCTCAAAGAAAACTGTCCCTTCGCCGCCTTTTGTGATAACGAGTTTTTGCTTAAGGTCTTCCGGGTCCCCTTCATAATCTTTCATCAGTTGTTCGTATTCGTGTTCATTAGGCGTGATAACATCAGCATAATGAATCAGTTCGTCGGGCAGTTTTTGAATCGGCGCCGGATTGAGAATGACTTTGACCTTATGATGATGAGCCATTTCAGCTGCCTTAACAACGGTTGAGAGCGGAATTTCCAACTGCAAGAGAACGGCATCGCTTTGGGCAATCGCTTCTTCGTATTCTGTGATTGAAGCTTCAGTTAGGGCAGCATTGGCGCCGGGGACAACAATAATGCTGTTATCGCCTTCCGCTAGCGTGATAGCGGCGATGCCAGTTTCACGATCTGCTAATGTTTTGACCTTACTGGTGTCAATGCCTTCTTTTTTTAAATTCTCAATGAGCTCTCGACCGAAGACATCATCACCGACACAGCCAATCATGGTTACCGCTCCGCCGAGACGTGCAGCCGAGACAGCTTGATTGGCTCCCTTTCCGCCGGGTATCATCGAGAATCTGTCGCCAAGAATCGTTTCTCCCGCTTCCGGTCTTTTATTTGATTCGGTAACCAAATCCATATTGATGCTTCCGACCACAGTGATTTTTGGTTGTGACATACTCATTCTCCTTTAAAGCGTGCTTCCCTTATCTTTCACAAGCGAACAATTATTTTTGCAATCTTTTTTCTAATTTTTTGTTTCATTTATTTTAATTCGGGGTATATAAAAGTATAACCATTGATTGACCAATGCCTTTTCTTTTCATTACTTAATTCTCCCTAAAATATTGAAACCAACCACGCAAAAATTTGTGGTTGGTCTTTTTTTGCCTTCACGGCAGGGAAACCCTGTCATTTTCATCGTTAGCGCGGCATACGTTATTCCTGTTTGTCGCCTAACGCAAACATCATTTCAGTTTCGCAGGCAACCTCTCCGTTTACTGTCGCGATGCCTTTGCCTTTACCCATCGTGCCGCGAACACGAGTCATTTCGACTTCAAGCTTTAGTTGGTCGCCAGGTCTTACCTGACGCTTGAATCGGCACTTGTCAATTCCAGCAAAGAAAGCGAGCCGTCCGCGATTTTCTTCTTTCTTAAGCATAGCTACGGCACCGACTTGAGCAAGCGCCTCAACGATCAAAACACCAGGCATAACAGGATAACTTGGAAAATGACCATTGAAAAACGGTTCATTGGCAGACACATTTTTTAACCCTACTGCCTTCTTGCCTTCCTCGACTTCAAGAATTTGGTCAATTAATAAAAATGGATAACGGTGCGGAATAATATCCTTGATTTCATCAATCGTTAGCATATCATCTCTACCTTTCGAAATAGTTTTTCATACGATGTATAACATTAGGAAAACAGCCGGCTGAATATCTTCAGCGCAGCTTTCGGGCAGCGGCATTGCTTCCTCCGAGTATGCCGCCGGTACAGAAGTAACGAATCAAATTTTTCTTTATGTATTCATTTTATCTTAAACTGTTGGCCAATCCCATCATCTGATCAGCAATAGATATAGCTCTAGCGTTCATTTGATAGGATCTTTCCATGCTGATGAGATCTGTCATTTCTTTTGAAAGATCAACGTTCGAAGCTTCAAGCGCCCCTTGCTTGATATTAGCCTCAGCCTGTCCAACCGGCTCAACGACATCATTCACAGTATACCCTAATCCGTTCAACGGCGGTAGGGTATATATATTTTCGCCGTTTGCCTGCAAAACTTGCGGGTATTTAATATTGACAACCCCAATGGCTCCCGCTTGAAAGTTCTCCCCATCAGTACGCAACACGTTGATGACGCCGGATTTATCAATTTTAATGCCGCGAACATCCGCCGGTACGTAGATAGGCTGGTTGTCTGAATCCAGGACATCATTGCCGTCAGCCGTAACGAGCTTCATCGCGTTATTTTGATCGGGCCGTAAATAAAAAGTACCGTTACGCGTATACATGATGGTTTGTTCACCGCGGTTGTTCTTTACACCAATTTTGAAAAAGTGATCGGGGTTCAGTAAGGCTAGATCAAGGGATCGCCTTGTCGGTTTCATTGAACCTTGATTCATATTCAAATCGATATTTCCAAGTTTCGCTCCTGTACCTGCGCGAATACCATCAGGCGTTAAGCGTCCGTTACGATCTTTTCCTGAAAGATTATTAAGTTGTTGAACGAGCAAATCCGCAAATTCAGCTCCCTGTGATTTATAACCTGTTGTACTGGCGTTAGCCATATTATTGGATATTAAATCCATTTTATTCTGTAATTGACCCATTGTTACAGCGGCGGTCATGAGCGAACGATCCATGGATTTCCCTCCTTAAACGTTACCATATATTATGGTCAGCCTTTCGCTATCTTTGCGCCATCATATCATCAATCAAAACCTTCATTATTTTACTCTCCCAAACAAAGTGCCATTTCGAAGTCAAACAGAACATATTTCCTGATCATTTATAAGAACATCACCCGATTTGTCCTCTCAAATTTATAAATTAGCCGCCATTTCAGCTAATGGCGGCCAATTCTTTATATATTGTATTTCAAAAAACTAACCTAGTCGCCCGACCTCATTTACAGCTTTGTCCATGCTGCGGTCATAGGCTTGCAAAACTTTTTGATTAGCTTCGAATGTTCGGTATGTTGACATGAGGTCAGTCATTTCTTGTTCAATAGAAACATTCGAGCGTTCGAGTGCCCCTTGCTTTAATTTAAAGTTTATATTTGGGTTGTTATTGGCTGCAGGCAGGGCTTGACCATTTTCCGTTCGGAAAAATGTTGAACCTTCTTTAATGAGACGGTTGGGATCAGCTGCATACGATACGCCTATTTGGGCAAATGGCTGATCATTAATGAGAATTTGCCCGTCATCAAGTATTTGAAATTTGCCAGTCGGCAGCTGAATTCTATTGCCTTCAGAATCTAGTACGTACCCACCGCCGCCGTCTGTGGCAAGATAACCTTGGCCATCAATTGTAAAGTGTCCGTTACGTGTATATTTGACGCCGCTTGGGGTTTCAACAGGGAAGAATAATGCGCCTTTTCGTCCGGTTCTTGGATTAGCGGGAAGATTGGATTGAACGAATGCTATGTCTGTTTTGTTATTGGTTTGTTTGATAGGTCCTTGGATAAAGTTCGGGATAACCTCTTGCATATAGACGCCTGTTGATAATGGGCCCACTTTCCTGGTGCCTGATTGATCGCCGCCAAGGCGGCTTAACAGCATTTCCGGAAAGCTCTTCAGGGCGGCTTGGTCTGCTTTATATCCGGGCGTATTGGCATTGGCAATATTATTTGTGATCATTTGCTGACGGCGGTTTTGTGCGATCATGCCAGCAGCCGCTGTATAAAATCCCCTAAACATGGAGCCTCCTCCTTACAAAAAGATAAGACGACTAATGGTCAATCTTTATCTCTGCACTCAGCAATTTTTAAATAATTCTCAGCCAAGTTTCGGTCGGCGCTTGGTCAGTTTGTCTAAATGCTCAAGCATAAGACCTGTACCATTTGCTACACAAGACATTGGATCTTCCGCTACGACAACCGGAACTTTTAATTCTTCAGCCAGCAGCTGATCAATGCCGTGCAGCAGGGCGCCTCCGCCTGTTAAGATAACACCCCGGTCAATGATGTCCGCGGCGAGTTCAGGCGGTGTTTTTTCCAAAATGCCTTTGGCTGCTTGTGTAATTATTGAAATTGGCTCTTCAAGCGCTTTTTGTATCTCATCAGAATGAATCGTTAATGTTTTCGGCAAGCCGTAAACCATGTCTCTTCCGCGAATTGTGATTTCTTCACTTCGGGAGCCTGGGAAGACGGTGGCGATATTCGTCTTAATGTTCTCAGCTGTACGTTCACCGATGAGCAGCTTGTACGTTTTTTTAATGTAATTAAGGATTTCTTGGTCAAATTTATCTCCTGCCATTTTTATGGACGTGGCGGTGACGATATCACCCATAGATAATACAGCAATATCAGTTGTACCACCGCCAATGTCAATTACCATGTTGCCGCTTGGCTGAAAGATATCCATCCCTGCGCCGACAGCGGCGACTTTTGGTTCTTCTTCAAGAAAGATTTGTTTGCCGCCGCTTTTTTCGGCTGCTTCGCGTATCGCTTTTTGCTCAACAGCTGTAATATTTGTTGGCGTACAAATAAGAATTCTTGGCTTTGAAAAATATCCTTTAACATTAATTTTATTAAGAAAATGACTTAGCATCATTTCCGTAATGTCAAAATCTGCAATGACCCCGTCACGGAGCGGCCTGATGGCTACAATATTGCCTGGTGTGCGCCCTACCATTTGCCTAGCTTCTTCACCTACGGCTAAAGCTTTATTAGTTGTTGTATCAATCGCTATCACTGAAGGCTCATTAAGGACAATTCCTTGACCTTTAACGTAAATCAGAACATTAGCCGTTCCAAGGTCTATTCCAATATCCCTAGAAAACATGCATTATCCTCCCTGTTTCAAACTTCAACATAATTCGTGTTTTTTCGATTTAAATCATCTTTATATTTTAACATAGAAATTTTCAAACAGGGAGTGCTTTCTTTAAAAATATGGTATTTTTCACTGACAAATTGACTATTTTTACTTTTTCAATCACATTGATTAATGCTGGTATCAAATTTCCTTATCCTTTTATATTTTAACTTCATCTTGTTCGGAATCCTTGCGATACTTGAGACGCGTGGCTTCTCCACCGCGAAGATGCCGGATAGATTTGTGATAATCGAGGACACTCTTCACTTCATTTGCGAGTTCAGGGTTAATTAACGGCAACCTTTCAGTCAAATCTTTATGGACGGTGCTTTTCGAGACACCGAACTCCTTTGCGATCACTCGCACTGTCTTTTTTGTCTCCACGATATGCTTTCCAATCTTGATTGTTCGCTCTTTGATGTAATCGTGCACACCACTCGCCTCCCAAAAGTATTAAGACATGCGAAATGAGACATTGAGCGACGGTGTCAAGGCACACGCTGGACCAATCCATTGACTGCCCCACCCCATCATGCTCACCTCAAACCCCTTTGCGGTTTTGTAACATTTTATTAAAGGGCTGAGAGTTATATGCCTAAAAGTCAAGGAGGACAAGGGATTTTGCGGAGTTTTTTAAATTGAATGACATTGAAAAAGATGCATTTGAAGCTTTTATTGTATAGCGCTGTAACCGCGGCCTGAAAATAAACAGGCATCATAAGAGCGTTATAAGATAAGGAAAGCTTTATTGAAGATAATTTGTTCATCTCTGGCATACAGATGGCCTAATTTTTTGCGGTTAGATTTTGTACTGCGATAACAAGTGTCAGCAGCGGCTCATTTATTTTATGTTTAAGTTCATTTCTATAAGTATGTTTGATTCCAACAGCTTACTGTTTTATTTTCTGACCAGTGCCGTCGCGGGCGTCTAATGGATTTAATAAAAGTCTATCGTGTCATGGCCATTTCCAAGTGCCTCTGAGGCTCATAAATCCGCCTATGCCGCTAAAAATGACAATCTAATTCCCCTAAATTTGTTTGAACCAAAATGCATTTATTCCCATGACAATAAATTAGTGAATCAATGAATCATTCAAACATAAACACACAAAAAACGAGACCATAATGAGTTCTAATTTTATTAGATAAAAAATACGTTTCTTTATTAAGCAATCGTTTTCATGATTTCTATCTTTAGTGCAGCTACTCCCGTTTTCTTATTCAGTTTGTTTCACGCTTGGTATGGTTTTTGAGTTTACAAATAGCTTGATATTTTTCCTTGATCTTTCTATTCTTAATTTTCTCTCTTAATTTCCATCTTCTTTCTAATTCTTTATGGGACAACTGAAGCATGCTAAACCTCCCAGAAGAATGATATAAAAAATAAAGGTCAGACCGCATGAACATCTTGTTCACGAGACCCAACCCTTCAATTACCGTTCATTCCGCCACTATTTACTCTGCAAAAGCATCCTTATGATCATAAGCATTGCGATGAACTATATCAGAAGTAAGGTACTCATAGATTTCACTAACGATTTCGATGCCGTTCTTTCCATATTCCTGTTCCCTTATATCGGCATCTTGTCCAGGGTAAAGCACCTGCTTGAACCCTGTTGCTGGTTTGATATGGTTTAAATCTCTCATTGTATTTGTAATATTTTGCATAAATTCAGTTAAGTTCGTAAAAAATTCAGGATTAATGACGATATGGAGCTGTCCGAGATTTCGATATTCCGAAAGGTCGCGATACATGGAAGAGACCTTATTGCCAAAAGGCAAACCTAAAAGAACACCTGATAAAACATCTACCATCATCGCAAGCCCGTACCCTTTAGGCCCGGCAACAGGGAGTAAAGCCTTGACATGAAACGGATCTGTGGTCGGCTCTCCGTTCTCATTGACTGCCCAGCTGTCAGGAATTTCTTTATTTTTGCTTCTGGCATCGAGAATTTTTCCCCAAGCCTGAACCGTTGTAGCCATATCAAATGTTAACAGCTCGCCATTAATGCCTGGTGCACAGAACGCAATCGGATTCGTGCCGTAATAGGGTTCGGCACCGCCAAAAGGAACGACCATCGGATCTGACTGGCAGACAGAAAGGCCGATCAGATTCTTTTTTGCAGCTTGCCTAGCATAGTAAGAAATCGCTCCGCTGTGCCCCATTCTCCTAACACCAACAATAGCCGCACCATTTTCTTTGGCTATAGTTACCGCTTCATCCATCGCTAATTTTGCAGCAACATGCCCCACACCGTTATCGCCGTCAAATATAGCAGTACAAGGGCCTGTTTTCTCGAATTTGAAGTCAGGGTTAGTATTAATTCCGCCTTTGGCAATACGTTCAGCATAGTATTCTACCCTGACAGCACCATGAGAATGAATCCCTCTCGCATCAGCAAACGCTAGGACATCGGCAACAGTTTCTGCATGGTCCTCATTTAATCCCGCTTTGTTTAATTTCGTTTTTATTAACTTTTTTAATTTATCTTTTGTAATTCTCAAGATGTCCCACCTCAATTCTAGTTACAATAACGCATCTCGATTACAGTCTTTGGAATAAACATAAGATAATTTTTCCCGGCCAACAGCATAGCAAGCTTGCAGACAATACGGTCCCATGAAAATATAATCGCCTTTCTTAACAGGAATCCATTGATTGTCCAAATTGTACATGCCTTCTCCTGATAATAAATAAGCGCCGTGTTCTTGAATATGAGTTTCAATAAATGGATGGCTTGCAGCCGGATCAAACGTCAAAATATGAAAATTCATATCGAATGCTAAATCATCGGTCGGCAAAAGGTCTTTGATATGAACATTTTCCATGTCATCATAGATCTTGTTTTCTAGATCATTGGCATTTCCCGAGACAATATAAGGATTGTATCCTTCAAGCGGACGATACTTTTGCTTATAAAGAAAGCACCTGGATTCCCCATCTGCTAAGTTTTCCAAATACATTTTTTCGCCTGGAGGACAATAGAGATAGCCGCCTTCTTCAAGTTCAAAGGATTCATCATTTGCAGACGCTTTAATGCGCCCTTCCAAACAATAGACAAAGGTTTCTACGCCTTCATATCCGAATCCTTGGCTGTTCCTCCCGCCTTTATGCATAGTCACGATATAATCGACAAAACTCGCGCCTAACTTCGGGGAGCCCAAAATTGATATATCGCAATTTTCAAACCCAGGAATTACATTATTAACTAGGCCCTCAGGCGTAATAAGCGCAAACTTGCCATGTTTAACAATTGATCGATTTGATAATAAATCTTTAGGATAACCCATAACTTTCTCTCCTTGTTAGATAATGTAACAACTCTTGTGTTTATTCTTTAATCACTTACTTGTATGATCGCCGCCTGCGTGACGCTGTTCCTTGTGAAGCCTTTTCAGCTCTCAAAACCGTTCATGAAGATTATTCGTACGCTATTCATGATATAAAGTTCATATAGGAAGGTAGATCAGCTATTTTGCAAAAGCATCTTTTTTGTCATAGGTATTGTTATGAATCTTGCCGGAAATCAGATATTCATAGATGTCATCTACAATCTCGATGCCATTTTCTTCATATTCCCTTTCTCTTTCAGCGCTCCTTTGTCCAGGATAATACACTTTATCAAACCCAGGAGCAGGCTTTATATTGTTTATATCCTCCATCGTTTGCGAGATATTTTCCAAAAAACCATTTAAATTCGTAAAGAATTCTGGATTAATGACAATATGGAGTTGTCCGAGATTTCTGTACTCCGTAAGATCGTGATACATTGAAGTCACATTATTCCCAAAAGGCAGTCCCAGGAGAATCCCAGATAAAATATCCACCATCATCATTAATCCGTAGCCTTTGGGACCGGCAATCGGCAATAGCGCTTTGACGTCGAACGGATCTGTTGTCGGTTCACCCTTTTCATTAACTGCCCAGGTATCGGGTATTGTTTCATTCTTAGATCTGGCGTGAAGGATTTTGCCCCATGCTTGTACAGTTGTTGCCATATCAAATTGTATGAAATAATCGTCTTTTCCAGGTGCGGCAAAGGCAATTGGATTAGTGCCATAGTATGGTTCAGCGCCTCCGTATGGAACAACCATTGGATCTGATTGGCAAACGGAAATGCCGATCAGCTTTTCTTTAGCCGCCTGCTGCACAAAATAGGAAAGCGCTCCGCTATGGCTGATTCTTCTTACACCGATCACTGCGATGCCATTTTCTCTTGCCATTTGAATAGCCTCATCCATTGCTGACTTGGCCGCAACATGTCCCGCCCCGTTATCGCCGTCAAATATGGCAGAGCAAGGACCCGTCTTCTCGAATTTAAAATCAGGATCTGTATTTATCCCGCCTTTTGCAATTCTTTCAGCATAGTATTCAACCCTCATTGCACCATGGGAATGAATGCCCCTTGCATCGGCATGCACAAGAACATCCGCAACGATTTCCGCGTGCTCTTCGGTTAAACCTGCTTTATTTAACTTCACCTTTATGAGTTCTTTTAAATGATGTTTCGCAATTCGCAAGCTCAACCCTCTCTTTCCCGTACCTATTTTTTGAATTAATTGAAAACCATGGGCGCCAAGCTTCCTTCGAGAATCACTTTACAGCTTAACCGCTTATGTTTTCTAAACATTTTTAGACTGTTTTTCTTTTGGCAAACCATAGCGATCCCATGAAAAAAAGTTTTCTAAAATCAGCGCCAGCAAAATGCCGACAAGCAGCCCGTTGCTCATTATGGGACGAATGATGCCCGGAAGCGTCGCAAATGTTGAAGGGGGCAATGTCATGATAATGATGCCAACAAATACTGGAATGGCTGATCGATAGACATTAACTGTATTAAACTTTACTTGTTTAAAGAAATGAAATGACGAGTTAAAAAGCTGCAAATAAGCAACAAACAATACAGCACTTCCAACACTCAAGGGCAATAAAGAGAATAGATGTCCAATCAGCGGAATAACGCCCATGATAACAAACATAAAACCGCCGATGATAAACGGGATTCTTTTTAAAATTTGTGTTTGGCTCAGAAAGCCGATCGACGACACATAAGGGGCAAAAGGAACAAGGCCGAATAATCCTGAAATACTAACAAAAAGACCTGAAATCGTCAGTGATGAACGATATTGTTTCTTTGTTGTTTCCGACTGGTACATAGCGTCCGTCCCTTTTAATGCACCGAACGTATTCGCTAAATTAAGTAAACCGGCAATCACAGCTGTAATGATAATACCGCTGTTCCAAGCTGGTTCGCCAATCGGAAAAATATGAAAGCTAAACGAACCCGCTTCTTCAGATGAATGCTTAGAATGAAACAAAATTGAATAAACAGTCCACCCAACAATAATGCCTATTAAAAGTGCGTAGCGGGCGATATAAGCTGGCGCCTTGATACTTATAATCATAACAATGATTGCAATGATAATCGATAATAATGCAACTGGTACATTCACCGAAGCCTTTTCGGCATTGCTGCCAAAAGGAAGCCCCAGCATCCCTTTTAAAAAGATGCGAATTAAATTAGTGCCGAAGAGAAACATGAACACACCCATGACGGCGGGATTAAAGAACTTAGACAGGTATTGTCCTGTTCCGGTCAAACCAATAATGATTGTCAAAATCCCGGAAATAATAATCCCTGTTGCCAAGCTGCCGCCCAATGTTTCTAAAGAAATCCCTTGTATACCTGCGGTCGAGCAAAGCGTCAAAATAATTCCCCACCAAAGACCGGACTGACCTTCCATAATTGCCCGTCTATGTCCAATCAAGGCTTGAATCATACAAGCAATTCCTACAGTTATAAAAGAAAATTGCAGAAGAAAAATAATTTTTTCTTGCGAAAGTTGAAAGGCAGCGCCAATGGTGACAGGTATAACAACCGTATTGGCAAAAATAAAGAAAAGCCACTGCAATCCTGATATCCAATTACTCGCCTTCAATAATTCATTCAAAACGACCACCACCCCCTATAACATATACACAAGTAAAATATAACAAATGAATTGGTGGTGAGTCTTAAAAAGCGTTCAATATTAGATGGCTTACTATAGCATCGGTTTACGCGTGAAACCGCAATCCGTTATTGATTTACTGACAGCTGCTGGCATTGAAACCTCGTTTCAGCAAAACCGACATTAATGACGCGAGGTTTATTTGAAATAACTGCATCCGGTTCTAATGTTGCAATAAGCTCGCTTTGTGCTTTCTCCTCGCTATCAGCGGATTTAAGATATTTAATGATTTCGATCGCGAGACGGGTCGCCTGTGCATTGTTTCCAGCAACTATGGCACCAGCTTCTTCAAACTTCTTGACTTGTTCACTGTGTTTTAGCGGGTCTCTTTCACTCCCTGTCACTGATACGATAAAAACTAAAGGCCTGTTTGCTTTTGCTTCCTTAATAACCGGCGCAAAAACACCTGCCATATCTTCATGGCCACCGCACCCAATCACATGATCAAGCAAAATAACTGCAGTTTCGGGATAATTGACCGCCTCACTTACAAAATCAACCCATAGAGAAGGATCGATCATTGGGTGCGCCCGTCCTTGTGTATATGCATCATCGCCTAAGTTAATGATTTCGGTTCCATTGTGTCTAAGCATAATGCCTTCAGGGTATTCAACTGCAGGATCAATATTGAAAACATCTTCGATGATCATCGCTGCTTCAAGAGCCAATGCTCCGCCGCAGTAATAGCCTTTGATTTCACGCTGCCCTTCATTTGATTTTATTTTCTTGATATCCTCATTTTCACGAATCCATTGTTTGAGATGGATATCGCTGTTCCTTGACAAGTCAAGAGCAATGCTCGCCGTTTCTTTGAGCGTACAAGCATAGTGGACATTATCATGATCTTCACGAGGCTTTTCACCAATAAACGCAGCAACCACAGGCTTATTTAAGGTTATAAATACATTAACGACTTTATCGCGAACTTCCGGTGCCGGCGGCTCAGAAATAAATACAATAATATCTGTTTCGGGGTCGTGCGCAAGCGTTTCAAGGCTTCTAATTGCCGCTACCGCTCCAACCCCCTGCGATAAGTCACGGCCGCCGGTGCCAATTGCATAGGAAATGCCTCCGCCTTTTCTTGAGATGATGGCTGCCGCTTCTTGAATACCGGTCCCTGAAGCACCGACAATACCTATATTCCCCTTCTCAATCACATTGGCACACGCAACAGGATCTTCTTGAAGAATACCAGTGCCGCAGTCAGGCCCTATTACAATAAGGCCTTTCTCCTGCGCCTTCTGTTGTTTCGGCTGAACTTCTTCTAAACTATTTTCGACAACCATTTCATCATCTGAATCAATAATGGTACAAAGATCGTTTGGACTTGCATCTTCGGATTCATCCTTATAAAACCATGAATTC
Organism: Scopulibacillus daqui; assembly: GCF_016908855.1. Classification (GTDB taxonomy): domain Bacteria; phylum Bacillota; class Bacilli; order Bacillales; family Sporolactobacillaceae; genus Scopulibacillus_A; species Scopulibacillus_A daqui. The sequence continues at coordinate 9,200 of NZ_JAFBER010000013.1, read as the reverse complement.
ATAAAAATATCTTTGTTAGCCGAGGTGCCCATCATGACTGACACTTGATTGACACCTTCTGTCGATAATAAGGATTTAATAATAAAATGAGGTTAACGGAGTCCTGATATGTGTTCTTTTTAACCACTGTATAAAGCACATTTTTCACTCCAAACTTTTAGGAACCATTAAATGATGTTATAACTATTCATTCATTTAGTGCCTTTTACTCCTAAAGGCATTACAAACGATACTAGTATGAAAAGCTGAACTAATAGAGTTTGCTACTAGATTCCACATTTTAAACAGTGGCGGCTAATTGATCGACATTTTCATAAATGCCTAAGGCTGTTTGCAAGGCTTCTCCACGGTTCACCTTAGCGCCATATTTTATTAGTGTAGCTTCCAAAGCGCCAAGGACCTTTAGAATATTTTCCTTGCGGCAGCTGTAGCCCATGGAACCAATTCTCAATATTTGACCTTTTAATGGACCAAATGCCGCTGCAATTTCAACGCCGAAATGCTCCAGTAAAGTCCTGCGAATATCCTCTTCCTTAATGCCCTCAGGGACTTTGATGCACGTCACATTAGTCATCTTATGTTCAGTATCGCCGAATAACGCAACACCCATTGCTTCCAAACCTGCAACAAGGGCTTTCTCGTGTAATTTGTGGCGCTTAAAACGTGCTTTAAGGCCCTCCTCTTTTATGACACGCAGCCCTTCACGAAGCCCATAAAGCATTGAAGTTGCTTCAGTATGGTGATTCAGGCGATCCGGCCCCCAATAATCTTGAATTTGGCTTAAATCAAGATAATTGCTTTGAATTCTTCTGCTATTCGAAGAAAACTCTGATAGGCCCCGTTCAATTTTTTTACGCGCCTTAAGAATCTTTTCAATCCGTTCATTATAGGTGAGCGGCGCCATACCGGACGGAACGCCCAAACATTTTTGCGTGCCGGTAATAACTGCATCCAAACACCATTCATCTGTTCTTACGTCAATGCCGCCTAAAGTCGCAACAGCATCAACAGCAATCAATACATCGTTTTCGCGGCAAAAACGTCCTATTTCTTCAAGAGGCTGTAAGCGTCCTGTGGATGTTTCGCCGTGAACAATGACTACCAACTTTGGTTTCACCCGCTTAATGGCTTCAATGACTTCTTCAGGATCAAATACTTCTCCCCACTCTTTTTCTAACGTATGGATTTCAGCATTGCAGCGGCTTGCGATTTCCTGAAGCAAATAGCCAAAACGTCCAAAGATAGGGATCAGCACCTTATCACCCGGTTCGATGACACTGCATAAGAGCGCTTCGAGACCGGCCCTAGATGTACCGTCTATTGGAAATGCCCACTTATTATTTGTCTGAAAAGCATATTTCAAAAGGTCCATTGTTTCATTCATAAGCTCTAAAAATTTAGGATCAAACTGTCCGATAATCGGCGTTGTCATAGCTCTTAGAACGCGCGGGTCAGCTTCTACCGGCCCCGGCGTCATAATCGTTCTCATCGGCGTATCCAAATCAGTATAACTCATTTCTAAACCCCTTCTTCCTGATATCCTAATTTGTATAATGCTCCTATTAGAGCTTTAACACCCTCGGCCAAATCACAGGGCTCTGTAAATTCAGCCGGATTGTGACTAATACCTTTGCGGCTGGGAACGAAAATCATCGCTGCCGGCACCACTTCTGCAAAATTTTGTGCATCGTGGCCGGCACCGCTGTGCATTAACCTGTAATTTAATTTGTTTTCATCACATTGATTTTGAATGATTTTCACAATTCTTTGGTCCATCGGTACAGGATCAGCATCCATCCACATGTCTATATTGATTTCTACACCTAGCTTGTCTGCAATTTTACGCATTTTCGCGGTCACTTTATCAGCAAATGCCTCAAGTAACGCCTTAGATGTATGCCTTATATCAAGCGTAAAAACGGCCTTTCCCGGTACGACGTTAACTATATTTGGCTCAAGCATTATTTTGCCGACTGTCGCCACTAAAGGATCGCCATACGATAATGCCAATTCATTTATTTCACAAACCATTCGGCTGGCTGCATTCATTGCGTCTTTGCGATATTTCATTGGCGTTGTGCCGGCATGATTGGCTTGGCCTGTCACTTCGATTGTAAAACGTCTTTGACCGACGATATGCTCAACAATGCCTATTGGAAAACCCTCTGTTTCTAAAACATTCCCTTGTTCAACATGAAGTTCAATATAAGCTTTTAAATCGTCGCGAATCTTTTCAGGGTTTTTCTTATAATCGCATCCCGCCTTATGCATGGCTTCTTCAAATGAAATGCCATCAAAATCCTTTAGTTCTTTCACATCTTCTTTTCTCGCTTTTCCAACGATATTATTTGATCCCCAAAAAGTATAAGGAAAACGGCTGCCTTCCTCTTCAGCCATTGACACTACCTCAATATTGCGAAGAGGCTGACCATACTTTCTTTTCAAATATTTAATCGCAATAAAGCCGGCAACAATTCCGTATTGACCGTCATATAAGCCTCCGTTTTTAACCGTGTCGACATGGGAGCCTGTAAGAATCGTTTCATCCTTATATACCGATCCTTCAAGTCTTCCAAATAAATTGCCGACTTCGTCTTGGTGGACGGTTAATCCCTCATCCTCGAACAATTTTGCGAGTGATCTTTGAGCATCTATCCATTCTTGAGTATATAAAAGTCTTGAAATCCCGCCTTCTGAATCACGGCCAAATTGTCCAAGCCATTCCAGGGTTTTGACCGTTTCTTCTTCTATATTAAGGTCAACTTTAGTATTCATCAGCTCCACCTTTCACTTCTTTTTTGTTTACTTAATCTAAACTGCCTTTTAATCTAATAGAACCAGCCAGCAGGATCTCCTGCACGTCTTTTTCGATAATCATAGACTTTATGACAGAACAAAGGAGATATCGTGGTTTCGAAATTCATCTTTCTTCCTATATAAAGGCTGAATTTATTTTTTTATATTGAAAATTTCTTCTACAGCTATATCTGCTTCCTTACCCAAACATTAATCCGTGTCCCTAGCCCCCCATCTTTTTATCTATGAAAATGCCTTAAAACTTCAAGTAATGTACAAAATTTTCTTTATTTATAAGTTTAATTGTTCATTATTTTAAAGTCATTGTCTAAAATTAATAAATTTTCTTTTGATTTTTATGCATAATTAACATAAAATAGATTTTAATAAAAAACAAAAGGAAAATTCGAGGGGTTATTGTATGAAAACTGTTAATGATTTATTTATTTTGGAACCGCTTAAAGCATGCAAAATCCTTGCCGGCCACCGGGGGTTAGAAAGAACCGTGACATTTGTAAACACTTCCGACACACCGGATGTAAATCTATTTTTAGATAAACATCATATGCTCCTGACTACTGGTTACGGATTTAAAGATGACAGCGAAGGATTTTGCGAATTAATTAAAGAAATGAACAGAAAATCTTGCGCAGGCATTATCATCAAACTAAAACGCTTTCACAAACACCTTCCTGAAGAAGTTAAATTACTCGCAGACGACCTGGCCATGCCAATAATTGAATTGCCGATGTCGTTTACCTTAGGCGAAGTTTCCCAGCAAATTTTAAATTATTTAAATAATGATAAATTAGAAGAATTGTTTTATGCGATCCATATTCATCAAAAATTTTCAGAAATGATGATGAAAGAATATAGTTTAAGTTCACTTGTTGAACAACTCGGCTATTTTTTGAAACGGCCTGCTATGCTGTTAAATCATCGCGGCGAATCTTTGGCTCTTTCTCATGAGTTTCGAAAAGATTCAATGAAAGAAATGAAAGATATGATTCTAAATAAAGTTAGAAATCATTTAGAAGCTGCCAGCAGCGGCGCCACATTTGAACCTTTTGCTGTAAAAGGGCAAGGTGAACGATCGATAACTACATTCCCAGTAATAACCAAGCACCAGACACCGAGTATATTGGTCATTGTCGATGCTTCAACCTTGCCATATCCGGCTTCAAAATTAGCCATCGAACAAGCTTCAAATGTTATATCATTTACAATTATTAAGCAGCAGGCGATTCAAGAAAATGAAAAACAATTTAAAAATAACTTTTTTGCGGATTTAATTGATGGAAGGATAACTTCAGAAGATGAAATTTTAACCGTCGGCAATTATTACGGGTTGGAAAAGGATAAGCATTATGTCTGTGTCGCTTGCCAATTGGATGGAGAAAACCATAGAAACGATCAAGCCAATAATATACAAGCAGATGAAATAGGCAAGCTGCATAATGCCGTTTATGACTTTCTTGAAGATGAACTCGCCCAAACAGAGATAAACGGTGTTCTATTTACAAAAGAAAAATATTATGTCATGCTTCTCCAATTTTCGACATACAATTCAGAAGCAAAAAGAATGACTTCATCTTTCTTAAAACGCATACAGGAAAATTCATTAGATAACCCTTTATCATTCGGCGTCAGCAGTCATGTACAATCGGTCAATAATATACCCACAGCATATCATGAAGCCATAGATACGATTAAGCACGGCTATGAATTAAATAAAAGCCAGTTTATTCAACACTATAAAATTAAGGAAATGAAAGAACTCTTACTAATGATTCCATCTAAACACTTAAAAGAATTCTGTGAAAATACCCTTCGTGATCTTGCGCATCCTAAATCAAAAGAGGATGCTGAATTATTAAAAACCCTTGAAATCTTCCTTAATTTACAAGGAGAAATATCAGAAACATCAAGGAAAATGTTTATTCACCGCAATACGGTTAAATACCGGATCAATAAATGCGAATCCATCATGGACTGTTCAATCCAAGATCCTGAAGATACTTTACGGATTCGCGTCGCTCTTTTAATTATGTCTCTTTTATAAAAATAGAGCAGGATAACTTTTATACATGTTATCCTGCTTTTTTCGTTGAAAGCTTTTTTTAAATGAAAGCTCCGTGTTAAAAGTATCACAACCAAAATTCCACATACATATCACGATTTATGGGTGACATCGGATGACAAAATGACTCAAAACTTAAAATAGGTTCAATTAAATTTCTCATTTAACTTTTGATTTCTCCTTATAAAAAATCATTATAATCATCCCTAAAACAAGGACAATAACCGCTGAGTAAAATCCAGAGGCCATGCTGCCTGTTTTATCCGAGAGAAGCCCTGTAAACCATGGTGCAATAATTGAGGATATCATACCTATAAAATTATAAAGGCTAAAGGCTGTACCATAAGTTGTTTTACTGACATTCTCGGAAACTGATGATATAAGTATCGGATCAAGAGCAATCTTACCGAACATCCCATAAATAACCAAGGCAGCAATCAACAATGGAACGCTTTGAATATAAATAGTCGCCCATAATGCTATTGCAGATACTGGGATAAGAACGAAAGCGAACGGTTTTTTACGGCCCATTCGATCTGAAATATAACTTGCTATAAGTGCCCCAGGAATGGAGGCTAATGGGACCAAAGCTGATATCAGGCCGACTGCGCTGCCTTCAAACCCTCGTTCTGTCGTTAAAAACTTGGGCAGCCAAGTAACGATAACGGTAAAGCCATAAATAGAGCAAAATAATTCAAGAAATATAATCAAAAGATTTCGATTTTTAAGAAGGGCAATAATTGATACTTTCTCTCCCTTTTCTTCCCCCGATGCAGCCGCTGTCTCGCTTTCTTGCTTCGGCTTCTTCCTATTCTCCTTAACTGTTATGGCTATAAATATCCCGACCAGAACAGTAAGTGCTCCGAAGATATAAAAAGGGACACGCCAGCTTATGCCTTTATCCAATACCAATGTGCTTGAGAGAATAAAACCCAATGCAGTGCCTATGCCTGATCCACTGTTAATGATTGCGCTTCCAACTGTTCTGTGTTTTTCCGGAATGGCTTCAGATGACAGCGCAAATTGCGGACCGTACCATGTTGACGCGGTAAGCCCCGCCAATGCCCTCGCAACTAAAAAACTTATAAAGCCAGCCATTAGACCGCTTACGCCTGTGAAAATGCCAAATAATATAAATCCAGTAACAAGCAATAGTTTCCTGCCGTATTTATCACTGAATGTTCCCACAGGAACCTGAGCAAATGTGTAGGTCAGATAAAAGATGCTGTTAACAAGTCCAAGCTGTGCGTTATTAAGATGATAATCCGCCCCGATATCTCCTAAAATTGGATTTAAAAAATATTTGTCCGCATTTATAAACATCCAGCCTAATGTAAATGCAATAACTGCTTTCCACCAATATGGTATCTTACTTTTTGTTTTATTGAAGCTGTTCGGTTCTTCTCTCTTTCCCGTCATCATATTTTGACGCTCCCCCTTTTCATTCAATAGTCGATTTTTTTGGACAATATTCGACATTTTCTATTTCATTTTAAAAGATGAATAGGATTACTACATTGGCCAAATAAAACAAATTTTTAATGTTTTATTATTTAATATGCTGATAATTCGCTTTCATTTTGTAATAAATAAATAACGATATGTACAAATTGTATAAAAAATGTTTGTTATTTATTAATATTAAATAGTCATTGCCCTTTACTTTTGTTTAACTTAAATAGTGAGATAATTTAGATTATTAATTATCATTAATAAAACACTTTCAAATGCGACAAAGCATTTAGTCCCGCTGAATTTTAAATCTTACATTAATTTAAGAGGAGGTTATTTCATGAACGGTTATAATCAAAAGAAGCAAACCGAACAACGCTGGAAGGTACGGTACACTGTTTTGCTGTTATTATGGGTCTGTTGGATGCTTTCGTTTTTAGACAGAATGGTTATCACTATAGCTTTGCCTTTTATAGGGAAAGACTTTAATATCGGCGCTGCTGCACAAGGCCTTATTATAAGTGCCTTTTTCATTGGCTACGCTATCTTTCAAATCCCCGGCGGCATACTGGCAGATAAATTTGGCTTTAGAAGGGTCATGAGTTTTGCCATTGGCTGGTGGTCGTTATTTACTATGTTAACTGGTGTTATTTTCTCTTTTCCCCTTATGTTAGCCTGCCGTTTTTTATTTGGTTTAGGCGAAGCGCCTTTACCCGGTTCATCGTATAAAGGGATTGCAACCTACTTCCCAAGCAAAGAACGAGGAACCGCAACCAGCATACAATCTACAGTTAATACCTTGGGGCCCGCTGTCGCCACAATCGCTGCAGCAGCGATTATTTCATCTTTTGGTTGGCGCCCTGTTTTCATTTGTATAGGAATCCCCGGTCTATTTATTGGCTTTTTAATCTGGTTCATCATTAAAGATAATCCGTCAGATCATCCAAAGATAACAAAAGCTGAACTTGAAGAGCTTAAAGAAGATGAAGAATTTGGACAAGGTCAGCAAAAACAAAATATCAGCTTTAAGGAGGTTCTTAGAAAGCCCATACTATGGCAGACAACGCTGATTTGGTTCTTTTTTGACATTACTTTCTGGGGGTTTACGTCGTGGCTTCCTTCTTATTTGATAAATGTCCGCGGCTTCTCCTTAATGTCGACGGGAATCTTCAGTGCATTACCATACTTAATTGGCACTGTTACCATGGTTTTCGGCGGCTATCTATCTGACCGCTTTCAAGGGAACAGGAAATGGATTTTTATTCCGAACGTTTTGATTGGCGCTGTCGTCCTTTACTTAATGTTTCAAGCACCGACAAACACGATGGTTATTACTTATCAATGCATTGCCGCATTTTTTATGTTCATGGCACAAGGATCTTTCTGGGGATTGGTTGTTGACAGCTTGCCATCCAAAATTATGGCGACCTCTTCCTCTGTTGTGAATTGCGGCGGCTCAATCGCCGGGTTTATGTCGCCATTTATTATGGGTCTTTTGATTGAAGCCAGCGGCGGCAATTATAGAACAGCCTTTATATTTATTGCTATCGCTCTTATTATATCTGCAGCCATTGCGCTTACTGTCCGTTCCAAATCGAATAATAACAAACGGAATACGGCAGAAACTATTGAAGCATAACGCTAAAAAAAACGTTCCTCCAAAGCAGGAGGAACGTTTTTTATCAGCGGTTAATTAACTGGTCATAGCTGCATTTGCAAAAAGTCTATTAATAAACCGTTTTGCGTTGCAAAGTAAACTTCTATTGATGAACTTCACTTTCTATTAATTTAAAAACTGCCGTTAAATTTGCCGATGTACTGTTCGCTAAATGTTCCAAACATTCACTGCACGCATAAGGATAAGGGGGTGTTGCTATAACATGTCGGTTATAAGGGATATCGTTAATTGCTTTCATCACTGCTGGCCAATTCGTATCCCCTTCAAGTATTGGAACAAAATCACCAGCCCTTAACCGGTAATCTTTTAAATGGATGGCAACAATTCTAGAGCCCAGCAAAGAAATGAAGTGTTCAGGGAATCCCGTTACTAATGCATTTCCATTGTCAAAATACGCCTTCAGGGAAGGATGGTTGATTTCATCGAGAAACCGGGTAAATTCCAGTGCACTAGGCAAAAATTTATTGCAAACATTTTCAATGCCTATAGTGACACCATAGGAAGAAGCTTTAGATGCCAAACGACTTAAAGATTCCTGAGCAAGGCTATAAGCTTTTTTGTAACAAGTCTTTGGATTAACAGTACCAGGGACGATCTGCACTACCTCAGCCCCCATCTCCGCTGCCATTTCCAGCATATGTAATGCTGTCTCTTCACCCCGCCCGCGAAGTTTGCTATCTTCAGAGGAGAGAGGATAATAATTAAGCAATCCAGTTGAAACAGAATAGACTTTTAAACCAAATTCCTCAGCCATTTGTTTCACTTCTCTTGCTTTATGCGGCTTGGTATTAAGTGTAAGATCTCCCTCCGATTCACGGATATTGAGCTCAACACTACTAAATCCAGCATCACTTGCTACAGAAAGGAATTTTCGAACCTCCCATGCAGGGATGAAAACGGCATCACTCAAACCTTTTTTCATTGTTATACAACACCTCCATACTGTTGAATAACAAAATCATACCACGCTATCATTCTGAATTCAACAAAAATTACAGCAAATTGCACAATCGTTTGTTCAATATTGCTCAAAAATTCATCTCGAATCCTCATTATACACAATTGGCCGTTCATAAATTTTTTGCTGCAAGTCTTTAAATAGGTTCTACGTCAAATGTTGGGGTAGGAGTAATAGCTTCTACTCCTTAACCCAACTGATATCCCGTTGATTTATATTGATGATGTAATAATATA
>NZ_JAFBER010000012.1 GCF_016908855.1 Scopulibacillus daqui | reverse complement strand
AGAAAAACATGAAGAAGTAGAGGTAGTCTGTCCTTTTTGTGAAGGTACTATGCGACGAGCAAAAAAGAATCCCAAGTGAAAAGGCTACACTTGGGGAGTAATTAAGTCGCGCTAGCGATTTTGTTCTTTCGATAAAAACGATAAGGAGGCTTATGATGAGCATTAAAATTCCAAGAGGGACACAAGATATTCTTCCTAATGATATTAGTATATGGCAGTATATTGAAGAACAAGCAAGGCTGGTATTCAAACAATTTAATTATCAAGAGATACGCACCCCTATTTTTGAGTCGACTGAACTCTTTCAGAGAGGTGTCGGCGATTCTACAGATATTGTCCAAAAAGAAATGTACACTTTTGAAGATCGCGGCGGCAGAAGTTTAACATTACGGCCGGAAGGGACCGCATCTATTGTCCGGTCATTTGTAGAAAATAAAATGTTTGGTTTGCCTAATCAGCCTGTTAAACTTTATTATATTGGACCGATGTTTCGATATGAGCGTCCGCAGTCAGGACGGTCACGGCAATTTACGCAAATCGGCGTTGAAGCCATTGGCAGCAGTGATCCGGCGATTGATGCTGAAGTGATTGCGTTAGCCATGACATTTTACCGTAATCTAGGGTTGAAGAAGCTGACATTAGTGCTCAACAGCCTTGGAGACCCTGAGAGCCGGCAAACTTACCGCCAAGCTCTAATCGATCATTTTAAACCGTCTATCGATGAATTTTGTCCGGACTGTCAAAAGCGTCTGGAACAAAATCCGCTGAGAATTTTGGATTGTAAAGTAGACCGGGAGCATCCCGCGATGAAAACTGCGCCATCAATCTTAGACTTTTTAAACAGCGAATCAAAGGCTTATTTCGATCAAGTCAAAAAAATGCTTGACGATATGGGAATTGATTATGTGGTCGACCCTAACCTTGTTCGCGGGCTTGATTATTATAATCACACGACCTTTGAAATTATGGGTGAAGGGTTTGGCGCTATTACAACTTTGCTCGGCGGCGGCCGCTATAACGGATTAGTCAGTGAACTAGGCGGTCCGGAAGTGCCTGGAGTCGGATTTGCATTTGGCGCAGAAAGGTTGCTGCTCGCTCTTCAAGCAGAAAATGTCAAACTTCCTGTTAACGAGACATTAGATTGCTTTCTCGTGGCGATTGGCGATAAGGCAAAGGAAAGAACCGTTCCGATTCTGTTTAACTTAAGAAAGGCCGGCTTATCTGCTGATAAAGATTACATGGATAGAAAAGTAAAAGGTCAATTCAAACAGGCAGACAGGCTGAATGCACGTTTTGTTGCCACTCTGGGTGAAACGGAATTAGAACAGAACGTCATTAATGTAAAAAATATGGCAACAGGTGAAGAAGCTCAAATCGCGATTAATGAACTGGAAGCATACTTACAAAAACATTTGAAGAGGTGACAATGATGTATCGAACTGAACATTGCGGTCAATTAAGCGAAGATCATGTCGGCAAACAGGTGAAATTGGCAGGTTGGGTGCAAAAAAGAAGAGATTTAGGCGGATTAATTTTTATTGATTTAAGGGACCGGTCAGGGCTTGTACAAATCGTTTTCAATCCTGAAGTATCAAAAGAAGCGCTTGAAATCGCTGAAAAAATTAGAAGCGAATATGTCATTGAAGCTGAAGGAAAAATTGTGTTTCGCGACAAACAGTCAATAAACGAAAATATGGCGACCGGCTCAATTGAAATGGTTGTGCAAAACGTTGCAATTATTAATAAATCAAAAACACCGCCGTTTGAAATCAAAAATAAAACAGATGTTTCAGAAGATATTCGTTTGAAATATCGTTATTTAGATTTAAGGCGGCCAGAGATGCTTGAAACATTTAAAATGCGCCATAAAATCACTAAGAAAATTCGTGATTTTCTTGATGTGCAAGGCTATCTCGAAATTGAAACCCCAATGTTGACAAAAAGCACACCGGAAGGCGCACGGGATTATCTGGTGCCAAGCCGGGTGCATCCAGGAGAATTTTACGCACTGCCGCAATCGCCGCAAATTTTCAAACAATTATTAATGGTTGCGGGCATGGAGAAATATTATCAAATTGTTCGCTGTTTCAGGGATGAGGATCTCCGGGCAGACCGCCAGCCGGAATTTACACAAGTTGATATTGAAATGTCCTTTTTTGAACAAGAACCGTTCATGCAAATGATGGAACAAATGATGGTTGAACTGGTTAAAGAAATTAAAGGTGTCGAGATCAGCCAACCGTTTGAACGGATGCCATACAGCGAAGCAATGGCCAGATATGGCAGCGATAAGCCGGATACACGTTTTGGCATGGAACTCATTGATTTATCTGCTGCAGTGAAGGAGTGCGGATTTAAAGTATTCAGCCAAGCTGTTGCTGATGGCGGCCAAGTCAAGGCAATTAATGTTGAAGGACAGGCGGCCAATTATTCTAGGAAGATGATTGATGCATGCGCTGATTTTGTTTCAACACACGGTGCTAAAGGATTAGCCTGGTTAAAGGTTGAAGATGACGGTTTAAAAGGTCCTATTGCAAAATTCATTGATGAAACAACGGCGGCCAATATTATAGGAAAGGCTAATGCCAAATCAGGCGATTTGCTCTTATTCGTTGCAGATACACCGAAAGTTGTAGCAGACAGCCTAGGCGCCCTTCGCTTGAAACTAGGCAAAGAACTTGGCCTTATTGATCAGACGGCCTTAAAATTCCTTTGGGTTACAGAATTTCCGCTTCTTTCGTATGATGAGGACGCGGGCCGCTATGTGGCTGAACATCATCCGTTTACGATGCCAATGGCAGAAGATGTTGATTTACTTGAGACTGATCCGGGCCAAGTAAGAGCTCAAGCTTATGATCTCGTTCTTAATGGATATGAGTTGGGCGGCGGTTCTCAGCGTATTCATCAAAGAGATATTCAAGAAAAAATGTTTAAGGCGCTCGGATTTTCAATGGATGAAGCCAAAAAACAATTTGGCTTTCTAATGGAAGCCTTTGAATACGGGGCCCCTCCACATGGCGGCATCGCATTAGGGCTTGACCGGCTTATTATGATTCTTGCGGGACGGACTAATTTAAGGGATACGATCGCTTTCCCAAAAACAGCAAGTGCGTCATGTCTATTAACAGAGGCGCCGAGCCCTGTAAGTCAAGATCAGCTAAAAGAATTGCACTTGAATGTCTCCGGCAAAACATCGGAAATGAATTCGACTGTATAATATCATTGGCTTTTCGTAAAGCGGGAATAGCGCTATACGTCATCTTCAGCAGAGAATGATGGTTTGTTTTCGGGGCTTATTTACCGGATTTTTTGGTAACCGCCTTAAGAAAAAACACCAAAAAATATAAAAATTGGGTTAGCCGTTTTATTGCTTCTCAATCAAACATGTGCTATCATGTTTATACAAAGTTATAGAGAGTCCTGAAGTGTTCGTGGATAACCGAATGTTTTGACCGAACATCGAAAGATAGGGAGCTTGTCGTTTTCATCCGGAGTGAATGCCTCATAACGTACCGAGGACTCATGAAAGGTGAAGCAGGGCACCCACCTGCCAGAGCGCGGGTTTCAAAACTAAGGTTTAGACGGCACTATTGGGGCTCTCTTGTTTTTTATGTATTTAAAATACAAATAAAAATAACAGTCGATATCGCATCGACTGTTATTTTTTATTTTGCGATTTTTTCCAAATTGCCATTCTTGTCCATTTTGAATGTCGGCCCTGCAGGCTCTTCTTGATCTTGGAAAGCTACCATCCGTCTGGCCCGATCCATTATGCTCATTAAAGATTGATAATCTTCCTCAATGATTTTGTGATTTTTCTCCAGTTTATCAAGCTGTTTTTCAAGTTCATTGACTTTTGAGCGCAGCTCTTCATTTTCTTGGCGCAATCTTTCATTTTCTTTGATCACTTTTTGATTCGTTCTATCATGGTTTTGTAAGTTTTCTAGAAAGCTAATAACGTCATCCAATGTTAATGGTTTTGTTTGTGAAGGCGAAGCTGGCAATGAACTGTCAAAATCTGCAGAAGGATGAACCATGGTTGTACCCATTTGTGGTTTTTGCCAGTTTCTAACCCGTTGCTGTTCAGCTCGTTTTCTTTGCTTTCGCTGCTTTTTAGCGATTTCGATAGCTTGTTCATATTTCTTTCGTACGATAGCGTTCCATCTAAAACCGCAAGCCGCGCCGGTGCGATTTAATTTATCTCCAACTTCTTCAAATGCATCTAATTGAGTGCTGCCTTCGCGAATGTGCCGCAAAACGGTTTCTGCCAATAACAAATCATCCTCATGAGACCATGCGTCTTGTCTAACTTTTGTCATGATGACCTCTCCTTAGAATATTATTCTTTATAAAAAATGATTGACAAAAGTTAATCATTTTATACGCAAGAAAATATTTTTCTATGGATGATTTACTAGATTATACTATTAAGATTTTCTTTTGCTAAAGTAATCCAATCTTTTTTGTATGCTTTTCTCATAACCTCTTGGGGAAGGGTTGTACAGCTTTAAATTTTCCAGATGTTCCGGCAGGTAGTTTTGCGGTGTATACCCATCTTCATAATCATGAGGGTATTTGTAACCGATGCCGTGTCCGAGTTTTGCTGCGCCTTTGTAATGAGCATCCCTGAGATGTATCGGCACTTGGCCTGAGGTTTCATTTCTGACGGCATCTATCGCTTTGTCGATGCTTTTAAGAACAGAGTTGCTTTTAGGAGCAGTAGCTATATACAATGCTGCTTCAGCGAGCGGGATGCGCGCTTCGGGCATGCCGATGAAGGTTACAGCATGAGCAGCAGCCTGTGCAATCAGCAGTGCGTTTGGATCGGCTAAGCCGACATCTTCAGCTGCGTGGATGTAAATTCTTCTCGCGATAAATTTAGGATCTTCGCCGGCCTCTATCATTTTTGCCAACCAATACAGCGTTGCATCCGGATCAGATCCGCGCATGCTTTTGATAAAAGCCGACGTTGTATCATAATGATTGTCGCCAGATTTATCATATTGGAGGACGCGTTGCTGAATGGATTCTTCAGCAACACCCAAATCGATATGAATGGTACCGTGCTGATCGGGATCTGTTGTTAAAACAGCCAGCTCCAGTGCATGTAAGGCGGTTCTGGCGTCCCCGTTTGATACTTGAACAAGATGTTGAAGCGCGTCTTTGTCTATTTCAATAGGGTATTTGCCGTATCCGCGTTCTTCGTCGTTAAGTGCTTGTATTAATATCTTTTCAATATCTTTATGAGTCAGCGGGGTAAACCTGAATAACCTGGAACGCGAAAGCAGAGCCGGATTAATTTCAAACATTGGGCTTTCTGTTGTAGCGCCTATAAGGATAATGGTTCCATCTTCGACTGACGGAAGCAAGGCATCTTGCTGGCTTTTGTTAAATCGATGTATCTCATCAATAAATAGAACAGTTTTCTGATCATCGTATTTAAGCCTGTCTCCAGCTTGAGAAATAACGTTTCTAATGTCGCTCACGCCGCTGGTAACCGCATTCAGCTGTTGAAAATGTGCCGAAGTATTGTTGGCAATAATTCTTGCCAGTGTTGTTTTTCCTGTACCGGGCGGACCAAAAAAAATCATCGGCGTTAACTTATCCGCTTGAATGGCTCTTCTTAATAAACGTCCGGAACCTGCAATATGTTCTTGACCGATAAAATCTTCTATTGATCTCGGACGCATTCGTTCAGCTAAAGGTTTGCCAATGCTTTTTTGTTTATCATCGGAAAAGTCGAATAGATCCATTCTATTATTCCTTTCTTTTATATTCTTAAGGTCTAGAAATGCCAGTATGTTTACAGACTTCTATAGGCGAAAATACTACAGGCGGCTGACGAATGCAAGGATGAGCCTTTTCGTGCTATAATATTTACGGTTTGCTTTCTTTTGATTTAATAAAAATGCGATTGACATCTTTCGAATACCTTTAATCATACATGTATCTAAAAACTATGGATCATTCATGTTTTTAAGGGTAAAATGATTCTATTATAAAAGGGCGATTAAATAAAACGAACGGAAAGAGGTGTTTGGCATTGAAAATTTCCACAAAAGGACGGTACGGGCTGACCATTATGATGGCTCTTGGCAAAAACAGTGGAAATGGGCCAATGTCTTTAAAAGCAATTGCCAAAGAACATGATCTATCAGAGCATTATCTTGAACAACTTATTGCTCCTTTAAGAAACGCTGGTCTAGTTAACAGTATAAGAGGGGCCTATGGAGGTTATGTACTGGCAAAAAATCCAAAAGACATTACAGCTGCGGATATTATTAGAGTTTTGGAAGGGCCGATTCGGCCGGTTGAGGTTATGGATGATGATGACCCGGCCAAGCGGGCGCTTTGGATAAAAATTAAAGATGCTGTAAAGGATGTATTAGAAAGCACTTCACTCGATGATCTCATTCATTTTGAGGAAGATCATCTTGTACAAGATCCGTATATGTTTTATATTTAAAATAATTTTAATGAAAGGTCGTGTTCAAGCAGACACGGCCCTTACATCTTAAATTATTCCAAGGCTGCGGCAGGAAGCGGCAGTACTCCTGTGATTAATCATTGGTGAAGACGCCGTTCCATTACGTTTCATGTGCCCGTACTTTTTGAACTTTTAAAGGATGTGTCATAATGAAATCGATTTATTTAGATCATGCGGCGACAACCCCTATTCATCCGGACGTTGTGAGTGCAATGGTTGAAGTATATCAAAATGCTTTCGGCAACCCTTCAAGCATTCATCAATATGGGCGCGCTGCAAGAAAATATTTGGATAATGCAAGAGAAACGGTCAGCAGAATGATTGGCTCAAAGCCAAATGAAATTGTGTTTACGAGCGGCGGAACGGAATCTGACAATATGGCTGTTCTAGGTGCCGCGTTTGCTCGAAAAGACCATGGCAAACATATCATTACAACGAAAATTGAACATCATGCGGTTTTAAATGCATGCCGTTATCTTGAGAGCGTTGGATTTGATGTCACTTATTTAGATGTCAACCAAAACGGAATGATTGATCTCAGCCAATTAGAGCGCGCTTTGCGAAAAGATACGATTCTGGTCACGATCATGTATGCGAATAATGAAGTCGGCACGGTGCAGCCGATTAGGGAAATCGCAGCGCTTTTAGAGAATCATCAAGCGCTGTTTCATACTGACGCTGTCCAAGCTTTCGGAATGATTGATTTGGATGTTTGCGAAACAGCTATTGATCTTTTGTCAATGACTGCGCATAAAATAAATGGTCCCAAGGGTGTCGGCTTTTTATATATCCGTGAGGGGGTTCAGTTAGTTTCTCGTGCTCACGGAGGCGAACAAGAGAGAAAGCGGCGTGCCGGGACGCAGAATGTTCCGGGTATTGTCGGCCTGGAAAAAGCGGTAGCCATCGCCTCAGAACAATTTCTAACAAAAATTGATAAATATATAGGCTATCGCAAAACTCTATGTCATGTTTTAGATCAACACCATGTCAAATATGAAATTAATGGAGACCCTGAACACTATCTTCCGCATATCTTAAACCTCTATTTTCCGGGAATACAAGTGGAAACTCTGTTAATGAACTTGGATTTGGCGGGTGTCGCTGTGTCCAGCGGTTCAGCGTGCACGGCTGGTTCTGTTGAGCCTTCCCATGTACTGACCGCCATGTTCGGCAAGGATTCCGATCGCGCTTATAGTTCTATCCGGATTAGTTTTGGCTATGGATTAACAGAAGAAACTGTTGAAGAAGCCGGGAAGATTATTGCGGAAACTGTCAATCGGTTAACTCAGTCTTAATAATGTCTTAGAAGCTAAAAGTTGAATGGTGTTCTTGAGACTGATATTGTTATATAAAATCATAAATATTAAACAACAAGATGAGTAACTGTTCAGATAGGGCGGCTTTGACTTGACCTTTTGAACAGTTAATTAAGCATAAAATACGCCAAAGGGTGATGAAAGCATGGATAAAGCACCCGGAGACACACGGGTTGTAGTAGGCATGTCCGGCGGGGTTGATTCCTCGGTTACAGCGCTGTTACTTAAACAACATGGTTATGATGTTGTCGGGATCTTTATGAAAAACTGGGACGATACTGATGAAAATGGCATTTGTACAGCAACAGAAGATTATGAGGATGTTGCCAGAGTAGCAGGGCAAATTGATATCCCTTATTATGCAGTCAATTTCGAAAAGGAATATTGGGATAAAGTGTTCACCTACTTTTTGACAGAATATAAAGCGGGCCGGACGCCAAATCCCGATGTCATGTGCAATAAGGAAATTAAGTTTAAAGCCTTTCTTGAGCATGCACTGGCGCTTGGTGCAGACTATGTTGCGACCGGCCATTACGCACGGGTCGAAAGAATTGACGGGCATGTTCGGATGCTTCGAGGTTTAGACAAAAACAAAGATCAAACCTATTTTTTGAATCAATTAACAGAAGCACAGCTT
The DNA here is from genome assembly GCF_016908855.1 of Scopulibacillus daqui. GTDB lineage: Bacteria > Bacillota > Bacilli > Bacillales > Sporolactobacillaceae > Scopulibacillus_A > Scopulibacillus_A daqui. The sequence continues at coordinate 80,729 of NZ_JAFBER010000012.1, read as the reverse complement.
GAAAAGGTAATGTTTCCGCTCGGCGAACTGACAAAGCCGGAAGTAAGAGAAATTGCGAAAGAACACAATTTAGCAACCGCCGGAAAGAAGGACAGCACAGGCATTTGTTTTATAGGCGAAAGGAATTTCAAAGAATTTCTAAGCAGCTATCTCCCTGCACAAAAAGGGGAAATTAGAACGATTAATGGTGAATTTAAGGGCTACCATGACGGTTTAATGTATTATACAAATGGTCAGCGCCAAGGTTTAGGGATTGGCGGTCCAGGCGGCCCTTGGTTTGTTTGCGGAAAGGATCTTAAGAAGAATATTCTGTATGTTGCTGAAGGATTCCATAATAAAGCTTTGTATTCAGAAGGCTTGATTGCGGCAAACGTCAACTGGATTAATGGATTGCCTGAGGATAAGTCCCTGAAATGTACAGCCAAGTTTCGTTATCGTCAAGATGACCGGCCTGTAACGGTTCACATTAAAACGAAAGATAAAGTTAAGGTCATTTTTGATAAACCTGAAAGGGCGATTACGCCAGGTCAATCTGTTGTATTCTATGATGGGGATATTTGCCTGGGCGGCGGAACAATTGACCTTATATTGAACCAGCCAGAAGGCGATCATTTTGATTTTGTAGACTCAACCTTATCATCATAAGGTTGAGTTTTTAATTTAAAAAAATTCTTTCAGAAAAATGTGCTGCCGGATTTCTCCGGCACCCAGCATCATCTCTTATCTCAAAAATTAACTGTGTTGCTCTAGAACTTCCGATACAGAACATGCTGGTATTGGCGCTGTCGCATGGATGTGATGTTTTTAGCCTTATCGTCCCTTTTTTCCCTTTTTTGAACATGTCCTTGAAACTCTGATATACTACGGATAGAATGCTCTGTCTGAATGGAGAGATCGGAAAGTGGAAGATAAATTACAGCAAGGTATAGAAGCTATGAACAAAGGGCAGTTTGAAACGGCTGCAAAATTTTTTAACGATGCGATTGAAGAGGACCCCAAGGATCCAAACGGGTACACTCATTTCGGACATTTACTTGTTACATTAGGGCAACCTGAAAAAGCGCTGTCTTTTTATGAAAAGGCAATAAGTCTAAAAGAAGATCACCTTCCAGCCATTTATGGTTTAGGAAATGCATTTTACAATCTTCAGGAATATAAGCAAGCCTTGAAAAAGTATCAATTAGCGCTGACAGCAGATGATCAAAGCTCAGATGTTTATTATATGATGGGGCTGAGTTACCTTCGCCTCAATCAGACGGGATCGGCGCTTGCATCCTTTCAAAGGGCGGTCGAACTTAATCATGAGGATATTGATGCCCGATTTCAATATGGATTATTACTGGCGCATATTGGACAAATAGAATTGGCTGAAGAACAGTTCAAAAAAGTCATTAGCCAGGATCCTGAGCATGCAGACGCCTATTATAATCTTGGCGTTTCGGCTATGTACCATGATGAGGTTGAATTAGCAAAACAGTATTTTGAAAAGGCGCTTGCTGTTCAAAAGGATCATCTGCTGGCAGCTAACGGACTTAAGAAAATCGAAGAACGTTTAAATGAACCGAAGTAAGAAAGAGGGTCAGTTTTATGGCGGACCAGTCTTCATTAGATCTTTTTCAAGGAGAACAAAAATATATTAAAGGCGTTCCTTTACATATTATTTTTCAAAATGATGCAAATGCCTACACAGTGATGCGGGTTAAAATTAATGAGACTAACGAACCCATTGATGAGAAGGAAATTATCGTCATCGGGTATTTTCCAATCATTCATCTGCACGAAGTCTATCAATTTACAGGTTCAATTAAAATTCATCCTAAATATGGAAAGCAATATGAAGTTTATCAATATCGAAAATTACTGCCGCACTCAAAAGCAGGCATGATTCAATATTTGTCCGGGGATTTATTTCCCGGCATTGGTGAAAAAACAGCTGAACGAATCATTGAAACACTAGGAGAAAATGCCATATCGAAAATTCTCGAAGATCCCAAATGCTTAGAAAATGTACCTAAATTAAGTGAAGAAAAGGCGCAGCTTCTCTATGAGACGCTCGTTCAACATCAAGGGTTAGAGAAGATTATGGTTGCTTTATCAGACTACGGATTTGGTCCGCAGCTTTCTATGAAGATATATCAAACGTATGGAGATATGACGCTGGATATTATTCAAAATAATCCTTATCAGCTCGTTAATGACGTTGAAGGCATTGGATTTCATAGAGCCGATGAATTAGGAAAAGTGTTAGGGATTTCAGGAAATCACCCCGACCGTATCCGAGCGGCTTGCTTGTATTGGCTCAATCAAAAAGCTCTGGATGAGGGGCACGTCTTTATGCCTTATGAAGAAACCCTTTGCGAAGTTCAACAGTTAATCACAACGTCTGAAGAGCCGGTTGATGAAATGGATATTATCCGGGAAATAGACAGCTTGGAGGAAGAAGGGAAATTAATATTAGAAGAAAACGAAGTATATTTGCCTTCTTTGTATTTTGCGGAAAAAGGGATTGTGACAAGCATCAAAAAATTAATGGAGCAGACAGATTTTCACGATGAATTTTCTGAATCTGAATTTCTCAGCGCTCTAGGTGATCTCGAAGAACGCTTAAATATACAATATTCCATCACACAAAGAGAAGCGATTAGACAAGCCATACACTCTCCTGTCATGTTGCTGACCGGCGGCCCCGGAACCGGCAAAACGACCGTTATTAAAGGAATAGTGGAAGTTTACGCTGAACTTCACGGCGTTTCGCTTAACCCTAAAGATTATAAAGATGACCCTTTTCCGGTTCTGCTTGTTGCGCCGACAGGCCGGGCGGCGAAACGAATGAGCGAATCAACGGGTCTTCCGGCCGTTACCATTCACCGGCTGCTGGGCTGGAAGGGCGGCGGTTCCGGTTATGAACATGATGAAGAAAATCCAATAGAAGGCAAACTTCTAATTATTGACGAAATGTCAATGGTTGATATTTGGCTCGCAAATCAGTTATTTAAATCACTCCCTGAAAAAATCCAGGTCATTATAGTCGGGGATGAAGATCAATTGCCTTCGGTAGGCCCCGGACAAGTTTTAAAAGATCTTCTCAGTTCTGAGGTTATCCCCACCATTGAGCTTCAAAATATTTACCGGCAGTCTGAGGGCTCTTCAATTATTGATTTAGCTCATACGATTAAAGAAGGAGAAATTCCTGAAGATCTTCAAAGCGCTAAAGATGACCGCCGCTTTTTTGATTGCCGCCAGAACCAGATCATTGATGTCATCTGTCAAGTTTGCGAAAATGCTCGAAAAAAAGGCTATGCAACAAAAGACATTCAGGTTCTTGCACCGATATATCGAGGCAGTGCCGGAATTGAAGCCATTAATGAATCCCTTCAAAATCTCTTTAATCCGCCGTCAGATCAGAAACGTTCATTAACATTCGGCGACCGTGTTTACCGTGTCGGCGATAAAGTGCTCCAACTTGTTAACAATCCTGAAGAGCATGTATTTAATGGTGATATTGGTGAAATTGTTGCCGTTATTTTTGCGAAGGAAACGGCTGATCACGAGGATATGGTTGTTGTCTCATTTGAAGGAACAGAAGTCACTTATTTAAAGCGTGACCTTAACCAAATTACGTTAGCTTATTGTTGTTCGATTCATAAATCTCAGGGCAGTGAATTTCCGATTGTCGTTCTGCCGATTGTTAAGGGGTATCATCGGATGCTGCGCCGGAACCTTATATATACTGCGATTACAAGAAGTAAATCTTTTCTTATTATGTGCGGGGATAAGAAGGCATTTAATGAAGCGGTTCAACGCTCTGATGTCGATTTAAGGCATTCAAAGCTATCTGAAAAGCTCAGGGAGAGGATAAATCCAGAATCCAATGAGGCAATCAATGATATCATATAGTATGAATTAACGATTAAGTGGACATGATGCTAGTAGCCTATTTTTTAAAATTGTTCAGTTTTAAATGAAATAGAGGTGAACGCAGATGAAATGTCCAAACTGTCATAATAAAAATCTAGGAAAAATTGGTGTTAACCTATATTATTGTTGGGATTGTTTTATTGAACTTGCATTAATAGACGGCAGGCTTTCCCTCAGCCAAGTTGAAGAAGACGGCAGTTTAACGACTCTCGACGATTTATTTGAAGAGCATGAACTGAAAACTGAATCAGGCGGCTTTTAAAACCGGCATGTATCTTTAAGATGTGCCGGTTTTAGCTATTAAAAAATAGCAAAACAACATCGATGCGAAATATTAGAAGGATTTCTGCGCAAACTATTTGCGTGGAGGGATATCGATGTCACAATGGTCGGCTATTGATTGGCTTAAAAGGTTAACGATATTATTGCTCGTTTTTTTAAACGGTTATTTGTTTTATAAATTGCTCCCGTTTCTCAATCAAGTTTTTGATTTTATAGCAGCCGTGCTGTTTCCTTTTGTCAGTGCAGCCCTGATTGCTTATTTGCTTCACCCCCTTATTGAAAAAGCGCATAGCAAAGGGCTTCCCCGGACACTGGCTATCCTTATCGTTTACCTTGTGTTTTTTGTGTTGACAGGTTACGGATTGGTTAAGGGGATGCCGGCAATGATTGATGAATTAAAAGACTTTGGCGACCAAATACCTAAATACGTGGCCTTCTATCATGAACGGATCAATGATGTATATCATTCCACCCCTGAAGCGGTCCACGATCATTTTAACGGGGTCCTGAATTTGCTGGAAAGGCGCATGAATCGTTTAGTAAAAGGGGTTATCGGAAGCATTACGTGGGTTTTTCAATCGTTCTTTTCTTTATTAATGATTCCCCTATTAGCTTTTTATTTTTTAAAAGATTTCGAAGGCATCAAAAAAGGTCTTTGGATACTTACGCCAAGAAAATGGAGAGTGCCGGGAAGAACATTATTATTTGCGATTGATGACCAACTCGGCAAGTATATTCGCGGCCAGTTATATGTTTGTGCCATTCTGGCTGTTATCGCCTTTGTCGGATTGTCATTTTTAAAGGTCAAGTATGCCCTTCTGTTAAGCATTTTTGTCGGATTAACGGATATCATTCCTTACTTCGGTCCGATTATCGGCGCCATTCCGGCTGTATTTATGGCAACGACTGTATCTGTCAAAACAACAATCTTTGTTTTAGTGTTAATTTTGCTTTTGCAGTTTCTTGAAGGACATATTATCGGCCCTTTGATCGTCGGAAAAAGCGTGGACATTCATCCTGCTTATATTATGTTTTCGATTATTATTGGCGGCGAAATAGCGGGTGTTGCAGGGATGTTATTTGCCGTCCCGATTTTTGTAACAATTAGAGTAATAATTAGATATATTCGGAACCGCCATCAAGAAATTGACAAGGAGAGCGGTTCTCATCTATAATATCGACATACATAATGTGATATTTTAAAACCCGTTATATAGAAAAATTGTTGAAAGAGCTTGCCGTTATGGATCATTTCTAGAGAGGATTTTCCTTGGCTGAAAGAAAATCCAATGAGGAGTAACGGTTGCTACTCTGGAGAGCAGCTAATCCCTGCCGGAGAGATCCGTTAAATCTGAACAAGGTGGCAGACTATCGAGGTCTGCAACTAGGGTGGTACCGCGTGAGATCTAACTCTCGTCCCTGATTGGGATGGGAGTTTTTTATTTAAATAAAGAATTACAGGAGGTTATGAATATGAAAAAATTAACTTCTCGAGAAGTTCGGCAGATGTTTCTTGATTTTTTCAAAGAAAAAAATCATAAAGTTGAACCGAGTGCATCTCTTATTCCGCATGATGATCCTTCGTTGCTTTGGATTAACAGCGGCGTAGCCACATTAAAAAAATATTTTGATGGGCGCGTTGTTCCAGAAAATCCGCGGATTGTTAATGCTCAAAAAGCCATTAGAACAAATGATATTGAAAATGTCGGTTATACAGCCCGCCATCATACTTTCTTTGAAATGCTCGGAAACTTTTCAGTTGGCGATTATTTCAAAGAAGAAGCTATCCGTTGGGCATGGGAATTCCTAACAAGTCCGAAGTGGATAGGTTTTGATGAGGACAAATTATCAGTTACCATCCATCCGGAAGATGATGAAGCTTATAAAATTTGGCATGAGGTCATCGGTCTGCCGGAGGAACGTATTATTCGGTTAAAAGAAAATTTCTGGGATATTGGGGAAGGCCCAAGCGGTCCAAATACAGAAATTTTCTATGACCGAGGTGAGGCTTACGGAAATGATCCGAACGACCCTGAATTATATCCGGGCGGAGAAAATGAAAGGTATTTAGAAATTTGGAACCTCGTGTTTTCACAATTTAACCATAATCCTGACGGCAGCTATACTCCGCTTCCAAAGAAGAATATTGATACAGGCATGGGGCTCGAACGAATGGTTTCGGTCATACAAGATGCAAAAACGAATTTTGATACCGATTTGTTCTTGCCTATCATTCATAAAATTGAACAAATCTCCGGACAAACATACGGTGAAACAAAAGAAAAAGACACGGCATTTAAGGTTATTGCAGATCATGTCAGAGCGGTTACTTTTGCAGTTAGTGATGGAGCATTGCCTTCTAATGAAGGCCGCGGCTATGTGCTTCGCCGTCTCATCAGACGGGCTGTCCGGTTTGCGATGGATCTCGATATCAACAAACCGTTTATGTTCGAACTTGTGCCGATCGTTGTTGATATTATGAAAGACTTCTATGATAACGTCGTTGAAAAATCAGCCTTTGTTCAGAAAGTGATTCGTCACGAGGAAGAGCGTTTTCACGAAACGATTCACGAAGGCTTGGACATATTAAAAGATGTGATTGCTGAAGCAAAAGCTAACGGCGAGAAAATGATATCAGGAGCCGATGTTTTTAAACTTTATGATACTTTCGGATTTCCTTTTGAATTAACGGAAGAATACGCACAAAATGAAGGATTGTCTATAGATAAAGACGGTTTTGAAAAAGAATTAGAAGCACAAAGAGAACGGGCGCGCGCTGCTCGCCAAGATACAGATTCAATGCAAGTTCAAAGCGAAACATTGCGCAATATCAATGTCGAAAGCCGGTTTGTCGGTTATACTGAACACGAAGTCTCTTCGGAAGTCGTTGCCATTATTAAAGATAACAGCATTGCCAGCGCGGCAAAGCAAGGTGATGAGGTTCAAATTATTCTTAATGTGACTCCTTTTTATGCTGAAAGCGGCGGGCAAATAGCTGATCAGGGCTATTTGGTTAACGAGAAAACAAAGCTTATGGTTAAAGATGTGCAAAAAGCGCCAAATGGACAGCATTTGCATACAGTTATCGTCGAGGAAGGCGACCTTCAGAACGGAGATTCATTGAAGGCAGAAATTAATGAAACAAACCGCTCTGCTATCGAAAAAAACCATACAGCCACACACTTGCTTCATCAGACATTGAAAGATGTCCTTGGCAAACATGTCAATCAAGCAGGGTCGCTTGTTGCACCTGAACGGTTAAGGTTTGACTTTTCGCATTTTGGCCAAGTGACAGAAGAAGAGCTTAAGAAAATTGAACAAATCGTAAACGAAAAGATTTGGGAAAATATTTCTGTTGAAACAGCGGAAATGCCGATTAACGAAGCTAAAGCCATGGGGGCTATGGCATTATTTGGAGAAAAGTACGGCGATGTTGTTAGAGTTGTTAAAGTCGGCGATTACAGCTTGGAGTTGTGCGGCGGTTGCCATGTCAATAATACAGCGGAAATCGGCTTATTTAAGATTATCGCTGAAACTGGCATAGGTGCCGGCACAAGAAGAATTGAAGCAGTGACAGGCCGGTATGCTTATGAACGGATGAACCATTTTGTTCAAGAGCTGCAAGAAGCTGCTCATTTGCTGAAAACGAATGTTGAACTTGTACCTGATCGTATTAAAAGTCTTCAAAAACAAATCAAAGACTTGGAAAAGGAAAATGAATCGCTGACATCGAAGTTAGGTAATGCTGAGGCTAATGATTTGCTTCAATCTGTTCAAAAAGCTGATGGAATCCCTTATATTTCTAAAAAAGTGAATGTATCAGACATGAACAGTTTACGCTCGATGGTTGACCACCTTAAAAACCAACTGGAGACAGGTATTATTGTTCTGGCAGCAGTCAATGATGGAAAGGTAAACATTGCCAGTGGTGTGACAAAAGATCTGGTTTCAAAAGGATACCATGCCGGGAAACTTATAAAGGAAGTTGCATCAAGATGCGGCGGCGGAGGAGGAGGCCGTCCGGATATGGCTCAAGCCGGCGGGAAAAATCCTGCTCAAGTGGAAGATGCTCTGTCTTGTGTAGCCGATTGGATTAAAAGCTTTTCATAGATACTTCATAGATGTTCAAAAAGCCGGCTAACAGTTTTTTTGTCCTGTAGGCCGCTTTTTGGACACATATCATTTTCAGATGAGGGGGAAGGATACATTTGGACAAAACAATGAAGTTTAGCATTAATGAAGAGCCGGATAATCGTGATGCGAGAGATACCCTGCTTAAGGTATACAATGCTTTAAAAGATAAAGGGTACAATCCGATCAATCAAATCGTCGGTTATTTATTGTCAGGAGATCCCGCTTATATTCCCCGCCATCGAGATGCCAGAAATATTATTCGTCGAATTGAACGCGATGAATTAATTGAGGAATTGGTCACCACTTATCTTAAGCAGCACCGTGATGGCCGGCTATGAGAATCATGGGATTAGATTACGGCAGCAAAACTGTCGGCGTTGCAATAAGTGATTTGCTTGGTTTTACCGCCCAAGGTATAGAAACCATCCATTATACAGAGAATAAAAGACATCTCATTTATGACCGTATCAAAGAATTAATTGAGGCATACGGTGTCGAGAAAATAGTTGTCGGACTTCCGAAAAACATGAATGGAACAATTGGTGAATCGGGGGAAGCTTGCCAAGCCTTTGCAAAAAGTTTAAAGAAAAAATTTCAATTGCCTGTAGAGATGTGGGATGAACGGCTAACAACGATGGCAGCGGAACGAATGTTAATTACGGCTGATGTCAGCCGGAAAAAGCGAAAGAAAGTCATTGATAAGATGGCTGCGGTGATGATTCTTCAAAGCTATCTAGATCACAATGGAAATGGAGTGTAGAAAATGAACGAAGAACAAGATCGTATCATTATCCCTGATGAGAATGGTGAAGAGCATCTGTTTGATGTGATTTTTACATTTGATGTTGATGAGACACAAAAATCTTACATGGTTGTTAAACCCGTAGAATCAAGCGATGATGAAGAAGAGATGCAGGAAGTGTATGGTTTCCGCTATGAAGATAAGGACGGAGAATTTAATCTCTATCCGATAGAAACCGATAAAGAATGGGATATGGTCGAAGAAATGTTTAATACATTTCTAGCGGAATCTGATCTCTAATGAAAGGTCTCAGCCTCCTTTTTTAAATAAGGAGGCTTTGCTCTATACAATTTGAAATGTGGTTTCGACAATTTTTAAAACAAATGATGACATTTTTTTATCATAGTGTATAATGGACTAGGTACCTTGAAAGGGGAGTCCTTTTGTGTCGAAATCTGATGACCAAATTAAATTTTTAAATGGCAAAAGAAAAAGCAATCGTCTGCGCCGTTTTGGGATCATCGCTGTTATTGTTTTAGCTGTACTGGCTATCATCGCCGGCGGCGGTATTTTTTATGTAAAAAAAGCGTTAGCGCCAGTCGATAAGACAAGTGCAAAACAGGTAACCATTAATATTCCAAACGGTACATCAAGCGCTGAAATTAGCCAAATGCTTGAAGATAAAGGCGTTATTAACAATGCATCAGTCTTCAGATACTATGCAAAATATAAAAATGAAAGCAACTTTAAAGCGGGTACGTACCTTTTTTCACCATCTATGTCAACTGAAGAAATTATTCAATCCCTCAACACTGGGAAAAACCAATCAGCCGCTTTTCAGATAACGGTACCGGAAGGCTGGTGGGTTAAAGATATTGCTCACCGGATTGCTGAGAATACGAACCTTAATGAAAAAGACATTCTAAGTAAAATGCAGGACCGGAATTATATCAAGAAACACTATATGAAAGATTATCCGTTTCTGACCGATGATATATTAAATAAAAAAATAAAATATCCGCTTGAAGGCTACTTATATCCTGCGACTTATCGTTTTCAAGAGAAAGACCCTTCGTTGGATGCGATTGTTAAAGCTATGTTAAATAAAACGCAGGAAGTTTTAAATAAATATCAAAAGCAAATAAATAACAATCAGCTTGGGTCTGTTCATAAGATTTTAACTATGGCATCCTTATTAGAAGGAGAAGCCCAAAATATAAACGATCTTAAGAAAATTTCCGGCGTCTTCTATAATCGGTTAGATAAAGGAATGCCTTTGCAAACAGATCCAACGATCGCTTATGCTAAACAAAAGCATTTGTATCGTACAACATATAAAGATTTAGATATTAAATCACCGTATAATACTTATAAAAATAAGGGAATGCCGGTTGGCCCTATTAATAATCCGGGCGAAGAGGCCATTAAAGCCGTTTTATGGCCGATTAAGAGCGATGATCTTTATTTCTTTGCAAGACCTAACGGCGAAGTCATTTTTACAAAAACATTAAAAGAGCATGACGCAGTCGTGAAGAAATATGGACATGAATGGGATAAGGTAAAAAGTTAAGAGGGGTATGACACTCCTCTTATTCTGTATGTTTGATAGAGGTGTACTGGATGGAGGATCAAAGCTTATCACGATATACCGCAGCGCTTGCGCCAAAAAATATACCTATGCTTGATAAACTTGAAAAAGATGCAAGAGACAGGAAAATTCCAATTATGCAGCCGGACGGGATGGCACTCGTCCAGCACTATATTAAGCTGATCAAGCCTAAGCGGATCTTAGAAATTGGAACGGCTATAGGGTATTCGGCAATTAAAATGGCGTTAGCTTCTGAGTCTGCACAGATATTTACAATAGAACGTCAAGAAGAGATGTATAAGGAAGCATTAAAAAACATTCAATCATTTGGTTTGGATAGACGGATTCAAGTCATCAAAGGGGATGCAGCAGAAACAGCTGAAGAAATCAGGCAATATGCGCCGTTTGATTTTATCTTTATAGATGCTGCCAAAGGGCAATACCGGTTGTTTTTCGAATTGTATTCGCCGCTTTTATCCCAGAACGGATTAATCATTACAGATAATGTTTTGTTTCGAGGCCTGGCTGCTCATCCGGAACGTGCGGAGAGCAAACGCCTTAGGAAACTAGCGGAAAAAATTAATCGTTATAATGAATGGCTCTCATCCCACCCCGATTTTGATAGTGTGTTTTTAACTGTCGGTGACGGGATAGCAGTGTCAGCAAAAAAATGAGCTCTGCATGATTGAGTGCTGCACGAAAAAAATATCTTTATTGCTTTTTAAATGCCTTTTATAGGGTAAACATCATTCATTTTGGCTAAGATAGAAGGAAAGGACAAGTATTATCATGAACAGAAAACCAATCATTATAGGTGTTGCCGGAGGAACGGGTTCAGGCAAGACAACGGTAGCAAAGGAAATTTACCGGAATTTTCCTGATCAATCGATTGCAATTATTGAACAAGATGCATATTATAAGGCGCAGGGTCATAAAACAATGGAAGAACGGTTATTAACCAATTATGATCATCCTCTGGCTTTTGATCATGATCTTCTTATCGAACATTTAAATCAACTTCTCCAATTTAAACCTATTGAAAAACCAGTATACGACTATACAGCACATACAAGATCTGATAAAATAATTCCTGTCGAGCCAAAAGATGTTATCATCTTAGAAGGCATTCTCATACTAGAAGACGAAAGACTTCGCAACTTAATGGATATAAAGGTTTTTGTCGATACTGATTCTGATCTTCGAATTATCAGAAGGCTCTTAAGAGATACGCAAGAAAGGGGCCGCTCTGTTGAATCAGTGATTAATCAGTATATTACTGTTGTCAGGCCAATGCATCTGCAATTTATTGAGCCTACAAAGCGATATGCTGATATCATTATTCCTGAAGGCGGGCAAAATGCTGTTGCCATTGATTTAATGGTTACTAAAATCCATTCTATTTTAGAAAAGAATAACTCATTAGCTTAGTTATTGTGTTCAAAAAAAGGACAAACAACGAAAAATTTTTTGAACATCCTTTAAAAGCTTGGCATCAGCCAAGTTTTCTTATGATAAAAAAAGGGAGTGGACCGAATGGCTGAAGAGAAAAAGCATTATATGACAGCTGAGGGTAAAAAGAAGCTTGAGGAAGAACTTGAATATTTAAAAACTGAAAAGAGAAAAGAAGTTGTTGAGAGAATTAAAATTGCCCGCAGTTTTGGCGATCTCTCCGAAAACTCTGAATATGATGCTGCAAAGGATGAGCAAGCTTTTGTTGAATCGCGGATTCAACAACTGGAGCAAATGATCCGCAATGCCGTTATCATTGAAGATGATGGGGCAAATACAGACACTGTTAACATTGGTAAATCAGTGACTTTTAAAGAACTTCCTGACGGTGAAGAGGAAACATATACAATTGTCGGCAGCGCAGAATCAGATCCTTTTGAAGGAAAGATTTCTAATGATTCGCCGATGGCCAAAAGCCTTATCGGACGTTCTGTAGGCGAGGAAGTAACAGTTCCGACGCCAGGCGGAGATTTACTCGTTAAAATTTTAGAAGTTAAATAATAGAACCCGCCGTCAGACGGGTTCAATTTAACAAAAAAGCGCGAACTAATTGGTATAAGTTCGGGCTTTTTTGTCATCTTTAAATTTGTCGTCGATAACGTTTTCATAATAGGCTTCTTTATTTTCTGATAAGAGAAAGCGGAAGACGGTCTGTTCAGATACATGGAAGTAAGTTTTTTTGGACCCGTCAAAAAATATAATTTGTAAGGTTTCTGTCTGACGATCGTAGCCAATCGTATCAAAACTCTCAAGGCGGGAGAAATCTTTATTAAACGTTGTAAAATTCACTTTGACAACCTCCTTACTCCATATCTATTTGCGTTTTATAAAAAATATTCCTTCCTTTTGTCAAAACTAGTGGTAATCTGACAATGTTTCCCTCTTTAATAAAGGAGAAACTGTTATTATGATAGAAATGATCTTTTCTTTCTAACTTTTATATGACGGTTAATATAATTTAATACCCAACGAAACTTATAAAGATGTTACAATGTAATTATATCTATAAAAGGAGGAACATGAGAATGAGACAGGACAATAACTCTCCTTCACGTTCTTCAAGAAAACGAAAGAAGGCTGACCGTATATTAAACTGGGCGATCGGAATAGTCGCTGCACTTATATTAGTTATTGGGGGAGTCATATTAGTGTCTCTCTTCCATTCGCCTGAGCAGAAGTCAGCTGATACAGGAGCGCCTACTTATAAAAAGAATAGCGAAAAAACGAGTGCTCAAGAAGACAACAATAGCGGCGATATGCAAAAGAATGATGACAAACATCAATCTTCAGCGCATAAAGATGACACTAAGTCTGAAAAGGACAAGCAAAAAGAGGATAAGTCCAATCATAAGTCCGACAAAAATCAGAATGATAAAGAAAAGAAAAAAGAAGACAGCAATAAAAAAGATGATAAAAATCATCAGCTAAACAATCAAGCGGCTGCAACGGCAAATGAAGAAAATCATACAGCTTCTTATGATAAAGGCTCAAAAGACTGGGATGCCCAAATAGCAGCTGTATCGTTAGCAACTGGTATACCACAAGATCAAATAGTCGTCTATTGGCTTGGTAACGGAGGCGATTCAAACAGTTCATTGGCTCGCGTTGCCCCAAAAGGCAGTGCTGATCAAAAATACGTTGTTCATCTTACATGGAAACAAGGTGAAGGATGGAAAGCGGACAGCGTAAAAAAACCATAACTTAAGGAGACCTCTACTTGGTCTCCTTATTTCTTTAACACTATTGGCAAGAGACGCTATTTTAAACGATACAAGGAGGATAAACATGGAAAAACGTATTCAACTAAGGGGCAAAACGTTAGGAGATCCAGCCCAACCGCTTATATGTACACCAATTATCGGGCGCACTCAAAAAGAAATTTTACAAGAATTAACTCATGTGACAGCTAAAAAGCCGGATTTAATTGAATGGCGCGCTGATTTTTTTGATAAAATTGAAAATACTGATGAAGTCATTGCACTAGCGAAGAGAATACGTGAAAATGCAGGAGATATTCCGGTTATTTTTACTAACCGTTCCCAAAGAGAAGGGGGACAGCCGATACCATTATCAGAAAAAGAAATTCTTGAAATGTATATAGAAATTTGTAAAAACACCGCGGCGGATATCATAGATTTTGAATTAAGCAACCGTTTGGAACATCTGCGTTATTTGCGAAAAGTCTCTCATGACGCAGGTTTAAAAATGATCATGTCTTATCATCATTTTGAATCTACGCCATCCCAAGACGTTTTAATGAAGAAATTATTGGAGGCTGAAGCCTGCGGCGCTGATATTGCCAAAGCTGCTGTTATGCCCAAAACACTGAAAGATGTCTTAACTCTATTAAATGTAACATATGAAGGAAACAAAAAGTTGAACATACCGTTAATCACAATATCAATGGGCGGTTATGGAACCTTAACGCGCATGTTCGGGGGTGTTTTTGGTTCTTGTGTAACCTTTGCGGTCGGTGAAAATAGTTCAGCACCCGGACAAATCCCTATTGAAGATTTGAAAACGGTTCTCAATATTGTTCAAAAGTCAATGATTGATTGAAGGGTAAAGTAAAAAACATAAGACCTCCTCTGTCCAAAGAAATGAAAAAGATCCATGATATTGTAATGATCATCCTAATGACCGTGCGTGTAAACAATCAAGCGGTTGAAATGGATTTCTCTTGAAGTTTCGGCAAGATGAGAATAAAAGTAAGAATTTGTTTTTAAACGTCATCCCGATATGTAGAAACAGAGGCAGAACGATGTTAAAATAATCTTACTAACACATTTAGAAGGAGAAGTTCCATGAAAATAGGTTTAATTGGTGCAATGGACGAAGAAGTTGAATTACTAAAAGGACATATTCAAAACCTTGCAGAAAAGGAAGTTGCAGGGTGCCGCTTTTACAGCGGGAAGCTGGGGCCGTTCGATGTTGTGCTGCTGCAATCGGGTATTGGAAAAGTAAATGCTGCTTTGGGAACGTCAATTTTAATCCATGATTATAAACCTGACTATGTAATTAATACAGGATCTGCCGGCGGGTTTGATCAAGATCTTCAAGTGGGGGATGTAGTAATTTCCACTGAAGTCCGTCATCATGATGTCGATGCAACTGTATTTGATTATGAATACGGTCAAGTGCCGGGAATGCCTGCTTTCTATCAACCAGATGCATTTTTGGTAGAGGTTGCAGAAAGGGCAGCCGAAGAGACGGCCGATATCAAAGCCGTAAAAGGCTTGATTGCCACAGGCGATTCCTTTATGTCTGACGCGGAAAGAGTGGCATCGGTCAAAGAGAAGTTTCCCAATCTAAAAGCAGGGGAGATGGAAGCGGCAGCGATTGCTCAAGTGTGTTATCAATTCAAGACACCGTTTGTTATCATCCGTTCCCTTTCGGATATTGCCGGCAAGGAAGCGGGTATTTCATTCGAACAGTTTTTAGAAGTTGCTGCTAAAAACTCTGCTAACCTGATTTTAAATATGTTAAAGGGGTTGGAAAAACGTGGTTAAAAAAATGAATGTTGAAAGTTTTAATCTTGACCATACGAAGGTTAAGGCGCCCTATGTGAGATTAGTCGGTGTTACTGAAGGAATGCACGGTGATAAAGTTTATAAGTATGATATCCGTTTTTGTCAGCCAAATAAAGAACACATGGATATGCCAGGGCTTCACTCGTTAGAGCATCTTATGGCAGAAAATATTCGCAACCATATGGATAATGTTCTGGACATTGGTCCAATGGGCTGCCAAACAGGCTTCTATCTTTCTATCATGAACAATGACAGCTATGACAGTGTCCTTCAAGCACTTGAGGAAACATTGAATGATGTCTTAAAAGCGACGGAAGTTCCCGCTTGCAATGAAGTTCAATGCGGATGGGCAGCGAGCCACAGTCTTGAAGGCGCTAAGAAGATTGCCGCAAAAATGCTTGAAGGCAAGGATGGATGGACGGAAGTCTTTGCATAACCGGGTAAGAGACGGTAAGAAACTAAGCGTTATTTCTCCAATCTTACTCAAAAAGTTTCAAACGCTTATTCCCTCTTTTTACAGGCATGCATGTCAGATTTTACTTATCCATGTTAAAAGTAAATTTAGGGAGGCGTGATGTATGAGTGAACGAGAGTTGAAGGATCTTAAACTCAAAGTCATTGATTATCGGCGTTTCAGTTTTATATTTATGATTTTGAGTATGTTTTTATATATAGGTACATTAATTCCTTTTCAGGGAAAGACGGTTGAAAAAACTGAGATTCTCACTTGCAGCTGTTTAGGAGTCATGATCATCGCCTTGCTCTTTTTCTGGAGAATGCAAGTAGCAAAGAAAAAATTAGAAAAGCATTAACCATAGACCAATGTTTATTGGACTATGGTTTTTTTTGATTGGTATGTCTTTTTTATAAGTTCAATGCTGTGTTGTTTGGGCGGACGTACTCGGTTAAAGGATATGATAACATAAGCATCGAAATATAAAAGGGTTAAAATGCCATCGTACAGGAGGTAAGGGTCATGGATCTAGAATTAAAAGGGAAAAATGCGCTCGTTATGGCTTCAAGTCAAGGATTAGGCAGAGCGATTGCTGAACAGCTTGTTCGGGAAGGCGTGAATGTCATGATCGCGAGCCGTGATGAAGAAAAGCTGAAAAAGGTTTCTAGGGAGCTATCAGCGATTGGGGCAGGAGAAGCCGCTTACATAAAAGCTGATGTCACTAGGACGGAAGATATAAATTCAGCGGTTCAAAAAGCAGTTGATCAATTTGGCGGTTTTGATATTCTTGTCAATAATGCCGGCGGTCCGCCAAGCGGCAGTTTTCTTGACACGAGTGATGAAGATTGGCACCATGCTTTTACACTTAATCTTTTAAGCTATGTTCGCTTAATACGTCAAGCCATCCCTGTCATGGAAAAAAGAGGAGGCGGACGTATCATTAATATCGCTTCCTCATCCATTAAGCAGCCGATACCTAACCTTGTTTTGTCTAATACCTTTCGGCTCGGGATCGTCGGATTGACGAAAACATTAGCAGAAGAGCTTGCGCCTAAAAACATTTTAATCCATACAGTTGCGCCGGGGAGGATTGACACTGACCGCGTTGAATACCTCGATAGGGCGCGGGCTGAACAAACTGGGCAATCATTTGAAGAAGTAAGACAACAAGCGGAAGCCAGCATACCTTTAGGCCGATATGGTCAACCTGATGAATTAGCAAAAGTGGTTGCATTTCTCGTTTCTGGTGCATGCACCTATATGACAGGCAGTTCAATTTTGGTTGACGGCGGTTCGATTACAAGCATTTAAAGGTGAAGATGGAAAAAAGATTTTTTATTTACAATTCTAAAGAATCCGTATATAATGACATTATCAATAAAAAAGGAGGTTGAGCATAATGTTAATGATGAGACAATATGAATTAACGGTAACTGAATATAAATATGTATGCTCGGCCTTAAGCTTAAGACGGACTTTTCGATAATCGCATCCTATTTCTTTAGGAGATAACCGTGCCGCGGGTCGAGCTGCCTGCGGTCTTTTTATGCCTTTTTCCTTTTGATTAAAAAAGGACGAATCGTTTGTTAGTAAAAAAGGAGTTGAAGAATTATGCCTGCATTTTTACTAAATATGACGGCTTGGTTTGAGGAGAATACGGGATTTTTATGAAACCTTATTTTTAGAAGAGGGGAGGGAAGCTTATGCTAAAGATCAACCTCTTTACTATTACGCTTACTATGAGCATCAAAAGAAAAAGAATGACTGATCAGGAATATGAAGATCAAAAAAGAATTAAAAAAATTAATGAAGAACTTTTAAATAAAAGGCTGGAATATATCCGCTATATATAAATAATGGCATCATAAACCCTCTTGGCAATTAAACCAAGAGGGTTAATCATTAATTACAGTGCATCATGATCGACATAACGTTCACCTTTAAGGTCGCTTAATAAGTTAACAGCAACTTTCGCGCCGTCCCCGCTTGTAATAATGGTATGGACACTGACTCCGGCAGCTGTACCGGCTGCCCAAATGCCTTCAATATTGGTACGGCCGGCGGCATCAACATCAACAACATGTTTAACGTAAGGCTCGCTGCTCGGTTTAGTATTTAAACCGATTGTTTCAGCAAGTTTTGAATTGGCGCCGGTTGCTAAAATAATTTGCTTACCTTCATAGGTATCCCCTTCTTCAGTTTCAATGGTAAAACCTTCGTCTTTTTTTATAACGTTCGTAACATTCGCTTTATTAAATTCAGTTCCAAATTTCTCTGCCTGCTTGCGTCCAACCGCAACAAGTTCACCGCCGGGGACATCATCGGCGCCATAATGATTCCGGATTAAAGCTCGTTGGGTTAATCCCTTCTCATTATCCAATAGCAATGTCTTTAATTGGCCTTTGCTTGTGAATAACGCTGCGCTTTGACCTGCAGGGCCTCCACCAATGATAACCACATCATACATAGCCTATCTCTCCTTTTTTTAATATGTAGTTTTTTATTAATAAAAAATATTCAATATAATCATATCATAGCTGGAATGTATAATGGCAATTCTTCAACTTTGTAAGCATTATTTTCCCTCTTTAATTTTTTCTGAAGATCCGAGGACATCTGCCGCTTTCAAATTCATTTGCTTTACTTAATACCCAATATCACAAAAGTCCAAACTTAAAAGTTGCCAAGGAAACCCCAGGCAACTTTTTTCGATAATAATTATACTGTTATAGCTTGCTCTTCAAGCAGTTCATCTTGAGGGCCGAAAAATTCATAATGGATGTCCGTATCATTAATTTCCCATTGCTTTAAGATTTTATAAATGGCTGCCATGAATGGTTTAGGCCCGCAGAAATAATATGAAGCATGTCTATATTCAATGATTTCCGACAGCCATTGTTCATCAATGTAACCAACTTTTTTAATATCTTTCTTTTCTAAGTCATCGCTTGAAGGGTCATTATAACAAATAAATGTTTTAAGATTTTTATGTTTTTTTGCCGCTTTTTTAACCTCTTCTTTGAACGCATGGCAGTTGCCGTTTTTTGCGGCGTGTATCCATGTGATAGGGCGTTCAGGCTGTTTTTCAATAACAGTTTTCAACATGCTCATTAATGGTGTTTGACCGACGCCGCCGCTTATGAACACTAAAGGTTGATAAGATGACATATCGAGGGTGAAATCTCCGGCCGGCGCACTGACAAACATTCGGTCGCCTTCTTTCATTGATTCATGCAAATAATGGCTGACGACGCCTTCAGGGTACATGGCCTTTTCATCCTCACGTTTAACACTAATTCGGAAATAGTTTTTTCCAGGTGCATCAGATAAGCTGTACTGGCGGATATGTGTGTATGCCTCACCAGGAATATTGAGCTTGAGACTGATGTACTGGCCTGGAAGATATTCAGGAAGCGCCTGGCCGTTAGCTGGTTTTAAATAAAAGGATGTAATCACATCGCTTTCTTTAACCTTTTTGTCAATGATAAACGGCATATAATCATTCCAGCCGTTGTTTTCTTTAACGTCTTCGCGCAATTCATTTTCTAACTGTATAAAGGCGTCGGCGATGACTCCGTAAGCCGTTTCCCATGCTTTCATAATCTCGTCTGTGGCTTGATCGCCAAGTACATGTTTGATGGCCCAAAGCAAATGTTCGCCGACGATAGGATATTGCTCGGGTTTGATGCCAATACTGCGGTGTTTATGGGCAACCACTTTAACAGCCGGCAACAGTTCTTCTAACCGATCAATGTGAGCCGCTGCTTGATAAACCAGTTTCGCCAATGCTCTTGGCTGTTTTCCTTCTTTTTGATGGGTTTGATTAAATACATGATTAAGTTCAGGATGTTCGCTAAACAGATGTTTATAAAAAGCTTTTGTTATTTCATTTCCTTTTTCTTCTAAAACGGGTACGGTTGCTTTGATGATATCAATGGTTTTTTGATCCATTTTATATTCCCCCTTGTTCTTTGCAATTCCATTATAATCCTTAAAGATGTATTTTAAATACATCTTTTGTGACAGAACGTTGACACATAAATAATGGCACAAAGAAGACTCTCGAATTAAAGGGAAGCAAGAGATTATTTAAAAAGGTTCTTCAACGATACTTTTACCGTACGTTTTGGATAATATCGTAATAGTCATTGGTTTAGAAATCGGTTATAATGGCTTAAAGCTATCATTAAAAGCGAGGGAAATATATGAGACTGACAAGCTACACAGATTATTCGATTCGTGTTCTTATCTCGCTTGCAGCACAGCCAAAGGATAAACTAGTCAGCATTAAAGACATAGCTGATGCCTATAAAATATCGAAAAACCATTTAATGAAAGTCGTTCATCAGCTGGGACAATTAGGGTTGGTCGATACGTTAAGGGGAAGGGGCGGCGGCATCCGTTTAGCTAAATCGCCGGAGGAGATTAATTTAGGCTGGGTTGTTCGGCACACAGAAGACGATTTTTATATGGTTGAATGCTTTGATCCGGAAAAAAGCGCCTGTATTATCAGCCCCGTTTGCCGCGCGAAAAGTATTTTGCAAGAAGCAACAGAGGCATATTTAGCTGTTCTTGATAAGTATACTTTAGCGGATATTATTGAAAATAAGCACGAACTCAAAAAAGCTTTTAATTTTTAAAACAGAGCTTACCCTAATGCAGAATTTCCACCGGACAGACACGAAAAAACATTAGCTCACATAACAATAAAAATAGGTGTGAGTCTAATGGAGGTGGAAAAATGCTGTCATTGTTGGTGGGGAGCGCAGCATACTTATTTAAAGAATTTTGGATTTTTGTATCATATGTTAAGAATAATGCTTTTCCGCAGCCGCTTCCGGAAGATGAAGAACGAAAATGCCTTGAGCTTATGGCCCAGGGAAACCAGGAAGCCCGCAATCGCCTTATCGAACACAACCTCCGTTTAGTTGCCCATATTGTAAAAAAATTCGAGAATACAAAAGAGGACAGTGAAGATCTTATTTCGATCGGAACCATTGGGCTGATTAAAGCCATTGAAAGCTACTCACCGGGTAAAGGGACCAAACTTGCCACATACGCGGCCAGGTGTATTGAGAATGAAATACTCATGCATTTACGAGGATTGAAAAAGACTAGAAAAGATGTTTCTTTGAATGATCCTATTGGTCAGGACAAAGAGGGCAATGAAATTTCATTGATAGATGTTCTTAAGTCAAAAAACAAAGACGTTATTGATGAAATCACTTTGAATATGGAGAAAAAGAAAGTATACGAATACTTGCATATTCTCGATGATAGAGAAAAAGAAGTTGTCATTGCCAGATTTGGCCTTGATAACCGCAAAGAATTAACCCAAAGGGAAATAGCTAAAAAATTAAATATATCAAGAAGCTATGTTTCAAGAATCGAAAAAAGAGCCTTAATGAAACTTTTTAATGAGTTTTACAGACAGCCCCATAAGAATAAATCTAGATAAAAAGAGTGCATGATTTAAGCTGACGCCTATGTCAAGGACACAAAAAAGAGATTAAGCAGCCAGAAGATGATTCCTATATTGAATAGGAGTCATTTTTTATGACGATGACCTATTACTTTTTTGATAAGGAAACAGGTAAACCAAAAGTAAATGGCAAAATTAACTTAATGTCAATAAAAGATGTTGAATAAATGAAGAGTAAAAAGAAGCTATGGATAACTATCGGTATTATTATTTAAGTTTTTATAATTATTATCGGAGGCGTTGATTTGAAATTTAAGCATGAGGAAGAAGAATTAGTCAAACAAGCTCAAAAAGCGGAGGAGAAATATATGATGAAGGAGGAACACTCTGATGATCACCTTAAGGCATATCTTCTCATCGCAAGAAATAATGGTTAATTTATACTTCATATTACGAAAAACAAGAGATTTTTTGATTAAAGACTTGATAGGGGATAGAGCTTTTTCCTTTCACTAGTTTTTTAAGTTAAATCATTAAAACAGATAACAGGTGAAGGGCAGCAAAAATTTCATTGATAGATGTTCCTCAAGTCATAAAACAAAGACGTTATTGATGAAATTACTTTAAATATGAAGAAAAGAAGATATACGAATACTTGTACATTCCCAATGATAGGTAAAAAGATATATACGAATACTTGCATATTATCAATGATAGAGAAAAAGGAGTTTTTATTGACGGATTCGGTCTTAATAGCCGCAAATAATGAACCCGATGAAAATATATCGAGAAGCTATGTTTTAAGAATCGAAAAAAGAGCCTTAATGAAACTTTTTAATCGCCGAAGCTTTCAAACTGCTGACAGCTTGCACCTTATAGATTGATGCTGATACAGATTTTCTTTATTATCCAGGGGTGTTTATTTATGCCCAAAATGAAGATAAAGCAAAGGACTTCCGCATTCGCCCTAACAAGTTTTCAACGGTATCATATATTAATCATGTAACTGATACTAACGGAAAAGGAGATGAGAGAATGAGCTACGGAGCTGGCGGTTACGGATTAGGCGCAGGCTTTGCGTTAATCGTTGTCTTGTTCATCTTGTTAATTATTGTTGGTGCTGCATACGTTTATTAATAAAATAGATTCAGCTTATTGCTTAATCTAAATAACCTGCAAAAAACCCTGCCGAATGGGCAGGGTTTGAGTTATGATATTGGCAGCAAGTATCTAAAGTAAATATAAATGGTTGAAATGATTAATGCAATGAATGTAAGGGGTGCTCCTATTTTTAAGAAATCCATGTAAGAAAAGCCATGGCCTTCTTTGTCGGCGATGCCGGCAACAACAACATTGGCTGAAGCGCCGATTAAGGTCATATTACCGCCCAGGCAAGCCCCGAGTGACAATGCCCACCAGAGAGCATTGATTTCCGGCGAATGAACAGAAAAGCCCATCCCTTTAGCCATATCTTGTATAAGTGGAATAAGGGTAGCCACATAAGGAATGTTATCGATTGTTCCTGAAGCAATACCGGAAATCCAAAGAATTAACAACGCCGTAAGAGTGAGGTTGCCGTTTGTAAGATCAAGTGCTTTGGAGGATAAATATTTAACAACGCCAACATCTACGAGTCCGCCGACTAATACAAATAAGCCGCCAAAAAAGAAAATAGTCACCCATTCGACAGATTGAAAGGCTTCATCAATATGATTTTCCTTTACACCAATAAGCAATAGCAGACTGGCCCCTGTCATAGCTACGGTAGCGGGCTCAAGGCTATTTATAAAGGAATGGAGAATAAATCCGACGACGGTCAGAAGTAAGATCACACATGCTTTAATCATAAGCTTGCGGTCTTTGATAAAGTCATTTTCATTCAGATTTAACAGCTGCTGCTTTTTCTCATTTGAAACATTTAATTGCTTTCGGTATATAAAATACAAAATAATAAGTGTAACCGCAGCGATAATCAAAATAACCGGCGCAAGATTAAGCAAAAAGACATTAAAGGTTAGATGCTTATTTGCCGACCCTATCATAATATTAGGCGGGTCGCCGATAAGCGTCGCTGTTCCGCCAATATTGGAAAATAAAACTTCCGATATTAAGAAAGGAAACGGTTTAACGCCTAAAATCCTGGTAATAGAGAAAGTGACTGGTACAACTAACAGAACAGTGGTGACATTGTCCAAAAATGCGGAGCCGACAGCAGTTAGTATGGAAAGAGCAATCAATATTTTGACCGGTTCGCCTTTAACAGCTTTTGCGGCTTTAACTGCAACGTACTGAAAGACGCCTGTTTTATTTGTTATTCCTACAAGTATCATCATTCCGATAAGCAGCGTTATTGTATCCCATTCAATGTGCTTAGTAAAGGCTGTGTGAAGATCAACAATTCCGAAAATAATCATCACAGCCGCACCAAGAAGGGCAATAACGGCCCGGTTTACTTTTTCTGTAATAATAATCGCATATATTAATAGAAAAATGATAACGGCGACAGTTACCTGCATAAAGGTTGTTCATCTCCTTGTTTATACGTTAAACGTGAAATTGGGCAGCAAAGCGCATCTTATTTTTTATCCTGGTTGACTGATTTTATGGTTATTTCTCCTGATTCCACAGGTCCGCCATCATTAGGACATGACAACTTGTCCAAATCCGCCTTTAAATCATCTATGTAAAAGGAAAATCCGCATTTTTTGCAATGGACACGCTGCATGCGATCAATGAAAACTTCACTAAGAGATGATGAGTCATTCTTTGAAGTATCAATGAGTTCAATATGCATGACCGGGTCGGAATCATCTTCAGCTATCAGTTCTCCAGAAGCATCCAATGCTGTTCTCCACGTCGAATCAATGGAAAGCTCTTCAAGCTCGCTGTGTGAAGCGGAAAGAAATATCTTCTTGGCTAAAAGCATGAGTTGTTCATCTTCCAAGTCATCAATATCAGAGCGCTTTGTTGACTTTTTCCATTCTCCTCTTAATTGATCTTCAGTAATAACATATTTTTGTATTTTATGTATGATGACGTTTTTCACAACCAGCCCTCCATTTTAAATGATTCAACTTAATTCTACAATATTTTTTCCATAAAACAAAAGAAAAAGACGAACTGATGCAGCTCGTCCTATAAAAAATGCCTGTGTTGTATTTGAACATGCTTTAATTATATTGATTGACCATTCCGTCTAAGGATCGCCGGTGAATTTCTTCTTCAATTAAATCAATAAACTCTTTGCTTAATTCTAATTCTTTTGCTTTAAAATAAGACTCAATAAGGAGATCATCGGACAACTTTTCCATTCTATTAGCCGAACAGGCTGACACCTCCCTTTACTCTTACGCAGCATCAATTATAAAATAATGACATTTCACTTGAATAAATGTTATCATGAAATAAAATTGAGAACAACCGTTCTGATATCCACAGCTTTTAGTGGATAAGTTGTGGGCAGCTTGTTCATAACCAATAAAAAAGTAATAACAACAATTATGGATATGTTAATAAAGTTATCCACATTTTAGAAGAATGTCAGAAATTGTCGAAATGTTTTTGGACTTATTTTCTTTTATGTTCATATAATCGGCTGCTTTTTTTCCAGGGTAATGGTCTCATAAAAATAGACATTTTTTTATATAGAAAAAAGAATACACTAATGATATGAATATCATCTTTAATGAAATAAAACATGTTATGATAAAATGAAAGCTTGTGCAGCTTGAAAGAGTGAAAATGGTTGTGAATAAACGCATCATTGGTAAAATATACGTGTGACTTGAAAATGCCACAGATTTGAGGTGTATTGATTGTTAAAGCATTTTTTGCCTGACGAACATGTGAAAAGTATTTATGAAATCAAACCTGACGATTTAAAAAGCAAAGGAATAAAAGGTATTATCACTGACCTTGACAATACATTAGTGGCTTGGGATAATCCTAAAGCCACCCCGGAGTTAATTGAATGGCTCGAATTGATGAAGCAGGCAGGGATTAAGGTAACGATTGTTTCTAATAATAAGGAAGTCAGGGTCAAAGCGTTTTCAGATCCGATAAAAATCCCTTTTATTTACAGTGCGAAAAAACCGTTAGTCCGAGCATTTAAGCGGGCTATTAAAGATATGGGATTACAGCCCGATGACGTGGTTGTTATCGGTGATCAGTTATTAACAGATGTATTGGGCGGAAACCGCTTAGGCGTTCATACGATTTTAGTTGTTCCTGTGTCAATGTCAGATGGATGGATGACTCGCTTCAACCGTAAAATGGAACGGCGCATCCTTTCATCTATGAGAAAAAGGGGATTGATCGATTGGGAGGATTAGAAATGAAAGAGACATACACATGCGCAGGGTGCGGGGTGCCTGTTCAAACGGAAGATAAGCAAGCTTTAGGCTATGTTCCAAAATCGGCGCTCAACAGGGATGTTATCATATGTCAACGTTGTTTTCGCTTAAAGCATTACAATGAGATACCGGATGTTTCATTATCAGATGATGACTTTCTAAAACTTTTGTCTCAAATCGGACAAACAGATGCCTTAGTCGTAAAAATTGTTGATATATTTGATTTTAATGGAAGCTGGGTTCCGGGACTTCAGCGTTTCGTTGGCCAGAATGATATTTTGTTAGTCGGGAATAAAGTAGATCTCTTGCCTAAATCAACAAATCAAAATAAATTAAAAAATTGGATGCGCCACTCAGCAAAAGAACTCGGATTAAGACCCATTGACGTGTTATTAATGAGTGCTGAAAAATCCATCGGGATTTCTGAGGTGGCAAATGCCATTGAACGGTACAGCGATGGCAGAGATGTCTATATTGTCGGCAGCACAAATGTTGGAAAATCGACTTTTATTAATCAGTTGATTAAGCATTTTGGCGATGATGAAGGCATTACAATTACGACTTCGCAGTTTCCGGGCACGACTTTGAATTTTATTGATATTCCGCTTAACGAAGATCAAACGCTTTATGATACGCCTGGGGTTGTCAATCAGCATCAAGCGGCGCATTTTATCAGTCCCGATGACTATAAAAAGGTTTTCCCTAAAAAAGAAATTAAACCAAAAGTGTTTCAATTAAATGAGGAGCAGACATTATTTTTAGGCGGGCTGGCAAGATTTGATTATATATCAGGCGGACGGCGGTCAGTTGTTTGTTATGTATCTAACGAAATGTATATACACCGGACTAAATCCGAAAACGCCGATCAATTATTTGAAAGTCAATATGGGAAGCTTCTGTCTCCACCAAGCGATCCAAAGGGTTTGCCGGAGCTTCGCCGCTACGATTTTACAGTCAAGGAAAACGATATGGATATTGTCTTTTCTGGACTTGGATGGGTTACTGTGAAAGGAACAGGAGCCAAAATCCAAGCCTATGCACCAGAAGGCATTGGTGTGTTAATTCGTCCGTCGATTATTAAAGGGTGAGGAGTTATGAGTGAATTATATGCTGTTATTGGGGATCCAATAGGACACAGCCTGTCCCCGGCTATGCACCAATTCTGGTATAAAAACAATCATATGGCCTGCCATTATCATGCTTTTAAGGTATCCGCTGATGATCTTGCTGATGCTGTTAAAGGGTTAAAGGCCATTGGCATTAAAGGATTTAATGTCACTATTCCCCACAAGATTAACATCATGCCGCTGTTAGATCACATTGACGAGGAAGCGAAGATGTTAGGTGCTGTTAACACCGTTGTTAACAGGGGCGGAGAGCTATACGGCTATAATACAGATGGTTTGGGGTTCCTATTAAGTTTAGAAAAGGAAGTTCCAGAAATCTTAAAACAAAATCCTAAAGTACTGATCATCGGTGCCGGGGGTGCCGCCAGGGCGGTTGGCTTAACGCTTGCCAAACACGCAGAGTTAAAGCAATTAGATATTAGCAATAGGACAATCGACAAAGCCAAACGGTTAAGTTCCGAATGTGAGCCTTTGACAAAAACCCGAGCGCTCAGCTTAGAAGAAGCAAAAGGCCGCCTGCCGGATTATGATTTGATCATTAACGGCACGTCACTGGGCATGGCGCCTCATACAGATCAAACACCGATAGCCATAATGCCGAGCGAACGGCGCCAAGTCTTTGTCGACCTGATTTATCGTCCGCTAAAAACAGCGTGGTTAAGGCAAGCCGAAGCAGAAGGACACACTGTATTAAACGGGCTGCCTATGTTAATTTATCAAGGGGCGCTTGCATTTAACCATTGGTTTGGCTTTATGCCGGATACAAAGGGTATGCAAATGTTTTTGGAAAGGAAATTGGAGGATTAGCATGCTTACAAATAAACAAAAAAGATTTTTGCAAAAGAAAGCTCATCATCTTAAGCCGATATTTCAGATTGGCAAATCAGGGATTCATCATAAAATGACGAATGAAATTGCCAGCGCGCTTGAGGCTAGGGAATTAATAAAAATAAATTTGCTGCAAAATACTTTAGAAGATGTTCATGATGCGGGGGTTCAATTAGCCGAAGAAACCGGGGCTGAACTCGTTCAAATTATCGGTCATACAATTATTTTGTATAAAGAATCTAAAGAAAACAAGCAGATTGAATTACCCAAGGCATAGGAGTATGGCCATGAGAAAAATTGGATTAATCGGCGGAACGTTCGATCCTCCGCATCTTGGGCATTTAGTCATTGCTGAAGAAGCACGGGAAGCTTGTCATCTTGATGAAGTATGGTTCCTGCCAAGTTATATACCGCCGCATAAAGACAGATTAGTGACTGACTCGGATCATAGGATTGCGATGGTCGACCGTGCGATTAAAGGGAATCCCTTGTTTAAACTGTCATTAATTGAAATCAAGCGGAAGGGCCGCTCCTATACTTACGATACATTATACGAGCTTAAACGCAGGTATCCTGAAGACGAATTTTATTTTATTCTTGGTGCGGATATGGTTAATGATTTGCCGAATTGGTACAAAATTGATGAACTTGCCAAACTAACTTCTTTTATTGGCTTTAAGCGGCCGGGTTATACTTTCAAACAGCCGGAAGAAGTGACTATCATTCCGGTTGACATGCCGCAAATTGATATATCATCCAGTATGATAAGAAAAAGGATAAATCAACATCGTTCAGTTCGTTATTTTTTATGTGAAAGTGTAAAAGAATATATTGAGGAGAAGGGTTTATATGAAGATTGAAGAGGCCATGCGTGAAGTTGAACACATTTTACCTCGAAAAAGATACGAGCATACCCTTGGTGTTGTTCAATCAGCAAAATATTTGGCTGAAAAGTATCATGGCAATGTTGAAAAGGCAGAGCTTGCGGCTATGCTTCATGATATTGCAAAATACTTTAATAAAAACGATATGGCAGCGATGATTAAAAAGGTTCCGGACATACCTGATGATTTATTGGAATACCATGTATCCTTATGGCATGCGCCGGTTGGGGCCGCTTATGTCAAAGAAAAATACGACATTAATGACAACGACATTTTAAATGCGATTTTCTACCATACAACCGGAAGAAAAGGCATGACACTTCTTGAGAAAATTGTTTTTTTGGCGGATTACATTGAACCGGGAAGAAGATTTCCAGGTGTCGAAGAGGTCCGAAGGCTTGCAGAGATTGATCTTGATACAGCTGTGGCTAAGGCTTTGGAAAATACAATTATTTTTTTGGCTTCCCGTCATCAGCAAATTTACCCGGATACGATCAGTGCATATAATGATTTGATCAATCAAGCAGGGAGGAATCTTAAATCATGAACAACGAAAAATTGGCATATTTTCTTGCAGACGTTATAGATGATAAAAAAGGGCATGATATCGTTATTTTAAATATGCAGGGCATATCGGTTATGGCCGATTACTTTGTGATTTGCCACGGCAATTCAGAAAAACAAGTTCAAGCCATTGCTAGGGATCTTAAAGATAAAGCGGAAGAACAGCAAATCGACGTTAAAAGAGTGGAAGGCTTTGATGAAGCGAGATGGGTGCTTGTCGATTTAGGTGATATTATTGTCCACATTTTCCATAAAGATGAAAGAGAATATTATAAACTCGAAAAGCTTTGGGGAGATGCACCGAGACTTACACTTGAAAGTAAACCGTCTTAACTGGGTGATCAAGATGGCTTATGAACATTTTGCGCTAATATATGATCAGCTTATGAGTGAAGCACCTTACGGAAAATGGGTTAACTGGATTAAGCAAACAGCTGAAAAATATCATTGCCCAGGGCGTAAGGTGCTTGAACTTGGATGCGGCACTGGAGAAATTAGTTTGCTGCTGACAAAGGAAGGATACGATGTAACCGGCCTTGATTTATCAGAGGATATGCTTAGTATTGCGCAAGAGAAAATCATCCGAAACGATTGCTGCATTCAGCTTTATCAACAAGATATGCGGGATTTTTGTTTATCTGATAAATTCGATATGGTTATTGTTTGCTGTGATTCATTAAATTATCTTAAGAACATGGATGAAGTAAAATCAACGTTCAAAAATGTTTTTGACCATTTAAATGATGAAGGTTTATTTTTGTTTGATGTCCATTCTTTACATAAGATAAACAATATTTTTCAAAACCAGCAATTCTCTTTGGCTGAAGAAGAAATATCCTATATTTGGGGATGTTATCCAGGTGAAGAGCCTCACAGTGTTTTCCATGAACTAACTTTTTTTCAGAGAAAACCTTCAGGATTATACGAACGTTTTGACGAAACACACTATGAGCGGAGCTTTTCCGTTGATGAATATAGCCAAGCATTAAAGGATTCAGGTTTTGATATTCTTGATATTACCGCTGACTTCACTCATCGAAAACCTCAGCCGGACTCAGAAAGAATTTTTTTTAGTGTAAAAAAATAAAAGGGTTTTTTATCTTAAAGAGAGAAATCATTAAAGGCGGGATCATTTCCCGTCTTTAATGATGCCAAACTGTTTATCCACATAGAGATGATCTTCTTTGAATTTCTCCTGCGTTTTTTGAAAGAGGTGTTCGAAAACCTCCCCGATCCCGCTTTCAAGCACATTCAATCCAACCCCTGTTACACCGCCTTTGACAGTCACTTTTTCTTTTAGTCCCGATAAAGTATAAATATTTTTCTCCAATAACTTCCCTAGACCAATAATCATATCACTTGTCAGTTGTGTTGCTTGTTCTCTCGAGATTTCCGTTTCTTGAACAGCCCCTTGGATAAAACGTTCAAGCAAATAACTGAAAAACGCCGGTCCGCAGCTGCAAATATCTGAAGCTACCCTCGTGACATTTTCTTCAATACAAACCGGTGTTGAAAATTTTTTAAGAATATCAAGCAATTGTTTTTTCTTTTGTTCCCCGCACCTTTTCCCAAAAGTCACTAATGTTGATCCCGATAATGATCGATTAACAATGCTCGGAATCACTCTTATCACATGGCAAGGAACGACAGACTCAATTTGTTCGACTGTAACGGGACTCGTAATTGATACAAGACATTGATCCGGTGACAATTCATCTTTCAGATCTTCAAGTAATGGATATATATCTAAAGGCTTAATGCAGACAAAAATAATATCGGTATTTTTGGTGACTTCAACGGCTGTTCGAACAATATGAACCTCCGGATATTCCGCTTTGAGCTTAAAAGCTTTTTCAATTGTTCGATTTGTTATCAATAAATCTTCGGGTGAAACAGCAGCTCCTTCAATGAGAGATTGTATTAAAATAGTGCCCATATTACCGGTGCCGATAATGCCTAGTTTCATATTTTCCCCCCTCCCGCGCGGCTTTTCCTCTACACTGTATGCGAAGCTTAAGGCAGTTATTCATAGCCGCGAGCCGCTTCCCTGCATAAGAGGTGTCCCTTTATTTGATTATAAAATTCCAAGAGGTGAGTATTTTGTTTCGGAAAGATAAGATTCCTTACGTTGCAGCTGCTGTTTTATTAGTCATTTTGGTGTATGTGTCTTTTTTTAAATCTAAAACGCCAGAGCCGGTTTTGCCCAATAAGGAGAAAAATGAAGTTTTTGTTCAAAAAGACAACAAGATTGAAGCTGGCGATCATCTGAAAAAGGATGAAAACAAGGCGGAACAACGGGAGGTCGTCGTCGATGTTAAAGGAGCGGTAAAGAAACCCGGCGTCTATCATATGGAAAATGATGCGAGAATAATGGAAGTGATATCAAAAGCGGGTGGTTTAAATAGCGATGCTGATCAAAAACAAATTAATATGGCCCAAAAATTAACAGATGAAATGGTCGTCTATATCCCGCACAAAGGTGAGAACATCGAACAAGCAAACGGTGCGGCCGGTTCTCAAGGATTATCGGTTAATAGCAGCAAGGATGATAAGGTCAATATTAATACCGCAACCGATGAAGAGCTGCAGAAATTGCCGGGAATAGGTCCGGCCAAGTCAGCCGCTATTATGACATACCGTGAAAAAAGCGGCCCCTTTAAAACGGTTGATGATCTTACAAATGTTCCGGGCATCGGTGAAAAATCATTGGAGCAGATCAAGCCGCAAGCAACTGTAGATTAAAGTTTATGTTAAAATGTGAATGGGCTGACAAGGTTTTTTTACTGTTAGACATGACCTTTTTAAAAGGAGAATGATATAAATGAAAAGACTGTCATGGGATCAATATTTTATGGCGCAAAGCCATCTGTTGGCAAATAGAAGCACTTGTCCAAGACTTGCGGTCGGTGCAACGATTGTCAGAGACAAACGCATTATTGCCGGAGGCTATAATGGCTCGATATCCGGAGGCATCCACTGTATTGATGAAGGGTGCTACATGATTGACGGCCATTGCGTAAGGACAATTCATGCTGAAATGAATGCGATTTTGCAATGTGCAAAGTTTGGGGTTCCCACGCAAGGAGCAGAAATATATGTTACGCATTTTCCATGTTTGCAATGCTGTAAAGCAATAATCCAGAGCGGCATTAAAACAGTCTATTATGCAGCCGATTACAAAAATCACCCGTATGCCATCGAACTTTTTGAAAGTGCCAAAGTTAAAACTATAAAGGTGCCATTTGATAACTTCTTTGAACAGAATAACCAACAAGAAAAACTTGAATTATTCGCCGATGTTCTGAAAAAGTTAGAAAACGCCGGTGTTGATGAAAAAGAAATCAGAGCATTTTATGAAAAAGCTCAAAGTATTTTTTCTAATGGCGTCTGAAGAAGGGCTTTTTAAAAAGAATGGCATCTCGGGGAAATTTTACTTCCTTGCAATATCAATGGTGCTGGCTATTTGGTTTTCTCTTGGCGAATGGCAATGGCTTGCGCTGGCATTATTAATAGGACTGGTCATTTTGCTATCAAGAAAACAATTGTTTATGGCCGTTCTAGCGATGATGACGGCCGTCTTTTCAATTGTTAACAGCCTCTATATATCCCCGAATCATTCGATATTTAAGGAGCCTTTTCAAGGGACATTTGAAGGGAAAATCATCGATCTGCCCAAATTCGATGGTGACCGGCTTACTTTTACAATGAAACTTCACGAAGGTGAGAAACTGGCTGTTCATCACCGGATAAAACATTCTGACGAAAAACAGTCTCTTATGTCACACTTAAAAACTGGATTGACTTGTACAATAAATGGACAATTGCAGCAACCGCCCGCAAAAGATAATTTTCATGCCTTTAATTATCAAAAATATTTGTTTCATCAGGGGATTCATTGGTTGCTGCAAACTGAAACCGATTTTACATGTGGAGATCAAACACTAACTCTTTTAGACCGATTGCATCGGCTGAGAGAACAGAAGATAAATGAAGTTGAAAAACACTTCCCGAAGCCTTCCAGTGATATGATTAATGCTTTAGTCTTCGGTTATCGCGACAATATCAATCAAGAGATTCTCAATGCTTATCAGATGTTAGGTATTATCCATTTATTAGCGGTTTCAGGGCTGCATATTAGTGTTGTCATCGGATCGCTGTATTATTTGGGACGGCGCCTAGGCTTTATCAGGGAACATGTTATTTTTTTAATGATTATCCTTATTCCCCTTTATATATGTTTAACAGGAGCAAGTCCTTCAGTAGTAAGGGCAGGGCTCATGGCATTATCTGTCTTTTGCGCCCAATTATTTAAATCCAAAATCTCCGCATTGGACAGCATCAGCATAACGTGTATGTCAATGCTGGTTTATCAGCCTCATTTACTATTTAACTTAGGATTTGAATTATCATTTTTAGTGACCTTTTTTATTTTGCTTTCTTCCCCTTTTATTGATAAGAAATATAATTCCTTCCTTCTCAAGCTCATCGCTGTTACTTCAATAGCCCAGCTTGCTTCTTTTCCAATTATCGTCTATCACTTTTATGATTTTTCTCTAATGAGTTTCCTCGTCAATTTATTTTTTATTCCATTCATTACTTTCTGTATTTTACCTTTTTGTTTTATAGCCTTTTTCGTATTTTGGTTATTTCCCTTTCTGCTGCCTTATGTGATAAATCCTCTGCAAGCTGCATTAATATACAGCGATAAATGGCTTTTGCTGCTGTATCGCTGTCATTTCTTAAATTTGCGCTTTGGCCAGCCGTCTATACTCTTTTTAATTTTCACGTGCATATGCATTGCGTCTGTTTGTTATTGGTGGGAAGCTTCAAAGAGAAAATCAGCCATCATGGGCCCTGTGATATTGATCATTGCTTTATATTTTTGCCAAAGTTGTCTAGGGTATTTAAATCCCTGCGGCAAAGTGACTTTCTTAAATGTAGGGCAAGGAGACAGCATATTGATTCAATTGCCGCATCGGAAAGGAAATATCTTGATTGATGCGGGAGGATATTTGCCTTTTCAAAAGCAAAAGTGGCAAAAAAGGAAAAATCCTTTCGAACCAGGCAGGGATGTTGTGTTAAATGAGCTTAAAGGATACGGAGTTAAACGATTAGATGCGGTTATTTTAACGCATGAAGATTATGATCATATAGGCGGATTGAAAGATATAGCCGGGAAAATGCCTATAAAGAATTTAATTGTAAGTCCTTATTTTCCAATAGAGGGCAGTAAAAAAGCGCTCATAATAAAATGCTTAAAAGAAGGAACAGCTATTAAAACAGTAGAAGCAAATGATACCTTAAAATTTGGCCATTATTTTTTTCGCGTGCTTTCACCTGCTTCAAAGATGAGCTCATCCAACGGCAATTCAGTTGTTTTAGCAGCCAGATTAGGCGGGGAAATGTGGCTGTTTACCGGCGACGGCGATAAGGAGGCAGAACAAGATTTATTAAACCGATATACACACTTAAATATCGATATATTAAAGGCGGGACATCATGGAAGCAAAACATCAACCAGTGAGCGATTTATTAAAAAGATTAAGCCAAAAGCAGCTATTATCTCGGCTGGAAAAAATAACAGATACGGCCACCCGCATTCTGAAGTTTTAGAAAGGCTTAAAAAGCAAAGGGTGAAAATCTTTCGTACCGATGAACGAGGAGCTGTGGAAGTCACGTTTAAAGGCCATCATATAGCTAAATTAATAACGGCTGAATAAAACCCGAAATAAAGAAAGCTTGGCGAGGGGCCAAGCTTCTTTTACGTCATAAGCTGTTGGATGACAATGCCGATAATGAAAATGATAGCAAAAAAGAGAAATGAAAAGTTAAAGCCGTTTAAAGAGTCGATAAAATCATTTCTTTTGCTTTGAACATCTTTTTCAAACTCGTTCATATGCATCCCTCCTATTATTTCAAATCATAGCATAAGTCTAAATAAATTGAAAACTTATCTTCCAGAATTTTTTATCATTTGCTAAGTGTTGTCACCCATACTTTGGCGAGGCATAGGATATCATAAAAATATAATCAGAATATCGTCGCACAGCAAATGTCCTAGGCTTTGCTGTGCGGCGTTTATATAAAATAGAAGGATGAGCTTTGGGGGGCTGATCCTTCTTCTATTATAAATATGCAGGCGTTTATCTTTAAGAAGAACCTTTCGCTGCGGCAGGCACGGTTCTGAAGGGATTTCCCTTTGTTGCCGGTTCAAATTTATCGCTGCTTCCATTCGATCGTAGTGTTTACTTAAGTTAACAGCCTTGCTGCTTCAGTCATTCTGGGTTAAAGTTATATTGAAAAGAGGGATGGTAATGGCGTTAACCCAGAAAGATTTAACAATAAGCAAACCGCTTTCTCCTGTATATGTATTATTTGGAAAACAAAGCTATCTTATACAATTAATTAAAGATAAAATCATTAATCAAGCTTTGACTCAGGAAGAAAAGGAATTTAATTTATCTTCTTATAATATGGAAGAAACACCAATTGAAGCGGCGATTGAAGATGCAGAAACTTTGCCGTTTATCGGGGAAAAGCGTGTTGTTGTCATTGAAAATCCATATTTTTTGACATCTGAGCGTACAAAATCCAAGGTTGAGCATGATTTGAAACAGTTAGGAAGGTATCTTGAGGCGCCTTCACCAGATGCTGTTTTGATTTTTATAGCTTTTTACGAAAAGCTTGATCAGCGAAAAAAAGTCGTCAAACAATTAACAAAGATTGGAACAACATATGAATTATCACAGCTGAGCGATGACTTATTGTTTAAATTATTGGAAAATATCGCTTTGGAATACGATGCGAATTATACAAAAGAAGGCCATGAACAGCTGTTAGCGTTAGTTGGTCCGCAATTATCATATCTTGCTAATGAGGTGAAAAAGTTTGCGCTTTATTGCGGGAAAGACCGTCCAATAGATAAGCATATTGTCAATGAGCTGGGGGCACGGTCGCTTGAAAACAATGTTTTTTCATTGGTTGATATGGTCATGAAACAACAAACAGCCAATGCTTATCAGTTATTAAATGATCTTCTTAAACAAAAGGAAGAGCCGGTTAAGATCTTGGCTTTAATTGCAAGGCAGATAAGAATCGTTTATCAGGTAAGCTTATATCAAAATGAGGGGTATACGCAAAAGCAAATGGCCGCCAAGCTTAAATTGCATCCATATGCGGTTAAGATTGCAGCGGGACAAGCAAAGACCTTTAAACGCCAAGACTTAGAGAGAGCACTCAGCCAATGCACCGAGGCTGATTATCAAATGAAAAAAGGTTCTATGGAGAAAACGCTCGTTCTTGAATTATTAATCCATAAAATCGCCTGCCATAAATAAAAAAAGAGGTTTCCAACTATGTGGACCTCTTTTTTTATATTATACTGACAAACCATTCAATTTTTGAGAAAGGCGTGATTTTTCACGAGCAGCTTTATTTTTGTGGATTAATCCTTTAGTTGCCGCTTTGTCAATTTTTTTAGTAGCTACGATAAATGCTTCTTTTGCACCTTCAACGTCGTTATTTTCAACTTTTTGATTAAAGTTTTTAATAGATGTACGCAATGCTGATTTTAACATTACATTATGTTGACGGTTAGATTCATTTTTCTTAACGCGTTTAATCGCAGATTTAATATTAGGCATACTTTCACCTCCTTGAGGCTCTTCATTGACAAATTGTATTGTATCAAAGCATAGATGCGTTTGCAAGGCTTCTTCCTGAATAATCTTCATTTGAAGATTTGCGGCGAGAAGCGTGAATGAAAAACCGTAAAACAGGCTATCATGAATAATAATGATCGGTTGGAAAGGAGCTCTTTTCGAATGACTGAAAACCTAGATATAAATGCATTTAAAGTGAGAACAGACCTGGCCATTGAAGCTCATGAAATGGTTATAGATGAGCAAGAGCAGCAAAAGAGAAAACCTATCGCAGGCGTTGAATTGGAAGAGCAAAATATTGACGGCGTTAAGTTGACAAAAATGATTATTAATGAAGAAGCTGCTGAACGGTTAGGAAAAAAAGCCGGCAAATATTTAACTTATGAGGTTCAAGGGATTCGCAGACAAGATACTGCTCTTCAAGAGACCGTTGAACGGGTGTTTGCCAAAACCTTTGCAAACTTTTTAAAAGAGCTCAATATATCAAAGGATGCCAGCTGTTTAGTTGTTGGCTTGGGGAATTGGAATGTCACCCCTGATGCTCTAGGCCCGAATACAATCCAAAATCTTTTAATCACAAAACATTTATTTGCCTTGCAGCCTGAGCAAGTGCAGGAAGGTTTTCGTTCGGTCAGTGCCGTTTCCCCCGGTGTTATGGGATTGACCGGCATCGAAACAAGCGACATTATTTTCGGTATCATAGAAAAAACAAAACCTGATTTTGTTATTGTGATTGATGCCCTGGCTGCAAGGGCTCTTGAGAGGGTTAATACCACCATTCAAGTCGCAGATACAGGCATACATCCCGGCTCTGGAGTCGGCAATAATCGAAAAGAAATAAGCGAGAGCACTTTGGGTATTCCTGTCATCGCTATAGGGGTTCCCACAGTTGTAGACGCTGTAACCATCACAAGCGATACTTTAGATATGGTATTAAAACATTTCGGGAGAGAAATGCGTGAAAGAAATAAACCTTCAAAAGCTTTAACGCCTGCATGGTTATCATTTGGCGAAAAGAAACGATATACTGAAGAAGATTTGCCCGATCCGGAAAAAAGGTCGTCGTTTTTAGGTTTAATAGGCACATTATCTGAAGACGAAAAAAAGCAGCTGATTAGAGAAGTTCTGGGACCGGCCGGCCATAATTTAATGGTCACTCCTAAAGAAGTGGATACTTTTATAGAGGATATGGCAAATGTCTTGGCAGGAGGGCTGAACACAGCGCTTCATAGCCAAATTGATCAGGATAATTTAGGACACTATACTCATTAAGGAAATAAAGCTGTTCTATTTATGTATTAAGCGGCATAAATAATAAATGTAAAGAATGGATTTGGACAAGCTATTTTTTTAAAAGCCTTCAATAAGGTGTGAGTAATAATGAAAAAATTTTTTATAAAAACAGCGATATTAATGTTCTTGTTATTCTTTTCTGTTATATATGGCATGGTTGCGGCTAACCATGGGGCATCTGATATTAAAGGATTAAACGTGCCAAAAGATAATGTTCAGCCTTTAAGTTTAAATATTGCATGGCCAAAAACGGTGAATAAAACTGCGCAAAAATTACCAACCATTGAAGAACGTGCTGCTCAACTAAAGCATCGCAAGGCATTTAATCCGTACTCGAGTATAAGCGATACGATGTCTAATGGCCTGTCAGATGCTTTTCGAAAAGGGATGTCAATAACTGCAAACCTATTTGATCAGATGGTGCATGCTGTACTATGAGGCCTTTTGCGGGTCTCTTTTTTTGTAAGAGGATGCTTTTTTCAGCGTTTTACTCGCCGAAGCGCGGTGAAGAAGTGTTTCCGGTTCGCAAAAGAGAACAAAGATGTTTATTCGGGTAGTTGCTTTTGCTATAATCAATCTAGTGTGTTTTTGTATATTGGTAGGAGTGAGTGATATGTCTAGGAATAATGAGAGTCGTCAGTCGCGGATAAGGAACTTTTCAATTATTGCTCATATAGATCACGGGAAGTCAACGCTTGCGGATCGTATATTAGAGGAGACGGCTGCGCTGACTAAGCGAGAAATGAAGGAACAAATGCTTGACGCTATGGATTTAGAGCGTGAGCGCGGCATAACGATAAAATTAAATGCTGTCCAATTGACATATAAAGCTGATGATGGAAATGAATATATTTTTCATCTGATAGATACACCGGGGCACGTCGATTTTTCTTATGAGGTTTCCAGAAGCCTTGCCGCTTGTGAGGGCGCTCTGCTTATTGTTGACGCCGCCCAAGGCATTGAGGCGCAGACTTTGGCTAATGTTTACTTGGCCATTGAAAATGATTTAGAGATTATTCCGGTGATTAATAAAATTGATTTGCCAAGCGCAGAGCCTGAGCGTGTAAGAAAAGAAGTTGAGGATGTTATTGGGCTTGATGCCTCTGATGCTGTATTAGCTTCAGCAAAAGCGGGGATAGGCATTAGAGACATTCTCGAGCAAATAGTTAAAAAGGTGCCGGCCCCTGCCGGTGATCCCGAAGCGCCGCTAAAAGCGCTGATTTTCGATTCTGTTTACGATTCGTATAGGGGAGTCATTACGTATATACGGATTGTGGAAGGTTCTGTAAAAGTTGGCGATAAAATCAAGATGATGGCTACTGACAAAACATTCGAAGTGGCCGAATTAGGTGTGTTTACGCCAAAGCCCGTTGCAAAAGACGAATTAACAGTAGGCGATGTCGGATTTCTGACCGCTTCAATTAAAAATGTCAGTGATACTCGTGTGGGCGATACCATTA
This sequence comes from Scopulibacillus daqui, assembly GCF_016908855.1. Taxonomy (GTDB): domain Bacteria; phylum Bacillota; class Bacilli; order Bacillales; family Sporolactobacillaceae; genus Scopulibacillus_A; species Scopulibacillus_A daqui. The sequence continues at coordinate 40,981 of NZ_JAFBER010000012.1, read as the reverse complement.
CCAGTGCAGAAAAACCTGCAGATGAGCCTTTGCCGGGTTATCGCCGGATGAACCCGATGGTATATTGCGGCCTTTATCCTATTGATTCAAGTCAATATAATGATTTGCGCGAGGCTTTGGAGCGTCTTGAATTAAATGATTCCTCACTTCAATATGAACCTGAAACATCCGATGCCCTTGGCTTTGGCTTTAGATGCGGCTTTTTAGGTTTGCTCCATATGGAAATCATTCAAGAACGGATTGAGCGGGAATTTAATATCGATTTAATTACAACAGCGCCTAGCGTTATTTATCATGTTCAACGCACAAACGGCGATATTGAACAAGTCGATAACCCATCTAAGATGCCTGATAAGAAGGATATTGATACAATTGAAGAGCCGTTTGTGAAAGCAACCATTATGACGCCGAACGATTATGTCGGTCAAGTGATGGAGCTTTGCCAAAAGAAACGCGGTGATTTTATTGACATGGTTTACCTTAATGAAAATCGCGTCAATGTTATTTATCATTTGCCGTTATCTGAAATTGTTTATGATTTCTTTGACCAATTAAAATCACAAACAAAAGGATATGCCTCACTGGATTATGAGTTTTTAGGGTATAAGCCTTCTAATCTCGTTAAAATGGATATTCTTCTCAATGGCGAGAAGGTTGATGCTTTATCTGTTATTGTTCACCGCGATTTCGCGTATGAACGAGGCAAAGCAATTGTAGAAAAATTAAAGGAATTGATTCCGAGACAGCAATTTGAAGTCCCGGTTCAAGCTGCTCTAGGGCAAAAAGTCATCGCGCGCTCAACCATCAAAGCGCTGAGAAAGAATGTTCTTGCTAAATGTTACGGCGGGGATATCAGCCGTAAAAGAAAGCTTCTGGAAAAACAAAAAGAAGGCAAGAAACGAATGAAGACTGTCGGAAAAGTGGAAGTGCCGCAAGAAGCGTTTATGGCCGTCTTAAGAATGGATCAAGATAAATAAAGGCTGTGATTTCTATGATTAAAGGTGCTTATGTGCACATACCATTTTGTGAACATATTTGTTATTATTGTGATTTTAATAAAGTCTTTATTCAGAAACAGCCGGTTGATGATTATTTGAATGCTTTGGACAAAGAAATCAGTGAAGGATTATCGCGCGCGGAGTCTGATTTAGAAACAGTCTTTATTGGAGGCGGCACACCGACTGCATTAGACAATCAACAATTTCATAAGCTATTAAAGATCATTGACCGGCATCTCATAACACCTAAAATTAAGGAATATACCATTGAAGCCAATCCGGAAAATCTTAATGAAACAAAGTTTAAATTAATGAAAGATTACGGCGTAACCCGCTTAAGTTTGGGAGTTCAAACCTTTCAAAACGACCTGCTCAAAGAAATCGGCCGCCCGCACAGCTGTGACGATGTGATTGATATTTTTCAGGAAGCGAGGCTTTCGGGCTTTGATAATATATCTATCGACTTAATGTTTGGCTTGCCTAACCAAACTGAAAAGATGTTAAAAGAATCGATTGAAAAGGCAATGATCCTTGAGCCTGATCACATCTCTATTTATTCATTGCAAGTCGAGCCGAAGACGATTTTTTATAATCGAATGAAAAAGGGCAAACTGCATCTTCCCGGGCAGGATGTAGAAGCAAATATGTATGAATTGGTCATATCCGAATTAGACAAACACGGATATATACATTATGAGATCAGCAATTTTGCCAAAAAAGGCTTTGAAAGCCGGCATAACTTATTATATTGGAGCAATGAACAATACTTCGGCTTCGGTGCAGGATCACACGGTTACGTCCAAAATAGCCGTGTCGTCAATGCGGGTCCGGTAAAAAATTACATCCAGCTTGTTGAGGAGACAGGCAGCGGGCAATTTGCTTCGCATACAGTAACCCGGAAAGAGAAAATAGAAGAGGAGCTATTTTTAGGGCTCAGAAAATTATCAGGGGTAAAAAAGAAAAGATTTTATGAAAAATTTCACTGTCAAATAAATGATCTCTACGGTGAAGAAATTGAGCGGTTAAAGCAGCAAGGTTTATTATATGAAGATGAGGAGAAAATTGCTTTAACCCGGAAAGGCGTCTTTTTAGGAAATAGTGTGTTTGAAGCATTCTTGGCTTAGCGGATGCGTTGACAAATCACCTAATCATTGATAAATTTTAGAGTAGAATTAGCACTCATTAAACCAGAGTGCTAACAGAGGTGATGGGGATGTTAACAGAACGTCAACTGTTTTTACTTAGGGCTCTCGTTGACGATTATATTAGCACTGCAGAACCTGTTGGCTCTCGCGCAATAGCCAAGCGCGAAGATGTTAATTATAGTCCGGCCACAATCAGGAATGATTTAGCGGATCTTGAAGAAATGGGTTTTTTGGAAAAAACCCACACTTCTTCGGGGCGCATTCCTTCTGAAAAAGGCTATCGCTTCTATGTTGACCATCTTGTATCACCGGTGCTTTTAACGGCTCGGGAAATGCAAAGCATCAAAAAAGCATTTACGGACATGTATTATGAGGTTGAAAAAGTCATTCAGGAAACAGCAAAGATTATGTCCGATTTTACCAATTACACCGCGATAGCGATGGGCCCGGAATTAAATGATACAAAGTTGAAGCATATCCAAATCATTCAATTAAACGCTGAAAAAGCGATCATGATAATCGTTACGGATACAGGTCATGTCGAAAGCCGGACGATCTCATTGCCAAAGAAAGTATCAGCTCGAGATATTGAAAAGCTCATTAATATTTTGAATCAAAAATTAAAAAATGTGCCCGTTTTTCAATTGAAAACAAAAATTGAAAAAGAAATTAAGAAAGTGCTGAATAAGCACATCGAAAATTACGAACAAATATTGTCAATTCTAGACGAGGCCTTAAGCTATCATCCATTAGATCAAATTTATTACGGCGGCAAAAATAATATATTAGCTCAACCTGAGTTTCGGGATGTCGATAAATTTTTACCGCTTTTAAACGCTTTAGAAGAAAAAGAAACTATTTACGAATTGCTCCGTTCACCATCTAGCGGCATTAATATAAAAATTGGGCATGAGAACAATTTGGTAGCTATCAAAGACTGCAGCGTTATTACAGCAAGTTACTCAATGGGCGGTGAACATATGGGGACTGTAGCGGTGATCGGTCCGACGAGAATGGCTTATCCCCGTGTTATTACATTAATGGAAGTTATCTCTAGAAAATTGACTCATTTATTAACAGAGCTGTATTAATGCATTCTTTAAAATGAGTGGAAGAGTTATCTTCCACCCTTTGTAATGGGTAGAATATATCAGGAGGTGAGTCTAAATGACAAAATTTAAAGCAAAAGAGAAGGAAAAAAATTTAGAGCATGAACAAGAAGAGCAAGCTGAAGAACTAAATCATGAAAATCAAGACAATGAACAATTAGATAATAAAGAGACGGCTGATTCAAATTCAGCTGAGGAAGAACACACTGAACAGACAGAAGACAATGAAGCAGACATTCTTAAAGTTAAAGAAGAAGAAATTGAACAGTTTAAAAAAGAGCAAGAAGAATTAAAAAACCGTCTGCTAAGAGTTCAAGCCGATTATGAAAATTATAAACGGCGTACCAATGAAGAAAAAATCAAAGAAAGAAAGTTCCGGGCACAAAGTTTGGTGGAAGAAATTCTTCCGGTACTAGATAACTTTAAAAGGGCGTTAGATGTGAAGACAGAATCTGAGGAAGCCGGCTCTCTTAAGAAAGGCATGGAAATGGTTTACCGCCAATTAACAGCTGCATTAGAAAAAGAAGGCGTTAAAGAAATTGAGGCTGTCGGCAAACCGTTTGATCCTCACATGCACCAAGCCGTTATGCAAGTTGAACATGATGAATATGACGAAAATACTGTCGTTGAAGTCTTGCAAGCCGGTTTTACATTAAATGATCGGGTTGTTCGGCCTGCAATGGTAAAAGTGAGCTCTTAAAGTATCATACAGCTGGATAGAATCAAAGCAATATTGGTTCCATGTTTAGGTACAAACTTACATAGAATGTTTAGGAGGTTTTCTTAATGAGCAAGATCATTGGTATTGACTTAGGAACAACAAACTCATGTGTTGCTGTTATGGAAGGCGGAGAAGCTACGGTTATTCCTAATGCTGAAGGAAATAGAACAACGCCTTCTGCTGTTGCTTTTAAAAACGGCGAACGCCAAGTTGGCGAAGTGGCTAAGCGGCAAGCCATCACTAACCCAAATACGATAATCTCCATCAAAAGACACATGGGTACAGATTATAAAGTAGATATTGAAGGCAAAAAATATACACCGCAAGAAATATCTGCTATTATTTTGCAAAAATTAAAAGCTGATGCCGAAAGTTATCTTGGTGAAAAGGTAGATAAGGCTGTTATTACTGTTCCGGCATACTTCAACGATGCCGAAAGACAAGCAACCAAAGATGCTGGTAAAATTGCCGGCTTGGAAGTATTGAGAATCATTAACGAACCAACTGCCGCATCGCTGGCTTACGGATTGGATAAAGGCGAAGATCAAACCATTCTAGTTTACGACCTTGGCGGCGGTACATTCGACGTATCCATTCTTGAACTTGGCGACGGTATCTTTGAAGTTAAAGCAACTGCCGGCGATAACCGTTTGGGCGGCGATGATTTCGACCAAGTGATCATTGACTATCTCATCGAAGAATTTAAAAAGGAAAACGGCATTGACTTGTCCAATGACAAAATGGCATTGCAACGCTTAAAAGACGCTGCCGAAAAAGCCAAAAAAGATCTTTCAGGCGTGTCCCAAACGCAAATTTCTCTGCCTTTTATCACTGCAGATGCCACAGGACCAAAGCATCTTGAAGTTAATTTAACAAGAGCTAAATTTGAAGAATTATCTGCAGATCTTATAGAAAGAACAATGGGACCGACACGTCAGGCGCTTAATGATTCAGGCTTGTCTGCAAGCGAAATTGATAAAGTAATTCTTGTCGGCGGTTCAACAAGAATTCCTGCAGTACAAGAAGCCATAAAAAATCTTACAGGCAAAGACCCTCATAAAGGCGTTAACCCTGATGAAGTTGTTGCTCTTGGCGCTGCAATTCAAGGCGGAGTGTTGTCCGGCGATGTTAAAGATGTTGTTCTTTTAGACGTGACACCTCTGTCATTAGGTATTGAAACAATGGGCGGTGTATTCACGAAGCTTATCGAAAGAAATACAACCATCCCTACAAGCAAATCGCAAATTTTCTCAACAGCTGCCGATAACCAAACATCTGTAGACATTCATGTTCTGCAAGGTGAACGAGAAATGGCGGCTGACAATAAGACGCTAGGACGATTCCAATTAACGGACATCCCGCCTGCACCACGCGGTGTTCCGCAAATTGAAGTGACTTTCGAGATTGACGCAAATGGTATTGTTCATGTTAAAGCAAAAGATAAAGGCACAAACAAAGAACAATCTATCACAATCCAATCTTCTTCAGGCTTAAGCGATGAAGAAATTGAAAAAATGGTAAAAGATGCTGAAGAAAATGCTGAAGCTGATAAAAAGCGCCGTGAAGAAGTAGATCTTCGCAATGAAGCGGATCAAATGGTATTCACAACAGAAAAAACATTAAAAGACCTTGGCGATAAAGTTGAGGAAGCTGAAAAAACGAAAGCTAACGAAGCAAAAGATAAATTGAAAAAAGCTCTTGAAGGATCAGATCTTGAAGAAATCCGCAAGGCTAAAGATGAACTTCAAGAAATTGTACAACAATTATCTGTTAAACTTTATCAACAAGCAGCAGATCAAGCCCAAGCAAATCAAGCTAACCAAGGAGACGATAAGGGCAAAGATAATGTTGTCGATGCTGATTATGAAGAAGTTAACGATGATGATAATAAGAAATAATCAACATTAGCGATTTAATTGAAAAGTCAAAGCTGGACATAGGTCTTGGCTTTGACTTTTTCCATTAAAGAAGATGTCCGGAAGCACTTATAACGATTCAATTAAATATTTTATTATTGGTAAATTTAAACGGCTTACAATTAAATTATTGGCTTGCTTCTTTAATTGCAATGGTGATATGATTTAATCTATGTGATGTCATTCGGGAGTGATTTCATGAGTAAACGGGATTATTATGAAGTACTCGGGGTGGACCGAAATGCATCTAAGGATGAGATAAAGAAAGCTTATAGGAAGCTTGCTCGGAAATACCATCCTGATGTTAATAAAGATCCTGATGCCCCTGAGAAGTTTAAAGAGGTTAAAGAGGCTTATGAAACATTAAGCGATCCTCAAAAGAAAGCCCATTACGATCAATTTGGACATACAGACCCTAATCAAGCAGGCTTTGGAGGCGCCCAAGGCTTCGGCGCCGGCGATTTTGGCGGTTTTGGAGATATTTTTGATATGTTTTTCGGCGGCGGCGGGCGCAGGCGCGATCCTAATGCGCCAAAACAAGGTGCTGATCTGCAGTATACAATGACAATAACCTTTGAAGAGGCTGCCTTTGGCAAAGAAACAGACATTCAAATACCTCGGGAAGAATCATGCGGCACTTGTAAAGGATCAGGCGCGAAGCCTGGTAGCAAACCGGAAACATGCCCGCACTGCCAAGGGGCTGGTCAAATTAATGTTGAACAAAGCACACCTTTTGGCAAAGTTGTGAACAGGCGTGTATGTCATTATTGTCAAGGTACAGGGAAATTTATTAAAGATAAATGTACGACATGCGGCGGCAGCGGCCGTGTGAAAAAACAAAAGAAAATCCATGTGAAAATACCTGCAGGCGTTGATGATGGGCAGCAAGTCCGCTTATCAGGCCAAGGAGAAGCAGGGATTAACGGCGGACCGCCTGGAGATCTTTATGTTGTCTTTAATGTTAAGCCTCATAAATTTTTTGAGCGCATGGGAGACGACGTCTATTGTGAAGTGCCTCTTAATTTTGCTCAAGTCACTTTGGGCGATGAAATTGAAGTTCCAACATTATATGGGAAGGTCAAACTGAAAATACCTGCTGGCACACAAACCGGAACAAAATTCCGATTGAAAGGAAAAGGCATCAAAAATGTCCGCGGATATGGCCAAGGTGATCAGCATGTAACCGTACGCGTCATCACACCGAAAAATCTTTCTGAACGGGAAAGAGAATTATATAAAGAATTAGCGGAAATTAGCGGAAAACCTATTAATGATGAACAAAATGAAAACTTCTTTTCAAAGGTCAAACGCGCTTTTAAATCCGATTAAAAGAAATGGAGCTTGATGGAGTTGAAATGGTCGGAAATTTGTATTCACACAACCCAAGAGGCAGTTGAGCCAATCGCTAATATTTTACATGAAGCTGGATCAAGCGGTGTTGTTATTGAAGACCCTACAGACCTTCAAAAGGATTGGTCGAGCGTCTATGGTGAAATCTATGATCTTAATCCGGATGATTATCCTATGGAAGGTGTCTTGGTCAAAGCTTACCTGCCTGTTAATAGCTTTTTAGGCGAGACTGTTGACGGAATCAAAGAAGCGATTAATAATCTTATCACACACCAGATTGACCTAGGCGAAAATACGATAACAATCAGCGAAGTTAATGAGGAAGAATGGGCTACCGCATGGAAAAAATACTATAAACCTGTTAGAATAACAAAACGTATTACAATAACCCCGACATGGGAAGAATATAAACCGAATAGTAAAAACGAACTAGTTATTGAACTTGATCCAGGAATGGCTTTTGGGACTGGAACACATCCAACGACTATTTTATGTATCCAAGCTCTAGAAAAAGTCCTTAAACGTGGAGATAAAGTTATTGACGTAGGAACAGGAACGGGTGTATTGAGCATAGCAGCGGCCAAACTCGGCGCGGAGTCAGTCTTTGCTTTCGACTTGGATGATGTTGCCGTGCAGTCCGCTAGAATCAATATAAAGCTCAACAAAGTCAATGACAAAGTGACGGTCAAACAGAATAATCTGCTTGATCATTATCAAGGCCCGGCACCTCGTGTGATTGTTGCCAACTTGCTAGCTGAAATCGTGGTCCGATTATCAGATGATGCAGCAAAGGTAATCAGTTCAGATGGTTATTTTATTACATCCGGCATCATTAAAAATAAAAAATATGAGGTCATAGAGAAATTAAAGTCATCCGGGTTTATGATTTTTGAAATCTTAGAGCAAGAAGACTGGGTAGCGATTATCGCAAAAAAAGCTTAACGGAGAACGAAAAGAATGCAGCGATATTTTGTCAATAAGGAGCAAATTAGCGAACAAACGATAACGCTGTTGGCTGATGATGCCAAACATATACAAAAAGTGATGAGAATGAACCCCGGGGATCGTTTAATCTGTGCTGACAATGAGGGCAATGTTTATTTATGCGAGATACAATCCCTGGAATCTGACTGTATCACAGCCGTTATTAAAAAACAGCTGGAAGAAAATGCAGAGCTTCCGATACATGTCACGATAGTACAGGGGCTCCCTAAAGGTGATAAGCTAGAATTTATCGTCCAAAAAGGTACAGAATGCGGCGCTAGGGCTTTTATTCCTCTTAAAGCAGAACGGTCGATCAGTAAGTGGGCGGTAAATAAGGTAGACAAAAAGCTGTCGAGACTTAAAAAAATCGCCAAAGAAGCGGCTGAGCAGTCCCATCGAACGTATATACCGGAAATCGGGAGACCCGTATCTATAGATCAGCTTATTAAAATGAGTGATCACTACCATAAAAAAATTGTTGCATATGAAGAAACAGCAAAAGCTGGAGAGCAGCATGCTCTCCCAAAAATTTTAAATGAAATAAAAGCAAACGAAAGACTTATAGCGGTTATTGGTCCAGAAGGCGGCTTTTCTCCGGAGGAAGTTCAAAAACTCGAGCAAGCGGGGTTTACTTCCTGCGGATTAGGCAATCGAATTTTAAGGACTGAGACAGCGCCGCTCTATGTTTTATCAGCTGCTTCCTATCACTTTGAATTATTGAAGAGGGGTGAATGAATATGCCTTCTGTTGCCTTTCATACACTAGGTTGTAAAGTCAATCATTATGAAACGGAAGCTATATGGCAATTGTTTCAAAAGAACGGCTACGAACGAAAAGATTTTGAGTCCACAGCTGATGTTTATGTCATCAATACATGCACCGTTACGAATACGGGAGATAAGAAAAGCCGGCAAGTGATTCGGCGGGCAATTCGTCAGAACCCAAACGCCGTCATATGTGTCACGGGATGCTATGCGCAAACTTCGCCAGCTGAAGTCATGGCCATACCAGGCGTCGATATCGTTGTAGGTACACAAGACCGCGAGAAAATGCTTGGATATATCGAGCAGTATAAAAAAGAACGAGAACCGATTAACGGCGTCAGCAATATTATGAAAGCCCGTGTCTATGAGGAACTTGAAGTACCTGCTTTTACTGATAGAACCAGGGCATCCCTTAAAATTCAAGAAGGATGCAACAACTTCTGCACTTTCTGTATTATTCCTTGGGCAAGGGGGCTTCTAAGATCCCGGAAACCGGAGTCTGTGATTGCACAAGCGCAAAAACTTGTCGATGCAGGCTATAAAGAGATTGTATTAACGGGCATTCATACTGCCGGATACGGTGAAGATATGAAAGACTACAATTTTGCTCAGCTTTTACGTGATCTTGAAGCTAAAGTTAACGGGATTAACAGGATTAGAATCTCATCAATTGAAGCCAGTCAAGTCACTGATGAAGTGATTGAAGTCATTGATAAATCCAATATCGTTGCCCGTCATTTGCACATTCCGCTGCAATCTGGGTCTAATTCTGTCCTGAAGAGGATGAGAAGAAAGTATACTGCAGAATTTTTCGCTGAAAAAATTAATAATCTGCGTCGTGCATTGCCTGATTTTGCTTTAACATCTGATGTCATTGTCGGATTTCCGGGAGAAACTGAAGAAGAATTTAATGAAACCTATGAATTTATTAGGGATCTCAAATTTGCTGAGCTTCACGTTTTCCCTTATTCGCAGCGAACAGGCACACCGGCAGCACGCATGGACAACCAAGTTCCGGATGATGTCAAACATGAGCGTGTTACACGGCTGATCTCCCTTTCAAATCAATTAGCGAAAGAATATGCTTCAAAATATGAAAATGAGGTATTAGAAGTTATTCCAGAAGAGCCGTATAAAAAAGACCCATCGACAGGTTATTATGTCGGTTATACAGATAATTATCTTAAAGTGAAATTTCCTGCAGCTCCAGATATGGAAGGAAAGCTGGTTCGCGTTAAGATCACTAAAGCGGGCTATCCTTATAATGAAGGACAATTTGTCAGAGTCATTGAAGCCGACCAAAAAACAGCGGCTAGTTTATAAAGCGGAAGTTGACCAATTATTGCTATTCGTATATAATTACAAAAGACATGATATTTATGTCCCTTAGCGGTGCGATTTGGAGGGAGGGAAACACAAGATGGTTGAAACTAAAGTACGCAAGAATGAATCTATTGAAGACGCGCTTCGCCGTTTTAAACGTTCTGTGTCTAAATCCGGTACATTAGCAGAAGTAAAAAAACGCAAGCATTATGAAAAGCCAAGTGTTCGCCGTAAGAAAAAATCTGAGGCGGCACGCAAGAAACGTAAGTTCTAGGAAGGGTGTTCTGATGAGCTTTGTTGATCGTCTTACTGAAGATATGAAGCAGGCGATGAAAGATAAGGATAAAGTCAAATTATCCGTTATTCGCATGATCAAGTCATCGCTGCAAAATGAATCGATCAAGCTCGGAAAGGAACTATCGGAAGACGAAGCGTTAACTGTCTTATCCCGAGAACTCAAACAGAGGAAAGACTCCCTCCAAGAGTTTGAGAATGCAGGACGCCAAGATTTAGTCGATGGTATAAAAAAAGAAATTGCTGTGATCGATTTATATATGCCTGAACAGCTTTCTGAACAAGAACTTCAGGACATTATAGATGAAACGATTAAAGAGACCGGCGCCTCATCAAAAGCCGATATGGGTAAAGTAATGAGCGCCATTATGCCTAAAATTAAAGGACGCGCTGACGGCAGTCAAGTCAGCAAAATCGTCCAAAATAAGCTATCATAAAAATACCTTGCAGATTGCAAGGTATTTTTTATACATACGAAAAATATAATTTAACGATTTTATAAAAGAGAGCTTGTGAAAAGGTTTAGCAAAAGTGACATAATCGAAAAGGATAAATGGGTGAGGGACATTAATTTCAGAAAGATGGTGTTGTTGATCCGTTGCCAGGAAAAAAACAAGGGTTAATTCTGATTAGCGCTTGATTTTTTATTGGTTATGATTATCGCAAACGCCATATATGAATAGCGCAAGGAATTGATTTAAACCGATGTAAATAATTGAACATTCAGAATTAACTATACTTATAACTTTGACCTATTTATACCGTATAATGAATGTTAATAAATTTTTAAAAAAGGGGGGTACCATGATGGCTACCATTTCTATTCTTATTATCGCAGTGATTATTATTGTTGCGTTAGCCATCTTTTTTACTTTTGTTCCAATTATGCTTTGGATTTCTGCCCTGGCTGCCGGCGTAAAAATTGGCATTTTCACTTTAGTCGGCATGAGACTGCGGCGGGTTACCCCGAGTCGTGTTGTTAATCCTTTGATTAAAGCGGTAAAGGCCGGCATGCAGCTAAGCACAAACCAGCTTGAAGGTCATTACCTGGCCGGAGGAAACGTTGACCGGGTTGTCAATGCCTTGATTGCAGCGCATCGGGCAAATATTGAATTGAGCTTTGAAAGGTGTGCAGCGATTGATTTAGCTGGACGGAATGTTTTAGAAGCCGTGCAAATGAGCGTCAATCCAAAAGTTATCGAAACGCCTTTTATTGCAGGCGTTGCTATGGATGGCATTGAAGTTAAGGTAAAAGCAAGAATTACAGTAAGAGCGAATATTGACCGCCTTGTCGGAGGGGCCGGTGAGGAAACGGTTATCGCCAGAGTCGGGGAGGGGATTGTCAGTACCCTTGGCTCTTCAGACAGCCATAAAAAAGTGCTTGAGAATCCTGACCTTATTTCGCAAACAGTGTTATCTAAAGGTCTCGATGCCGGAACGGCTTTTGAGATTCTATCGATCGATATTGCCGATGTAGATATCGGCAAAAATATTGGGGCGCATTTGCAAACAGAGCAAGCTGAGGCTGATAAAAACATTGCCCAAGCGAAAGCTGAAGAGCGCAGGGCCATGGCTGTAGCAAAAGAGCAAGAAATGAAAGCAAGGGTTGAAGAAATGCGTGCTAAAGTTGTTGAATCAGAGGCTGAAGTGCCGCTTGCAATGGCAAAAGCTTTAAGAGAAGGACATATCGGTGTGATGGATTATATGAATTATAATAACATTAAGGCGGATACCGAAATGCGCCATGCCGTTGGAGACATTAACCAAGAAACCAAAGATGACAGAAAAGGATAAGTCAGATGGCTTCGGTTATTATAACGATCCTCATTATTATCATTGCCGGCGCCTTTACAAAAAGCTCTAAAGATAGAAGCGGCAAAAGTAAAAAAGCAATTAAAAAGCCTCAAACCAAATATCGTTCAAATGCTAATAAGTATAGAGAGCAGCCTCATCAGCCTCATGCGGCGCCTGATCATCTTCACCTGGAAAAAAAACAGTCTCAGGTTGAAAAAAAGCCTCTTTCATCAAGCCCTGTCTCTTTAAAAAGACATCAATCACAGGAGTCCCGTTCCTCAAAAGCGCCTGTGATTTCAAAGAAAAGTTTTCAAGAAGCCTTTATTTTATCTGAATGCCTTGACAAACCGAGAGCATTTCGCCCGCACCCTTCCATACGAAAGTATCAACATTTGCAGCACTTAAATCCGTCGAATCACTTAATGAATCAATCAAATGATTATAAGGAGTAAGCATCTTAGCCGGTGCTTGCTTTTTTTGTGCTGTAATCAGTGATAGTCATACAGGTTCTTTCATAAAAATGAATAAAGAGGTGGGTGAACGGAGATGAAGAAGTGGCGCGACAATTTCAAAAAATGGTTTATTAACCATTCCGATATGCCCGCAGATGTGATCATGGACTTGCCCAGAATAACAATGGTTGGACAATTACATATATACATAGAAAATCATAAAGGCGTTATTTCATTTTCAAATGAGGAACTTCGGTTATCCATGAAACAAGGACAGCTGCAAATCATCGGGAAAGATTTTGTTCTTAAAGCGATTTTGCCTGAAGAAATACTTCTGGAAGGCTTCATTCAGAAAGTTCAATTTCTAGAAGATAAAAGGGAACTGATTTGACGGCAAGCCTAAGGGCGTAGACAGGTACATACATTACATCTTCCTATCTTGCTTTCTACGCCGAACCCACTTCTATCTTTGGGATAAATATTGATAGCATATATTGGAGGAGATGGCATGAAAAAAAACTGGAATGACAAAGTCTATGGCCATGTCAGAGTATCGGTTGCCGGGCGGCTAACAGAACAATTTATCAATCGCTGCGTTCGCGAAGAAATCACAATATGGAACATACAGCGAATTGATAAGACAACGATAACTTGTTGCATCCTCCTCAAAGATATAAAAAAAATAAAGCCTGTTTTAAAAGCGACAGATTGCCGGATTCACTTCATTGAAAGGGCCGGCCTGCCGTTTCTTTATAAAAAATTAATGTCGCGTTCAGGAATTATAAGCGGTTTTATTTTATTTTTTCTTGCTTTATTCTTCTTATCAAATATAGTTTGGCGCATTGATATAAATGGTGCTGATCCAAAGCTTGAAGCAGAAATTAAAGCCATTCTTAACAAAATGGACGTTCATGTCGGAGCATTTGAATTTTTTCTGCCGTCGACAGAAAAAATTGAAAGCGAATTATCAAGCCGCCTTAATAAAGTCACTTGGCTTGGTGTGTCGAAAGATGGGACAACTTATCACATTGATTTGGTTCAAAAGGAGTTGCCGAAAAAGGACAAAGCGCCTGGTCCAAGGCATCTGGTAGCAACAAAAAAAGCGATTATCCATAAAATATTTGCCGAAAAAGGACAACCATTAGTTGAACAAGATCAATTTGTAAAACCGGGTCAAATCTTAATTTCTGGATTAATCGGAAAAGAATCTGCTCCGGCGCCGATTGCGGCTAAGGGCAAGGTTATCGGAGAAACCTGGTATCAGTCGGAAACAACCATTCCTTTACAATCAAACGTCAAAACTTACACAGGGAAAACTTATACCAAACGCCAACTTCAACTTTTCGGATGGAATTGCCCTTTATGGGGTTTAAAAAAGAAGCCTTTTAAGCATTATGATCGGGAAGTGACGAAAAAACCAGTTCATTTTCTATTTTGGGACTTGCCTATTGCTTACAAGCGTATTATTTACCGGGAAGATGATGAAAATGAACGGAAGCTCACGGAATCACAAGCCATACAAGAAGCCAAACAAGCTTCCTATAAAAAGTTAAAATCACAACTGCCGCTGAAGTCGAAGGTTGTCTCGCAAAATATTGATAAAAGGATTATAAAAAATGGCAAGATGAAGCTCTATATGCATTATATTGTCTACGAAAACATTGCAAAGCCGGAAGCGATTGATCCAGTCAAAGTAAAAGAGCAAATAGAAAAGCATAAAAAGGAAAAGAAGGACGGCGGTTAATACCTGCCGCCTTTTTATATTTTGGATAAGAAAATGGGGGAGACGCTAAAAGTTTTTACAAGATTGTCTTGTCTTCGTTTTTTCTGAACTTCCCATCAGCAAGTTTTCTTTATTCGGGTTGGAATTGGGGGCTTCTTATATGGTAAACTAAGGTAAACATGATGATATTGATTCAAGGAGACTGAGTAGATTGTCAGAACAACAATTATATACAATTGATTTAGAAATAAACCAAGCTAATGATGCCATCGCCTTGTTTGGTCCAAGAGATGCCAACTTAAAGGTCATTGAAGAAACATTGGACTTGTCTATCGTGACAAGGGGAGGCGCCCTTAATATATCCGGCCGGCATGAAGAGGTCCAAACAGCTGAGGACGTATTAAAAGCTTTATTAGGCCTTATTAGACAGGGCAAGTCTATCACCGAGAGGGATGTTGTCTATGCTGTTCAATTAGCCAAAGAAGGCGCGATTGAAGAGTTGCATGATATTTATAATGAAGAAATAACGGTTAACGCCAAGGGCAAATCTATACGCGTGAAAACACTTGGACAGAAAAGATACATAAATGCGATAAAAAAAAATGATATGGTTTTTGCGATCGGGCCAGCCGGAACAGGAAAAACTTATTTAGCTGTTGTTATGGCTGTTACCGCTCTTAAGTCAGGTAATATCAAACGAATCGTCCTTACGCGTCCGGCAGTAGAGGCCGGAGAAAGCCTCGGCTTTCTTCCAGGCGACCTGAAGGAAAAGGTTGATCCCTATCTGAGGCCCTTATATGATGCGCTCCATGATGTCTTAGGGGCGGAACATACCTTGCGTTTAATTGATCGCGGAACAATTGAAATTGCGCCGCTGGCTTATATGAGGGGAAGAACGCTCGATGATGCTTATGTCATTCTTGATGAAGCGCAAAACACGACAAACGAACAAATGAAGATGTTTTTAACCCGCCTTGGCTTCGGTTCCAAAATGATTATTACGGGCGATATTACCCAAGTGGATCTTCCTAAAGGGAAATCATCCGGGCTAAGTACAGCAAGCCAAGTTTTAAAGGATGTTAAAGGTATTTCTTTTGTAAAGCTTTCAAGTGTAGATGTTGTTCGTCATCCATTAGTCCAAAAGATCATTAAAGCATATGAAAGTTAATCAGCTAATAAACGAATTTTAGAAGAAACTTATCCAAAATTCGTCTTACCCAGGCAGGAGGAAAATCATGAAGCATAAAGATTCAGGAAAAGATTGGAGGCAATTTGCAAGCAAAGCCTATTTTATTTGGGGAATTTATGCGCTCCTGGGGATTGCGATGTATATCGCGATGATTAATACTGCAATACCAAAAAAGCTTAACGTCCATCTTCACGAAATTGCTAAACATGATATTCAATCCCCAATTGAAACCATTGATAAAGAAGCGACTAAGGTCAAACAGCAAGAAGCAGTAGAATCGGCGCCGTCGACTTATGTTTATAAGAAAGATGCCGCCCTTATGCAAGTTGAAAAAGCCGGCGATATCTTTGATGTCATTAATGAAGTTAAAACGGACTCCGATAAGCACAGCTCAATGGATGATAAGATTAAGAAGGTAAGAGACAAGCTCTCTGATTCAACAAATGATGAGCTTTCAGACAAAACCGTTGAGACGCTTCTAAAGGCTTCGGACAGTGAATTATCCGTGGCGCAAGATATGGTTAATACAGCGATCTATGAAACGATGAATAACAAAATTAAATGGAGCGACCTTGAACGCGTTCAAAAGAATGCTTCGAATATGATCCCTTCTTCAGTAACATCAAAAGCAATGCGTCAAGCGATGATCAACATTTTGAAAGATTCTATTGTCCCGAATTATATGTTTGACGCTAATGCGACAAAAAGAAATAAGGAAGAGGCAGCAAGACAGGTGGATAATGTCGTGATCCACCAGGGAGAAGTCATTGTCAAAAAAGGCGAGCTGATTACCCGCGATGTTATGCACAAATTAAAAGTTGTCGGGTTGTTGGACAACCATCTTAAAGTTCTGCCTTTTATAGGGCTTGCCATTTTTGTTTTGTTTTTAACCAGTTTGCTTATTATGGAATGCCAGCATTTTAAAACAAAACAAGGCGCTCCAGATGTCACGCGCTTGTTAACTTTTTTGGTTATATTTATTTTTATATTATTATTGATTAAATTGGACAGCATATTGGAAAATACGCATACCGTTGGGATTAATTATCTTGTGCCTATCGCGACAGGAGCTTGGCTGATCCGCATGCTCCTTAGCAAACGGCTGGCGATTGTCTCAAGCGCTGTATTCAGTTTATGCGGCAGTTTAATATTCGGCGAATCGTCATCAGCCAGTGTGTTTGACATGCAGATGGGCGTCTATTTATTATTGTCGTCGCTGGCAGGCGTTTTTGCGCTTAAAGGACATGGCACGCGCTTTAAATTGCTGCAAACCGGTTTTATTATATCGGTGATTAATGTTTTTATTGTAGCAGGATTAATATTTATTCAAAATGGGACGCTTCATCTCTATGAAACCGGCCTAACCCTTGGTTTTGCTTTTCTTTCCGGACTCCTGTCTACTATTTTGACATTCGGGCTTATGCCGTTTTTTGAGGCAACATTTGGCATTTTATCGCCGATAAAACTCATTGAATTATCAAATCCTAATCATCCTTTATTACGTAAAATTTTAATGGAAGCGCCCGGAACTTATCATCACAGTGTTATGGTTGCTAATCTTGCCGAAAGAGCTTGTGATGTTATAGGTGCGAACGGACTTCTGGCCAGAGTGGCTGCATATTATCATGATATTGGCAAAACAAAACGGCCGCGGTTCTTTGTCGAAAATCAATTTAATCATGAGAATCCGCACGAGAAAATATCTCCGCAGCTCAGCCGGACGATTATTATTTCACACCCTTATGACGGCGCTGATATTTTGCGTAAGCATCATATGCCTAAGGAAATCATTGATATTGCCGAGCAGCATCACGGGACAACCCTGCTTAAGTATTTTTATCATAAAGCGAAAGAAGTTTCGGATCAGGAAGTTCTTGAAAGCGAATTTCGTTATCCCGGGCCAAAGGCGCAAACAAAAGAAGCCGCCGTCGTTGAGTTGGCTGACAGTATAGAAGCGGCTGTCAGGTCAATGGCCAAACCGACCCCTATGAAAATTGAATCATTGGTTCAGAAAATATTTAATGAACGGTTGGAGGACGGTCAGTTTGACGAGTGTGACATTACGTTAAATGAACTGCGGATGGTTAAAGAATCAATCTGCGAAACTCTAAATGGCGTCTTCCATTCCCGCATTGAATATCCAGAGGAATCAGATCATAAGAAGGTGAACAACAAGTGAATTTAACGATCGATATGTACGATGAAACAGGAGAACTAAAAAAAGAAGATCAGCATCTCATCATCGATTTATTGGAGCATGCTGCCGGCCGATTAAAAATAGAAGAGGAAGCAGAGTTATCTGTCACTTTTGTCGATAATAAACGCATTCAGGAAATTAATGCTGAATACCGTCATAAAGATCAGCCGACAGATGTTATTTCCTTTGCGCTTGAAGAGCAGGGGGAGAATGAAGTTAATATCATTGATGAGGGGACTGCTCCCAGAGTTCTGGGAGATATTATAGTATCTTTGCCAAAGGCGCATGAACAGGCGGAATATTATGGCCATTCCTTTCAAAGAGAGCTGGGATTTCTTGTTGTCCATGGTTTCCTCCATCTGCTTGGGTATGATCATATGACTGAAGAGGACGAAAAGGAAATGTTTTCTCTTCAGGATGATATTTTGGAGTCCTATGGTCTCTCGAGGTTCAGCTAAGTGTTGAAACGTGAAGCTTCAAACTTCTTAAGAAGATTAAATTGTGCCATTTCAGGCATTATTTCGGCGTTTAAGCGGGAAAGGAATTTGCACATACAATCAATCGTGGCCATCCTTGTTATCATCATTGCGATTTTGATCCATGTCTCTTATACAGACTTTATGATTATTTTAATTTTAATCGGCGGTGTGATAAGTCTAGAGATGGCCAATACCGCTGTTGAAAGAACGGTTGATTTAATAACGGAAAAAAAGCCCCATCCGCTGGCAAAAGCAGCAAAAGATATTGCTGCAGGCGCAGTTTTATGTTTTTCGATAATTTCAGCTATAATTGGTTTTATGATATTATATAAAACGCTCTTATAGCAGATGTTGAATGGTTTTGTAAAGGGGAGTATTCATATGGATGATAAACAGCTCATCACTTTGGCCAAAAAAGCACGCGAAGATGCTTATGTGCCTTATTCCAAATATAAAGTGGGCGCTGCCTTACTTACAAAGAGCGGGCAAGTGTTCACAGGATTTAACATCGAAAACGCTGCTTATTCTTTATGCAACTGTGCAGAAAGAACAGCGCTCTTCAAAGCTTTTTCTGAAGGTGAAAAGGAATATTCAGCTCTTGCTGTCATTGCCGATGCAAAGAGGCCTGTACCGCCGTGCGGTGCATGCCGGCAAGTTTTGGCAGAATTATGCCCGCCTGATATGAAGGTCATTTTAACTAACCTTTCGGGGGATACACAATATACAACAGTAGAAAAACTTTTGCCTGGAGCATTTTTAGCGGAGGACTTAAGCTCATGACACAAGAACCATACAAATCAGGTTTTGTTGCTCTCATCGGCCGGCCGAATGTAGGCAAATCAACGCTTTTAAATCAAGTGCTCGGCCAAAAAATAGCGATAATGAGCGATAAAGCCCAAACAACAAGAAATAAAATTCACGGCGTTTATACATCTGACAAGGCGCAAATTGTTTTTATCGATACACCCGGCATTCATAAACCTAAGCATAAGCTTGGAGAATTTATGACGAGGATTGCCCAAAATACACTGAATGAAGTGGATTTAGTCGTCTTTATGATTGATGTTGAACAGGGTTATGGAAAAGGCGACCAATATATTATCGATTTGCTCGAAAAAGCGAAAACACCTGTATTTTTAATCTTAAATAAAATTGATAAAGTTCATCCGGACGAGCTGCTGCCGCTTATTGAAGAATACAGAAGCAAATACGCTTTTGACGAAGTGATTCCGATCTCGGCACTTCAAGGAAATAATGTGAATACATTAATAGAACTGATTACTTCATATCTGGACGAAGGTCCAAAGTATTATCCTGATGAACAAGTGACGGACCATCCGGAACGTTTTATTGCAGCGGAACTCATCAGGGAAAAAATTCTCCATTTGACAAGAGAAGAAGTCCCGCATTCTATAGCAGTTGTCATCGATGACATGAAACGGGAAGAAAATGATGTTGTATATATTCAAGCAGCTGTTGTTGTTGAACGGCCCTCACAGAAAGGTATCATTATCGGCAAACAAGGCGCCATGCTGAAAAAAATTGGAACGCTGGCGCGAAAAGATATTGAAGCATTGCTTGGGTCGAAAGTGTTTTTGGAGCTGTGGGTCAAGGTGCAAAAAAATTGGCGCGATAAAGAATCGCAGCTGCGGGATTTCGGTTTTAGCGAAGATGAATATTAACGTCAAAATCTGAGGAAAGAAATCTCAGTTCAGTGCGTTTTAATGCTGGATAAAGCTCCATCCCATTTAAATTAGCAAAATTTCCTTATCATGTTTTTGCTGGTTTTACAAAACCTATATTATAGAGGTTTTTAATATATGAAAGGTGGTTTAATCATGTTAGACTTTACTTGGAAGGTCTTTTGCATGACTGGCAACATCGACACCTATCTAATAATGAAAGAAATGGAAAAAGAACATGATGATGTTGAGGAAATAAATGAATGGGAGAAGATTGAGGATCAGCCGATACAATAAAAATTGTAAGCAGGTGATTATTCCTTGATGGAGAAAGCCGAAGGAATCATTATAAAAACAATTAATTATGGGGAAACAAATAAAGTCATCACTTTATTTACAAGAGAACACGGCAAGATCGGCTTGATGGCCCGGGGAGCAAAAAAAGCAAAAAGCAAGCTCGCTGCGGCAAGCCAGCTGCTCATGTACGGCCAGTTTTTATTTAAAAGAGGCAAAGGGTTAGGTGTACTGTATCAAGGTGAACCTATTCTTTCTTTTCGAAGCTTAAAAACAGACTTAAACAAAATGGCGTACGCTGCTTATATCGTTGAAATGTTAGATAAGTTAACTGATTCAAACATTAAAAACCCTTATTTATTTGAACTTTTGCTGCAAATATTATCTTACATTGATGAAGGCGTAGATCCGGATGTCTTAACAAGGATTTTTGAAGTGAAAATGCTTAAGACAGCGGGGATAGAACCAGAATTAAATGCTTGTGTACATTGCGGTTCAAATGATGGGCCATTTTCTTTTTCTATGAGCAGCGGTGGGCTGATTTGCCGCCGATGTTCCCGAAATGATCAATACGTGATGCCGATCTCACAGACTTCAGTAAAACTGCTTCGCCTATTTAAATATTTTGACTTAAAAAGGTTGGGTGAAGTTAATCTAAAAAAAGAAACAAAAGATGAATTAAAACATATCTTATCTGCTTATTATGATCATTATTCAGGTCTGAATCTTAAGTCAAAACGTTTTTTGGACCAGCTTGATGCTTTTGAGAAAAATCTTGCATCGCCTAAGCGCTGACTCCTATTTCTTTTTATAAAGAAATAGGAGTTTCTCTGTTTTTTAAAATTTATGGAATGAATTCATTAAAACCCATTCGTTTTTAGATTATAATAAGTAATTGGATATGTTCCGAAAAGAAGGGCGGTGAAACGAATGGAATTAAATGAACGGCAAAAAAAAATTATTGAAATTACTAAAGAAAATGGCCCGATTACCGGTGAACAAATTGCTGAGAAATTAAACTTAACGAGAGCAACGTTAAGGCCGGATTTGGCGATTCTGACGATGTCAGGCTTTTTAGAAGCGCGTCCAAGAGTCGGCTATTTTTATACTGGCAAAACGCAGTCGCAGCTCCTTACAGACAAAGTGAAAAAAATGACGGTGAAATCCTATCAATCTATACCTGTCGTCGTTGAAGAATCTGCCTCCGCTTATGATGCCATCTGCACGATGTTTTTAGAAGATGTCGGCACCCTTTTTGTAGTTAATAAAGACGGTGTTTTAATTGGTGCGCTGTCACGAAAGGATCTGCTTCGAGCAAGCCTCGGAAATCAGGATCTCTCCGCAATACCCATCAGTGTGATTATGTCGCGGATGCCTAACATTACTTATTGCCATAGCCATGACCTGATTATCGACGTTGCCAAACTGCTTATCGAACGGCAAATTGACGGAATGCCGGTTGTAAAAGAGACAGACAAAGGATTGGAAGTTACCGGCAGACTGACAAAAACAAATGTGACACGGGCTTTTGTCGAACTGGCGGAAGGCCAATTTGATTAACCTCATAGGGGGATGCAAAATGAAAAGTACAAATCATGATGTGAAAAAAGTATATATTGTTTCCGATTCTGTTGGGGAAACTGCCGAATCAGTGATCAAAGCGGCAGCGATACAATTTAAAGACTGCGAGATTGAAGTTGAAAAGTTTCCATTTGTGAATGATCTTGACACAATTAATGAAATTATTTTTTCGGCAAAAGAGAACAATGCTTTAATCGCTTTTACGCTTGTTGTTCCAGAAATGAAAGATCATTTAGTCAAATCAGCTGAAGAAAATAATGTTGAAATTATTGATATTATTACACCAACCATTCATAAACTGACATCAATCTTTCAACAAGAGCCAAGTTATAAACCGGGCCTCATTCATAAGCTTGATGAAGATTACTTTAAGAGAGTGGAAGCGATTGAATTTGCGGTTAAATACGATGACGGAAGAGACCCGAGAGGCATTTTAAAAGCGGACATCGTGTTAATTGGCGTATCCCGAACATCGAAAACGCCTTTGTCGCAGTATCTTGCATTAAAGCGTTACAAAGTAGCCAATGTGCCGCTCGTTCCTGAAGTGGACCCGCCGGAGGAATTGTTTAAAATAAACCCTGATAAATGTTTCGGCTTGCGCATTTCACCGGAACAGCTCAATCATATCAGAATAGAAAGGCTAACAGCCCTCGGTCTTGATTCTAACGCTAACTATGCTAAGATCAATCGCATTAAAGAAGAGTTGGATCATTTTGAAAATGTCATGAATAAAATCGGCTGCAGAGTGATTGATGTTTCAAACCGGGCAGTTGAAGAGACCGCGAATAGAATCCTTGCATTAGTTAAATAGGATAAATTGATATTTAATACACCGAATGGAGGCGGTGTATTAAATTTTTTTCTTTTTATCTTGAAGTTTGTATTTTAAATGTATTATAATACATATTTGTGATTAAAATAACAAATAAAGCTCTATTTCACCTCTATTCGACAAATTTCGCAAAATTTAAACATGATCCTTCATGAAGGATTTTAATGAGAGGATATAGAATTTAAAATATATGCTTAAGAAGAGAAGGCTTTTCGTCGATGCAGATGCTTGTCCTGTCAAAAAGGAGATCGAGCAAGTAGCAGCGCATTATCCTGTTTCGTTAATTTTTGTTGCTTCTTATTCCCATTATTCAATTGACAGTGCACCCGGATGGATATACGTTGATCCAGACAAAGAAGCCGCCGATATATATATTGTTAATCACGCCGAAGAGGGGGATATTGTCGTTACGCAGGATATGGGGCTTTCAAGCCTGTTAACGCACAAACATGTTTATGTATTAACTCCGGGTGGAAATTTAGTTAAAGAGAAGGACATGCCCAATATTTTGCACAGGAGATACATGTCCTACAAACAATTGGCCCAAGGAAATAGGATTAAGGGTCCTAAGCCCTTCAGCCTTAAAGATCGACAACGTTTTTGCCGTTCCTTGGAAAATTTATTGAGCCAGTTATCATAAAGCAGCAAAAAAAGCAAAGTTTTCTTTAGAGTAGACACTGGTGGTGTATGCAAACATGCGGATACAGGAGGAAACGATCGAAAAAATACGAACGTCTTTGGACATTGTTGATATCATTGGTGAATATGTTCAATTAAAGAAGCAAGGAAAGAGCTATACCGCTCTCTGCCCTTTCCATAATGAACGAACACCATCCTTTTCTGTATCGCCTGATAAACAAATTTTTCACTGCTTCGGCTGCGGTGCCGGGGGAAACATATTTACGTTTGTCATGGAGATTGAAGGTTTTTCTTTTCCGGAAGCTGTTCAGTTTCTAGCCGAAAAAGCTCATATTGAAATCTCCGAAAAATATACTCAAGACAAACAGCGCAATCATAAAGGCTATCAAGAACAGCAAACCTTATATCAAGCGCTTGAGCTTTTGACAAAATTTTACCATTATATGCTATGCGAATCAAATTACGGCGAAAAGGGAAGAGATTATCTTAAAAGGCGAGGTTTCTCTCAAGAAACGATCGAGAAATTCCAAATAGGATTTGCCGTGGATTCATGGGAGGCGGCAACAAACTTTTTGCAAAAGAGGGGCTTTTCGCTTCCGCTTTTGGAAAAGGCCGGCATACTGTCAAGGCGGCATTTCGACGATAAATTTTTTGATCGGTTTAGAAACCGCATTATATTTCCGATTTGGGATCGCAGAGGAAAAGCGGTTGCCTTCGGCGGACGGATATTAACAAATGAAAAACCAAAGTATATAAATACACCGGAGTCTAATATATTTCATAAGGGGAATATTCTTTATGGATATCATTTGGCCCGCTCTTCCATTAAACAAGAAAATCAAGTTGTTTTATTAGAAGGCTATGTGGATGTTATTAAGGCTCATCAAGCCGGCATTACCAACGCTGTCGCTTCCATGGGGACATCTTTAACCGAAGAGCAAGCAGGACTTTTAACAAGAAACGCTGAAACTATTATAATATGCTATGACTCCGATCAAGCCGGCATCGATGCGGCTTTCCGTGCTGCAGAAATGTTAAAAGACCGCGGCAGAACGGTGAAAATAGCGAAAATGCCTGAAAACCTGGACCCCGATGACTACATTAGCAAATTAGGCGGTGAACGTTTTCGGAACGATGTAATAGGGGCTGGCCAAACGCTTATGGCTTTTAAAATGGATTACTTGCGGTCAGGACGAAATCTTTATGATGAAGGAGATCGGATGCGCTATATCGAAGATGTACTACATGAAATAGCCGGACTCAAAAAAGCAGTTGAGCGGGATCATTATCTGAGGCAATTGGCCGATGAATTTTCAATATCGCTTGATGCTCTGAAACAGCAGCAATATCAAATGTACCGGCAATTGAAGAAGCATGGGAAAGAGCGCATAACCGCTTCCGCATCCAAGATGGTTAAACAAAATAAGCTGTATCCTGCTTACCATGCGGCTGAAAGACAATTAATTGCCCACATGATGAGAAGCGCAGAAATTACTGAACTTGTAAAAGAAAAAATAGGCGGTTCATTTAATATTGATATTCATCAAGCTTTGGCTGCACATTTATACGGTTTTTATGAAGATGGCGCACCGCCTGATATTAGTTTATTTATACAGCGGCTGAATGATCCAGAGCTGCAAAATGCTGCTACAGATCTTGCGATGATGCAGATTAACGAATCAGCATCTGACAAAGAAATCCAAGATTATATTGATCAGGTTATAAAACATGGCAAAGCTGAAGCCATTAAAGTTAAAGAAGAACAAAGAAGAAAAGCCGAACAAAATCAAAATGTAGAATTGGCAGCTAATCTCTTGGCTGAGATTATCTCAATGAAGAAAGAAATTAAAGGCATGTAAAATTAGAATTAAGAGTATTGGAAGGAGGGGATCAAATGGCTGAGAAACAAAGCAAGACCGATCACGAGACAACCATTGATCAAGTGAAAGAACAGCTTGTTGAGCTGGGGAAAAAACGAGGTGCTCTTTCTTATAGTGAGGTATCAGAACGTCTTGCGCCATTTGATCAAGACTCAGAGCAAATGGATGAGTTTTATGAATATCTTGAAGATCAAGGTGTTGACGTTCTTGAAGATATTCACAACACTGACAATATCGTAAGTAAAGAAGAGGAATTTGATCTCAATGATCTCAGTGTTCCGCCGGGTGTAAAAATAAATGACCCTGTGAGAATGTACTTAAAAGAGATCGGGCGGGTTGATTTATTGTCAGCCGAAGATGAGATTAATCTTGCCAAAAGAATAGAGCAAGGCGATGAAGAAGCAAAACGGCGCCTTGCAGAAGCGAATTTGCGTCTGGTTGTCAGTATTGCTAAGCGCTATGTGGGCAGAGGCATGCTATTCCTTGACCTCATCCAAGAAGGCAATATGGGTCTTATAAAAGCCGTTGAGAAATTTGATTATAGAAAAGGCTACAAGTTCAGCACATATGCAACTTGGTGGATCAGACAAGCAATTACAAGAGCGATTGCCGATCAGGCAAGAACGATTAGAATTCCCGTGCATATGGTTGAGACCATTAATAAGCTGATTAGGGTACAGCGTCAAATGCTGCAAGATTTAGGCCGTGAACCTACACCTGAAGAAATTGGAAAAGAAATGGAATTACCCCCTGATAAAGTAAGAGAAATACTTAAAATAGCTCAAGAACCTGTATCATTGGAAACACCGATTGGTGAAGAAGATGATTCGCACCTTGGCGATTTTATCGAAGACCAAGATGCTCAAGCGCCGTCAGATGCTGCAGCTTACGAATTGCTGAAAGAACAGCTTGAAGATGTGCTCGATACGCTTACAGACAGAGAAGAAAATGTCCTTCGTCTGAGATTTGGTTTAGACGACGGCAGAACAAGAACTTTAGAAGAAGTTGGGAAAGTTTTCGGCGTAACAAGAGAGCGTATTAGACAAATAGAAGCTAAAGCTCTTAGAAAGCTGCGTCATCCAAGCCGTAGTAAACAACTTAAAGACTTTTTAGAATAAGATGTAACAGTTAAAGTTTACTTCATTTGTGTGAAGTAAACTTTTTTTGTATTCTTGTCATTTATTTTACTGACTTTTTTTATGATTTGCAAATACATCTTTTATCGAGATTTGTAAATTAATATTTATTGACGCGGAATACACACATAAAAAGCTTTTAAACCAATACTTATAAACAATTTTTTAGAGCGAAAACAGATATTTAATTTTTTAGATAATTGAAATAACAGATGCGGGTATTTTATAATGTATGTAAGCGTATCCATAATGCGGGAGGAGAAAACTCATGGATTTCCATTTAACACACGAACAAATGATGATAAAAAAGATGATGAAAGAGTTTGCGGATGAGGTGGTAGCACCCGGAGCAACAGAAAGAGACAGAAATAAAGCGTTTCCGAAAGATATTTTTGATCAACTTGGTCAACTTGGCATATTAGGGCTGCCTTTTCCTGAAGAATATGGCGGCGGTGGAGCGGATACCATATGCTTTGCCATCGCTGTTGAAGAATTAAGCCGAGCGTGCGGCTCTACCGGTATCACTTATTCAGCCCATGTTTCGCTTGGGGGAGCGCCTTTAAACTTATTCGGAACAGAAGCGCAAAAAAGGGAATATTTAGTGCCGATATGCAACGGGGATGCCTTAGGGGCTTTTGGTCTGACTGAAGCAAACGCCGGCTCAGATGCAGGCGGTACAGAAACGGAAGCAAGACTAGAAGAAGGGGAATGGGTTATTAACGGCAGCAAATGCTTTATAACAAATGCATCATACGCCAAAGTGATTCCCATTACGGCCGTTACTTCCCGCATTAATGGAGAAAAGGAAATAAGTGCGATTATTGTTCCTGCGGATGCTCAAGGATTTTCTATAACAGAACCATATGAAAAAATGGGTTTAAATGCTTCAAATACTACAGAACTATTTCTTGAAAATGTTCGCGTGCCGGAGGAAAATATTTTAGGCAAAAGAGGAGAGGGCTTTAAGCAATTTCTGATTACTTTGGACGGCGGAAGAATTGGAATAGGGGCCATGGCTGTCGGCATCGCGCAAGCCGCCTACGAAGATGCTCTTAACTATGCAAAGCAGAGAACGCAATTCGGCAGGGCTATTTCTAAGTTTCAAGCCATTCAATTTAAATTGGCAGATATGGCATTAAAAATAGAGCTTGCCCGTCAAATGGTATATAAAGCGGCTTGGTTAAAAGATCAAGGAAAGAAATTTACAAAAGAAGCTTCCAATGTGCAAATTATACGCATCGGAAATTTGCATGGAGGTTTGTACCGAAGCCATTCAGATTCATGGCGGGAACGGTTATATGCGCGAATATCAGGTTGAACGTTACCTGAGGGACGCTAAATTGCTTGAAATAGGGGAAGGCACCTCTGAGGTTCAAAGGATGGTCATTGCAAGGGAAATCGGCTGCTAAAAAAGATTCAGTTCATGACTTTCTGATCTGGTCTTTCATTCATTTAGAATATAAAGTAAAATATAATAAGGGGAAATATTCAGCAAACGGCTTTGATTGATCCAAAAATATACATAGGGGGATTGTTATATGAAGCGGAATCCGCTTGTGCCTTTTGGCATCATTGCTGTATTAGGTATTATATTTGTTATTGTATTATCTGTTTGGGGCGGCAATATTGTACAAGATCGTCAAGCGGCAAAAGCTGGAAAGACGAGTACAGCAAATGTAAAACCTGAAGCTATCTTTAAGCAAAATTGCGCTTCTTGTCATGGGCAAAATCTAGAAGGCGGTGCGGGACCAAATCTGCAGCATATTGGAAGCAAAATTTCAAAAGATAGAATTCTAAAACAAATTAAAAATGGCGGCGGCGGAATGCCGGCAAATGTCATTCAAGGCGATGAGGCCCAAAAAGTTGCTGATTGGCTGTCTAAAAAGAAATAAGGAAAAAGGAAAAAGCGATCTGTTGAGATCGCTTTTTTTATTTGCGGCTAATTTGGATATAGAGTGGGGTATGGTATGATAAGTAATGTAAATAAAATATAGACGGTGGTTATATGGAACAGATTCAGTTATCAAAGCGTTTACTGCGCTTAATTTCGTACATACCGGCACATGCAAAGACGTTAAGTGATATTGGTTCTGATCATGCTTACCTTCCTTGTTACGCTTATCAAAAAGGATTGATTAGCCAGGCTGTTGCCGGAGAAGTTAATGAAGGGCCATACCAATCCGCGCTGCGAACTGTCCAATCGCTCGGTTTAGAGAAAGTCATTTCTGTACGCTTGGGTGATGGCTTAAAGGTTATTAAACGAGGCGAGACAGACGTCGTCGTTATCGCAGGGATGGGAGGCAGTTTAATTAGAAAAATTCTTGATGAAGGGTCGGATAAGCTGACGAGTGAAACAACGCTCATTCTGCAGCCGAATGTCGCTTCAGATACAGTTCGGGACTGGCTTAGTTCTCATGGATGGTCAATTTTTAATGAAGACATTCTTGAAGAAGACGGCCATATTTATGAGATGCTTGCGGCTCATCAAACCGCTGAACCGATTCAGCTGACTGAAATAGAACGCTTAATGGGCCCGTACTTGATCAAAAAGAAAGATAAAGTCTTTGAAAAGAAATGGAGAATGGAACTTCATAAGATTGAAAATATCATTCAATCGCTTAGCAATACTGAACAAACTGATGACATAGTTCAAAAAAAACAGCAGTTCATAAAAAAGGCGGAGATTATAGAAAGGGGATTAAATTGGGACAATATATTCACGGACAAACCTTGATTCAAGCTTTTGAAAATTGGGCGCCTAAAAAATTAGCTTTCGAAAATGATAAGATTGGTTTGCAAATAGGGACTTTAAATAAAAAAGTAAAAAAAGTCATGGTGACTTTAGATGTTTTAGAAAATGTTGCTGACGAAGCCATTGAGAAAAATGTTGATCTCATTTTTGCTCATCATGCTGTTATTTTCAGGCCTTTAAAAGATATTCGTGCAGATTCAGGACAAGGCAAAATAATATCTAAACTGATTCAGAACGATATTGCTGTCTATGTTGCCCATACAAATCTTGATGTGGCAGAAGGCGGCATTAATGATATGCTGGCCCAAAAGCTTGGTCTGACGAATTCGCAAATTTTAAAGCCAACATATACAGAACCATTATATAAATTATCTGTGTTTGTGCCTGAGAGTCATGCCGCTCAAGTTCGTGAAGCGTTGGGTTCGGCAGGTGCAGGAGCAATCGGGAATTACAGCCACTGTACTTTTAATATTCAGGGAACCGGGACATTTTTGCCTGAAGAAGGAACAAATCCTTATATAGGAGAAAAGGGCAAGCTGGAGCAAGTCTCGGAAGTTAGGGTCGAAACAATTGTTCCAGAATCACTGCTAAACCGTACAGTTAATAAAATGATTTCAAGCCATCCTTATGAGGAAGTGGCCTATGACGTGTATCCGCTTGATAATCAAGGCAAAACATTCGGGTTAGGAAGAATTGGCGAATTGCCTGAAGCGGTCACATTGAAAGAGTTGGCAGAGAATGTTAAAGAACGTCTGGATCTTGACGGCGTTCGTGTTACAGGAGATTTGGATTCAAAAGTAAAAAAAATAGCCGTCTCAGGCGGTGATGGAAATAGTCTTATACCATTCGCTAAATATAAAGGCGCTGATGTCATCATCACCGGTGATGTTTATTACCATACAGCACATGATGCCCTTCTTCATCAACTGAATGTCATCGATGCCGGCCACCATATAGAAAAGGTTGTCAAAGAGGGCGCCAAACAATACTTTGAAGAAGTTATTCAATCATCGGGCTGTTATGATACAACTGTCATTGCATCCAGCGCTAATACAAACCCATTTATATTTATATAAAAAACGGTCGATCAATATCGACCGTTTTTTATTATTCTTTAACTGTCTTTGGCTTCTTTTTGATTTTAATTTTTGGCAAAATATCTTTGCTGTGGGCTTTTGATTGAGTGTGCCAAGTGGCTGGATCATTTGGGTCATACTGATCAAGAAAAAGAATGACTTCTTTAGTCAACTGTGTCGGTGTTGAAGCTCCCGCTGTAACAGCCACTTTATTGACGCCTTTTAGCCAATCTAAATGAAGTTCAGAGAGATCAGCGATTCTGTAAGCTTTGGTTCCGGCAATTTCTTCGGATACTTGGGCCAGGCGGTTTGAATTATTGCTCCTTGGATCGCCTACAACTAAGAGCAGGTCAGCTTCCTTTGCTTGTTCTGCGACAGCCTCCTGTCTCGTTTGGGTTGCCAAACAAATTTCATTATGAATTTTGGCATGCGGATATTTTTCTTTAATATGATTCATCAGTTCGCGGACATCCCATTGGCTCATGGTTGTTTGGTTGGTAATGATGATCTTGTCAGTATCTAAAGCTAACTGGTCAACATCATCATGAGTTTCAACAAGGTGGACAATATCCGGCGCGACGCCGACAGCACCTTCCGGTTCAGGGTGACCCTTTTTTCCGATATAAATAACATGATAGCCTTCTTTTTTCTTTTCTTCTATAAGCTCATGCGTTTTGGTTACATCCGGACATGTTGCATCAATGGTTGTCAGTCCTTTTTCCTCAGCCAATTTGCGAACTTCCGGCGAAACGCCGTGAGCGGTAAAAATGACTGTTCCGCGATCTATATCCTTTAATAGTTCAATTCTTTCTTTTCCATCTAGAGTAATGATGCCTTCTTCTTTAAAGGCTTCAGTGACGTGCCTGTTATGAACAATCATGCCAAGTATATAAATAGGCCTTGGCAGGTCTTTATTCATTGCCGCTTTCCTTGCAATAACCATTGCATCGACAACACCATAACAATATCCTCTCGGTGATACTTTAATGACATCCATAAAAAATAGCCTCCTTATTGAAGCTGACCATAAAATAAGTGATTTATCCCTCTTATTATAAAGGAGGCGCCATGATAAGACAAACCATCTAAGACAAGCATCGTTGATTATATATAAAGTTTTGGCGAGGATGTTTTTTTATCTGTTTTTTTTCTTGAAGGTTGTTTCTTTTCTATTTTGCTATTCTTATCTTGTTCTGATCCCTTTTGGGTTGTACGTTGAGATTTGGATTCTTTATTTTTGTTTGATGTATGGCCTGATACTTGCTGTTCCGATGTTTGTTGACCAGATGTTTGACCTGATGTTTGTTGATCTGATGTTTGCTGATTGGTTGTTTCTGAATTTTGTTCTTCTGTTCCGGAGCCTTGGTTATTATCGGTGCTGTCTCCAGCTTTATTAATTTCCCTGAATGTTTTCATCATATTAAAGAGCGCAGGTGCGTTTTTGACGATAGGTCCAAATCGCTGAACCATAGGAATAACAGTTTGTGCTGTTTTTACCGCTTTCTGCAGATTAGAAAACACGCCCATTAAACCGCCGCCGGTTCCGGGCATTCCTGTACCCAGTGCTTGACCCGCGCTGCTGAGTGTATTTCCTGCTCCCAGTGCTTGGCCGGCTCCAAATGCTTGGCTGGTGCCAAGGCCGTTTCCTGGGTTCAATAATCTGGTGAGGCCGCGCAGTCCGCCCGTAATCCCCTGTGTGCCTGTTTGCATTCCAGCTGCTTGAGGAAACCCTGCTGCCGCTCGGCCCGGAAAACCGCCCATAAATGGCGGCATCATATTTTGCGGGATCATATTCGTCGGCTGTACCGGCATTTGCGGTGTTTGTCTAAAGGGAAACATATCGTCACTCCTTCCGTGCTAGAAGTTGTCGGTTAGAAGCAAGAAGTCAGAAAAAATGAGCTCGGTCTCGAAACAATAAAATTCCAACATTTCATGTCTAACCCTCTAGTATCTATGTTATATTATGCTATTGCCAAGGGATGAGTGTTGTCTGTTTGAGAAGTTAGAGGGTGAAAGTCATAAGTTGGATAGAAAGCCTAGTTTTGGGCAATGACGGCATACTGGCGTTAATATCTGATTTCTAACCGGTAAGGATTGTGTTAGAATGGTCGTGAGAGGAGTGTTTATTTTGTTGAAAATTGGTTCTCACGTGTCTATGAGCGGTGATAAAATGCTTTTGGGTGCAAGTGAAGAAGCTGTATCCTACGGTTCATCAACATTTATGATATATACCGGCGCGCCGCAAAATACACGAAGAAAAGCTATCGAAAAACTTAATATTGACGCCGGCCGTGAGCATATGAAACGCCATGGTATTGAGGATATTGTCGTTCACGCGCCGTATATTATAAATATCGCAAATACAGTCAAACCTGAGACTTTTGAAATAGGGGTATCTTTCTTGCGAAAAGAGATAGATCGGACTGAAGCGATAGGAGCGAAGCAAATTGTGCTGCATCCTGGTTCTCATGTCGGTGAAGGAGAAGAAGCAGGAATTAAAAAAATCATCGAAGGGCTTAATGAGGTCTTAAGTAAAGACGATAAAGTGCAAATTGCTCTTGAGACGATGGCAGGAAAGGGTTCAGAGTGCGGCTATCGGTTTGAGCATTTGGCAGAAATTATTAGCGGTGTTTCTCATAATGATAAGCTGTCAGTATGTTTTGATACATGTCATACTCATGATGCAGGCTACGACATTGTTAATGATTTTGATGGTGTATTAGAAGAATTTGATAAAATCGTCGGTTTAGACAGGATTAAAGTTGTCCATGTTAATGACAGCAAAAATGAACGCGGCGCCCGTAAAGACCGTCATGAAAACATTGGATTGGGTCATATCGGCTTTGACGCTCTTAATTATATTGTACATCATGATCAATTGAAGGGCTTGCCTAAAATTCTGGAGACGCCGTACGTCGGCCACGACAAAAAAAGCAAAAAGCCCCCATATAAATTTGAAATTGATATGTTTAAGAGTGGAACATTTAATGATCATTTATTAGACGATATAGCGCATCAATAACACGAAGATATCTTCGTGTTATTGATGACTGCTCACTTATGTTTTACATAAACTCATTAAACATGCGGTTGATTTCGGATGCAAGACGCCTATCGATATTAACCGATATATTTTGCAGCACTTGACGCCTGTCTTGGTCATTAAATATATCAATATTCTTTCCTCTTAACATTTTTGAGATCTTATCAGCTTGGGCTCTTGAAAGATCAAAACCGTACTGTTGGCTTAGCTTAAGCAATTCTTGGGGTGTGACATTATTGATTTTTTGATTTACAAGCTGTCTGATCATTTGATTCACTCAGTTCACTCTCCAATCGCAAGAATACTCATGTATATGTTATGAAGGCGAACCCAATGTGTGAATCAACAAGAAATGATCGAAATCGAAATGAAGTGACAAGACACTTGCAAACATTGTCTATAAGTACTTGCGTTTAATCCTATGTAAAGTCAAATTGTTTCTGTATAATTATTGTTATAGTTATTTTATTGATGTGTTTTGTCAGAGGGGAGGGATTATTATTCGGCGCAATTCTGAATCTTGTGTTTCTGCCCTGAAAGATCAATGGTTTGAAAATGAATTGTCTTTTGAGATTCGCTTTTGCGTGGCTTTAAACGGCAGCATTATCGAAAGCAATGCGAATGGCGATCGATTAATTAAAGAAAACGGCAGGCAATTTTTCGATCATTTATCAAAACATTCAAAGCAAGAAGCGTTGCTGTTTTTTCGAGAATTAACTGAAACTGGGAAGGTTTTGTCTAAAAATTTATATCAAAAAGTAAATGGTGATTATAAAAAATATTTATATAAAGGGAAGTTTTTTAAAAATGACATTTATCTTGCTGGCCAGGAATATCTTTATGACCAAAAACACGAACAGCACCATTTACATACGCCACATATCATATTAAACGCATTAGATATTATTATCGTTGAGCTAAACGAAAAGGATGAGGTTTATTATTGCAATAAAGAGGCTATACCTCAGAAATATTATAATAAAAATTATGATAAAAACCATCCAATCATCGAGACAATGGGCTTTTTAGCAAAAGAGATCCGCAGTTCCCGCAAAAATTTGCAAAGGTTTCATGTCTATAAAGATGTTCTATACCATATCAAAGGCATCTATATAGAAGAAAATGACCATATTATTTTTATAATAGATAATCGGACTTCAGCTGATGAATTTAACAGTTTAATGAAACATAAGCAGCAAATGGAATCTGTTTCTCATCTTGCTGCCGGATTTGCCCATGAGCTTCGAAATCCATTATCAGTTATTAGAGGTTTTATTCAATTGTCTGGCCTTACAAACAATATAGAGAAATATTATAAGACCATTTTATCAGAAATTGATCGAATGAATGAAATTATTGAGGACTTTTTATCTCTTTCTCGCAACAACTCCAGAAAGCAGGTTCAGGAGCCAAATGAGCTTTTCCATTCTTTAATCCCATTAATTCGCTCAGAGTGCATACTAAGAAACATTACTTTCGATTATCAATTTGAAAAAACAAATCGCCGGATTTATTTTGATAAATCGATGATTAAACAAATTATTTTAAATCTTCTTCGCAATGCAGTTGAAGCTTTTGAAGAAAAGCAAAATGACAAAAGGTTTGAAATTCGCACGAAAGCATTAAAGGATGTTTATCAGGTAACGGTTTCTGACAACGGACCGGGAATGGAGAAATCTGTACTGGAAAAGTTAGGGAAACCGTTTTTTACTACAAAAGAAAATGGCACTGGCATTGGTTTGCCTCTCTGCAAAAAAATTATAAAAGATCATGAGGGCGAATTTTATATTGACAGCAAGTTAGGAGAAGGAACGACAATTACTTTTACGCTTCCTTTTGTCAATGATTGATGGCATAAACGGCAAAAAAGAAATGGTATCTTTTACATTAATGAAAAGTCAGCCAACGTGTCAAACTATAATTGATCCTTAAATAGAAAGTGAGGGATCACGATGGCTGACAAGGATCGTTTTAAGGATTATGATGATGATTCTTCGTTAAACAAAATATACCATTTAGATGACGAAGATGATTTCGGCGAAGAGTTTGCTGCCGAAGCCGCTGTTGACAGGGATATTTATGCAGATGATGCTGATGAAGAAGCCGAGGGAACTGGATTAGGCTGGCTTGCCATTGTTCTTTCTGTTATTGGCTTATTCTTCTTGCCGATTATCATGGGAGCAGCGGGAATTATTGTTGGCATTATAGCCAGAAGGCAAGGCGCAAAAACTTTAGGTGCATGGGCAATCGGTGTTGGAATAGCAGCTATCGTTATTGCATTGTTTGCTAGACCGTTCTTCTAAATGGATAGGAACATTCCGCAAGCGGAATGTTCCTTTTCATTTTCCAAAAGCGGTAAGCTGCCTTTATAGAAATATGAATTAAATATTGTTATGATATAAAGGTTAAAAAATAAGGAAAGGGGAATTTTGTATGAATGTGATTGAAGCGATTAAGACAAGGAGATCAATCGGCAAAGTGACCGATGAAATGCCTCCTCGTGAAAAAATTGAAAAAATCTTGGAATCAGCGATTTGGGCGCCTAATCACTTCAAAACAGAGCCTTGGCGATTTACTGTATTAACCGGCGAAGGGCGAAACAAGCTTGGCGATGTTTACGGCAAAATTAATGTTGAAAAGTTAGTTCATCCAACAGACGATGAAAAAAAAGAAGCTTACGAAAAAGGCATAAAAAAAGCGCTTCGGGCGCCGGTAGTTATTGTTATTGCCGTTGAACCAAGCGATAAAGAGAAAGTGGAATATATAGAAGAAATAGAAGCCGCGGCATGCGCTGTACAAAATATGATGTTGACTGCCCATGCTTTAGGATTGGCATCTATTTGGCGTACTGGAAAGCCGGCATATACTCAAGCAATGAAAGATGCTTTTAATGTTTCAGACAAGGGAATGGTTTTAGGTTATTTATACATAGGTTATCCGCAAGAAACAAAACTTGAGCCGCCGAAGAAAAAGCCGGTTCATGAAATAGCTGAATGGGTCGAATAAACATCATTCAACTAAAAAAACAGCCTGGTTAAACCACAGGCTGTTTTTTATATTGACTATGAATTCACTTTTTGTTTCTCTGCATATTCTTCTGCGAGTTTGTCAATTTCTTTTTTCAATTCTTCTACCATGATGTCTTCAGGCACTTTTCTTATAATTTCTCCGTGACGGAATAACAGGCCTTCACCGTTGCCGCCGGCGATTCCTATATCAGCCTCGCGGGCTTCACCAGGTCCGTTTACAGCACAGCCAAGAACGGCAACTTTTATCGGCGCTTTAATTTTTGCAATATAATCTTCAACTTCTTCAGCGATTTTAATAAGATCGATTTGAATGCGGCCGCAAGTCGGACATGAAATTAAAGTGGCGGCATTTGAAGCAAGTCCGAACGTTTTTAAGAGTTCTCTGCAGACTTTTACTTCATAGACAGGGTCGGTGGATAAAGAAATTCTTAGTGTATTGCCTATGCCTTTATGAAGAAGGATGCCAAGACCTGCAGCGCTTTTTATAGAACCGGAAAATTTCGTTCCTGATTCAGTGATCCCAAGATGAAGCGGATAATCAAAAGCTTGCGCCGCTTTTTCATAGGCTTCTACGGCTAAGTTAACATCTGAAGCTTTTAGTGACACAACAATGTCATGGAAGTCCAGATCCTCTAAAATTTTGATATGATACAGTGCGCTTTCAACCATGCCATCCGCAGTTGGGTAGCCGTATTTTTCAAGAATGCGTTTTTCTAATGATCCAGCGTTAACACCGATTCGGATCGGAATGCCTTTTTCTTTACATGCTTTGACAACGGCTTCAACGTTTTCGCGTTTTCCGATGTTTCCTGGATTAATGCGAATTTTATCGGCGCCGCCTTCAATGGCTTTAAGCGCCAGCTTGTAATTAAAGTGAATATCAACAACAAGCGGTATATTTATTCTTTTTTTAATCTCAGGTATTGCTTCTGCCGCACGCATGTCGGGGCAAGCTACCCGAACGACTTGGCAGCCGGCTTCTTCAAGGCGGTGGATTTCTGCAACAGTCGCCTCTACATCATGCGTTTTAGTTGTCGTCATGCTTTGGATAATCAATTCATTCGAACCGCCGATAGTTAACGGGCCTACCTTAACTTTTCTTGTTTGTGTTCGATGGGTTATTTTAGCCATACCCGATCGCTCCTTTTATATAAGAAAAATAACAAAATACAATCCATTAAATTAAATAACATTTTTTATTTTATCAGTACCTTATTTATTTTGGCAAGGAGAACCCATTATTAATAATCAATATTGAGGAAAATTATAACTTTGTCCGATTTCTATTTTGTTCGGTTTGCATCCGGGATTGAGCTTTTTAAAATCTGACATCACTTTTTCGATTGACAGGGATTTATGGGGATTAATTTTTTCAACTATAGACAGAACCGTATCTCCCGGGTTAACAGTGATTCTCTTATAATTTATATTTAATTGACTTTGACTGTTATCTTGTGTTTTATATACAGAAGGAAGTGTACCATTTGTGATGTCTGAATAACTTGTCCATGAAATAATTCCAATAACGCTTAATAGTAATAATTTTTTCATCATCAGCATCCTTATAAATGGTTTTATATCATATATATGATAGATTTTATTTATTATGACGTTTTTTGGTTTTTAGAAGGAACTTTTGTACATAGAAGACGTATATATGATGAGAAGGCTGGCCCCTGGATGTTGTAAGGGAGAGATTGGCTGCGGCTAATGTGTGAAGCAAGATTTGACTTCTAAAAATGGGGGGAGCGAAGAATTGGCTGTTCTAAATTCGCCTTTTATCGGATTTATTGTCATTTTTATAGCGGCTTTACTACTATTTGGTGAAATGCTTGTAAAAAGCAAAGGGATTTTTGGATTGCTTGGCGCTGGGCTGTTTCTATTATATTTTATTTATCATTTGCATCGCGGTTCACCGCTGTTAATGTTGGGACTCTTAATATTTGGCCTTGTATTAATCATTATTGACAGCAAGCTGATTACGAATGGCTCGGTAGCGCTGATAGGTGTTACATTAATGATTTTAGCTTGTGTGCTGCCAACGCCGTCAGCATTGTACGGTTTGGCCGTTGCAGCTGCCTTTATTCTGGGAACGTCTTGTTCATTCTTATTTCTAAAGATTTTTCCTGCACGCTCTTATTGGTCTAAACTGACTTTTTCCGATCAATTATCAAGCGAAGCGGGATACAATGCAATGAATGAATCGCATAAAGCGTTAGTCGGGAAAGACGGTACGACTGAAACATCGTTCCGCCCCGTCGGCATTGTCGAAATTGAAGGCAAACGATACAGCGCCATCACAGATGGTATATGGCTAAAAAAAGGTGAGGCTGTTTCAGTTATATCTGTTGACGGGACTAAGATTGTTGTTCAGAAGAAAGCAGCGGGGACCTAAAGGAAGCGGCCGCTGCTTTTATTTGGCGCTGATTTTGAGCCGGGTACAGCATAAATCATCACAAACAGCATGATTAAACTAAATAAAATAAAAGGAAAAATCATTATTTCAGGCAGAGTGTAAAAAATTTGCCCAATAGAGAACACAAGTGCCGGCCAAGTGATTGCATTGGCACTGAGAGACCATGTTTGTTGATAGTTCAAGCGTTTGTGAAGAAGTTCTTTTAATAGCAGCCCCATAAAAGCTAACATAGAGACACCGATAAAAAAAGCAAATGATGCAATAGCATAATAAAATATGAAAAAAATCGGAATAAAAATGAACGATAAAGCAGGGTTCTGGGAAAAGAGCTGTTTGATATCGGCCGGTGCTAAAAAAACGGTCGCCGCTAATGCCAAAAGAAAGGTGTAACTTATGGTTTTTCCTATTCGCTGAAACCGAAACATGGAAGCCTTTTTAGGGTGGGTTAAATTTGTCATCAACTGTTTAAAAATTGACATTATTCATCACCTATTTGAATTTTACAAAAATAACAACCGATAAACAAGGGATTTATTTTGCAAAGATTTGTCTATAAAAACATTGCATAAAATTAAAGTATATGATATATTTCTACATGTCGTGTCATATTAATGAATCCAACGACATTGATGATCATATTAAAAAGCGCTTGACATCATTACATACATCATTTAAAATGAATTTTGTCGCGTCATTATTATTATTATGTGATAACTCTCCTAAAATTAGTATTTTGCAAGTCTTCTATAAATGTTTTAAGAAACATAGTTATTCCACAGTAGCTCAGTGGTAGAGCAATCGGCTGTTAACCGATCGGTCGTAGGTTCGAATCCTACCTGTGGAGCCATTATAACGGCGGCGTAGCTCAGCTGGCTAGAGCGTACGGTTCATACCCGTGAGGTCGGGGGTTCGATTCCCTCCGCCGCTACCAATACGGCGATTGTGGTGAAGTGGTTAACACACCGGATTGTGGTTCCGGCATGCGTGGGTTCGATCCCCATCAATCGCCCCATTGGACCCTTAGCTCAGTTGGTTAGAGCAGACGGCTCATAACCGTCCGGTCGTAGGTTCGAGTCCTACAGGGTCCACCATGCAGAATTTTAGAACTTAGATTGAAAGCAATGTTTCATCCGGAACGGAGGAATACCCAAGTCTGGCTGAAGGGATCGGTCTTGAAAACCGACAGGGGCTTAACGGCTCGCGGGGGTTCGAATCCCTCTTCCTCCGCCATAATTATTTAAAGGCAGTTAATGATGATTGTATCAAAAGGTGATACGGTCTTTTTTTATATTTAAAAACTTAACAGCGAAAAGTTTAAGTTCTTTCATAAAGTTGTGAAAGGGCTTTTTTATGTGTTTATTATTTGCAGTTAGGCAGTAATTTTGATAATGTAAAAATGGAAGAGAAAACAATGCGAGTTTTCTTCCAAATAAAAAAGTTTACATAGGAGGAGAATACAATGGCAAATCATCAACTCCCAGATTTACCTTATGATTATAACGCGCTTGAACCACATATCGATGAACAAACAATGCGTATTCACCATGATAAACACCATGGCACATATGTAAGCAAACTTAACGCAGCTCTTGATGGAAAGGACAATCTTGCAAGTCAATCTGTTGAAGACCTGTTAAGAAATATTAATGACGTTCCTGAAGATATCCGTACAGCGGTTCGCAACAATGGCGGGGGTCATGCAAACCACACCTTCTTCTGGCAAATTCTTTCCCCGAACGGCGGCGGCAATCCTACCGGCGCTATAGCAGACGCTATTAATGCTAAATTCGGCAGCTTCGAGGATTTTAAAGCGAAATTTGCTGAAGTTGCTGCGGGACGTTTCGGTTCAGGCTGGGCTTGGCTTGCAGTCAACAATGGCGAGCTTGAGCTTTACAGCACACCAAACCAAGACTCTCCATTAATGGAAGGGAAAACGCCGGTTCTTGGTCTTGACGTTTGGGAACATGCTTATTACCTAAAATACCAAAACAAACGTCCAGACTACATTAACGCATTTTGGAATGTTGTTAATTGGGATGAAGTAAATAAACGATATGAAGCAGCAAAGTAATATAAAGTCCGCATAATGGTACTGCACCCCGGAAGTTAGAGTAAAAAATCTAACTTCCGGGGTGTTTTTATATGGCAAAGTACAGCGATGAATTTAAACTAATGATAGTGAA
>NZ_JAFBER010000011.1 GCF_016908855.1 Scopulibacillus daqui | reverse complement strand
TCATTCATGGCAAAAATTTTAAAGATACTGCTGCACAGTTTCGAACATCGCAGACAACAGTTATTCGTCGGTTTGATCGAATTTCCTCTATACATTTAAAAGAATTTGAAGAATTGCCTAAAGTGATCGCCATAGATGAATATAGAGGTGATACGAATGTTAGAAATAATACGCGATATTTATGATCAACGTAACATTGGCATGGTTCTTATTGGCATGTAAGGAATTGAACGAATTATGGAAATCAATAGACTAGAAAAGATAATAACAGAAGCAATCGAAACAGCACGGGACATTTGACGTAGAACCTTTTTTTGAACGTGAACCTGGTCATTTGCATACGGTAATAACAGGGAAGAGGAGGGATATTTTGTTTGTTTATACCGTTAAGCCGGGTGACTCGTTATATTCGATTAGCCAAAAGTACCAGTACCCTCTCAATAATCTCCGTATGGTTAACGGGCTGCACCGCGATAATATTACTCCCGGGCAAGCATTGCTTATACCAAGCCGTTCCTACACTGTTCAGCAAGGGGACAGCTTTTACTCCATTGCTAAAAGGGCTTATATTTCTGCCGATGAGCTGTTAAGAGCCAATCCCGGGGTAGACCCGAACCAATTGCAGCCTGGAATGAGGGTGAACATTCCAGAAATATCTAAAGAATACATCACAACGTTTGGATACACAGTGGTTAGAGGTTTGCCGTCAGATATCAAACAAATTGAAGATTTTGCACCTTATACGTCACTGATGGCTTTATTTGAATACCATTTTTATTCAAATGGTTCGCTGAGCCAATTAAATGTATCTGCAGAAGTTGCCGCTGCCTGGCGCAACCATATGACACCTTTAGCGACTATTACTAACTTAACGCCACAAGGGTTCAGCTCAAGTTTAACCCATCAGGTGTTAAGCAATCCTTCAGCAACAGAGCGGCTTATTAACAATATATACCAATTAGTAACAACAAATGGTTTTGGCGGCGTCAATATTGATTTTGAAAAAGTTTTGGCAGAAGATCGGGAATTATTCTCATCTTTCTTGCGCCGGCTAAATCAGCGCTTGAAAGAACGAAACTTGATCACAACCATTTCCGTCCCGCCAAAAGAGAATGATAATATACCATGGCTTAAAGGCTATGATTATCAAGCGATCGGTTCAGCTGTTGATTATATGTTTATCATGGCGTATGACTGGCACTATCCGGGAAGTGAACCAGGGCCGGTGGCGCCAATTGGCGAGATCAGAAAAACTTTAGATTTTGCGGTGAGCAAAGTCAGGCGGGATAAAATTATTTTAGGGGTTCCTTATTATGGCTATGACTGGATTATTCCTTACCGTCCCGGCCAATTGCCAGTGACTTTGTCAGCGCATGCGGCAACGACTGTTGCTATGAATAACAATGTCCCTATTCAGTATTCCGAAGAATATA
The DNA here is from genome assembly GCF_016908855.1 of Scopulibacillus daqui. GTDB lineage: Bacteria > Bacillota > Bacilli > Bacillales > Sporolactobacillaceae > Scopulibacillus_A > Scopulibacillus_A daqui. The sequence continues at coordinate 88,375 of NZ_JAFBER010000011.1, read as the reverse complement.
AGTCGCCGTTTTTTTATTACACAGATACGTCAAACAGAAGGCATGTTGTATGGTTCGAAGATGCCCGCAGCCTTATTGAAAAAGCGCTCTTAGTCCGCAAATATAGACTGGGCGGCTTTGGCGCTTGGGAATTGAGCTTTGGGCTTCCTCAAGGATCATGGATATTAACGCGCTTTTTCAGGGTTCGAAAGGTTTAATCATTTTTTAAAGCACGCTGAACAATAAAGAATGTTAAGCGTGTTTTTATTTTGAATTTGTCTTTTTATAAAAATGTGACAGACGACTATTCATATAATGCAAAGGTACATATAATAGATATCATGCAGATAAGGCTGAAGTTTTAAGACATGCTTATATAAAATGATGCCGTTTGTGATAAATCGTTGATGAAGGATGTTATCTAACATATATGATTAGGAGGGATAACGATGCCTTCGCTTATTGGTCCCGTTAAAGTCAACACAGTTTCCGGCGCGGTGAATTTCGGAGATACATTAAACGTTGCTCCAAAAGCTGTTACAAAAACTTATACTGGTTCAGGAGGATTTGGGACAGGTGACTTCCATATTGAAAATAATGGTTATAGTGTAACGAATACGTATGATGCAGATGTTAATGATGCGAATAATGCAGGAAATAATTAAATCAAAAGGCTTGCATTAAAGGATATTTTATGATAAGTACGGCTTTAAGACGATCAAACAGCCATTTAAATAAAGAATGATATATTCATGGCAAGAACAGAAAATGGTCCATATAGATTGGTCAATAGGGATAAAGGAGAGAATAATATGCCTTCAATTGTTAAAACGTTTAAGTGCAGTTATGTTTCGGGCTCTGTTAACTTTGGTGATACAGCTAATTTAACCCCTAAGCAAAATATTAAGTTTATTTCCGGAGCAGGCGGGTCAAGAACAGGCGATTTTCATCTGCAAAACAGTATATATTCACTCACGAACACATATGACCCGGATGTCAATGATACCAATAATGAAATAAATAGATAAATTTTATCAAATGAGGTGCTGCTGCTTTATTGCCTCATAAAAGGTGTGATGATGTTGCCTTCAATTGTTGGAGCGGTTAAGATTAACACTGTTTCAGGCGCTCTTAATTTTGGGGACAGTCTAAACGTGGCCCCCAAAGTGGTTTCAAAGACTTTTTCTGGTTCCGGAGGATTTAGTACAGGTGACTTTCATATTGAAAATAATGTGATTAGTTTGACGAATACGTATGATGCAGATATTAATGATGCTAATAACGCCCTCAATAATTAGTTTAAGTCACAAAAATTTAAAATAATCATCCACTGGCTGCTGAAGAAGGGTTGAAGCAGCCTTTTTGCGCGGGATAAGGAAAAGCCGGATGTATAGATTCCTATTAAATAAGCAATATTAAAATGATGTTAAAGGAATTTGCAAGAAGAATAGAGAATATAGTGAATGATGTCCTTTTTTCTGAAACAATAGCGAATGATATATATGAGAAAATTAATGCGGGATATTGGATGACATATATCAGTATGTGCCGCATTGTGGTAAAATAATGAAAGAGGACAGCATATTGTTTGAGGAGGAATAGAGATGAGTGCGAAAAATTTTATAGTAGGATCTTTAGTAGGCGGGGCTGTAGGCGCTTTTACCGCTCTGATGCTTGCACCAAAATCTGGCGAGGAATTTCGTAAAGATCTTTGCGGAACATCTTCAGGTCTCATTGACAAATCAAGCGACCTGGCTATCTCGCTCACTCAAAAAACTTCAGATGTCATTGATAAAGCGAAAAAAGCAGGGCAAAATTTAACAAACAAAGAAGACGAGCCTTACAGCTAACTAAAAGAAAACTTGGCGTCAGGGTACTGCACCCAGCCAAGTTTTCTTTATTTATTCTCCAGAATCAATTTAGGCAATTGGATAGATATGGTCGTTCCTTCATTAACTTTACTTTTAATGTCGATTTTCCCTTTATGCAAATCTATAATTTGCTTAGTGATGGAAAGCCCGAGGCCGGACCCTTGGCCTTTAGAAGAAACTTGGTAAAAGGATTGGGTGAGATAAGGAAGATGCTCTTCACTGATGCCGATGCCGTAATCTTTCACAATAAGGGTGATATACTCATAGGAATCTTTAAGAAATATGTCAATCGTGCTGTTAGGGCGGGAAAATTTAATGGCATTGTCAATTGTATTGATAATGACTTGCTTTAACCGGTTTTTATCGCCGTGTATGACTGTTCTTTTAAGCTGGTGTATTTCAATTTTGATATTTTTTTCTTTTGCTTTGATTTTTAAGGATTTAACGACTTCTTTTAACAGCTCATCAAACCGGAAGTTATCTTTATACAATTTCAAAGTATTAGACTGGAGGCGGGAGAAATCCAACAGATCCTCTACAAGTTCAATTAATCTGTTTGTTTCGCTCGCTATAATATTCAGCCCCTCTTCAAAGTCCTTTCTGTCCAATTCCCGGCTTAATAGCATCGTTTCGCTCCAGCCTTTGATGCCCGTCAGCGGCGTCCTTAATTCATGGGATATAGACGAGATAAATTCACTTTTCAGCTTGTTCGTTTTGACGATTTCATCAGCCATGTAATTAAGTGTATCCGCCAGCTCGCCAAGTTCATTTTTATATTTTTTATCGACTCGGATGTTAAAATGCCCCTTAGCCATTTCTTTTGCAGCGGAAATAATATTTGTAATTGGATCGACGATAGACCTCGCAAATCTCAGGCTGATAATAAATACGATGAGGGCTATAATGATGCCGATGGTTGCCGCTCCTGCGTAAACCAAGGTTAAAACATCATCAACATCCTCAAGAGATGTAATATAGCGAAGCACGTAAGTACCGGAGTAAATCTGTATAGGAACATAGATGTTCATCACTTTTTCGCCGGTATCCGGCATCTTGGCGACATCGATAACTTTTTTTCCGCTGAGAATTTCCGGTTTCAAATGAACCTTCTGGTTAACTTCAAAGCCTGAAGAAGAGGTAAGCACATCGCCGTTTGTATTTAATACTTGAAGCTCCGCTTTGCGGGTGTCGAAGCTTTTCAGAATTGACGAAAGAAGTTTGCCGTTTTCTTCGCTTGGGTTTTCTTGATTAAATCGATTAAATAAATCCTGTGACGTATCAGCATGTGTGATAATCATTCTGGATATGTTTTGGTAATAATAGGTGCGAAGGGTGACGGCGAATACGCATTCGCTGAGCGCTAAGGTAATTAATATAATGGCCATAAAGTTTAAGACAACCCGGTTAGTCATTATTCGTCACCGCTCCACATATATCCTCTTCCCCAGTGAGTTAATACATACTGGGGATGAGAAGGGTCATCTTCAATTTTTCTTCTGAGCCTCCGAATATTAACATCGACTATTTTGGTATCACCGACATAATTCTGCCCCCAAACATGATCTAAAAGTTCGTCGCGCGTTAAGGATTCGTTCGGATGCTCCATAAGCAGACGGATGATTTCAAATTCAGTCGGCGTTAAATCAATAAAGGTCTGGTTTTTAAACAGGCGGCCCTCCTTAATTGATAATTTGAACGGACCTGATTTAATCATGTTGGATTCTTCTTCATCCGATTTTTTATTTACTTTAAGCCTGCGGGCTAATGAATTGACGCGCGCGACCAGTTCAACAGGGCTGAATGGCTTTGACACATAGTCGTCGGCACCGATTGTCAACCCGGTGACTTTATCCTCTTCCTGAACTTTAGCTGTAAGCATGATAATGCCAATTTCACTGTTGTATTCTCTCATTTTCCGGCAAACTTTGAAGCCGTCGATGCCCGGCAGCATAATGTCCAGCAAAACAATATCTATATCATTATTTTTTAAATGATCGAGGGCAGCTTCACCGGTTTCAGCTTCAATCACTTCAAACCCTGACCGTTTTAAATTTAATACAATAAAGCTCCTAATCGCACGTTCATCCTCAACAACCATAACACTGGTCACTGTATACACCTCGAATCAATGATTAACGGATAATGTGAAAAGTATATCTATAATTAATATCTGTTTGCTTATTAGGAATAAGGTAATTATACTTCGGCGATTCGCCAATTTTTATATAGTGCTTTTTATTATAGGATTGGCTTTTTTTCATCCAATAGATCGAAAGGAGCGGTTTATTGTCCTTGATTGTTGTAAATGTGATATGCTTATTAATTTTTTCGTGTTTAACAGTGACACGGTTAATCCATGCTTTTGGAAAATCGACGTAAAAGCCGTTTTCATAACTGTTATAACGTTCATTGACAACTTTTAAATGCTTACCATCCCATCTTTTATACGCTGTAATAAACGGCGTATCAGCAAGCGGCTCATCCTCCCAGCCTTTTGGTGCAAAAGGCACAGCGATTTCAATGATGCCGTCGTGATTGATGTCTTCACTGTATTCTTGAAAAGGTTTATCCGTTTGTTCGCTTTTCGGCAAGGCATATGTCAGTTTCCCATTTTCAAAGGAGACAACTTCTGTCCTGCTTACGTTGCCTATTGTCGTATCAATGAACAGGGCGGATTGCTTTTCTGTTAATTTGCCAGCTATGACATGGTCAATACCGTCTATTTTTGAATTGAGTTTGATGGATGAAAGCTTTTGGTACTCACCTTTTTTATTCACTTGAAAGGTTGATACTGTAAAATTTTTAAGAGGTGCAAAGTTTATTAAAGTAAGATCCTTTTGATGGTCATCATTTAAATCATTAATCACAATCTTGCTGTAGGGATGTTTAAACTCTTCTTTTAATTTGTCATTTTTAAAGGAATAAACGACACACTCTTTATGATTATACAAGTCAAGACCTAAGATAATTTCAGGGATGCCGTTATGATCAATATCACTAACAAGAAATTCGTCGATATCGACAGTGCCGGTCGGAACATCTGCGATCTTTTTCCAGCGATTGTTGATCCGTTTCATTATAGCCATATGGACATCGCCATAGCCTGTGTAATAAAAGAACAAAGCTTCTTTCTGATGATCTCCGTCAAAATCTTTTTGTATAATTTGATGATATATTTGACTGCTGCCCGTTGAGATCAATTTAGCTTTTTTGGGAATTTGTTTAAATATCGCATCTTTTAATTCTTGGTTGCTCTCTGCTTGCTTTGGTTGATGAATTAATGTGTAGGGCGATCCTGAAAGATGGCATCCTGAGAGAAAAAAAACGAGAGAACCAAGGACGAGCAAAAGGCTGTACCTTGTCATCATTTAGCTCCTTATTATTTTGCGTTTATATTATTTTATAATAAATCAGCTGATGGTATAAATACCTTTGTGTGATCTTTTAAACAGTAAACGATTCCAAACATAGCCATTAAATTTGATATAATGAGTCTGACCTTAATTATATGAAACAAATCCTATTATTTTGTAACAAAACAGTTACAATCATTTGCGTTTATCGAAAAATATGTATTGGACTCTTAATTTTCATATTCAAAAAGAGGCCATATCAGTTAAACTGTCATGCTTGACACCAGTTGAGCCAAGTCTTACATTCAAAGAATGATTTTATATATATATATCGACAGCTAGTGCTATACATAGAGAGGAATAAATATATGAATGCTTTTAATATTATTATCATTGCTGCAATCGTTGTCGGGGTGGTTGCATTTGTTCATGTCATGGTCAATAAAGGGGAAAGGGAGCGGCCGCCTTGGCGTGTGAAAGTTTGGCTTATTCCCTTGTTGGCTATTCTTGTGCTTATTCCCATTAGTTTTTTTACAATTATATATTTCTATTTAATGGAAACTATGAGCTGGTTTAACCATTCTGTAGAAGCGTTTGGGGAAGGCGCTCTATTTACAGGCGCATTGCTTCTTGTTTTTGCCTTTTTATTATCTGAAGTTTTTATTCAACCATTAATGAGGGCGGTTATGAGTTTTATCTTAAAAAGGAAGCCGCGCTGGGCAGAAGAAAATATTGTGACCATTATTTTAGATACGTGTATTATTATGATCATTTTCGCTATTGTGCCTTCTATTCAATTGGAAAATATTCAAACAGCTTTTTCTTTATCCGTCTTTATTCATATCATTGATTGGCTCATAAATGGTGCTGCAAGATTATTAAAAAGAAAATAAGCCTATGGGATATTCTCCCTTTAGGCTCATTTTATACTTTCAAAACATATAATCTTGCCAATCGGCACGTTTTCACGGCTGTTTTCTTTTCATTAGTTCTTGAGTAAATCCTTCACCTGACACTTCAACCGAATTTGAGATGATAACAAATGCAGAGGGGTCAATTCTGTTGACAAGCTGTTTGAGCTTTGTCAGCTCGCTTTGATCAAGGACGCACATTAGAATAGGCCTTGATGCATTTGTATAGCCGCCGACCCCGGAAATCTTAGTAATGCCCCTGTCAATTTCTTTAAAAATTAACTCGCGGATTTCTTCTTCTTTTTCAGAAATAATTAATGCCATTTTATGATAGCTTAGCCCGACTTGAACGACATCAATCATTTTTCCGGATAAATAAATGCTGATAATGGCATATAATGCTTGTTCCAAACTAAAAACAAAGGCAGAGAGCACGACAATAGAACCGTCAATAATAACCATGCAAAAGCCGAGGGAAAGATGGGTGTATTTATGAAGAATTTGTCCAATAAGTGCCGTGCCCCCGGTAGAGCCTTTGCCGCGGAACACAATGCCCAGTCCAATTCCTAAACCGATTCCTCCGAATAAAGCCCCCAAAAGGTGATTGTGCGTAATAGGCTGAATGCCGTCGGTCATATAAATGACAAAGGGCAGGAAAGTTGTCCCGACAAGGGTTTTAAGGCTAAATTGTTTTCCTAAAAGAATAATTCCAAGGAAAAACAACGGGATATTAAAAGCCCATTGAACATAAGAAGGGTTCCAGTGAAAAAGGCCGAAAAGAATCGTACTAATGCCGCTGACCCCGCCGGCAGCAATTTTATTAGGCAATAAAAGAAGGTTGAAGACTAATCCAACGATTGTTGCGCCTATAAGGATTTCCAAATATTCCAGGAATAGAATGACCTTAGGGTTCAGGGATAATATTTTTCTGTAAATCGCAGATGCCATTTTTATCACCTTTTTATTTTTCTGTTTTGCCTTGGAAAGTATATCATCATCAATTTGAAAATGTAAACAGCAGTAAATCAGCGCTTTAGCTTGATAGCGAAAAACAAAATGACTGCTGCCAATTGCTCCTTATTTTAGACAAACCTTGACAAGAATAATTTATGGTTCAGCGGTTAAATTATGATTAAGTAAGGAGTGATGGATTTGACGGATTTCGGATGGATCATGTTTCATTTGGTTGGCGGGATATTAGCTTTTTTGGTCATAGGCGTCATTATTGTCGGCTCAGAATGGTTTGGATCGAAAAAGCGGAAACAAGAGGAAAAGATGCACCGGGAAAATTTTAGACGAAAATCAGTAAAACCAAAACCTCGATAAAAGGATGATATACGATAAAACCATGAAGCGGAAAGGCTCCATGGTTTTTATATATGCAAAATAACCCAAATCTTTTGTATCGCTCATATTTCCCTTTATACATTTAATTCGAGTTGATCGGAATTTTGCATAAACCTCATATATTTCCAGCACAATATAAAAGCAAACTAAGATACAACGATAACGCAGTTTTTAGGAATTGAAAGGAATGAAATATATGTTTCGAAAAAAAGCGGGAGAAGTGTTAATTGACCTTTTAATTCAATGGGGAGTCGATCATATTTACGGCATGCCCGGCGATTCCATTAACTCGATTGTTGAACCTTTAAGAAAAGCGCATGAAGCCGGAAAAATCAAGTTTATTCAAGTTAGGCATGAAGAAGCGGGGGCATTAGCCGCTGCCGCATATGCCAAGCTCACAGGAAAATTAGGCGTTTGCTTAACGATTGCCGGTCCGGGATCTATACATACTCTTAATGGTTTGTATGATGCTAAGCTGGACCGGGCACCAGTCCTTGCGATTTGCGGTCAAGTTGAATCAGATTTATTAGGGACCGACTTTTTCCAAGAGGTGAATTTGGAAAGGTTATTTGATGATGTTGCTGTTTATAACCAAAGGATTATGTCAGCTGAACAATTGCCGACAGTGGTTAACCAAGCGATTCGGACAGCTTATACAAGACATGGGGTGGCTGTATTAACCGTACCCGATGATGTTCCAAAATTTGAAATGGAAGGCGATATACGTTATACGAAGCCGTTCTATGTTAAGCCGCAAATCATGCCTGAACTTAAAGATTTAGAACAAGCCAAACAAGTGATTAATGATGCGGAAAAACCGGTTATTTTAGCTGGAAAAGGCACAAAGGGCGCAAGTCAAGCATTAATTGATTTTGCTGAAAAAATTGCGGCGCCGATCGTCCTTTCCCTGCCGGCAAAAGGGGTTATACCTGATGAACACCCATTGTGTTTGGGCGGTCTCGGTCAAATTGGCACAAAACCCGCATACAATGCCATGCAAAATGCGGATACGCTGATATTAATTGGAACGTCGTATCCATTTAACGCTTTCTTGCCTGACAAAGCGAAAACGATTCACGTTGATATTGATCCTTATCAAATCGGCAAAAGATATCCCGCTGACGTCGGCTGCGCCGGTGATGCCGGCAAGACGTTAGAATGGCTGACTGCACACATTAAAGCCAAACAAGATCGGTCATTCCTTGAACATCACCAAGAAATGATGAAACGATGGTGGAAGAAGATGGAGCAGGAGGAGGCCGACGATTCGGTTCCGATTAAGCCGCAGAAAGTGCTCCGTATGCTTAATCAAGTCGCTCATGACGACGCTGTACTTTCTGTTGACGTCGGCAATGTGACAGTATGGACAGCGCGTGACTTTAGAATAACCAATCAGCAATTTATTCTTTCCAGTTGGCTGGCTACGCTTGGCTGCGGTCTGCCGGGCGCTCTGGCGGGCCAAATGGCTTATCCTGATAAGCAAGTGTTTGCTATTTGCGGCGACGGCGGATTTGGCATGACAATGAATGATTTTGTAACAGCTGTGAAATACGAGCTTCCAATTAAAATCATTGTCCTTAACAATCATAAAATCGCAATGATCAAATACGAGCAGGAAGTGATGGGGAATATTGAATTCGGCACTAACCTTGTCAACCCAAACTTTGCCAAATTCGCTGAAGCTTGCGGCGGCATCGGCTATCGCGTCGAGAAAGTTGAAGAATTGCCTCAAGCGCTGGAACAAGCAGTGTCTCAAACAAAGCCGTGTATTGTTGATGTTATTGTTGATGCAAATGAACCGCCATTGCCTGCAAAGATCACCTTTGCTCAAGCAGCCGGATTCTCTAAACATATGGTTAAGGAATTATTTACAGAAGGAAAGTTAGATCTGCCGCCAATTTAATCAGGCTGATCGGCTGATTTATTCGCAAAAGGACATCGTTTATGATTCATAGTTGACAGCCCGCCATTCACAAAACGTTCATAAAGTCGGACGCATATCCCTATTGACAAAATATGGACAGGCATATAGTATCAATTGTGCTAAATATGCTTCGTATGCGAAATAATAAATAGTCGCAGATGAATATACAAGTAAGAGGTGTTTTGGTTGTGGGCAACTATGAAAAAGTCCATCAAATAATGAAATCTTTTAAGGAAGTCAATCGGGCATTGTATTATATGCTGCTTGAAGAATCAGATGAATTAAATTTAACCGTTATTCAATTTCAAGTGCTTTATTTTCTGGATCAATCACCCAATGCCAGCTTAGGGCAATTATCAGAGGAATTGCTTGTTGGAAACAGTACAATGAGCGGTATTGTTGAAAGGCTGGTAAAAGCTGGTTTGATTGAGCGGGAACGCTCAGCATCCGATCGCCGGACCTTAACGATGCGATTAACTCCTAAAGGCAATAAAAAGAAAGACGAAGCGTATCAATTGCTTAAGGAACGTCTTTCAGGCTTGCTGGAAATGCCAGATAAGGAAATCGAATTTCTTTTAAAAGTTCATCAAGACATTCTAGATAAATTAAAAAGGGGCTGACCTTTAATGGATACCGTTTCCAAAGCTTCTGTTCAGAATATCAAAAAAGGCCCCATTATCACGGTTATGATAATGGGGGCTTTTGTGGCTATATTGAATCAGACGCTTATGAATGTAGCCTTGCCTCAAGTGATGAACAGCTTTCATATTACGGCTACAACAGCTCAATGGATGACAACGGGATATATGCTTGTTAATGGTGTCCTCATTCCTATAACAGCTTATTTAATGGAAAGATTTACAACAAGGCAGCTGTTTACGGCCGCAATGGGTTTGTTTGCTGTCGGAACATTCATTTGCGGCATAGCGCCAAGCTTTTTTATCCTTATTTTAGGAAGATTAGTTCAGGCAAGCGGAGCCGGGATCATGATGCCGCTTTTAACAAATGTTATTTTAACCATTTTTCCTCCTGAGAAAAGAGGCTCTGCAATGGGGGTAGTCGGGGTAGCGATGATATTTGCGCCAGCCATTGGACCGACGCTTTCAGGCTGGATCGTGCAAACATATTCGTGGCGGCTTCTCTTTTTCGTCATCCTTCCAATAGCCATTATCGATATCATTGTCGCGGCGATTTTTCTCAAAAATGTCACGAAAGTAACGAAACCAAAGCTTGATATTTTGGGTGTTATTCTGTCTACGGTCGGCTTTGGCGGTATCCTCTACGGGTTTAGCAGCGCAGGCAATAAGGGATGGACAGATCCTTTTGTTCTCAACACCATTTTTACCGGAGTTGTTGCGCTGGATTTGTTTGTTGTAAGAGAGCTTAAAGTAAGTAAACCAATGCTGGAATTTAGAGTATTTAAATACGGCATGTTCACATTAGCGGCAATCATCAATATCATCATTACTATGGCTATGTTTGCGGCGATGCTTCTATTGCCGATTTACTTGCAAAATATTCGCGGCTTCACACCGCTGGAATCTGGGCTGCTGCTCTTGCCCGGGGCCATCATTATGGGGATTATGAACCCGATCACCGGATATATTTTTGATAAAGCCGGTCCGAAATGGCTGGCGGTCATCGGATTGATCATAACGGCTGTAACCACCTATATGTTTAGCAGACTGACTGATTCAACAACTTATACGGCCTTAATTATGTTGTATAGCTGCCGGATGTTTGGGATGTCCATGTTAATGATGCCGATCATGACAGCGGGGTTAAACGCTCTGCCGCAAAGTCTTAATGCTCACGGGACGGCAATGGTGAACACCCTTCGGCAAGTCTCCGGATCTTTAGGAACGGCATTTCTCATAACGGTTATGAGCAGCCAGACAAAGAAACATGCCCAAGACTTGATTCAATCATTGGCTCCTCATACGAAAAAGCAAATGGCGATGATTGCTAAGGAAGCTTCTATTAGAGGTATCAATGATGCATTTATTGTTGCAGCCGCTCTTTCTCTCTTAGCTTTGATTCTGGCTTTTTTCCTTAAAAAGACAAGACCGCCCCAAGAAGAGGGGTCAAGAGAAACTGGAAAGCGAATATATAGAAATGGCAAATTAGCAGGAAACAGAGGATAATGATGATCACTTCAGCCCCTTTATAGAGTTAAAAGAGCTCGTATTAGAGTTGGTTCTAATAAGGCTCTTTTTTATTATTTAGTTTTTTGAAGCACCTATTGCAGCTGATTGTTTTAATTTGCGGGGTAAATGAATGTCAGGAAGCGGAACAGTTTATTTAAACCACTGAATTTTAAGTTCAATAACTTTTGACATGTTTCGCAAAACGTATGATAATAGTGGTGGTAGATGACAGCGGTTTCCTGAAAATATACGCAGTCAATGAGAAACCGCGCTAAAGCGTAAGGGAGGACTTCCGAATGGATTACAGAATTGAACGAGATACGCTTGGCGAAGTGAAAGTGCCGGCGGACAAATTGTGGGCGGCGCAAACCCAGCGCAGTAAAAATAATTTCAAAATCGGCTGGGAAAAAATGCCCCTTCAAGTGGTTAAAGCCTTTGCAATTTTGAAAAAAAGTGCGGCGCTTGCAAATAAAAAGCTTGGCAAGTTAGACGCTGACAAGGCGGATGCCATTGTCCAAGCTGCTGAGGAAATCATCAATGGCAAATGGGATGACCAATTCCCTCTTGTTGTATGGCAAACAGGCAGCGGTACACAGTCCAACATGAATGTTAATGAAGTGATTGCAAACCGCGCAAACCAAATACTTAAGGAGAAAGGCATTGAAGCGCGTGTCCACCCAAATGATGATGTCAACAAATCGCAAAGCTCAAACGACACGTTCCCAACTGCTATGCACGTTGCAGCTGTTCTAGCGGTTGAGGATGATCTTGTGCCTGCGCTGCATAAATTAAGAAACACTTTAAAAGAAAAAGAAGAGGCCTTCAAGGATATTATTAAAATTGGCCGTACGCACTTGCAGGATGCTACACCATTGACGCTCGGCCAAGAAATCAGCGGCTGGCGCATGATGCTTGATAAAATTGATGTGATGCTGAAAGAAACAACTGAGCATATGAAAGAATTAGCAATCGGCGGAACAGCGGTTGGCACAGGCCTGAATGCTCATCCTGATTTCGGCAAAATAACAGCTGAAGAAATTTCTAAAGTAACTGGCAAAACCTTCACATCCGCTGAAAATAAATTTCATGCTTTAACAAGCCATGATGAAATCGTAGCTGTTCATGGTGTATTAAAAGGTCTTGCTGCGGATCTTATGAAAATCGCCAACGATGTCAGATGGCTGGCAAGCGGTCCTCGCTGCGGCATCGGTGAAATTACAATTCCAGCCAATGAGCCGGGAAGCTCAATCATGCCGGGGAAAGTTAATCCGACACAATCTGAAGCTGTCACAATGGTCGCCGCTCAAGTCATGGGCAACGATGCAACAATCGGTTTTGCGGCAAGCCAAGGCAATTTTGAATTAAATGTCTTTAAGCCGGTTATAAGTTATAACTTCCTGCAATCCGTCCGTCTGCTTTCTGATGCAATGGTATCCTTTAATGATCATTGCGCAGTGGGCATTGAACCGGATAAAGAAAAAATAGACCACTATTTGCATAATTCTTTAATGCTGGTTACCGCGCTTAATCCGCACATCGGCTATGAAAACGCAGCTAAAATCGCCAAAACCGCTCATGCCGACGGTTCAACATTAAAAGAGGCTGCCGTTAAAACAGGCATTTTGACTGAAAAGCAATTTGAAGAAATGGTTAAACCAGAAGAAATGATCGGCCCTAAAGAGTAATAGGGGCATAAATAACAGGCTATCAAAGCGATAGCCTGTTATTTATCATTTTCGTATAATGAATTGTGAGTTAATTTGACCGCGAATCATTTTTTCAATTCATCCCTTGATTGGCTTTTCTGTCTTTTCAATTCTTTTCTCATTTCAAAAAACCAATTGATCACGCTTAGGTTTTACCTTTTAACATGAACAATCGGATCATAATCAATCTTCATTGCCTTCTTCTAAAAACTTGTCCATTCTTTTTGAGATATGTATTCATGCGAAAAATAAGATGGTTTCACACAAATTTTAAGGGAATTCCTAAAATCAACAGAAAGTTTCAATTTATATAATCCCGCTGCAAACAAAAGAAGACAGCTGAGTAAAGTTTCCTGTCTTCTGTAGATCGTTAATCAAGCATTTTTTGAGATAAACGCAAAAATTCGGCGATTTCATCTTCAGATAATTTATCGAAAAATTTGTGCTTTGTTTTACTTCTTTTCTTAATAAAACTGTCAACGAAAGACCTGCCTTCTTCGGAAAGAGCAAGACGGACGACTCTTCGGTCATCATCGCAGCGCTGGCGTTCAATAAATTTTGTCGTCTTAATCATACGATCGGAAAGCGAGGTAACAGCGCCAAGCGTTATATCTAATTTTTCGGCAAGATCAGACATTCGCAACGGACCGTTTCTATATAGAGTTTCTAACAATTGAATTTGCGTGCCGAATAAACTCAAGTTAAATTCATTGCGAACACTTCGATCCATTTGCCGAACCAGTTTGATAAACGCAGAAATATTGTAATTAGACATAAGGTCCCCTACCTTAGTTAATATTTACATTTCTATAGTACAGAAGTATTTAAAGCGTGTAAACGATTTTCCGCGATTACTTAAAATAAAATAAAATGCACAGACATAGTGTTGACACGATTCATGCAACATATCAGAAAATTACCGGAGAAGCTGTCTTCAAACTCTGCAGCTAATGACATCATCCGTCATGTAACCTGCATTAACTAGTGATATAATAAATATATTAAGAATTGAAAGCGTTTACCATTCAGGGAGACCGCTTCACTTTGAAAAGCTTCCTGCACTGTTTGATGATGGTTTTGTTTTGGTGAATATGAGTTAGGGAGTGATATTCTTGAAGGTTAGAGATTTAATGATTACGGATGTGATTTATGCAAAAAAAGACGATACCGTACGGGAATTGTTAAAAAAGCTTGTGAAGCATAAAATTGGCGGTGTACCGGTGTTAGACAACGAGCATAAGCTTCTTGGAATGGTCAGTGACGGAGACGTTGTCCGCGCGGTTGCGAATAATAAGCAGCAAACCACTTTTGACTTCTACTCGATGATCATCAGGTTGGAAAAAACAGAACTGAAAACCTCAGTCAAACAAAAAATGGATTGGCCGGTCGATAAAATGATGACAAGACGGAAGATTTATTACGTTAATCCTGACGATAATTTCGAAGAAGTGTTAAATATCCTATCCAAACACCATTTTAAAAAGATTCCCGTCATTAATCAAGCGGGGAGAGTGGTCGGGGTGATAAGCCGCGGCGATGTCATCCGCTTTATCAGCCAGCAAATCATTGAAGACTAGCAAAAAAGATGGTGTCCCCAAAAGCCCGGCTTTTGAGGACACCATCTTTTTTTATATTGCAATGAATTCCCCGGGTATCTTTACAAAGTTTTTACATTGCCTTTATATGGCGTTAATGATGATCTTTTAATCTAAAAGTGTAAAAAAACAATGACAGTTTTAGAGGGGGAAAATAGTGAAAATTAAAAATTGGTTGTTGGGAGCAGTTGTTATGATGTTGGTCGCTTTCACAGCAGGCTGCGGAAAGAGTGCTGATACAACAAACACCGCAAATACTAAGCCCGCTCACTCGGAAAGCAAGTCTGGCGGAGATTTATCCGGAAAGTTGACAATCGGCGGTTCAACAGCGTTACAACCATTAGCAGCAGCCGCCGCGAAAGAGTTTATGAATCAAAATCCTGGCGTCCAAATCCAAGTGCAAGGCGGAGGCAGCGGCACTGGGCTCAGTCAAGTGGCCAAAGGAAACTTGGATATCGGGATGTCGGATTATTTTGCTGAACAAGAAAAAGATATTTCAGCAAAAAGCCTGGAGGATCATAAAGTAGCTGTTGTTGGAATGACCGCAGCAGTAAATCCGAAAACAGGCATTACAAATCTTTCAAAGAATGATCTTAAGAAGGTCTTTACAGGCAAGGTTCATGATTGGTCGCAAGTCGGCGGCAAGAAGGGGAAAATAACGCTCGTCAACCGTCCGGATGGTTCAGGAACACGGGCTGCCTTTGATCAATTTGCTCTAGATAATGAAACGCCGGCAGAAGGCATTACTCAGGATTCTTCTAACACGGTCAGCAAAATTATTTCTGAGACGCCAGGTGCTATCGGCTACCTCGCATTATCCTATTTTAATAATCATGATGTCACAAAGGTAAGCATTGATGGCATAAAGGCAACAGAGAATAATATTACGTCTGGAAAATTTCCTGTATGGGCCTATGAACATATGTATACAAAAGGTAAACCAAATAAACTGGAACAGGCATTTTTGGATTTTATGATGAGTGAAGAAGTCCAAGATAAATTAGTTCCTGCTCAAGGATATATTTCTGTAGCTAAAATGAAAGTCAAGCGAAACGCTGATGGGAAAACGATGACGGAATAATTGAAGGGAGAAAACGATGATTGTTAAGAATGGAGAATCGTCTTTAGATCATAAAACAGTCAATCGGCGGCTAATAAAAGAAAATGTCTCATACCGGACATTCTTGTCTAGAAACAGCGAGAATCGAGGCAAAATATTAATTTTCATATGTGCTTCGCTTATCATGGCGGCAACTATGTCTATCACTCTTTTCTTAACATTGCAAGGCATTCGCTCTTTCACAGTTGATGGGCTTAACCCTATTAAATTTTTAACTGGGATTCATTGGAATCCGGAGAGCCATCAGCATGCATCTTATGGTGCACTTCCATTTATTTTCGGTTCTTTTACAGTGACGATATTGGCGGCGTTAATAGCGGCGCCAATCGGCATTGGCAGCGCCCTCTTTATGACAGAAATCGCGAAGACATGGGGGCAAAAAATGCTTCAGCCTGTTATCGAAATATTAGTGGGCATCCCTTCGGTTGTATACGGGCTCATTGGGTTGTCCGTCATTGTCCCTTTTATCAGATCACAATTCGGAGGTCTGGGCTTCGGAATGTTAGCCGCGGCAATCGTCGTCGGCATTATGATCTTACCGACAGTAGCCAGCCTAGCCGCTGATGCGATTAAATCGGTGCCGGATGAATGGCGTCAAGCCTCCTATGCGCTTGGAGCAACGAAATGGCAAACGATTTATAAGGTTGTGATTCCAGCAGCGCTGCCGTCACTGCTTACGGCTGTTGTCCTTGGCATGGCAAGGGCATTCGGCGAAGCATTAGCTGTGCAAATGGTTATTGGCAATGCCAAGGTTCTGCCCCATTCGCTGATTGAACCGGCAGCTACGCTGACAACTATGATTACGCTTAGTATGGGTCATACAACTGATGGCAGCGTATTGAATGATGCTCTATGGTCGCTTGGATTAATTTTACTCATCATGACTTATATATTTATCATTTTAATAAGATTCTTGTCTAAAAGGGGGCGGCTGTCGTGAACAGCAATAAAGCGAATCGTATGTCAATCTTTCTTATTACCTGCTGTGCGGTTCTGATGGCCGGCATTTTGCTTGGACTCGTCGGCTATATATTGTATCAAGGCTTTTCTCATATTAGCCTTCGTTTTCTCACATCGGATGCCAGCGCATTTCTTGCTGGAGGAGGCATAAAAAATCAGCTCTGGAACTCCTTCTATATTTTATTCATTACTATGCTGTTTACTGTACCTCTTGGCATTGCCGGCGGAATCTATATGGCGGAATATGCCAAACCCAATAAGCTGACGGGGTTTATGCGTTCCTGCCTTGAAGTATTATCCTCTTTGCCGTCAATCATTGTTGGCATGTTCGGCATGCTCGTATTCGTTAATTTCTTTCATTGGGAGTACTCGATTTTATCAGGAGCCTTAGCGTTAACCGTATTTAATTTGCCGGTGATCGTCAGAGTATGCGAAGACGCCCTTCGCTCCGTTCCTCAAGATCAAAGATTATCAGGTCTTGCTTTAGGCTTAACCAAATGGCATACAATCAAAAAAGTATTGCTTCCTGCCGCTTTTCCCGGAATTTTAACCGGTCTGATTTTGTCGGCGGGCCGGGTATTTGGAGAATCGGCTGCGCTGTTGTTCACAGCAGGATTGTCAACGCCGAACCTCGATTTCACTAATTGGAATCCGCTCGCTCCTAATTCGCCGTTGAATGTCTTTCGTTCAGCGGAAACATTATCTGTTCATATTTGGGCAGTCAATGCAGACAGTATTATTCCCGATGCGAAACAAGTGGCATACGGGGCTGCGGCTGTATTAGTCTTATGCATTTTGCTGTTTAACGTCTCTGCTCGCTGTCTTGGAAGATTAGTTGAAAGAAAAATGACTGGAAAATAAGAGGGGGCTGTGAAATATGCTGACACAACTGAAGGAGAACATCGTTTATCCTGAACCGAAAAAACAAAATATAATTATTGAAGTCAATGAGTTAAATGTTTATTACAAAAATAATCATGCTGTAAAAAATGTATCCCTCCCGATTCGGGAACGATCAATAACCGCTTTAATAGGGCCATCCGGATGCGGTAAGTCGACCTTTTTAAGAACAATCAATCGAATGAATGATTTAATTCCGGGAGCCAAATGCCAAGGGGAGATCATGTATGATGGCATAAATCTGTTAGATAAAAAAATTGATGTCGTCGCCTTGCGCAAAGAAATCGGCATGGTTTTTCAAAAGCCCAATCCTTTTCCAAAATCTATATACGAAAATATTGCAATGCCCTTAAAATTTGCCGGTATACGAGGCAAGAAGCGTCTCAACGACATTGTTGAGGAAAGCTTATATCAAGCGGCATTGTTGGATGAGGTTAAGGACCGCTTGTCCCAATCGGCATTATCTCTTTCAGGAGGACAGCAGCAACGGCTTTGCATAGCCAGAGCGCTCGCCTTAAAACCAAAGGTGCTTCTATTAGATGAACCTACATCTGCATTAGATCCTGTATCAAGCGCGAAGATTGAGGATTTGCTTTTATCGCTAAAAAAACAAGTGTCACTCGCCGTCGTTACTCATAATATGCAGCAAGCGGCGAGAATCGCAGACCAAACCGCCTTTTTCTATGAAGGAGAAGTGGTTGAGTATAACGATACGTCTATTATGTTTACGAAGCCAGTCTATAAAAAAACAGAAGATTATATAAACGGCCGATTTGGCTAATAAAAAAGATCGTTTCGGAAAATCATTTATAGAAAATGCGAAAAATAACCTATATAACAAAAAAGTTAACCATTATCGTCGAAAGTTTCCTATAATAATAAGAGAATGGCTAATAAAAGTAAACAAAACGAAGCGGGGGAGCGGTCATCTTATGAGAAAAATTTTGGTCGTTGAAGATGAACAATCAATTGCCACTTTACTTGAATACAATTTGAAGCAAGCAGGTTTTCATGTCATCGTTGCTGCAGACGGCCATACTGCTGTAAAGCTGGCAGAAGAAGAACGTCCTGACTTAGTGGTTTTGGATCTTATGCTGCCCGGGATGGATGGTCTCGATGTTTGCCGGTTTATCCGTGAAAAACAGCTCATGATTCCAATCATCATGTTAACGGCTAAAGATGATGAATTCGATAAAGTATTAGGCCTTGAACTCGGTGCTGATGACTACATGACGAAGCCGTTTAGTCCGCGGGAATTGATCGTCCGAATTAAAACAATTCTGCGGCGTTTTACGCAGTCGTTGGAAGAAACGCAGCCGGCAGATAACAATGCAATGTCTATCGGCGAAATATTAATATACCCTGAAAAATACGAGGCTTATGTACGTGGAAAACAAATTGTCTTAACATCAAAAGAATTCGAATTACTCGTATACCTTGCAAAAAATAAAAAACGGGTGCTCTCCCGAAAGCAATTGCTCAATGCGATTTGGAACTTTGATTTCACCGGAGATACGCGTATTGTAGACGTTCATATCAGTCATCTTCGCGGTAAAATAGAGGAAGATTCCAGAAAGCCAAATTATATTAAAACTGTGCGCGGCCTTGGATATAAGCTTGAAGTGCCGTGAGTTAACCAGCATTCATACTTAAATTTTTTAATTTTTATACATAAAAATCGTTAAAGAAGAACAAATAAAAGCAATCATTCCTGTCTATGACAGGAATGATTTTTTGGAAGGAAAGTTTATTGCTTATTTTTAAGGCTTTTTTCCGCCATTTGAACCATTTCTTTTACCATTTGCCCGCCGATGTTCCCGCCGATTTTGTCGGCTTGTTTGGCGGTTATATTGCCATTATAGCCTTTTTTTAAGGGGACGCCTAGGTCTTGCGCCATTTCATACTTAGCTTTGTCTGGACGATTGGCATTCACGTTATAGCCTTGTTCAGCCATCACTTTTTGTTTAAGCTGCTGCATGCCTTTCTTGGCACCAGGGACAAGATAATGGTTATTTGTCATAAATAAACCCTCCTTCATCGTTATTATTCCCGTTTCTTTGTATGTTAAGAAAGCATAAATTGGCAGGAAACGATCATTCCCTTTTAAAACGCCAGAATCGGCAAGTTTTTATATTGCGATAAAGCAAAAACCCCCGCAGCTTTTTTTAGCTGCGGGGGGTGCTTTTATTCCGTGTTATTTTTCTGAAGAGCTGCTGTCAGAAGAATGTGCTTTTAGAGCTTCTTCATGTTTCTTTTGAGCTTCACCTGGAATTTTAATTTTTTTCCAATTGGTTAAGCCTTGAGTTTGGTCGCTGGCATAGTCATATTTTTGCCTGTTAACCGGCTTGTAGCCCTTAGGTTGATAGAAGCGAAGCAAGTCGCCGTATACAACCTTATCAGAAAGGGCAAGTTCTTTCTTAACGACACTGTCAAAAGGTTTGCATGCCTTAGTATCTTTAGCAACTTTGCCTGATGGGTTTTCGTAACATGTGCCATTGACTTGAGTATACTTAGGCGTTACGAAATCGCCATTTCTAAATGGTACAATTTCCCTGTGTTCTTTTGATAACAAGTCAGAACCAAAGGAAATGAAGTCTTTTGTATCAATACCTAACAGGTGAAGAATCGTTGGACGAACATCTACTTCGCCGCCGTAGGTATGATCAATTTTACCTTTTACGCCTGGTACATGAATGAACAATGGCACTCTTTGCAATTGAGCATTGACGTAAGGTGTGATTTTTTCGCCCATAACTTGAGACATTGCTTTGTTATGGTTTTCGGAAATGCCGTAATGGTCACCGTACATCACAACAATTGTGTTTTTGTATAATCCGCTCTTCTTCAGATCGTTAAAGAATTGTTCCAGAGCTTCATCCATATAGTGAGCCGTTTGGAAGTAGCGGTTAACAACACCATCGTCAGTATTAGCCTCAGGGAAATCAATATCTTCCTTAGGCAAAATAAATGGGAAGTGGTTTGATAACCAGATCATTTTTGCGTAGAACGGCTGCTTCAATCCTTCAAGGTATGGCATAGACTGTTCTACAAACGGTTTATCCTTCAAACCATAGTTTATAACGTTCTTATCGCTCATATCATAGTATTGGGCATCGAAAAATTTATCATAACCCAATGATTTGTACATATCATCACGATTCCAGAATGATCCAGAGTTACCGTGAAGGGCAGCAGTTGTATAACCATGCTGGCTTAAAATTGACGGTGCTGCTTGATATGTGTTCTGCGCCTTTGTTGAGAAAACTGATCCTTGAGGCAACGGGAATAATGAGTTCTCCATCATGAACTCTGCATCTGATGTTTTGCCTTGGCCAGTTTGATGGAAAAAGTTATCAAAGTAGAACGTGTTCTTATCATGCGTCAGCTTGTTTAAAAACGGTGTAACTTCTTTACCATCAAGCTTATAATTAATCATCCAATTTTGCAGGGATTCCATCGAAATGTAGATGACATTCATCCCTTTAGCTTTGCCGAAATACTCAGGATTAGGTTTTGTATAATTGGATTTCGTCCAGTTTTCAACATCCGTCAAGTCGTTGCTGTCTGCAAACGCTCTTTGAGCTGTTGTCATGGAGGTCTGAATAATGTCGTATATTTGATAATTATATTGACCAAGATATTTAACAAGATAATTCCGGTCAAATGTACGGCTTAATAGCTGCGGACGGTCAGCTTCAGCAAGGCTCAAGTTAACGATGAAAACCATGATAGCTGAAGTAAATACAGCCAATACGGCACGACCTTTTACACGCTCCTGCGGCTTGATGACTTTAAATAGAATCAGCGCAAGAATAATAATCGTATCCGTAAAGAAAAAGATATCGAAGGGTTTCATAAGAGCCTTTGCACTGCCGGTTACTTCACCAAAGTTCTGCGTTTGTTCAAGCGTCGGCAAAGTGATGAAATCGTTAAAGAAACGATAATATACAACGTTTGCGTACAGTACGAAAGACAAGATCAAGTTGATGATAAACATCGCCCAATAGCGGCCGCGCCCTTTAAAGAATAAAGCTATTCCAAAGAATAGAAGCGCTGAGCTGATAGGGTTGATAAAAAGCAGAAAGGCTTGCATCTTATTATCAATGCCCAGATGAAACTGTGTTCTGTAGGTCATGTAAGTTTTCATCCAGAACATGATAACAACTAGAAAGAATAAAACAAATTTCTTATTTAGCAGGCTCTGGATCTTTTTCAGATTCATATTTTTTAGTACCTCCTCATTGCCCACAATGACTTCAAGGTTTCTCCCGTCTTAGTATCAAATGCAATAAATAAATTGATAAACCCTCCAGAAAAAACTAAGAGAGCGGTAAAACATATTCCACATTATTTTAGCGCGCTGATAAAAAATGTCAAGTTTAATCATGGTATAACCCGCTGTGACAAGGAATGCAGCATCATACCAAATGATCGCCAAAATTCAGAGAAAACGGTAACATGATGAAGTTCAGGTCTTATGTTATCATAAATGTTTGTCCTGCAATAAAGTTATGATTTGAAACTTAAATTTTATTCATCCAATTTGTTATAAGTTTTTGAAATATTTTTGATAGGGAGGGTTTTTAAGAAGAAATATAGAAACATTTTATTAAATTACCCCTATTCAATTAATACAAAACCTATACGGAATGCTTACCGATATTTTAAGCCATTATTCCCGTTTTTTTAAATGGGTCAATAGTCATTTTGTTTGATGAACTTATGGGAAAGAAAGAAGGAGTTAAAAGCGGCCATTTATAACAAACTTGTTCGCGACAAGATTCCAGAAGTTATCGAAAAAACAGGGAAAAATTATAAGATTGTTCACTTAAACAACGAGAAATACCAAGAGGCTCTTAAAAATAAGCTTATTGAAGAAGCGAATGAAGCGGCAGGGTGTATAACGCAATCAGAAATGGCTGAAGAATTGGCGGACTGTCTGGAAGTGATTGCTGCACTGGCTGAAGCATATGGAATCCCTATGGAAAAAGTAGAGGAGATGCGTTGCAAAAAAGCTGAAAAGCGGGGGCGTTTTAGTGAAAAGATAGTCTTAATAGAGGCAGGAGACTAAAATTTCTTCACAGCACATTTTTTTAGGGTATGTATGGAAAGATGTGAAAAATTACATGATTACTGTAGTCATGATGAACTTTGTTATGATAAATGCAGGTAAAACATAGTTGCGATGTCATAGAGTGTTGGGAAAGCACGATCTTTTTGGCTAAATAACGGTATAAACCCTCCAGCATTATTTTTTTAGCACGGGAATTTCGGCATCTATGATTATCATTGAATATGCAATATCTGTCATTGAAAGGGATTTAATATACGTTTTCAAAGAATCGGGTAATGAAATAAGCCCGATTTTCTTTTTGTTAAAAATTTTTACTATCTATCAATCATGCTGTTACGGTTTTGGAAAAATTCGCTTAAAGACATATATAATAGAAGAAAAATGTCTAAATGGGTCGAAACGATGTATTATGTGCTGCCGCTGTTATCTGATCCATAGCTTTCAGAAAGAGAAATAACAGCGGCGTTTTGATTAAAAAAACTCGCCGTCCGGTGGCGAGTTCTGCAATCAGGAAGCACTGACTTCTTGGTCTTTTTTTAACAAAGATAAATACTTGGCTACGTCTTCTTTTGCAAAGTCCATGATTTGACGGTATTTATTTGAAAGACTGCTGCTTGTGGTTTGATATTTTTTCGCGAGGACGCTTTGTGTTGCTTGATCATCCTCTTCAATTTGCGCGGCAAGATATTCTAAAGCCGCTGTGAAAATCTCCGGTTTTTTCATTTTAGGATCGACTTTTTTGCAGAATTTATGCCAAAGTATATCTATAAAGTCATGAGTACTTTTAGAATATACCTCATTTACATTTTTTAAATAATCATCTAATACCAGTTTTTGAGATTCAGATAACGCCGCAATACCTTTCTTTTCTTCTTCGCTTCTGA
The DNA here is from genome assembly GCF_016908855.1 of Scopulibacillus daqui. GTDB lineage: Bacteria > Bacillota > Bacilli > Bacillales > Sporolactobacillaceae > Scopulibacillus_A > Scopulibacillus_A daqui. The sequence continues at coordinate 64,604 of NZ_JAFBER010000011.1, read as the reverse complement.
CTGCTTGAAGCACTTTAATCACGATTTCAGGGTAGTGTTTAATCACCGCGTCTTTCCGTCCGTCCAGAAAAGCAATGAGTTCCTTTTTGACTTTTTCAACTGTATTTTTTTCGTTAATGTCAAGGAAGAAACAAAAGAATTCTTTTCGCATGCCGATGTCAATCAAAAATCCAATAATCAAGCTGTTAACAGGAGGAATTTCCTCGCTCATACCGCATGTATATTCGGAACCAGTAAGGATATCCCGGATTTTAACCGTTTGCTTATTGCAATGTTCGATAACTTCATAAATCGATGGTACGGCTTTTTGCCATTGTTTAACCATTTGCAGCAACGGCTGGGTAAGCTGTTGCTTTCTTAGTTCTTGGTAGAAAATCGTGACAGCTGTCTTATTGGCTTTTACTCGTTTCAAAAATATTTGCCATATTAAATAGCAGTTAGCGAAGAGTTCGTAATCGCTTGGGTCCAGTTCTTCGGTCATCATTTGTGCGATATTGTTATCTAATTGTTTTGCATAAATATTTTCAAAGGTTCTGCTTGCGAAAGCCAGCAGCTGCTTCTGCAAGTCTTCTTGATATTGCTCAAGTAAACTTTGTGTTCCTAAATCCAATAGGGGGGTTTGCTTAGATGCTTGCACCCTTATATGCCTCCTCTATGTAAAATGATCCTCCATAAATCACTTTAAATATAAATATACCATAACTATATTAGTCCAATTTTGTTCTTGTGTAAAATCAACCTATTTTTTTCATATTATTTGAAATTAATGATTTACATTTATATACAAAAGTGATATCATAAAAATATCAAAACAATATAAAAAGGCGGGGTACGAATGAAAGATAGGAAAGCTTGGCACGTGGATGGTTTTATTGGTGTTTTATGTGCCGTTGTATGTGTTGTCATAGCGATTGTCTCATTATTTCAAGGGGTGCCGGCTGCAGCTGCAATTGCTCTTGTTATAGCAGCGCTTATTGCCAGCGGCATCACTATTATTCAGCCGAATCAAGCGGCTGTTGTGATATTTTTTGGAAAGTATATGGGCACCATACGAAAAAGCGGCTTAATTTTTACAGTGCCTTTAACAAAAAAACGTACAGTCTCTCTTAGAGTGAGGAACTTTAACAGCGAAAGACTGAAAGTGAATGATGATGAAGGGAATCCTATTGAAATTGCTGCCGTTATTGTTTTTAAAGTGATTGATCCGGCCAAAGCTATTTTTGATGTTGATGAGTACGAAGAATTTGTGGAAATCCAAAGCGAAACAGCGCTTAGGCACGTAGCATCTCATTATCCTTATGACACATTTGATGATAACCGATTAACATTAAGAGGAAACGCGGAGGAAGTCTCTAAAGAACTTGAATTAGAGTTGCAAAATCGTCTTAAGGTTTCTGGCGTCAAAGTCGTTGAAGCGCGCTTGACCCATTTGGCATACTCGCCTGAAATTGCTCAAGCCATGCTGCAAAGACAGCAGGCTGCCGCTATTATTTCCGCACGCCAAAAAATTGTTGAAGGTGCTGTCAGCATGGCAAAAATGGCTATTAACGAACTAGAAGAAGATCAGACAATTGAATTGGATGAAGAACGTAAAGTCAATATGGTCAATAACTTAATGGTGGCGATTGTTTCGGAAAAATCTGCTCAGCCGGTGATTAATGCGGGAAGTCTCTATTAATGAGTTTAGTCTTCTATCATAAGGCTGAGGCTTAACTCAAATAAACGAAAGCGGGATAAAGAAGGGTTATTCATGCCAAAAAAGAAAAGTTTCCCTCTAAGGATTGATCCAAAACTTTACGAGATCTTGCAAAAATGGGCAAATGATGAGTTTCGCAGCGTCAACAGCCATATTGAGTTTCTGTTAAAAGAAGCTGCCAAAAAAGCGGGACGGCTGCCTGGAAAATCTAAAGACGAATGAAATGGCTAACGGGTTGACCGTTAGCCATTGATACTTTTCGTTCTTGTTAAATAATCCAATGCCTGTTTTAGGTCCTCCCAAATATCTTCCCATGCTTCAAGTCCGACAGATAAGCGAATAAGGTTATCTTCCTTTTCATGACCTTGACCTCCTCAAAAAATACAGCATATCTATACTTACTATTTTATGCCTGAGAGTCCCAAAGAGGAAAGCATTTTCAAAATCTGTTTATTAGTTATTGTGTAAATCTTAACGACAAAACATTATCATTTTATGTCATAATATTTTATATATTGTCTTTCGCTCGGATGGCCGTACATATGATATAAAAGCAAGGGGGTTATAATTTGAGCCATTCTATCAAACTATTCAGAGGGATTCTAAAACCTGATAAAGAGTTTGAAAGTTTTCAGGAGATCAATCAATTTAAAGGCTTAATCCCAAGGTGGATTATCATATCCATTTTATCTGGAATAATCGGGACTATTACAATATTAACCGCTTTGAATCGGCTGGTGCCGGAATTTGAAGGTTTTTTTTCAAATAAAATGACTTTTATTTTAGGAAGCTTTTATGTTGTTATTGTCTTTATCATATATCTTTTTTTGCCATTGGCAGCTAATCTGGCTGTTTCGCTTATCTGCTGGCCTTTTCTCCTTGATGCCGGTTTTAAGAAGATCTTTGTTATTAACAGTTATGTGTCTTTGATTTATCTTATAGGAAGTTTTTTTAATCTTGCTGTTTTCTTGCTCTTGCATACAAATAATTTATTATCGGTCTTTGGCCTTGGCATCATAGGCAGACAATTGACGGACAACAGGTTATTTTTCTTATTGCTGAATAGCATAACAATATTTTTTATTTGGGGGCTGATTATACAAACCAGAGCTTTCTTTCGTACTTCTCAAAAAAGAAAGAGCTATATGATTACTGCGATCATTATCACAAGCCTTATGTATATCTTAATAGGCATGTTAGAAGGTACAGCAACGCTGACACCATGACATTGGAGGGATAGTTTTGAGAAGAAAGGTTTGGATACCGCTTATGACTGCGGCAGTATTCATTGCATTGATTGGCGTAAATATATACTTAATGAAGCAGAATCATACTTTGTCAAAAGAGGAACTCAAAACATTTACAGTAAGGGAAATGGCGCTTACAGATTCATTTAGGACCTCCGGAATAGCCGTTCCCGCCAAAGAGCAAAAAGCATACGTAGATCCCTCCATCGGAAATGCAAAAATAACTGTGAAGGAGGGGCAAAGGGTTCATAAAGGGATGCCTTTAATTACATATGACAGTGAAAGCGCTAAAGCGCAAATCGAGCAATTGGAAAATGATCAAGAAAGGTTAAATATTAAAATTCAAGAAATTAGCCAAAAATTGGAAGAGGATCGGCAAAGCCTTAACAAAGCTCAATCTGGCTACGCTTCTGATGGTCAAGCGGCGGCATTAACCAGTCAAATAGCGTCTCTTCAAAATGAGAAGAGAATGGCAGAGTTAGATTTAAAGGATAACCAATCAAAATTAGCTGAAAAGAAAGATAAGCTTGAGAAACTGACGGTTAAAAGCAGCATTAATGGTACAGTTGCCGAAATTAACACGAACTTAACAGACACGAAGCCATATATTTCGATGGTCTATGTTATATCGGATAAGTTGAAGGTGAAAGGGAGAATATCTGAAAGAGATTATGCCAAAGCCAAAAAAGGAACAGAAGTCATCATTAAACCAAAATCAGCAGCAGATAAATCCCTGACAGGCACTATTACGGACGTTTCAGCAGCGCCTGAGGAGAAGGCATCCGATAAAAACAATAATCTAAGTTTCTATACTGTGAATATCCGGCTTGATAAAGGTTCAGAAAAAACGTTAAAATACGGCTTTCATGTTTCGATTGATATCCCGGCCAAAATAACGCGCGGCTTAGTCGTTCCATATCAATCCGTTATAAGAGACGGCGAACATCAATATGTGATTTTAGAGAAAGATAATAAACGGATTCAGACAGAAGTGGAAACTGGACTAAGGAGCGACAACTATCAAGAAATTTTACAAGGGCTGTCTAAAGGAGATCAGGTCATTTTAAATCCGGATCATAAAGTCGTTTCAAACGCTGTTAATCCTCAAAGGAATTGGCTCATAAAGACATTTTTAAAAGCCGTTAAAGCAGATAAAGCTGACCAAAATCTTTAAGTATCTTATTTTGTAAACGGCAGGGCTTCTTTCAGTGTTCATTTAAATGATTTTATTTTGTATGAAATCATACGCTAAGGAAAAACTATCCAAAGAAAGAGAGGTGAAATGCCCTTGCCAAAGGAAAATAAGAAAGGCGAAAAACATCCAGAAGATGTGAAACAACGTCAGCAAGCCACTAATGAGGTAGATATGGAAGGCTACGGAGATAAAAAATTAGAAGGCCCTAATCGTCCTTCAACTTAACGCGAACCCGGCATATGCTGTTAAGCTAATGCCGGGTTTTTAATGCTTTAACAGGGAATCATTTGCTTTGATCTATCATTAAAGGCCAAACAGGGTGCTGTTTTCTGCGCCGCATCATTCGGCAAGTTTTCTTTATAAGCATTTTGACATAAAAAAAGGAATCATCTAAATTAAATAGAAATAGTACAGGCAGACTTTATTTAATATTTCGACTAAGGGGAATTTGAGGTGGTGTGTCATGAAGCGATTATTCAAAATGGCCGTTTTGCCAATAGTTCTGCTCTTGGCGATGATGTTGTCTGGATGTCAGTCAAACAGTCAAGAGCAAACGAGCGGATCTGCAAAAACTAATCAGTCATTAAACTGGAAAGTTGCCGATTTTAATTTTAAAGATGAAAATAACCGTTCTTTCGGTATGGATCAATTAAAGGGGAAAGTTTGGTTAGCTGATTTTATGTTTACTCATTGTACGTCCGTTTGTCCGCCGATGACCGGCAACCTGGTTCACCTTCAAAAAAAATTAAAAGAAGCGAAACTCCCTGTTGAAATCGTCTCTTTTTCCGTTGATCCCAGCCGAGATACTCCGGAAGTTTTAAAAAGATTCGCACAAAAACATGGAGCCGATTTTTCTAATTGGCATTTTCTTACGGGCTATTCATTTGATAAGCTTAAAAGTCTGTCTGAAGGGTCTTTCAAGTCTTCTGTTGCCAAACCATCTAAAGGCAGTGACCAATTTACTCACGGCACAAATATTTTTCTCGTTAACAAAGAGGGTGTCATTGTCAAGAAATATAATGGCTTTCAAGACGTTCCTTATGACCGCATAATGAAAGATATTAAAGAGTTAGAGAGGTAAGGACATGAAAAAAATCACTATCATCTTTTTTATCATTGCTATGATAGTCAGTTTGACGGCTTGCGGGCAAGGTGAAGGGCAAGGAGCCAAAGCTGATCATCATGCCATGTCTCATAACACAAAGCAAACCAGCGGCAGCGCTGAACCTTTGCGTGTTGACATCTTAACTTCAGCGAATGCCTTTAAAGCCAATCAAAAAGGTGAAATTAAAATCAGGGTGACAAAGGGAAACAAGCCTGTCAGCCATCCGGAAGAGGTGATATTCGAAATTTACAAAGCTCATCAACAAGACGCTTCAAAAAAATATAAAGGCATGAACAAAGGAAATGGATTGTACGGTATCAATATGACGTTTTCTAAACCTGGCAATTACCATGTGATTGCTCATGTGACAGCAAATGGCACCCATACAATGCCGGAAAAAGTCTTCCATGTAAAACCATCTTAACCAACCCTTCAGTTAAGGGTTGGTTAGTTTAAGTTGGCTAGTTTAATACGGCAGCAGCATATTAAGAAGTTTCTCTGACACGCCTTGCATGCTGTTCATTTTGCAGAACATCTTTTGCCATAACAGGATGGCGCAGCATTAACATCGTATATCTTCCTAATAATATTCCAGATATTGAGAAGAGATAAGTGACATAGCTGGACAGGCCTTGCAGATGAAGATTCAAATGAAATACATATAAAACAATAAAGGTTAATCCATACTTAATTGGAATGGAAAGCATCCATGTAGCGACTGAAGCCGGTGATCCAGAAACGTACCAACGGCCGTCGCGGTAAATAAAAGAAGCAAACCGTCCTTGTATCATGCCTGCAGCAAAAGCGATAAAAAAACTCATTATCAAGATCATCCAATCGCCGGCGCCAACGGTTAAAAGCTTCGAAACACCATAGAAACTGTACAATAACAAAATAACGGGCATAACGTAAAGTTTAGCGGTCATCTCTCGCTCTTTGAGCTGCCGCCTGATAATGAAGAATAAGATTAATCCTCCAATGATAAGGTCCATTATATCACTCCTTTAACTCATTGGTTGGCCATCTTGGATATACATCTTGGATATTACTTCATCATATGAGACATTGATTTGTAATAGTATTGATTATTTCTAGCCGTTATGAAAAAGACAAGTTGAAATCCCCTTAAAAAGGAGGTCCAAGAGCTGAAAAAGCATTTTTTAAGACATGTTGACTTGAAAAAGCTTATGTAAAGTATGCTTCTTTACACAAAATAAGGAGATGAATCGCTGTGAAGAAACGCATATGGCTGCCGTTTTCACTAGTTATGCTCTGCGGCTTGGTCAGGGCCCGAGGCGAGAGTGCTGCATCTAGAAAGTCCGAATCAACGCCTGATGCTGCTTATATTGATGTTGCTGCTGGTACATTATGGACAGAGCCTCGCATTCATAGAACAATCGACACGCCCTCGCTGTTAAATCCTGCAGATCTCAGATTATGGATCAGCAATATGTCGGTTGAAGATAAGCTATGGCTTGTTGGCAAGCTGGAGACACAAGCTTTATTCGGAAATAAAGTGATGATTTTAGAAATACAAGATGATTGGGTAAAAGTTGCCGTAGAAGGGGAACCGACACCGCGGAATGAACTGGGGTATCCTGGGTGGCTTCCGAAGAAACAGCTGACTTTCAATAAGCGTATGCAAAGAAAATCCGATCAGCCATTTGCTTTAGTTAAGGATAAAACGACTTGGCTATATCATAATAAGAAATTAACAAAGAGGTTTATAGAAATAAGTTTTAATACGCAGCTTCCTGTCGTCAATTGGGTTAAGAATGCTGTTAAGGTGATAACGCCCAGCGGCGGAAAGAAGTGGATTTCGGCTGGCTCGGTGAATATCTATAAATCTTTCAGCGATATTCCTAAGCCGTCTGCAGATGATATAATTCATACAGCTGAACAATTTCTCGGGCTGCCGTACTTATGGTCAGGCATGTCTGGATTTGGCTTTGACTGTTCGGGGTTTGCGCACAATATATACAAACATCATGGCATCATCATTCCCAGGGATGCCTCGGCTCAAATATTAAAAGGAAAAAAAGTGAGCAAAGGAGATTTGCAGAAGGGCGATTTGCTCTTTTTCGCACATCAAAATGGCCAAGGTGCTGTACATCATGTTGGTATATATTACGGGAGAGATAAAATGATCCATTCGCCGAATTCAAGATCTTCTATAGAAATATTAGATGATATCTGGCAATCCAGCTACGCTCCGGAATATGCGGGGGCGAGACGATATTTAGAAAATAAATAAGAAACAGTCCCAAAGCAGCATATTCATGCTTTGGGACTGTTTCGGTTAAGCCGATTGTTTATTCATCACTTTTTTGCTTTTTGGTCTATCTTCTTTAAAGGCTTTATACAGCGAGTACAACATAAACAGCAAGATGATCGCAAATGGGAAGGCGGCAATGATAGATGCGGTTTGCAGTGCAGTCAATCCGCCAGACCATAAAAGGACGGCAGCCGCTGCTGCTTGGATTACACCCCAAACGACTTTAATGATGTTTGGCGGATTTAAGCTTCCGTTAGTCGTTTGCATGGCAAGTACGAATGTTGCTGAGTCTGCGGAAGTAATAAAAAATGTGCAGATTAATAAAATCGCCAAGATAGATGTGAATGTTCCCCAAGGAAAATGAGCCAAAACGGCAAACAACGACACTTCAATGCCTTGAGAATTAATCGTTTGACTAAGGTTAACGTGCATTTCTCTTTCTAAATAGATGCCTGAACCGCCGAAGACCGCAAACCATAAAGCGCAGAAAATAGTAGGAACGAGTAAAACCCCAATAATAAATTCACGCACTGTACGGCCTCTTGAAACACGGGCGATAAATGTACCGACAAATGGCGCCCAGGCAATCCACCATGCCCAATAGAACAGCGTCCAGCTATTCGTCCATTCATTGTGATGTTTGTTAAATGGAGAAATATTCAAACTCATGGACGGCAATTTTTGAATATAATTTCCGATTGTAGTCGTAAAGTAATTTAATAGAAAGTTAGAATTACCGGCGAAAAGCAAGAATAACATTAATAGAACGGCAAGAAGAATATTAAAATTACTCAGCCATTTAATTCCCCGGCCAAGTCCGGAAATAGCCGATAACATAAATAAGACCGTTACGGCAAGAATGATGATTAATTGAACGCCTTTAGTATTAGGAATGCCGCTATTCAAATAGTGCAAGCCGCCGTTAATTTGGGCAGCTCCCAAACCGAGTGATGTAGCGACTCCGAAAATGGTCGCAAATACTGCGATGATATCAATAAGTTTACCGATCCAGCCATTTGTCCGATCACCTAGAATTGGCTGAAATGTAGCACTGATTGTACCGGGAGCGCCTTTTCTAAATTTAAAATACGCGAGCGCCAGTGCGATAATGGCATAGACACCCCAAGGATGAAGGCCCCAGTGGAAAATTGAGTAGCGCATAGCTGTGTTAGCAGCATCTTCTGTACCTGGCTCGCCGTATGGAGGGTCCATATAATGGGACAGCGGTTCGGCAACACCATAGAAAACCAGGCCGATGCCCATTCCCGCGCTGAACAACATAGCGAACCAACTTATTAAGCTGTATTCTGGTTCTTCATTATCTTTGCCAAGCTTAATATTGCCAAATCGTGAGAAAATCAAATAAATGGCAAAGATTAAGAAGGTGCTGGCCGAAATAAGATAGAACCATCCGAACTTTGTTTGTAAGAAACCCTGAATCGAGGACGTAATAACGGATAAGTTATGAGGTGCGATAACGCCCCAGAGGATAAATAGGATGGCTATAACAAGTGATATTGTAAAAACTATTGCTCCTTTTTTCATCAAATCCACCTTTCATATTTTGGATGAAATAATGATCGGATTGGAATCAGCGATCCTTTTCAAAACAACACACAATGGATATTTTATAATAAGTGGCATGTAAAGCACAAAGACCGAACATGGTAATACTTCTTTATATAAGGGTGTTTAATCGGATATAAAGCTCTTGTTAGTATGAATCTATGCTTTTTTGCATTTATCCCTAAAAATTCTCTGCTATACTGGGACATCCCATTCAGTTTAATTGTTGATTGCCTATTTTTGTAATTTTATAAGAGCTTTGTCCCTTTGCATTTCCTGTCTCTGACAAAAGCATAAACTATGCCGCGAATGATGATGTTCTAGAGATGTATAATTGTTCCTCTATCGTATCATGCTATGTCTTGTCGGATATTATTTAGGAGGGTAAGCCATGTTAGAAACATTCGAAAATGCCGTACAAAATGCACAGAAAGCAATGGAGGATATTCAGCAAAATCAAGGTTCACAAGAAAAATTTAAAGAAGTTGAGTCGCAGCTGGAGCAAGCATTATCCGAGGCGCAGCAAGCGAATAACCCAAGCACCATTCAACAGGTGCAAAGCGCTTTAAATGCGGTTAGGCAAGCGGCAAATGTCTGCCAAAATGAAAATCAGCAACAAGACCAAATTCAAAATGCCATTAACCAGGCTTTAAATGCTTGTGAACAAATTCATCACGTTGAAAAATAAGAAAGCTCGCCGTTCGGCGAGTTTTCAAGTGCTTAGCTGCAAAATTAATTTATGATACACTTTAGGAAAAAGTCTAAGGAAGTTGGTTGGAATGACGGAATATACGAAGTGTATTAACGGCGTTAAAATATACTATGAAAAGCACGGTTCTCCTCAACAGAATCAGCCCGTCCTGGTTATGGTGCACGGCTATTTGTCCTCTACATTCAGCTTTCGGACTTTAATTCCTTATTTAAAAGATAAGTATCAAATATATGCCCTGGATTTACCTGGATTTGGCCAAAGCGAAAAATCTATGACATTTGTTTACTCTTTGGAGAATTATGCTAAGCTGGTGATTGCTTTCATTGACACTATGAATATAAAAAAAGCGGTTCTCATCGGCCATTCTATGGGAGGGCAAATTTGCCTGAATGCAGCTAAAAAAAGTCCGCGCCTCATTTCAAAAGTGGTTTGTTTATCCGCATCGGGCTATATGGGCAAGGTTAAACGTACGATAAGATTTGCCTCTTATATACCTTTTATAAGTTATTATATAAAACGTTATTTTGAAAAGAAAGACGCTATGAAAGTGTTCCTTGATGTTGTCCATAACCGTGATCTTATTGATGAATCAATGAAAGAAGGCTATCTTAAGCCAATGAGAGATATCAATTTTTACCGTTCGCTGCTCAGATTGGCTCGCCATCGGGAGGGGGATATGTATTCGTCGGAAATAAAACAAATTAGACAGCCGGTTTTATTGCTTTGGGGAAAAGAAGATAAAGTAGTTCCAGTATCTATTGGAAAGCGCTTGAATGCTGATCTTCCAGCTTCTGAATTGAGGATATACGAAAACACGGGACATTTGCTTCCAGAAGAAAAGCCGGAAGAAACGGCGAAGGACATTGACGCTTTCTTAAATCAGCGAATTTAATCGTTCTTATTTTGATTTTATATTCCATTTCAGCGGTTCTCCGGGTTTTTTTTGTTTAGGTTGGTTTCGTTCCAAGAAGCCGACTTTTTTCATTTTTTGATCATACTTTTCCTTTTTTTCTTTTGGGATGGGTCTGGACAAACCATAATTTGCACCAATATTTAACTTTCCTTCAAGCGATTTAATGCCGAGCGCGCCAAAATTATTGCTTTGCTCGTAGCGATCTATAATAATTTTATCAACATTCACTTGTTCTATAATAGTTGGTGATTCTACAGTCGGCGCTTCATCCTGCTTTGATTTACTCTGATTTTTGCATTGATCAGCATGGCATTGAGCAGTTTGAAATTGTGCAGTATGAAATTGAGGCGTATGAACCTGAACTTTGTTTTGCTGTTGTTGAAGCGCCTCTTTCAAATATTTGATCTCGCATTCTATTTCAATCAGCTTCTTTTCAATTTTGCGAAAATCATCATTATCATGCAATAAGCGATTAAAAAAGTTTTTGATAGACATTCTATCCCGCATTCCATGTCAAATTTGTGTTAATGAAACTTCACGTTAATACATGTGTATGATTCATCATTAATTTCATGTCCTTATGATAAGTATTGAGAACAGGCATACAGCATAAAGATGTATTCAGGAGGGATCATAGTGAGGGAAATTAATATAGGGTCGCTTAAAATTAATGCTTATGATCAATTGTCAACGGTTACTTTCTCACAATCCATAGCTGTAAAAAAGTATTCAAAAACCAAAAAGTCACAAGGCTTCGGTGAACAAAGCGGCGACTGCGTGATATCCCAGCCGGACGGCATGATTTTGGATCATGATATCGCGGACAGCCAAGTCAGAGCAGGAAAACGTTTTTAGTCAATATGTATATTCTTTCCCCGCGGCACATTCCGCGGGATCTTTATTTCTAAAACGCCTTGATCAAACACAGCTTTTGCTTGTTCTTCGCTGATGATTTCAGGCAGATGAATCGTTCTTTGAAATGTTCCGTTCAATCTTTCTGAATGTATAATCGCAACGTTGTCATAAGGGCATCTTGCTCTTCCGCTGATTTGGATTTGATTGCCGGCAATGGTCAGTTGAATATCGCCTTTTTCTACACCAGGCAAATCGATAAGAATAATCCAAAGATGATCGGTTTGTAATATGTCATATAATGGCAGTTGAGGTGATGCAGATGATCTTGAATCTGATTCTGGATTTGCTTGCGGCTGTTCTGGCATTGACTGATCAAAAATATCGCTCCAAAAATCTTTTCCCTGGAATTTTTGCGCCATCTCCAACCATTGTTTAAGTTTTTCAACATCCATCTCCTGACACCTCAATTCATACATAACTTTATATCCATAACATATATTTGAAGCTAAAGGGGGAGTTCATGATGCAAACACCTTCTATAGCCATAAATATTTTCCTTTTTAAAATTAATTCGTTCGAAAACGCATCAGCTGTAAATATAGGGGAGAATTTTTTGGCCGATTGGAATAATTCTTCCAAAAAAAGTCAAGGGTTTGGGCAAAATTTTGGCGATGAGTCTTGTTTTCAAACAAAGGGTGTCGTTGACGACCGTGATGTTATTGACTCTCCAGCACTACAGAACACTCAGCCGATGTCTTTTGAATAAATAATGGAGGCGTCTACATGATATTTTCACCAATGACTGTTAATTTGCTGGGCTTTAAGGTTAATTCAATGGACCGCTCTTCAACCATCGCTTTTGGCCCTATCCAGCAGGCTGATTTTTATCAATCAACAAAACGCAATCAGGCTTATGGGGAACAAAATGGGGATGCCGTTGCCATGTATCTGCCTGTAAGCACAGTCTTTGATCCTGATTTATTAGACATGAATTCACAAAAAAACAGTTTGATTTAGAGCTTGCCGATTGGCAAGTTTTTATTTTGTTTGCAAATATATGCATCACACTAATCTATCATAAGTAAAATAGTCTGATAAAAGGGATTTGATGGAATAAAATCGAATATCAGAGTAAGCAGAAGAAATTTGATGCATTTTGGGGGTTTGTAAACCATTTGAGGAGGACCGGAAATGCAAAGGTTATTTTTGACTGGGCACGGGGAAACTGAATGGAATGTTGAAGAGCGCATGCAAGGCAGAAAGAATTCTTTACTTACGAAAAGGGGAAAAGAAGAAGCGGCTTGGTTATCGCAGCGTTTGAGCGGGGAAAATATCAATCTTATCATTTCGAGCCCAAGTCCGCGCACACTTGAAACGGCAGAAATTATTCGTGCTGACCGTGATATTAAGATTATACAGGATGAACATTTTCTTGAAATGGATGCGGGAGATTGGGAAGGCAGAAAGATAGATGAGATCAAACAAGAATATCCTGAAAAGTCTTATCTTTTTTGGCATCAGCCTCATTTGTTTATATCTAAGAACGGCGAAGACTTTTATCAAGTGAGGGAAAGGGTTTTGCCTCGGCTTAAGTATCTTTTAAATCAATATCAGGATAAAAATTTGCTCATTGTTTCACATCCAGTTGTTCTAAAGGTGCTGCTCAGTTATTTTGAAAAGCGGCCGCTTGAACAGCTGTGGGAAGGCAAGCAAATATTGGGGGCGAGTCTCAGTACGATTGAAATCAATGGTGATCATTCGCGAATTATCCAATATGCGGATATGAAGCATTTCAGAGTCATGCCTTTTAAATAGACAAAATATTTTGCATACGGATAGGCATTTAGGGAATAAATAAAACGCCACAATTTATTTGAATGATTGCTATAATATTTAGAAGATTGGAAGGGAGGGAGAAGGATGAATGAAGAACAGCTGTTTTATCAATTTAATTTTGCCCGCCAAAGCACTCTCAAAGAACTGGATGAAACAACTATAGAACAAGCTGATAAGATGCTGGAAGGATTCTCAAACAATATTCACTGGAATTTTGGGCATATATTAGTTGCTTCGGAGCATATCTTTCATTTTGTTGAAGAAAATGCAGTTTTGCCAAAGCCTTATTGGGATTTTTTCAATCCAGGGACAAGTCCCAAAGAGTGGCATGGCACACCGCCGTCAATGAAAGAGGTTCGCGCCCATTTGGAAGATCAGGCGAAACGCTTGGAGAAAGCGACAAGGGGCCGTTTAGACTCAGAAATGGAAAAGACTTTTTTCGGAATGAAAACGATTGGGGAACTTATTTTCTTTTTTACATGCCATGAAAACTTACACCTTGGCACCATTAAAGGCCTTAAGCAAGCTCTTAGATAGGGATGATCAAAAATAAGCAGAAAAAAAGCCTCTAGGGTTCTAAAAAGCCTTAGAGGTTTGTTCATGTTTCTTTAGGCATTATTAAATTTTCATCCATTGCACGATTAAAAAATAATAACCCCGACGATGACCAGGAGAATAAATAGGACAAGGATTAAAATAAACGTTCCCATATAAGACAACTCCTTTAAAATAGGAGGAAAAATATGCTTTGTCATATCCTATGCCGATGGTCACTCAACTGATATAAGAAAGGGCGCTCATTTTTAACGAAAAAACACAGTTTTTCTCTTTAGCCGAAGATATTTTTAAAAAAACGCCGGCAGCGGCCGTTTTTGAAATCAAATAAGTTTATTTTATATTTTGTAGTGCAAAAGATTTTTGAAGCAAGACATATTGTGATATCTTATGAGTTAATCGTTTATATATTACATTGAAAGGGTTGTCGTCATGCAAAACTTTGTATTTCAAAATCCCACGAAACTTATTTTTGGCAAGGGACAATTAGAACAATTAAAAATAGAGGTCCCGAAGTACGGCAAGAAAATATTGCTTGTCTACGGCGGAGGAAGCATTAAGCGAAACGGCATATATGATAACATTTTATCAATTCTAGACGACCTGGATGCACAGGTGTTTGAATTAAGCGGTGTTGAAGCTAATCCGCGCTTGTCGACAGTAAAAAAGGGTATACAAATAGCTAGAGAAAATCATGTCGATTTTATTCTTGCTGTCGGCGGCGGAAGCGTGATTGACTGTACAAAAGCGATCGCAGCAGGCGCGAAATATAATGGCGATGTCTGGGATATTGTTACGAAGAAAGCTGTCGCACAAGAGGCGCTGCCTTTTGGCACTGTGCTTACAATAGCCGCTACCGGCTCGGAAATGAACGCCGGCTCTGTGATCACTAACTGGGAAACCAATGAAAAGTACGGATGGGGTAGTCCCTATACATACCCGAAATTCTCTATTCTGGACCCTGTTCACACATTTTCGGTGCCGCTTGATCAAACAGTATACGGCATAGTCGATATGATGTCTCATGTTTTCGAAGCCTATTTTCATCATGGCAAAAATACACCCGTTCAAGATCGCTACTGTGAATCGATCTTAAAAACGGTTATTGAGACAGCCCCAAAATTAATTCAGGATCTTGAGAATTATGAGTATCGGGAAACCATTTTATACTGTGGGACAATGGCATTGAATGGCATATTAGCCATGGGTGTTCAAGGCGATTGGGCGACTCATAATATCGAGCACGCAGTCTCTGCTGTCTATGATATTCCGCATGGCGGCGGACTCGCTATTTTATTCCCGAATTGGATGACTCACGTTTTAGATGAAAATGTGGCGCGCTTCAAACAAATGGCAGTGCGTGTCTTTAATGTTGAGATAGAAGGGAAAACTGATCGGGAAGCGGCTTTGGAAGGCATTCAAGCATTGCGCCGTTTCTGGACATCGATTGGCGCGCCTTCCCGTTTAGCTGATTATGGCATCGGTGAAGAAGAACTGGATGTCATGGCTGATAAGGCGATGGCTAACGGAGAGTTTGGCCATTTTAAAAAGCTTAACAGGGATGACGTTCTAGCCATTTATCGAGCTTCTTTATAAAGTGAACAAATTTAAAAGACGGCGCACAGTGCGTCGTCTTTTAAATTTGTCGATTAATGTCGTATAATATAATCAAAGAATGATTAATCGTCAAATTGTTATAAAAGAAAGCGGCGAAAACTATGGACAAAATTAACTTGAATGACGATCAACTTGCAAAGGAAATGAAACCGGAAAAATGGCTCACTGAAGAACGCAAACACGCGCTGCAAAGGAGAAAATATGAATTAAAAAAACAAAAAGCCATCGTCAAACTCCGCTTAAAATAATAGGTAGCAGAAATAAGGCGATGCTGCATGCATCACCTTAACAGAATTACGCCGTTATATCGCGTTTTGTAAAGAACAGCCATCCGATAAGGACAAAGGCAGCATAATATACGGCGAGAACAGCGATTGAAAAGCCCAGGGTCATATCGCTGACAACCGGAGTGCCTGTGATATACTGGGTTAAGTTTGTGTTAGCAAATAAGACATATTTAACCCAATCATATTTGCTCAAGAACTGGACTGCCGTTGGCCCGACCATAAGCAAGAAGATAGACAGACCGATAGCTAACGCGCTGTTGCGGAAGACGGATGAGATCATAGCCGCTAAAGTGACATACATGAGCAGCTGGACGCCATTCAGTCCGTACTCCTTAAAAATATAAAGAACCATATTTGTTTCAGTTACATGGCCGTTATGATATTGCAAGTAAGGCTGGGTCAGTCCGTTAAAGCCAAATAAGATACCGCCGACAAGCCAAGAAACAATAAACAAAACAACAAGCATAAGGACTGCGTAGAGCAGTGCTGCGATGTATTTTGAAAAGAGTACCGCTGTTCGGCTGACAGGCCTTATCAGCAGCAGTTTAATGGTTCCCGAGTTAAATTCGCTGGCGATGCTGCCTCCAGCAAGAATAATCGTAAAAATAGCAATAACCATTACAAGATTAGTCATTAAATCGACAAATTTCCATATGTGAAGACCATTGACCGGCGGCAGATGATGATCAATTCGATATTGATTGATAGCGATCTCTTTTTTCAGATAGCTTTGACTTTCTTTCGGCACTTTCTTTATTTCTTTTTCCAAATTCTTATTTTCTTTTATAAGCGCCTGTTTCCAGGAGTCATTGACATGCGGCTTAGGGCTTGGTGTATTTAATTTGAGAATAAGCCCGGCAGCCAGAATGAGTCCGACAAGCATCAGCAGCATGATGCGGTTTGTGCCTTTGCGGTAAATTTTCATATTTTCATTTTGAATAAGACGGAGCATACTAGACAATTTCTTTACCTCCTGTTATTTCAAGGAATTTATCTTCTAATGTTTTTGCTGTTGATTCTATGCCGTAAAGTTTGATTTTGTTTTTCATTAATGTCTCGGCAACGATTGGAATCTGTTCCTTTTCTAATTGCAGTTCTATGCCGTCAGATTTAGTTTTGACGATTTTGAAATGACATTGTTCTGCCGCCACTCGGACAGCTTTGTCAATATCATCAACAGTGAAAGCGACACTCATCTGTTTTTCATCTTGAACAAAGTCATTGACAGTTTGAACATCAATTAATTGACCTTTTTGGATAATGCCAATCCGGTCGCACATTAACTCCATCTCTGACAATAAATGGCTTGAAACGATGATGGCAAGGCTTTCCTTTTCAGCGAGCCTGCGGATATAATGGCGAATTTCGCGAATGCCTGCCGGATCCAGCCCGTTTGTCGGTTCATCAAGAATCAATACAGAAGGTGAATGGAGCAGAGCTTGAGCTAATCCAAGCCTTTGTCTCATCCCAAGTGAATAAGTCTTCACCTTTTCATGGATGCGGTCTTTTAAGCCGACAAGCTCAATCACTTCACTGATTCTTTCACGCGAAACCCCGCCGGCCATCCGGCTGTAATGCAGAAGATTTTGATATCCGGTAAGAAATTTATACATTTCTGGATTTTCAACGATAGCGCCAATGTTTTTAATGGCTTTTTTAAAGTCTTTTTTTATGCTGTGTCCTTGAATATAAATATTGCCTTCGGTCATTGACATGAGGCCAACAATCATCCGAATGGTTGTTGTCTTCCCGGCGCCGTTCGGACCGAGAAATCCGAACACCTCTCCAGGATAAATACCAAAAGTCAGGCCGTGAATAATCGTTTTCCCTCCGATCACCTTTTTGACATTTTCTAATGTAATTGCAGGCTTTTCCAATGAAAATTCCTCCTCTTATTCGTAGCGTTTTGTCAACCATTCAACAATGCTTAAATTTTGTTCATATCTGATGGCTTCAACGGTTTGAACGTCAAGAATTTGACCATCTTTGATGGCGATAACAGTATCGAACAATGGTTCAACTTCCTTAATTTCATGTGTAGTGATAAGGAGTGTTTGCTTTTCTAAATCGATAAATGAAATTAACCCTTTAACGATTGATTGGCGAACCATTGGATCAAGGCCTGACAAAGGTTCGTCCATTAGGATATAAGGAACTTCGCGAGCCAGTGTCAGAACAATTTTAAGCCGTCCGCGGTTGCCCTTAGATAGGTTTTTCACCTTTTGTTTTGGATCCAACTTCATAAATGACAAAATACTAAACGCTTTTTCGACATTAAAGTCTTTAAATTGGCTCGCATAAAAATAGATCGTTTGTTCACAAGTATAAAAAGAGTAGTAGGTGTCAAGCTCTGAAAGGTATGCCACTTCAGTGCAAATTTTCCGATCAGCTTTCTTGCCGTTAATGAGAACCTTTCCTTTGGAAGGCCTTACTAAACCGGACATGAGTTTCAGTGTTGTTGATTTTCCGCTTCCGTTGGATCCGACAAGACCAATGATATGGCCGGTTTTAATTTCCAAATTAATATCCTTTAAAGCAGTGTTAGTCAGGTATCGTTTTGATACATTTTCAAGCTTAATCACGATCATCACCATCTTTGCTTTGTTTTTCTACATATTGTTTCAGCCCGTCCAGCATTTCGTTTACAGTGTAGCCCATTTCCTTCATATCACGGACAAATTGGGAAATATGCTCTTCTTTTAAATGTTCACGCATGTTGTTCAAAACCGTCTCATTCTCACTCACAAAGGTGCCTTGGCCTCTCCGAGTTTCCACTATTTCCATCCCTTCTAATTCCCGGTAAGTTCTTTGTACGGTATTTGGGTTGACACCCGATTGGACTGCCATGTCGCGGACGGACGGCAGTTTATCGCCTGGATTTAACTCATTTCTAATAATTTGCCGGAATATGCGATGAGCTAATTGCAAGTAAATGGGGGTAGATGGATTAAATTCTTCAACCACATTAAGACACCTCGATTTGTCTGTCTAATAGCCATGATGATATTGCAAATAAAATCATTGCGATAACAAAGTGGAAGATGAAAGTGCCGGAATAGACAGTTATTGCGCTGTTTGCTATAAGGTGAAAGTTGATTGCTCCCCAATGTGTTAACAGCCGGTAAAGACCAGTGAATTCCAGCTTGCCTAACACCGATGGCGCAATAAAAATCAATGCAATAATGACAAGCCATACCCATTTTCCAATCTTTGAACGCAATGTTTGATACAACGTCCAAATAAATGTAAAAATAAGTCCGATGTATATAGCGTTTAATGAAATGATGACACAGATACTTAAGCCGGAACGGATCATTTCGCTTAAAGTTAAATTCATTTCCTTTAGTAAATGAGTATTAAAAAGCACCCCAAAAAGAGTGTATAGACCAGCGGCTGCCATAGACACTAATAATGCTAAAATGCCGCTGACTAATTTAGCGCTGAGCAAAGCCGCTCCGGACCGCGGAGAATTGAGCCACAGGTGCAGCGTTTTTCTTTCAAGAGATAGGCTGACAATCATATAGCCTAGAAAGTAAAATATATGGCCGCCAATGATAAATGCGCCGACTGCAAATATAGCTTCAGGTGCGTGATATCGGAATGTGTTAATCACCCCGAAGATTAAAATAACCATCATGAGCATGAATGCAATCAAAAAGCCGATGAATCCTAATCGGCATTCTTTTTTCAATAAGCCTAACCAAGCAGACATTAAAATCCTCCTAACAACTTTTATTGTCATAGTGTAATGGTGTACTAGTGACATAATACACTGGTTCGTATAAAATTGTCAAACCCTTTTCTTAATAAAAGAAAAACCCCGATTTGGTGGGGACGAAAAACATAAAATTATTGAAAGACACAAAAAACGTTGGCGCTTATAAGAGACGCCAACGTTTTTTCACTATGCAGCATTTTTGCGCTGTGCTGTTTTAGAAGCTTTAAGTTTAGAAATGACCAGTCCAATGATTCCGCAAACAAAGGCAGGAATAAGCCAACCCATTCCGTCGGTGTATAGCGGCAAGTGGCCGAGCAAATTTTCTGCTGCTTGAAATTGAATGCCTGCACCTTTGAGGCCGTCAAAAATACTAATCACTCCTGCACCGATGAGTGCACCAACGTATATCCCTCTTGAAACACCGATCGATTTGTCGATAAAAGTCAAAATAATGAGTACGATCGTAAGCGGATAAATAGCTGTTAATACAGGCGCTGAGATCATAATTAATTGCGTTAATCCAACATTTGCAACTAATGCACTGAAGGCCGAGAAGATAACGACAAACCATCGGTACGAAATTTTCGGCATCATATTAGAAAAGTATTCCGCACATGAGGTAATGAGACCTATGGCTGTTGTCAAACATGCAAAGGTAATGGCAAGGGCCAATAGCATCTGTCCGGCTCCGCCGTATAAATATTGCGTAACAGTCGTTAAAATATCTCCGCCGTTTGAAGTTTGACCGACAAGCCCTTTGCTTGTAGCGCCAATAAAGGCAAGTGATATATATACAAGCGCTAAGCCAATCGCTGCGATAATTCCGGAACCGATGGTCACTTTGGAAATTTTCTTTTGACTTGTAATCCCTTTGTCTTTAACAGCTTTAGTCACAACAATGCCAAATATTAAAGAAGCGATAGCGTCCATTGTTAAATAGCCGTGGAGAAATCCGTTAAAAAAGGGATGAGCCGCATAAGATGTTACAGGCTGACTATAATGATCGATTGGATGAATAATCCCTTTAACAACAATAATTGCAATCACTAACAGCAGGACAGGTGTTAGAATTTTCCCAATACGATCAACAAGCTTTGTCGGATTAAGACATAACCAAAGCGTTACACCAAAGAAAATAATAGTATAGATGGCAAGCGGTAAGCCATGCGCATGCACTGATGGCGGCAGGAACGGTGTGACACCGATTTCGAAAGCAACGGTGCCGGTTCTTGGTGTTGCAAAAAACGGCCCGATGACTAAGAAGCAGATGCTCGTAAAAATAACACCGAAAACAGGATGAACCTTATTAGATAAATCTCGTAAACTGCTTCCTGAAATGGAAACGGCAATAACACCGCATAAAGGCAGACCGACACCGGTGATCAGAAAACCGAGAATAGCGACCCATACATTTGTTCCGGCATCTTGACCTAATGATGGCGGAAAAATCATATTACCCGCACCGAAAAATAATGCGAACATCATTAAACCGATAAAAAATGTGTCCTTAAATGAGAACTTTTTGTCCACGATGTATACCTCCTAGATGTTGTCAGACATTGCTGTAAGTGTTTGTTTTTTTATACTAATTGCATCAATCAGCGACAGTGTAATGATTCAACGCGTTGCCAATTTAAAGTTCCAAGTATCGCGGGTATGCGCGATGCTCATGATAGAAGGGTACTAAGCATCTGCTCAACTGTCAGCTCATTGCGTGTTTGGGATCGGAATCGCCATCGCCGAGTTTTATTGGATTGAATTTTCAGACATATGATGAAACGGCTCACTATGTTTCTAAACTTTCAAGTCTGACAACTATCATAAAACATTTTATAATATTTTGCAAACCCCGTTTTATGTCGAATCTTATCAATGATTTGATAATAAGGGCACCGTTATAAAGGTCTATCTATAATTTGGAAGAATTAACAATAGTCTAAAAGTCTTGCAGGATTATCAATTGATTTATCGTATTTTTATTAGAAGATAACATACCAGAAGTGTATGGCAAAACATTTTTAGGAGGGGTAACATGAATGATGTAAGACTGATACCGTTTGAAGTAAAAGAAGTGGTTGAGCAGTCAAAAGAAGTCATCCCTCAAGGTGTGCAATTGATTGAAGCGCCAGATGTTTGGAAAGAAAGTGAAGAAGGTCAAGGTATTGTTGTAGCTGTCATAGATACAGGTTGCGATATTAACCATCCTGATTTAAAAGGCCGCGTCATCGATGGGAAAAATTTTACCGCAGATTATAACAGCGGCGAAACAAACTACTTAGATAATAACGGTCACGGCACACACGTCTGCGGGACAATCGCAGCGAATGAAAATAATGAAGGCATCCTCGGTGTTGCGCCAAAAGCCAATCTTCTTGTCTTAAAAGCTTTAAGCAAAGATGGCAGCGGACAATTAGAATGGATTATTGATGCCATTCATTATGCCGTAGATTGGGAAGGGCCAAATAAAGAGAAAGTCAATGTTATCTCGATGTCGCTTGGCGGACCGCAAGATGTTCCTGAACTTCATCAGGCGGTCAAACGCGCGGTTGAAAACAATATTTTGGTAGTATGTGCGGCAGGAAACGAAGGTGACGGCCGCGACGATACGCCTGAGCTCAGTTATCCTGGAAGTTATATGAGGTTATCGAAGTCGGTGCGGTTGATTTCGACCTCAAAATAGCTGAATTTTCTAATACCAATAATGAAATAGATGTTGTTGCTCCCGGCGTAGAGATTCTATCAACTTATATGGGCGGCAAATATGCCAAACTTTCAGGAACATCAAGCATTTCATAAATAATCATTAGCTTTTTACCTTCTAATCTAGGAAATCCCCGGGACGCCCGGGGATTGAACTTTATTAAGTGAGAAAGGTCATTAAAACGGGAGCGAGCGCCAGTGTAAAGACAGCAGCAATAACCATAGCCAAGCTTGCGGCGGCGCCTTCTTCTTTGCCGATTTCCAGAGCTTTAGAAGTACCGGCGCCATGAGCTCCCATGCCCAGTAATAAGCCTTTTGACAGTTTATCATTAATCGGCAGCCATTTAATCAATAACGGTCCGATGATGATGCCGGTAATTCCGGTCATGATAACAAAGGCAGCTGTCATCGCAGGAATGCCGCCAATGTTTATAGACACAGCCATAGCAATCGGTGTTGTAACGGAACGAGGCAGCATGCTTAAGATGACATTGGGGCTGACATGAGTCAGCCTGGCAATGAAATCAGAGCTAATAAAAGCGATGGTAACGCCTGCTGTCATACTTAGAGCAATAACAGCCATTTGTTTTTTTAAAATATGGCGGTATTTATATAATGGAACAGCAAAAGCCACAGTGGCGGGCTGAAGGATTTCAGTCAGCCATTGTCCCCCGGAGCTATAAGATTTATAGGTTGTATGTGTGATTGAGAGCAATGCAACTAAAATCACCGGGGCGATCAATAGCGGAGAGAGAATCACCCAAGTCTTTTTTTGATAAATTTTTTTAGATAAATAGTAAATGGCAACAGTGGCGATAAAACTGATAAATCCTGCGGTCATTGCTTAGAGCGCTCCTTTCTTCTGAGTAAGAATTCCGCTGAGAAGCCGGTAACCAGCATGACAATCAAGGTGCTTAAAACAATGATGATGATAAATTTCAATCCATTGTGGATCATGTCGCTTTTATATTGAATCACTCCGACAGCTGAAGGAATAAAGAAAAGCAGCAGTTCTGCCAGAAGAAAGCCGGCGCCGATTTCAACCCAAGATAATTTAATGATTTTAAAATGAAGACAAATAAATAACAGGAATAATCCTATAATGCTGCCTGAGATAGGCAAATAAAAAACTTTTGAAATAAAATTTCCTGCTAAAGAAAACAAGCTGAGCAAAATGACTTGAACAACGATTAGCAACACCTTTTTCATAAACAGATCTCCTCTCATAAGGAAGTTTACAAGAGTTTTCTATATAGGTAAAATACATATTTTGAATAACTTCCATAGAAAAAATCTATAATAAGGGGATAAAATGAATGGATGTTCGACACTTGCAATACTTTTTAGAAGTTGTCAAACAAAAAAGTTTTACAAAAGCGGCAGAAACGCTCCATATTACTCAGCCAACCATAAGTAAGATGATTAAAGATATTGAGGATGAATATGGTGTACCGCTTTTGGAACGGACAGGCAGGAAAGCAGTGATGACAGATGCGGGTGAAATTGTGTTTAAGCACGCCCAGAAAATCGTCCAATCCTTTGATGATTTGACTAATGAACTTTCTGATTTAATGAATATTAAGCGGGGGAAGATAACGATAGGATTACCGCCGATGGTCGGGGCTTATTTTTTTCCCCGGGTTCTCGGACGGTTTCGGGAAGCTTATCCGGATATTATGATTCAAGTATTTGAAGCCGGAGCGAAAAAGGTTATGAATGATGTCGAGAGCGGGGCGCTGGAAATAGGGGTTGTTGTTCAGCCAGTTGACCTCAAGCTGTTTCATACGATATCTTTCGTCAAAGAATCCTTGCGCTTAGTTGTTCATCCGGAACACCCCTTGGCAGTGAAAGAAGAAGTTAAGTTAATTGAACTGAAAGATGAACCATTTATTTTATTCCGCGAAGATTTTGCTCTTCACGATCAAATTATCCAAACGTGTATTCAAGCCGGCTATAAACCGAAAATTGCTTACGAAAGTTCACAGTGGGATTTTATCAGCCAACTAGCGGCTGCCAAACTCGGGGTTGCTCTTTTGCCGGAGACCATCTGTAAGGAGTTAAATCGCAAAAAAGTGAGCGTAATCAAGCTGGTAGAACCTGTGATACCCTGGCAATTAGCTATTGTTTGGAGAAAAGACAGATATTTATCTTTTGCGGCGAGAGAATGGATTGCTTTTACGAAAAAGTTTCTGTAATTTTTTATAAAAATAGTGCCTTATCGACAAAAATACCCGCTTCAGAAAACTTTTGGATTATGTGAAAATAGATAATGGAGTTTATAAGGCAAAGGGGTTTCACCATGAAGAGAATTGTCTCGTTTAAAGTATCGACGCCGCAGGTCAAACTAGTAGATTTAATTGATTTTTATTTTTATTCCATGAATGCAGGCCAAACCATTTATTTGTTCTATAAAGGCAGAACTTGCAAGATTGAACGCATGACAGAACTGATTTGCTTTTTCTTAACAGCTGAAGAGAGGGAAATGCTTGTGATCGTTGAAGGCCCGCATGCTAAAAGGTGGATGAAAACCTTGCGATATTACATGCATGCAAGGAACATGTTCAAAAAAATTGGGTGATATTGAAACAAAAAGATCTACAGTTACAAAAGTCTTAAATAAAAACAGGAGCAGCGCCATCGCTGCTCTTGTTTAATCTTCATGATGATGTCTCATCGTTTCTGATCGCCTGAACGGCCACCAATTGGCTTTGCCGAACGTTTTAACCATTATCGGAATAAACAGCGGCAGGATCACTAGGTTATACAGGATTAATCCGATGATAATAATGACAGCTATCTCAATGAGCGTTAATACACCGGATGGCATCATGGCTGCAAATGTACCGCCGAGAATAAGTGCCGCAGACATAATGACTGTCCCCATATTCCGCATCGCTTCAATGATTGCTTCTCGAATCGGGAGGTCAAAGTATTCGTTAAATCGATCCATAATAAAGATGCTGTAATCGACACCGAGTGCAATGAGCATAACAAAGGCGAAGAATGGAACAGCCCAGCTTAGTCCGCTGTATCCCAAGATATTTTCAAAAATGATTTCCGAAAGGCCGAGTGATGTAAAGTATGTCAAAATGAGCGAAGCAATGATATAAACCGGCATAATCAGTGAACGCAGCAATATGATCAATATTAGCCCAATGCCGATCAGCATGAGCGTTGCAGTTCTTGTGTAGTCTTTGTGAGAAATGGTTCTTAAGTCGTTGTTTGTGCTCGTAATGCCGCTGATCCCGACTTCGGCATTTTCAAGCTGCGTACCTTTAGCTGCTCTTTTAACCGCTGATTTAATTTTGTCAATTTGGTCCATTGCTTCCGTAGAATATGGATTATATTTAAAAATAACATCAATCGTAGTGATTTTGCGGTCTTTAGACATATAAGTATCAAGAGCATTTTTAAATTGATTGCTCTTAAGCGCTTGATCAGGGATGTAAAAGCCTGACAGTGAACTGTTAGATGCTGAAAGTTCATTTAGAAAATCATTGGCTGACTGCAATCCTTTTGAAACTTTGTCAAGACCTTTTGCACTGTTATTTAATCCGCTCGATAATTGGCCGATTTGACCATTAAATTGCGAGAAGCCTTCTTTGAGTTTTTCTTGGCCTTGCTGGATCGATGAAGCGCCGTTTTCTAAATCGGGCAATTTGCGGTTAATTTGAGTTTGTCCGCTGGCGGCGCTTTGGATGCCTTGCTCTAACTGCCCCATACCGTCTGCCAGTCTTCCAAGGCTGGATGTCACAGTTTTTTGCCCGTCAATAAGTTGGGCAAAATGGCTATTGGCTTCATTCATTTTTTCTGACAATGTATTCATGCCGCTGGACAGTTGTTTAAGATGATTTTCTAATTGGCTCATCGTTGACTTCACTTGCGGCAGCGCTTGGGAGATGATTTCAAAGTTAGCATCGTTTTTAATTTCCGGATATTTATTTTCAAGGCTGTTAAAACGGTCGCTAATGACAGATACTCCGCTGTCAACTTTATTTAAATAAGGCTGAATGTCTTGGTAACTTTTATTGATTTGATTGTTAATGTCGCTAATGCTGTTTCCGATTTGTTCGTATCCATTTAACAGCTGCTGGCTTTGGCTTTGCAGCTGCCTTGCGCCTTGCACGCTTTGTTTGATGCCGCTTTGCAATTGTTTGGCGCTGGCAGATCCTGTTTCAAGCCCTTTTTGCAGCTGGGACATGCTGTCTGATAATCGGGAAATGCCGTTTTTTAAGGCGCTGGTTCCATTAATAAGCTCATCCACGCCGCCCGTCGCCTGATTCAATTGCGGTCCGGATTTCATGATTGACGAATCGGCACCTTTAAGGCCGCTGCTGATTTTATTAATGGCTTGATTAGCTTGAGATAGGCCATCACTTAATGTTTGCGCTTGATTCGGAACAAGAAAATCTTTTACAGGTTTCCCCATTGGCTGAGTGACGCTTCGAACGGTTTCAACGCCATCAACTTTTTTCACTTCACGTGTTATGGCCTCGATGGTTTGCAAAGGCTCTCGTCCATCCATTTTATCGTCATTTTTAATGGCGATTTTCGTTGGCATTGATTCGCCGGGATTGAAGTTATCGGAAATAATATGAAATCCTTTGACAGACTTATATTGGTCACCAAGCTCATCTAATGTATTAAAAGAAAGATGGCCGTCATATTTGATTAGAAACGGCACTGTAATGATTAAAACAATAACAAAAGCAATCAAGGTTCTTGCTAAAGCAAAGCGTCCGGCACGATCCCACAATTTGCTTTGCTTATGTTCAAGCGAACCTTTGGCAGGCCAAAAAATCTTTTTGCCGAGAACAGACATAAAAAATGGAACAATTGTCACCAAAGCAATGAGCAAAACAAATATACCGACAGCAACTCCGGCAGCGGATTTATAGATGCTGAATTGCGATAACCCGATCGCAGAAAAACCGATAAGAACCGCTAATCCGCTGAAAAAGACTGTTTTGCCGGCATGTTTGTATGTTGAAATTATCGCATCGTTAACCGTCTCGTGTTTCGGCAATTCTTCTTTAAACCGATTAAGAAGCAATATACAGTAATCGGTACCGACGCCAAACAATACTGCAACAAGAAAGATTTGCGTAAAGTTTGAGATAGGGAAATCCGCCCAATCTACCAAAAAGGACACAATAGATTGTGATGCTAAAAAAGATACACCCACTGTGATTAACGGAATTAAAGGCGCGACGATTGAACGGAAAACAATAAGCAAAACAGCGAGAATAAAGATAACTGTAATCCATTCCGTTTTATGCAAACCTTTTTGAGTGCTGGTCATCATGTCATTATTGACCATCCAGTCGCTTGTATAATAGTGATCAACCCGAATATCGTCTATCGTTTTATATAAATCGTTTGTGAGTTTCTCCTTATTTTTCCCGTTCGTGTTAATGTTTAGCGATACCAGCAATGTTTTTCCGTTTTTTGAGATCAGCTGACTTTGCAGACTGGGCTGATCAAAAGGATTGGTTATTTGGGTTATACCGAGTTGATTCTTTTTTTCTTTCAACTCTGAGATCGCATGTTTGATATCTTCCTTATCTTTTTTGGTAAGGCCGTGTTCATTATAAAAGGCGAGTGTCGCGGAAGATGTTTTTTGACGGCCTTTTTGTTTATTCATTTCATCGATAATTTTTGCTGCTTTTGTAGATGAATAACCCTCAGGCACCGTCGCTTGTCCTTTTTCTTGTACGAGCTTAGCCATATTAGGCGCTAAAAAGAGAAGAGCGGCAATCGCAATAATCCAAATGGCAAAAACAGCCCATTTGCCTTTAAGTATGTACTTCATTTTTAACACCCTTCAGTGCGTCATTTATTTTCTGGTCCAATATTTGATCCAGTTTTTCATAAATGTTTAAAAAGGCTTTTACTTCATCTTGTTTAAAATAGGATGTGAGCGAAGCGGCAAGGGTGCGAATATTTTCGCTGCAATGCTGATAGAGCTTTTCTCCGTAATCAGTCAATGTTAAGTAAACAACGCGCCGATCATTAGCGTCACGTTGCCTTGCGATGATATTTTTTTCGGCCAAGCGATTAACAATGGCTGTGATGGCGCTTTTCTTTACGAAAAAAGCTTTGGCGAGCTGTGAGGATGTACATTGACCGTTTGCTTTTATAAACCGCAAAACAGCGTGCTGGTCTTTTGTCAATTCTTCGCTGATTTCTGTTTTTATCAGGGCTTCGGCCTTTTTCACAACGTTAAAATAACGCTCGATAATGGCGCTTAATGTCTGTTCATCCATAAAAATCTCCTCTCCCATGGACAATTGATTTATTTGTTTAACTATTCATGTGTTTAACTATAAATTGCGCTATTTCATCTGTCAAACAATGAAGTCAATGGTGACAGCTTCTTAAATCAGCTGTTCATAAACATGATTCAGCTCATTAAATCTCACTTCATCTTGTTCATTTTCCGCGTAAGCCATTTCTTTTCGCAGAATGCCGGATAAGTATTGTGCTTCTTCTTCGCTCAGCACTTCAGCAAAAGCTTCTTCGTTGGGAAATTGATGATCATCTATTTTTTGAAAAAGATTTAAGGCGCGGTCATCGCGATCTGCCCAATTTGATAAAGCTTCTTTTAAATAGTCGAGCGTATAATCCATCAGTCATCCCTCCTTTTCAATTTATCATGCCTCTCTAAGCGGTTTCATCATACGAGGCACAGATTTCCAACAAATGTTTAAATCTAAAAAAGTGAAGTAAAAGTTGCTGCCGCTGACATCTAAGTTAATATTTTGCCCAAGATTGACGCATTGAATTGTTAAGTTATTGTAAAGGATATTAAAAACAATTGTAAATCCGACATGATTTGCTAAAATTAAAAAGGCTGATCATTTAAATAATATTTGTGAGGTGGCATTTGTGTTATTTCCAGCTAAGAATGACAAGTTTTTGAACATGCTATGCAAGATCGCTACGAATTTAGAAGAAGCGGCCCAATATTTTGTTGATTTTAAAATTAACAATGAAGATGAGCTTCAAGAGTTTTCTAAAGTGATGAAGAGTTATGAAAAAAAAGGCGATACTTATATTCATGAACTCATCGTAGCTTTAAATAAAACATTCATAACACCATTGGAACGCGAAGATATTCTCGCACTGGCTATGAAGATGGATGATGTTCTAGATGGTTTAGAACAATGGACCTCACGCCTCGGCATATACAACATCACGCAGGCGGATGAGTATATGCAAAAAACAGTTGATATTTTATTAAGCGCGACAAAAGAAATTGCCCAAGCTGCAGGATTGCTTAATAAAAAGAAGCTGTTAAATATTCGCAATAATGTTATTAAAATTAATGATTATGAATCGGAATGCGATGAATTGCTTCAAGAAAGCATTCGCCAGCTGTTTATGACAGAGAAAGATCCTATTAAGATTATTCAATACAAAGAGCTTTATGAAATGCTTGAGGAAATCGCCGACAGCTGTGAAGATGTTGCTAATACTTTAGAAACCATTATCATGAGGAATGCATAAAGGGAGCTCTGAGTATGGATAGTCTGTTGATTTTAACGGTTTTTATCGTCATTTTTTCCTTGTTATTTGATTTTATTAACGGCTTTCATGATACGGCTAATACAATTGCCACGTCTGTTTCGACAAGAGCGTTAAAGCCAAAGGCTGCAATTATGTTAGCTGCATCAATGAACTTTATTGGCGCCTTAACCTTTACAGGTGTCGCGCAAACGATTGGCAAAGGCATCGTTGATCCTTTCCAAATTAAAAACGGCTCAGTTATCGTCCTTGCTGCTTTAATTACGGCTATTATATGGAATCTTATTACATGGTTTTTCGGCATACCGAGCAGTTCGTCGCATGCCATTATCGGTGCTTTAGCCGGAGCCGGCATCTCGGCTTTGGGATTCGGCGGGATTAATTATCATGGTTTTATCGGCATTATTGAAGCGCTGATTATTTCACCAATCGTTGCACTGGCCGGCGGTTTTATAATGATGACCATTTTTAGCATCGTATTTAAAAATATTAGTTTATCTAAAGGCAATCAAGGATTTAGGATGTTTCAAGTGTTCACTGCAGCTTTGCAGTCTTTTACACATGGGACAAATGATGCGCAAAAAGCAATGGGAATTATTACATTAGCTTTGGTTGCTGGACAATATCAATCAACGATGGATATTCCAATGTGGGTAAGGCTGGCATCAGCTTTTGCCATGGCTTTCGGCACATCGATCGGCGGCTGGAAAATTATTAAAACCGTCGGCGGAAAGATTATGAAAATCAAGCCGGTAAACGGTGCGGCAGCTGATCTAACATCTGCAGTTATCATTTTTGGTTTTACAGCCTTGCATTTGCCAGTCAGCTCCACGCATGTTATTTCTTCATCAATCATGGGTGTCGGGTCAGCGCAAAGAGTGAAAAATGTAAACTGGGGCGTTGCGATTAATATTGTGATCACTTGGGTTATTACATTGCCGATTACAGCTATCTTAGCTGCCATTATTTATAAAATCCTAGCGATATTTGTTTAATGCCAATAACGTTAGACGGCTTGCCTTTTTTAAGGCGAGCTTTTTATTTTTGTGAATTCGCTCTGCAAATAAAAAATTGAGAAGTCGTTTTTGTTATTTTTAATGGCTCATCTTTTATATGAAATATGTTATGCTAAAATCAGGGATAAAGGAGAGGAACGCTCGCGATGTCAAGAATCATGTTGGTAGACGGTATGTCTTTGCTATTCAGAGGGTACTATGCAACAGCAGGCTATGGGCGAATAAGAAAAACAAAAGAAGGGCTGCCGACCAATGCTGTTCATTGGCTGGTCAAATATTTGTGGCATACAATCCAAACATTTCAGCCAACCCATTTAGTTTGCTGTTGGGACACACCTGCGCCAACCTTTAGGAATAAAATGTATAGTGAATATAAGACTGGCCGTCCTGCCCCGCCGGAAGCGCTGATACCGCAATTTCAGCTCGCGCAAAATGTTATTGAGAGCATGGGAATACTTAATATAAGTTATGAAGGTTATGAGGCAGATGATCTCATTGGAACATTAGCAAAAAAATATGCAATTGACATTGATGTCGATATTTTATCGGGAGACCATGATACCTTGCAGCTCATTGATCATCGTATCCGGGTTATTATCATGGCAAAAGGATTCGGACGCTACAATGTGTATACAAAAGAAAAATTTGAGGAAGAAAAAGGTTTTTCACCTGAGCAATTAATTGATTTAAAAGCGTTAATGGGAGATCAGAGCGATCACTATCCAGGCGTTAGAGGCATCGGAGAGAAAACAGCTCAAAAACTGATCCGAGAATATGGAAGTGTTGATGAAATATTGAAAAATAAAGAAGATCTCTCGATGAGAATCCGCTCGAATATTGAGAAGGATATCGATATGCTCCTGTTGTCGAGAAAATTGGCCAGGATAGATTGTGGTGTTCCGATTAATATCCACTTGATGGAATCAGAATTAAGGTTTGAACATTCGAAAATGAAGAAAACATTTGAAAGATTAGAGTTTCGTTCTTTGCTGGACGCCATGATGCCTTCATCGTAGGATAACTGGCATTATATCATGAAAGGGATTTACATGGGCTGGATTTTTCGCCGTGGCGCATTCGTCTTTTGCTGATGCTGATATTTAATTAATAAACGGTCCAGTTCTTGGCTGCAAAGTAAAGTTTTTGTAGAAGTAAAGCCGTGCTGATTAGCCGTTTCGATTAATTGAATGCGTTTCTTTTCAATCTCATTGTTTGTCATATAATATGGCGCCCCTTTTCAAATTCCTCTGGAAAGAGCAGGTTGCTTATATTATCGTACAAATAGTTATACAATTAAAGGGTTTCAACTAAATATACCAAAATTCGACAGATGGCCACTCGTATATGCTGTTTTGAAAGTTTTTTGTTTGAAAAAAACCATTCCTTGTGTGGAGGAAGGGATGATTTTATGAAAAAATTGACCATTGAAGATGTTTTAAATAAAGATATCATGGATTTGATTATTCCAAGCGATCAAGTCGCTCATGTTCAAGTTGATAATCCTTTGGAACATGCCCTGTTAGTTCTAGTAAAAACAGGCTATTCCGCTATTCCCGTCTTGGATGCATCCTATAAATTAAGAGGGATTGTCAGCAAAACATTAATCCTTGATTTTATTTTGGGCATTGAAAGAATTGAATTTGAAAAGTTAAGTGATCATCGGGTTTCCGAAGTGATGAAGACAAGCATGCCGATTTTAAAAACAGACGATCCTTTTATAGAAGCCGTCAAATTGTCGATCAATGAAACTTTCTTATGTGTTGAAGATGAAAATCATATATTTCAAGGGATTTTACCCCGAAGCGCCTTGCTGAAATTCTTAAATCATTATTTAAGAGATAAAAACACGAAAAAATCTGTCAGTCTATAGAACTGACAGATTTTTTTTTGCATGCATAACCGCTCGGTCCAATGTAAAATTAAATTGGGGGTGAAACCATGGCAAATAAAACGAGGACATCTAAAAGGCCGCTCGTTCTGTCATCTATTATTTTGGCGATGTTTATGTCTGCTATAGAAGGAACGATCGTGTCAACAGCAATGCCGAGCATTGTCGGAGACCTTGGCGGCTTTTCTTTATACAGCTGGGTTTTTTCCGGTTATTTGCTGATGACAGCTTTAACGATTTTAATCTATGGAAAACTGGCAGATTTATTCGGCAGAAAGCCTGTTATGATTTTCGGCATCAGCATCTTTGTCATTGGCTCATTGCTGGCAGGGTTGTCTTCTTCTATGACATTACTTATCTTATTCCGCTTTATACAAGGGATTGGTGCTGGTGCCGTTCAACCGATTGCGACAACAATGGTCGGTGATATATACACCGTTCAGGAACGCTCGAAGATTCAAGGTTATTTATCAAGTGTATGGGGGATTTCAGCTATTATCGGACCGGCGCTCGGAGGGGTGTTTGTTCAATACTTGAATTGGGCATGGGTGTTTTGGATGAATATTCCATTAGGTCTGCTATCCCTTATCGGCATCAGCCTCTTTTTCCATGAAAATCTTGAAAAGACAACACATGACATCGACTATAAAGGATCAGCGCTTCTATTTCTCGCCATTTCTTCTATAATGATAGTTTTTATTGAAGGAGGAACAGCCTGGGGTTGGACAAGTCTTCCGATCATATTATTAATTTTGCTGTTTCTTGTTTGTTTTAGTTTATTTATCATTCAAGAAACAAAAGCAGAAGAGCCAATAGTCCCTCTGGCTGTATGGAAGAAGCCGTTAATAGCTATTGCAAACAGTGTTAATTTAACTACTGGCGTGATTATGATTGGGCTGTCCAGCTTTTTGCCTGCCTATGTGCAAATAGTTATGGGAGAGCCGGCAGTCGTAGCCGGGTTTACGTTAACCACCATGTCGATTGGCTGGCCGATAGCCTCAACAATCACCGGACGGCTGATTTTACGAATGGGTTATCGTCCGCTTGCGGTGATTGGCGGCGTAAGTTTAATCATCGGCGGCTGTTTTTTCTTATTATTAAGTCCAAGCAAAGGTCCTGTTTGGGCGGGAATAGGTTCCTTTTTTATCGGCATTGGCATGGGCATGACAACCACCGTGTATATCATCTCTATCCAAAATAGCGTCGATTGGAAGCTTAGAGGCGTCGCTACTGCTTCCAATATGTTTATGAGACAGATGGGCAACTCGGTTGGAGCGGCTTTGCTTGGCGGTATTCTCAATAAAAGGTTGAATACTTTTATTGAATCTGAAGGGGCAGGCAGCCATTTATCAGTTAACTCTGCAAATGCAGTGCTGTCCGGCCAGAAAAGCCACTTTTCAAGCCGCACCATGTCGCTGTTAAGAGAAGGATTAACCCTTGCTTTGCATACTGTTTATATCGCCGTTTTTATTTTTGCGGTGATTTCTCTTATTTTGATTTTATTTACTCCAAAGCAATCGATAGCGGAGCTGGATAATGAAAATCATTAATCCCATTTTTGCTTGTCTGGCTGATAGAAAAATCGATGAATAGGATGAATTTTAATAAGAAAAAGTTATAATTAATTTGTATATCAATATAGGACTATAAGAAGAGGTAGCATCATGCAAAGAAGCGATTTGCAAATTCTTACAATATTAGCGGAAGAAGAGAATATGAGGAGAGCTGCGGAAAGGCTGTTTGTGTCTCAGCCGGCCTTAAGCCAAAGGCTTCAAGGCATTGAAGAAGATTGGGGAACGACGATCTTCGTCAGATCCAAAAGAGGCCTTAGTTTAACAGCATCCGGCGAAAAAATTGTTGCTTTTGCAAAAGAAACACTCTCCCGGGAAGAGCAAGTAAGAGAAGAAATTGTCTCAAACGAAACGAATATTTATGGAACGCTGAAATTAGCCGTTGCCACCATTACCGGCCAATATTGGCTTCCCCGTGTATTAAAGAAGTTTGTTGAAAAATACCCATTGGTTAAGATTTCACTGGTGACTGGCTGGTCAAGTGAAATACTGAGACATATGTACGAGGGATGTCATATTGGGATCATTAGAGGAAATCCTAAATGGCGGGGAAGAAAACAGCACTTATTTTCCGATACCCTTAATCTCGTTGATACATCCTTATCTTCAATTAAGGAATTGCGAAAGAGTGAAAAAGCCTATATTCAATTTCGGAGTGATTCAAGCTACTATCAAGAAATACAAGAATGGTGGCATCAACACTCTCTAAAGCCCCCAGAAAGAACAATATATGTTGACCAAATAGAAACATGCAAGCAGATGGCTATAAATGGTATTGGTTATGCCATACTTCCGTCAATGAGCCTTACTGAAAAAGACAATGTCTATAAAATGCCATTAAAAGATAAGCATGGCCGCCTGCTGACAAGAGAAACATGGCTGTTGAGTTCAGATGAAGCGCTTAAGCATAAACAAGTCAAAGCTTTCGTCGATTTGTTGTCTGACGCTTAAGGAAAAAACATAAAAATACCTTTCATTCTCATAGACTTTCGACAAAAAATTCGTTACGATAATGAAGATTATAAAACTAGAGGAGGCCATAAATCATGAAAATGATGGATGCAAATGAAATCATTTCTTTTATACAAAACAGTGAAAAATCAACCCCGGTGAAGGTATACATAAAGGGGAATTTAGAAGGCATTGATTTCGGCGCCGATACTAAGACGTTCATAAACGGTGATGCCGGCGTATTGTTCGGTGAATGGAAAACGATTAGACCGATTCTTGAAGAGCATAGCGACAAAATTGAAGATTATGTATTAGAAAATGACCGCAGACACTCTGCGATTCCATTGCTTGATTATAAAAAAGTACAAGCTCGCATTGAACCTGGTGCCATTATTCGCGATCAAGTTGAAATTGGCAAAAATGCCGTAATTATGATGGGGGCAATGATTAATATTGGCTCAATTGTCGGCGAAGGCACAATGATAGACATGAACGCAGTTCTAGGCGGCAGAGCCACAGTCGGAAAAAATTGCCATATTGGTGCAGGCGCTGTTTTGGCAGGTGTTATTGAGCCGCCTTCCGCTCGTCCTGTTATTATTGAAGATGATGTTGTCGTAGGCGCTAACGCCGTTATTCTAGAAGGCGTTAAAGTAGGCAAAGGCTCAGTAGTCGCAGCTGGAGCGGTTGTTATTGAGGACGTTCCTGAAAATACCGTAGTTGCAGGTACGCCGGCTCGTGTTATCAAACAATTAGATGAACAAACCAAATCGAAAACGGAGATCAAACAAGAACTTCGCCAGCTTAAAGAAGACTAAGTCATGCGTTGACTAATATAAAGATCAGACGGTTGCCAAGCTGAACAGGCATTTCACTGCTTTGCAGCCGCTGCAATAAGGCAGTTGGCTGCGCCTAAGGCTTGGCACCTCAAGTTTTCTTTATCATAACAACAATGGATACAGGGGGCGCCAATAATGGAAAACTGGGCGGAATTGGATCGCCGTTATTTAATGCCAACCTATTCAAGCCTGAAATTACCGATTGCGATTGAAAAAGGTGAAGGCAACTACCTTTATGACACTGAAGGCAAGGCTTACTTGGATTTATTTACGGGGCTTGCGGTAAATGTCGTCGGTCATTCACATCCAAAAATTGTTCGGGCATTAAAAGAGCAAGGGGAGCGCTTTCTGCATATCTCCAACGTTTATCTGAACCCGCCCGCTATTCGTTTAGCCAAACGCTTATCGGATTTGACAATTGGCGGGAAAGTATTTTTTACTAATTCCGGCGCGGAAGCTTCAGAGGCTGCAGTCAAGTTTATTCATAAATATCAGCAGAAGAAAGCACCTGATAGAGAAGGGATTGTCGTTCTTAAAAAAGGCTTTCATGGCCGAACTTTAGGTGCATTAAAATTAACAAGACAGCCTGGGGTCTACCAGGATTTCCCGCTGCCGCCGTATAAAATTATCGAGATTGAACCTGGGAATTTTGAAGAATTAGAAGAAGCGATTAAACAAAAACCTTTGGCTGTATTGATGGAACCTGTACTCGGATCAGCGGGAATTTACCCATTGCCTGAAGATTACCTGCAAAAAGCTGAAGAACTATGTAAGACTAATCATGTCCTTTTATGCATGGACGAAATTCAAACCGGCATAGGCCGCACGGGAACGCTGTTTGCTTATGAACAAGCGGGCATTGAGCCTGATTTGATTCTTTTTGCCAAAGGAGTCGGCGGCGGGCTGCCTCTTGGGGGCATTATCAGCAAACCGGATCTATCTGATCTATTCGCCCCAGGCGATCATGGGACGACTTTTGCGCCGTCGCCGCTAAGTTCAGCTTTAGGAAACACAGTGCTTGATATTTTATTAGAAGATGGACTTCTTGACAGATCGCGCCAAGTATCCAGCTGCTTATGGGGACAATTAACAGATTTGAAAGCTTCCTGCAACCATTTAATCGAAGATATCCGAGGCAAAGGATTTATGACGGGCATTGTATTAAAAGGAAATCCTGAAAATGCTAAGACGTTGCGGACAAACTTGTTAAATGACGGCATTCTCATCGATGTGACCCAAAAAACAATCATTCGTTTGCTTCCGCCTTTAACATTAACGAATACGGATGTTGACCGCTTTATAGAAACGTTTAAAAAACACTTGTTATCTTTGGACAAAGGTTGATACGCTATGGATCTTATCGAAACACGGAGAGCACTTCACCGTATACCGGAACTTGGTTTTAACGAATTTAAAACGCAGAGGTTTTTGCTGAATAAAATCAAACAAATGCCCCAGGAACATTTAGAGATAAGAACATGGCGGACAGGTATTCTGGTAAAAGTAGCGGGCACCGATCCGGCTAAAACGATCGGCTACCGCTGTGATATTGATGGATTGCCGATCCGTGAAGAGACAGGCTATTCATTTCAATCTGATCATGAAGGACAGATGCATGCGTGCGGGCATGATTTCCATATGACCATTGCGTTAGGTGTTTTGG
Source organism: Scopulibacillus daqui (assembly GCF_016908855.1). GTDB lineage: Bacteria > Bacillota > Bacilli > Bacillales > Sporolactobacillaceae > Scopulibacillus_A > Scopulibacillus_A daqui. The sequence goes on along the minus strand of NZ_JAFBER010000011.1, from coordinate 26,875 downwards.
ATAAATTAGCCCGTCAGCCTGTAAAAGATCATGTTGTCTTTATTTTCCAACCGGCTGAGGAAGGTCCCGGCGGAGCCAAGCCAATGCTTGAAAGTGACGTGTTTAAAGCATGGCGTCCGGATATTATTTTAGCTTTGCACATTGCGCCTGAATATCCGACAGGCATGGTCGCTGTCAAAAAAGGGTTATTATTCGCAAATACATCAGAGTTGTTTATTGACCTTAAAGGAAAAGGCGGTCATGCGGCATACCCCCACCTTGCCAATGATATGGTCGTAGCGGCCAGTGCGTTTGTTATGCAAATTCAAAGCATTGTTGCCCGCCGTATAAACCCGCTGGATTCAGCTGTCATCACAATCGGCAAAATATCCGCCGGTACGAAACAAAACATTATTGCTGAAGAAGCGCGCATTGAAGGGACTATTCGCGCATTGGATCCAGATACTATGAAAGAGATTAAAAAGAATATTGAAGCGCACGCTGCCGGTATTGAAGCATCTTATCAGTGCCAGGCATCAATTGATTACGGTGCCAATTACTATCAAGTCTACAATGACCATACCTTAACAGAATCATTTATCAACTATTGCAAGGAAAATGATTATGCGTTTACGATCTGCCCGGAAGCAATGACGGGAGAAGACTTCGGTTACTTTTTGAAAGAAATACCAGGCTTTATGTTCTGGCTCGGCGTTAATTCTGAAGCGGGTCTTCATTCTTCAAAATTAATGCCGGATGAAGGGGCATTGAGCAAGGCTGTCGATATTGTAAGCGGCTTTATAAGATATAAAGGCTCTTAAGGTATAGCGTTTATAATAATTTGGCAAGCTATAAGTCAAGGAGGTGTGATCATGGCAAAAATTGCTGTTGAAGATTCTTTGACTGCGGTAAAAGACGCTCTTGAAAATAAAGGCCATGAAGTTATAACGCTAAAATCAGAAAGTGATGCAAAAGGATGCGACTGCTGTGTGGTTACAGGCGGCGATGTTAATGTCATGGGCATCCAAGATATCGTTATAGAAGGTCCTGTAATTGATGCAAGAGGTCTAAATGCTAATGAAGTTTGCGAAGAGGTTGAATCACGCTTACATTAAATATGATGACGGGCAGCTAACACTAGCTGCCTTTTGAATTGGCTAAAATTGAAGAGATGATGACAGGCGGAAAGATTCAATCATCGAAACCATGACATCCGAGGTTGTTTAAGGTATAATAATTGAAAGTTTTACCATTCTATATATCGAACAATGAACGATGCTAATTTTTGTTTAAAAAAGGGGATAGGTCTTTGTTTAAAAAAAGAAAAACAAAGCAACAATTATTAGGGGAACTGCATCCGCCGCAAATTTTAGCTTTAGGATTTATTGCATTAATTTTTATCGGCGGGTTTTTACTGTGGCTGCCAATATCAACAACCAAAAATATCAGTTTTTTGGATGCGCTGTTCACATCAACATCAGCCACAACCGTGACAGGGTTAAATGTAGTTGATCCTGGAAGTACATATACATTGTTTGGTCAAATAATTATTATGTGTCTTATCCAAGTCGGCGGTTTAGGCTTTATGTCCTTTGCTGTTCTAGTCATTATGCTTTTAGGGAAAAAGATTGGCCTCAAGCAGCGAATGCTTATCCAAGAAGCGCTTAACCAGCCTTCCGTAGGCGGCGTTGTCCGTCTGGTTCGCGTGCTGTTTATTTTTTCGCTGACCATTGAGCTGTCGGCAACTATTCTGCTGTCTCTTGAATGGGTGCCGAAGATGGGATGGTTTAAGGGGTTATTTTATAGTTTGTTTCATTCAGTTTCTGCTTTTAATAATGCAGGGTTTGCTTTATGGAAAGACAACCTTTCCGGTTTTGTCGGTGATCCGGTTGTCAACATCGTGATTTCCCTATTGATTATAACAGGCGGACTAGGATTTACTGTCTTATCGGATATTTGGTACAGTAAGGAATTTCGCCAACTGTCGCTTCATTCTAAATTAATGATCGTTGGCACAGTCATTATTAATGCTGCTGCAATTTTGTTCTTTTTTGTTCTTGAGTACCGTAATCCAGGTACGCTTGGCAAGCTCTCATTCGGCACCAAGTGGCTTGCTTCTTATTTCCAAGGCATTGTGCCGCGTACTGCCGGTTTTAATACAATCGATTTCAGCCAAATCCACGATGGAACGGCCATCATTACGATTATGCTGATGTTTATTGGTGCCGGCAGCGGTTCAACAGGCAGCGGGATTAAAGTAACGACGTTCATCATCATCATTCTGGCTGTTTTTTCATTTATTCGCGGAAAGGATCAAACAATAGTGTTTAAACGTTCAATCAGACCATCAACGATTATGCGTTCGCTTGCTGTTGTTATTATCAGCTTAACCGCTTTGTTTGTAGCCGTGCTTTTATTAACCATTACGGAACATGCACCATTTATTAAGATTTTATTTGAGGCTGTTTCTGCGTTTGGAACGGTTGGTCTAACAATGGGATTGACAGATCATTTGTCAACCGCAGGGAGAATAATCATAATGTTTATGATGTTCTTTGGGCGAGTGGGTCCGTTAACGCTTGCGTTCTCATTGTCTGTACCAAAAAAAGGGAATATTCGTTTTCCGAACGGCGACGTTTTTACCGGTTAAAAAACACGATGATGGGATGCTTTCATCTATTATAAAAATGTTGACTTTCTATATGATTGGCTGAAAGGGAAAAATTTCATCAATAATAAACAATGTCATTAAATGATAGCAGTTTATCTTTAGGGAAGTAGAAAAAGACCTTGTCTATCAATAGATTCAACTAGATTAAATTTATTATCATTTAAAATTGACTTGAAATAAGCCTTGTACTATAATGACTTATGTAACCTCAGGTAGAGGAAATTATCTAGGAGGGATTACTATTATGCCAGAACGTACGGTAGCAAAACAAGCACCACGCTTTGAAATGGATGCAGTTATGCCAAACAAAGAATTTGGCAAAGTCAGCTTAGAAGAAAACATGAAAAATGATAAATGGACAGTGTTGTTCTTCTATCCTATGGACTTCACTTTTGTCTGCCCGACAGAAATTACTGCATTCAGCGATCGCTATGAAGAATTTGAAGATCTTGATGCAGAAGTTATCGGCGTGTCTACTGACACAATTCATACTCACCTGGCTTGGATTAAAACACCTCGTGAAGACAATGGTCTAGGTGACCTTAAATATCCGCTTGCTGCAGATACAAATCATGAAGTAGCTCGGAAATATGGCGTACTTATCGAAGAAGAAGGCGTAGCATTGCGCGGTCTCTTCATTATAAGCCCAGAAGGCGAACTTCAATACAGTGTTGTTCATCACAATAATATTGGCCGTAACGTTGATGAAACAATCCGTGTGCTTCAAGCGCTTCAAACTGGCGGACTTTGCCCAGCTAACTGGAAACCAGGTCAAAAAACACTTTAATTTAATCTTAATAAAAGCCGTTGACGTAACAGTCAACGGCTTTTTTATTTGATAATTTTTTTGAATTGCTATTCAAAGCAGAATAAATTATGCAAATGATAATAACTTCATAGTCAAACAAATAGGTTTAAACGTCTATTTATTCTGGCATAAAATTTGCAATATTCAATTTTGTAATTTAATGTTGAAAAGGAGGAATTGATATTGTCAGAAAAAACGACTCTTAAGCGAACGCTTGGGCTTTGGGCAATTGTAGGATTGGGATTAGGATATATGACGCCCACTGTTATCTTTGACACATTTGGTATTGTTTCCGGAGATACACATGGTGTTGTTCCGCTTGCTTATTTAGCTTCAATGGTCGCAATGTTATTTACGGCCTTGAGCTATGGGAAAATGGTCAGGGTCTTTCCGAGCGCTGGTTCAGCTTATACATATACAAAGGAGACAATGAATCCGCATTTGGGGTTTATGGTTGGATGGGCGGCATTATTAGATTATATTCTTTTGCCAATGGTCAATGCCTTGATTATTCGGATATATATGCAGTCATTGTTTCCTCATGTTCCCGCGTGGGTTTGGGTTGTAAGCTACGTCATCATTGTTACGGGCGTTATTATCTGGAGTATGAACTCGACATCGAATCTTAATATGTTCCTTCTTGCCTTTTCAATAACTTTAATCATAGCTTTTATCATACTTTCCTTTATACAGTTGGCACACGGTATGGGGGAGGGGACAATTTTCACAACTCAGCCGCTCTTTCATGCAAATGTGCATATTTCTCAAGTTCTGATGGGGGCAACAGTCGTTTGCTTTTCATTTATCGGATTTGATGCTGTAACCATGTATACTGAAGAAGCGAAAAATCCATCGGTCGTTCCGAAGGCAATTATTTTAACAGTGCTGATCGGCGGAGGCGTATTTTTTATTGCAGCCTATTTTACACAAGCTTTGTTTCCAGATATCTCAATTTTCAAAAATAAAGATGATACATTGCCGGAAATCGGCCTGTTCGTAGGAGGAAAAATATTTCAAGCCCTTTTTATAGCTGGAGGCTTTGCAAGTACGTTTGCTTCAGGGCTTTCTTCACATGCAAGTGTATCCCGTCTTTTGTATGTTATGGGGCGCAATGGCGTATTTCCGAGAAAGTTATTCGGGTATGTCCATCCGCGCTTTCGAACACCAATCTTTGACATCATTTTAGTCGGCGTTATTTCGTTGTTTGCGATCACGCCAAGCTTGGATCTTATTTCATCAGTGATTAACTTTGGGGCTTTGATCGCCTTTACTTTTGTTAATTTCTCAGTTATTGCTTATTTTGTATTTCGCAAAAAAAGGTATAAAACGGCAAAAGACGTTTTTTCATTTATTATTTTGCCTCTCATAGGGGCCGGCTGTACAGGCGTTCTATGGTATTTTCTGCATTCAGATGCTTTAAAAGGCGGTATCGTTTGGGTGATGATCGGATTTGCTTATATGTTGTATAAAACAAGGTTCTTTAGGACGAAAGCAGCAGATTTCGGCTTTGAGCAAACAGAGAAGTCTGCAGAAACTAATTTATAGTATTGGGTTATACGTTGTGGCATGCCGCAACGTTTTTTTGTGCAAGACTTTATAAAAAATTTATGTTTTAATTAAATTGACGGCTTTTATATGCTGTCTATCCTTGGACAAGTTAGACATTTTATATTGTATAATACTGAATGGATTAGATTTTGTCTAAAATAACGAGTAAAAGCGATTGTTTGTACAAATGAAGAGGGGGACTGATGTGGTTGGCTGGTTAGGGATAACGGTACTATGGATTTTTCTCTACAGTTATCTAATATTAGCGTCGATTGATTTCGGTGCAGGATTTTTTTCATTTTACGATAGAATACAAAATAAACAGGCAGTGAGTTCGGTTATTAATCGTTATTTGTCGCCGGCATGGGAAGGGCTGAATATTTGTTTTGTTCTGCTGTTTGTTTGTGTCATCGGACTTTTCCCGCAAACGGCCTTTTATTATGGCACGGGGCTGTTAGTGCCTGGAAGTTTTGCGCTTATTTTAATGGCGCTTAGAGGTTGTTTATATGCATTTTATTATTACACCTCCAGAGATGGGAAGATATTCAGAACTTTTTATGGTGTGACCGGATTGCTGATACCTGCTGTTCTTTCGACGGTTTTAACGATTAGTGAAGGCGGCTTTATCAGTTTAAAGAATAATAAAGGTCATTTACTCATCAGCAAGCTTCTGACCAGTTTTTATTCTTGGGCTGTTATCATGTTGGCGATAGTCAGCGTGCTGTATATAAGCGCTATGTTTTTAACTTATTATGCGAATAAGGTAAATGAGAGGCAGGCATCCGAAAAAATGCGTGCGGCAGCGCTTTGTTGGAGTGTACCGACAATATTGGCTTGTGCATTAGTTTTTGCCGCATTGCAAGTGCATAACCCTGAACATTTTAATCAAGTATTAAATCATGCTTGGATGTTTGAATTATCTCTTGTTTGCTTTTTCATTGCTGTAACTCTTATTTTTCGAAAAAAGTATTATGGTTTAGCATTTTTCTTAGTTCTGCTTCAATTCTATTTTGCTTTTTTCGGCTATGGATTAAGCCATTTGCCATTTCTTTTATATCCGTATGTTGAATTTCATGTCAACTTTTCATTGCCATTTGCCAGTCTTATATGGCTATTTGCAGCTGTTACTTTTTTGGCGATTCTTATCCCATTTATCATTCTCTGGCTAAGACTATATATTTTAAAGAAAAACAAGCAGAATAGAGATAATGTAATGTAGTTTTTAAAATTTATTGTGATCATATGGAGGAATGATTGTGAAAAAGCAGTTTGCAGTGATTGGATTGGGGCGTTTTGGCGGGAGCATTTGCCGCACATTAAGCGAGCAGGGAGCAGAAGTCCTCGCTGTGGATATTGATGAGGAAAGGGTTAATGAATTTACGCCGATTGCCACTCATGCGGTCATTGCCGATTCAACCGATGAATCAGTATTAAAAAGTTTAGGGCTCCGCAATTTTGACCATGTCATTGTGGCCATTGGCGATAATATACATGCCAGTATATTAACAACGCTTATTTTAAAAGAATTAGGCGTTAAAAAGGTGACGGCAAAAGCGCAAAATGATTATCATGAGAAAGTTTTAAGAAAAATCGGCGCTGATTTTGTGATTCACCCAGAACGGGATATGGGTGTTCGAATCGCCAATAACATCACTTCAACAAGCGTATTAGATTATCTGGAATTATCTGATAAACATAGTATTGTTGAAGTTATTGCTGGAAAGAAGATGGATGGAAAAACATTAAGCGATTTGGATGTTCGTGCTAACTATGGCGTCAATATTGTTGCTATAAAAGAACATGGATATATTAATGTGTCTCCGCGTGCAGACCAAACGGTTCACGAGGGCGATATCTTAATTATTATTGGCTCTGATCCGGATATTGACCGTTTCAAAAAACAAATGCTGGATAATGAATAAGCGTCTATAACAACGAAACAGACCCTTAAACGAAGGGTCTGTTTCATTTATTTATCTTCAGAAACTTCCATAATGATAGGCAATATCATCGGTTTGCGCCGTGTTTTTTCATATAAAAACGGAGCGAGCGTTTCTGTAATTTCATTTTTTATTTCTGTCCACTGGGTTGTTTTTCTTTCCATGACGGTATCTAAATGTTTGCTTAACAAGCTTTGCGCATCGCTGATTAAATCTCCGGATTCTCTCATATAGACAAAGCCCCTTGAAATAATATCAGGACCGGCAAGCACCTTGTGATTTTTCATATTAATGCTGACGACAACGATCACAAGCCCTTCTTCAGATAAGATTTTTCGATCCCGTAATACGATATTGCCGATATCGCCAACGCCGCTGCCATCAATGAATACTGAACCGGAAGGAATCTTTCCGGCGATATGGGCTTCGTCGGCATCTAATGCAAGGACGTCGCCATTATCCATAATGAAAGAGTGGTCAAGAGGAACGCCGCAATCATAAGCGAGTTCAACGTGCCTTTTCAGCATGCGGTATTCGCCGTGGATCGGCATGAAAAACTTCGGTTTGATTAAACGAAGCATCAATTTTTGCTCCTCTTGTCCGCCGTGACCTGAAGTATGGATATCAGTAATATTGCTCTGAATAACATCAGCGCCTGCGCGGAAAAGCTGGTTAACGGTTTTGTTGACACTCACTGCGTTGCCTGGTATAGGTGATGAAGAAAAGACAACTGTATCACCTGGGATAATTTGGATCTGCCTGTGCGTTCCATTAGCGATTCTTGATAATGCAGCCATCGGCTCTCCTTGACTTCCGGTGCAAAGAATCGCTACCTTATCCTCAGGAAGACGATTAATCTTTTGATGTTCAATAAAAGTATCCTTAGGTGCACGGATGTATCCAAGTTCTTGTCCTATTGTGATTGAAGCCTCCATGCTGCGTCCAAAGACAGCAATTTTTCGTCCTGTGCTGATTGCAGCTTCAACAACTTGCTGCAGGCGGTGGATATTAGAGGCGAAAGTCGCAAAAATAATTCGCCCTTTAACTTTTCGAAAAATGTCTGTGATATTGGCGCCGACTTGCCGTTCAGACATTGTAAAGTTGGGAACTTCACTATTAGTGCTGTCTGAAAGCAGGCACAACACGCCTTCTTTGCCGATTTCAGCCATTTTAGTTAAATTGGCGGGATGGCCTACCGGCGTAAAATCAAATTTAAAATCACCGGTATGGACAATATTTCCCGGCGGTGTTTTAACAACAATGCCGTACGAATCAGGAATACTGTGTGTTGTACGGAAAAAAGTAACGGATGTCTTTTGGAACTTAATGACATCATCTTCATTGATCACATTCAGTTTTGCTTGCCTTAACAAGCCGTGTTCTTCAAGTTTATTGCGGATCAGTCCAATAGCAAGTTTTCCCGCATATATAGGTACGTTAATTTCCCTAAGCAAATACGGGACACCGCCGATATGGTCCTCGTGGCCATGGGTAATAAACAGCCCTTTAACTTTATCCGCATTTTTAATTAAGTAAGTATAATCAGGAATAACGTAGTCAATACCAAGAAGCTCGTCTTCAGGGAATTTAATGCCGGCGTCTATGAGAATAATTTCATCCTGAAATTGAACAGCATAAGTATTTTTTCCGATCTCGCCTAAGCCGCCAAGGGCAAAGACCGCGGTTTGATGATTTTTTACAAATTTCATATGTTATATCTGCTCCGCTTTAAAGTCTTCCGACTGTTTCTCATAGTCTAGGTATGCGCCGTCTACCTTTAAGATAACCTCAATATTATATGGCTTTTCCGCTAACTTTTCGCGAACCTCTCGTTCGCTTTCCGCTTCAATGTAAAGCGTTTTTGTATTTTCCCTGATAGGCACTTCTTCAATTGATTCCTGATAAAGTACTTTGTAAATCATGTAAAACCTCTCCTTAATATGTCCTGAATATTTTTCCTGTGTCTATTATAAATGAAATAAAACTGTTTTTCAGTAAAATATTATTATTGACCGGCACTATCAGAAGCGCCGGTCCCTGCGAGTTAAATTTGAGCTAAGCGGTTTTTAGCCAAAAGCTCTTTCATTCTTCTCAGCCATTTTTTCTTAACTCTTCTAAACATGGCCACCCTCCTTGAAGCATGTCTAGGTGCTGATCCAGGAAAGCTTGACCACATATCACATGGCTTGTTATTAGTTTGCACAATTGGCATAAAACCATGTAAAATATATATCTGTTATGAGCTTAAAATGATTTTTGCTTAAATCTTCATTTGGCATCACTGTTAACTTTTAATTAAACTAGGAGGAACCGGCATGCAGGACCGAAAGATAGTCTTCTTTGACATAGATGGCACATTAGTTGATGACGAGAAGAAGATTCCGGAATCGGCAGTCCAAGCCGTTAAAACGCTGCAAGAAAACGGTGTGATAACAGCCATAGCGACTGGACGGGCGCCATTTATGTTTAAACATATTAGAGAACAATTAAATATACAGACATTTGTAAGCTTTAATGGGCAGTATGTTGTACACAACAACGAACCCGTCTTTAAAAATCCGCTTTCTAAAGAGTCGCTCTTTAAACTTGAACAGCAGGCCGAAAAAAACGGGCATCCAATGGCTTTCTTAGGCTCTGAAACAATGGCGGCCAATAACAGCCATTCTTTTATTGAAAAAAGCTTTAACGACCTTAAAATCATCCCTCCGCTGGAAGATCGCATGTTTCACCATAATGAAGAGATTTATCAAGCGCTGCTTTTTTGCAAACAAAGCGACAAAATGGATTATCTTGATATGTTCAGTGATTTTGAATATATCCGTTGGCATGAGTATTCAATGGATGTTGTGCCAAGCGGCGGGTCGAAGGCTGAAGGAATTAAGTATTTGTTAAACAAACTTAATATCGATATCAAAAATACCTATGCCTTTGGAGATGCATTAAATGATATAGAAATGCTTTCTTTTGTCCCGCACAGCTTCGCGATGGGAAATGGCGTTGACGAAGCTAAGCAAGCAGCAAAATATGTGACAAAGCACGTTCAAGATGATGGCATTTATTATGGTTTACAACAAGCAGGACTTTTAAACGTATAAAAATGCTGGAGTTACTCCAGCATTTTTTTATATAAGAAAAGAATAAATGCCTGCTGCGCGTTAAAACTTGAATTACTCGCTGAGCGCGCCTTCAGGAATTTTAAAAGGATTTTCTTTGTCAATACGATCGTAAAACATAATGCCGTCTAAATGATCAATCTCATGTTGGACAGCAATGGAAGCCAAACCTTTTAGCCTTAATGTCACTTCCTTGTTATTTATATCATAAGCATGAACTTTAATTCTTGCTTTGCGCGGCACGATCCCCGGAACATCCCTGTCAACCGAGAGACATCCTTCTCCGCCTTCTAAGTAAGTTTGTTCAACAGAGTGGCTAATAATTTTAGGGTTAAATAATGCGTATTGATGAAGTTTATCCTTATCGTCCGTTAAATAGATAGCGATCATTCTTTTGCTTATGCCTATTTGGGGAGCAGCTAAACCAATGCCTGCCCGCAATTGATATTTTTCTGCAATTTCTTCGTCTTGGCTGTTAATCAGAAATTCCATCATTTTTTTTAATGTTTCTTTATCTTCGTTTGAAGCAGGTATTTGCACTTCTTCGGCTACTTGACGAAGAATAGGATCTCCTTCTCTCACGATGTCATCCATAGTCAGCATTAACAACACTCCTCATCTGAGTCGATCTGCATTTTTTGTCATATGTATAGTTTATCACAACAAATATTAAACATAAAAATCAAATTAAGGACTTGCATCATTGACGCAAGTCCGGCGTGCACTAATTAATTATAGTAGAAGCCCCTACGATAATTAATAAAATAAACAGTACGACTATTAAAATAAAATGTCTATTGCCGCAAGGACCATAGCAGCCGTCTGCATACATCGGATAACAGTATTCTCGATGCACAGGATAATAGCCGTCACAGCAATCCCAATTTACTGGCCCCCCAAAGCCATAGGAACCGTATCCCGCCCCATACGGCTCCGCAAGAACTGCATGGGCATGCGGATGTTTAAAATGGTGATGATGCGGATGATGTTTGTGATGATGTTTATGAAAATGGTGCTTATGATGATGCATATGATGATGCGGGTAATAATGATGCATCATAACAGGATTTTCAATATTTAAATGATCAATATTTGCCCAATGATCCCAGTCATCCCAATGACCCCAATGATCCAAATTATCAAAATGTTCCATGCCAATTCCTCCTATAAAAAATGGGTACATTCATAACATATGTCTTGGGTATAAATGTGTTTGGATAGTTGCCCATAAGGTTTTCCCTCTATTCGATGTCATTTCTTTTCACAATTTGTTATGATCTATATTGGTTAATGCAGAAAGAGAAATAGAGGAGGTCCTGATTTGAAATTTTTACGTGCAGTGCCCTTGATGGTAGCGGCAGGGTTAATAATGGCTGGCTGTCAGTTAAACTTTTTAAAGAATCCATGCGAGAAGATTTATCATCAATTAGAGAAATCAGCTTCTGAAGAAAAAGAATTCAATCAAGTGCAAAAGCCGCTTGTCGACGCTGAAGGAAAAGAGCAAACGTTATACAATCAATTAGTTAACGTTGATAAAAATAATGACAAGAAAACTTCACAATTAAGTCAACAAGCCATTCAATCTGTTGAAAAAAGAAGCCGATTAATAAAGAAAGAAAAGGATAGCATTGACAAAGCTTATCAAACTTTTAAAAAAATCCTTCCGCAAATCAGCAAGATAAAAGATGATGAAGCAAAGCAAGAGGCTGAAAGAATGGCAAACACAATGAGCACTCGTTATAAGAATTATCAAAAACTATACAATGACTATCAGTCAGCTTTAACGGATGACCGCAAGCTGTATGAATTATTTAATGATCAAAAACTGAAAGCGGACACGCTGCAAAAACAGCTAGAAAAAGTAAACAGCCATTATCAGACGATTGATAAGGATAAAGATGCTTTTAATAAAGCAACAAAAACATTTAATCAGCAGAAAAAAATTTTTTATAATGTAGCAGATATCGATAAAGAGGAATAAAAAGGCGTCTATGGCGCCTTTTTTTATGAAAGCGCTGCTACAGATGTAGTACAGATACCGGTTTTTTATTATAACAGTTTGTAGAACAGAATGTGAGCCTTCCTTATTGACTTAAATAAAGCCAGTATTATACACTGTTAATGGATATGGGTTGTACTAGTCATATATGTAAAATGAATGAGACAGATTAATAGCAGTCACGACCCATCATTTATATCATAAATTGACTAAATGGCGTTTTAAACGGGTATACCAAGTATGGTATAACTTTTTACTTTTTAATAAACATACCTACATTATAAAAAGTGATCAATTCAACCAAACTGCTATTAATACATTTTTTTATTTAAAAAAGAAGAGGTGAAAAGATTGGCAACTAAAAAACTCGATAAAGTTGAGAAGCAATTTGAAATGCTGCAAATTCTCAACGAAGAAGGAGAAGTTGTTAACGAAAAGGCAATGCCTGATCTCTCTGACGATCAATTGAAAGAATTAATGCGCCGTATGGTTTACACAAGAATTTGGGATCAGCGCGCATTGTCATTGAACAGGCAAGGACGTTTAGGATTCTACGCACCAGTAGCGGGGCAGGAAGCTTCAATGCTCGCTAGTCAATTTGCGATGGATGCTGAAGACTGGCTGCTTCCATCTTATCGTGATATTCCGCAATTAGTTTTTCATGGCTTACCTTTGACAAAGGCTTTCTTATATTCAAGAGGCCATTTCGAAGGCGGTCAAATCCCTGACGGCGTTAACGCATTAATGCCGCAAATTATTATTGCTGCGCAATGTACTCAAGCAGCGGGTGTTGCATTAGGCCTTAAAAAACGCGGTAAAAAGAATATTGCATTAACATATTTTGGAGACGGTGCGACTTCACAAGGCGACTTCTATGAAGGCATTAACTTTGCAGGCGCATATCAAGCTCCAGCTGTATTTATCTCACAAAACAACCGTTTTGCAATCTCTGTGCCAGTTGAAAAACAAACAGCTTCTAAGACGCTTGCTCAAAAAGCTGTTGCGGCAGGTATTCGCGGCGTTCAAGTTGACGGCATGGATCCGCTTGCTGTCTATGCGGCTACAAAAGAAGCTCGTGAACATGCTGTTAATGGAGAGGGTCCAACCTTTATTGAAACATTAACTTATCGTTACGGTCCGCATACGACTGCCGGCGATGACCCAACACGTTATCGTACAGAAGAATTAGATAACGAGTGGGAAAAGAAAGATCCGCTTATCCGCTTCCGCAAATTCCTAGAGAACAAAGGTCTGTGGTCTAAGGAAGACGAAGAGAAAACGGTTGAACAAGCGAAAGAGGATATAAAAGCAGCTCTTAAAGAGGCTGACAATACGCCTAAGCAAAAAGTAACAGATCTTATTAAGATTATGAATGAAAAACTTCCATACAATCTCCAAGAACAGTTGGAAGAATACACTAAGAAGGAGTCGAAATAACCTATGGCGCAAATGACAATGATCCAAGCTATTACTGATGCGCTTCGCACTGAGCTCAAGCGTGATAAAGATGTGCTTGTTTTTGGTGAAGACGTAGGTAAAAACGGCGGTGTGTTCAGAGCAACGGAAGGTTTGCAAGATGAATTTGGCGAAGATCGCGTCTTTGATACACCTCTGGCCGAATCCGGTATTGGCGGATTAGCTCTTGGACTTGCTATGCAAGATTATCGCCCAGTAATGGAAATTCAGTTCTTTGGGTTTGTATTTGAAGCAATGGACAGCGTTGTATCGCAAATGGCACGCCTTCGTTACCGTTCAGGCGGAAAGTACCAAGCGCCTATCACAATCCGTGCGCCATTTGGCGGCGGTGTAAAAACCCCTGAACTTCATGCGGACAACTTAGAAGGTCTATTTGCTCAAAGCCCTGGTGTTAAAGTTGTTATTCCTTCAACACCGTATGACGCAAAAGGATTGCTTATTTCTGCAATTCGCGACAATGATCCGGTCATTTTCCTTGAACACATGAAACTTTACCGTTCGTTCAGAGGAGAAGTTCCTGAAGGAGAATATACTATTGAACTTGGCAAAGCCAACGTTGTCCGTGAAGGCAATGATGTTACAATCATTACTTACGGTGCAATGGTTCAAACTTCTCTTAAGGCTGCGGAACAATTGGAGAAAGAAAATATCAGCGCTGAAGTGATCGACTTAAGAACAGTCAGCCCGCTTGATATCGAAACGATTATTAAATCCGTAGAAAAAACAAACCGTGTCGTTGTTGTACAAGAAGCACAAAAACAAGCAGGAGTAGCTGCTAACGTTATTGCTGAAATTAATGATCGTGCGATCTTGCATCTTGAAGCGCCTGTTGGCCGTGTTGCGGCTCCAGATACAATATTCCCGTTTGCTTCAGCGGAAAATGTATGGCTTCCAGATGAAAACGACGTAATTGAAAAAGTAAAAGAAACATTAAACTTCTAACCTAACTGAGAGCAGCTTGTCGATTAAGAAGCTTTTTGGGCGGCGGCAAGATCTGGCCCGCATCAGCTATCAACCTATCTTGGCAGCTGCACCGAATCAGTGCATAGTTGCCAAGATATACTGACTAAGATGATACAACAGCGGACAACATGGGTTGTATTCCGCAGATAAGAATCTGTTTCATTCGGATTCCTAGTTTCCATACATCTAAGAACGACTGCAAAAAAATACGAAGGAGGCTAAATTTCAATGGCGTATAATTTTAAACTTCCGGATATCGGTGAAGGTATTCATGAAGGTGAAATTGTAAAATGGTTTGTAAAACCCGGCGACGAAGTAAAAGAAGACGATGTCCTTGCCGAAGTTCAAAATGATAAATCTGTTGTTGAAATTCCATCACCGGTAGATGGAAAAGTATTAGAAATTAAAGCTGAAGAAGGTACTGTGGCTGTTGTCGGCGACATCATTATTACTTTAGAGGCAGAAGGCTATGAAGGCGACGATGCTGATGAATCAGCTGCAGGCGAGGAAAAACAAGAACAGCCAGAAGCAAAAGCTGAATCCAAAGAGGAACAACAAGAAGCTGCACCAGCTAAGGGTAATGATACTCGTGTCATTGCTATGCCTTCAGTGAGAAAATATGCGCGTGAAAAAGGTGTAAACATCAGTGAAATCCATGGCTCCGGGGATAACGGCCGCATTTTAAAAGAAGACGTCGATAAATTTATTTCCGGCGATGCCCAACCTGAAAAAGCTGCTGAACAGCCTGCGGAAACTCAAGCACAACAAGCAGCTCCTCAGCCGCAGCAAGAAGGTTTGGAAACTCGCGAAAAACTCCGCGGCATCAGAAAAGCTATTTCAAATGCAATGGTGCATTCCAAACATACCGCTCCTCATGTTACACTAATGGATGAGGTTGACGTGTCGAAAACTGTTGCCCATCGTAAAGAGTTTAAGGCAGAAGCGGCTGAACATGGCATTAAGTTAACTTACTTGCCTTATGTTATTAAAGCCCTTGTATCTGCATTGAAAGAGTATCCTGTTCTTAATGCGACAATTGACGACGAGAATGAAGAAATTGTCTACAAGCATTATTACAACATCGGTATAGCAACAGATACAGATGCTGGATTGGTTGTACCTGTTATCAAAGATGCTGACCGCAAGTCCATGTATCAAATGGCGGCTGAAATTAGCGAATATGCAGAGAAAGCCCGCGAAGGCAAACTCGCTCCTAATGATATGAAGGGCGGCTCTTGCACGATCACAAATATCGGTTCTGCCGGCGGACAATGGTTTACTCCGGTTATTAATCATCCGGAAGTTGCTATCCTTGGTATTGGACGCATTGCTGAAAAAGCAGTTGTAAGAGACGGCGAAGTTGTCGTAGCTCCTGTACTTGCTCTTTCATTAAGCTTCGACCATCGTCTTATTGATGGCGCAACAGCTCAAAACGCGTTAAACAAAATCAAGCGGTTGTTGAACGATCCGCAACGACTAATAATGGAGGCGTAAGCAAATGGTTGTAGGAGAATTTACAACAGAGGTCGATACAGTTGTTATAGGTGCTGGTCCCGGGGGATATGTAGCTGCCATTCGTGCGGCGCAATTAGGACAAAAAGTGACAGTTATTGAAAAAGGTAATCTAGGCGGCGTTTGTCTAAATGTTGGATGTATTCCATCCAAAGCCTTGATTTCTGCAAGCCATCGCTTTGAACACGCACAAGAGTCTCAAGACATGGGTATCACTGCTGAAAATGTCAGCCTTGACTTTTCTAAGCTTCAAGAATGGAAAGGTTCTGTCGTTAATAAGCTGACCAGCGGGGTTGCCGGCTTATTAAAAGCCAATAAAATTGAGGTTGTTGAAGGCGAAGCATTGTTTGTCGAGAAAGATGAAATCCGCGTTAATCACGGTTATGAATCTTCTCGCTATAAATTTAAAAACTGTATTATTGCAACAGGTTCAAGCCCAATCGAAATTCCATCATTTAAGTGGAGCGAAAGAGTCATTTCTTCTACAGGCGCCTTAGCATTAAAAGAAGTCCCTAAGAAAATGGTTGTCATCGGCGGCGGCTATATCGGTGTTGAATTAGGCTCTGCTTTTGCGGGATTCGGCACTGAAGTGACTATCTTAGAAGGTTCAAAATCAATTCTTCCTGCTTTCGACAAAAAAATGGTAGCACTAGTTAAGAAACGTCTTAAGAAGAAGGGTGTTACGATCCATACAGAAGCTATGGCTCAAGGCGTTGAAGAAAGAGAAGACGGTGTGACTGTTAAAGCCGAAATTAAAGGTAAAGAAGAAGCATTTGATGCTGATTATGTACTTGTAACGGTTGGACGCCGTCCAAACACCGAAGGTCTTAACCTTGAAATGATTGGCGTTGAAATGACTGACCGCGGACTTATTAAAGTAGACAAGCAGTGCAAAACAAATGTTGACGGCATTTATGCTATCGGAGATATCGTTCCTGGTCCGGCGCTTGCTCATAAAGCTTCTTATGAAGGAAAGATTGCCGCTGAAGCCATTAGCGGAGAACCATCAGAAGTTGATTATATCGGCATTCCTGCTGTTGTCTTCTCTGATCCGGAACTTGCAACAGTCGGTTTATCAGAAGAGGAAGCAAAAGAACAAGGCTACGATGTAAAAGTAGGCCAATTCCCATTTGCAGCAAATGGCCGTGCTTTGTCACTTAACGATACTGATGGCTTTATGAGACTTGTAACACGCAAAGAAGACGGACTTCTTCTTGGTGCGCAAATCGCTGGTTCAGGTGCAAGCGACATGATCGCTGAACTTGGCCTTGCTATTGAAGCAGGTATGACTGCTGAAGACATTGCACTTACTATCCATGCTCACCCTACACTTGGTGAAATTGCTATGGAAACAGCTGAAGTTGCCTTAGGTTCACCTATCCATATTGCGAAATAATATCATACTAAGTAAAAAAAACCATCACTGGAAAGTGATGGTTTTTTCTTTGGCATAACATATATCGCTTTACGTTTTTATTAAAAAAGGCTTGATTTGCTTATAAATATGATTCCAGCTGTGCTTGCCTTGGATCGTTTTAATGGGTTCTTTATCAGAGAACAGGATAAGCGCTGGGTAATGATGAATTTTAAATTCCGGTGCTAAATCTGGATGTTTTTTGACATCATAAATATGCACGTCGCAATCTTTGTTTGGATAATGATCTTTTAAAAGCAATAAAGCATAATAATATTGTTTGTCATATTTACCGGATTCAGAGTCATTTGTAAGCATTATTGTATGAATGCCGTGGCCTTTAAAAGGGCTTAATGCGTGGCTGATTTGATAAGTATGGAGATCCTCGCTGGATATTAAGAGAAGCAAAACCAATGGAAGAAGTTTTAATATTTTAGAAATAGACACTATATCACATCCGCTACAATGAATAATGAGTATTATAGGTCTATTTTATCATGTAAAAAGAAGTGGGATTTTATAACACAAGATTTGTTAAGAAAATGAAAACTGAGCATTAAAATGTAACAAAATTACAATATAAGTGGTGTAAATGTAAAATAATTTAGATCTGCCTATCTTGAAAAGGTATATCATATTATGACTTTAATTAAAATAAATGTGTTATACTTAATGGGGTTGACATAGCCAATAATGTGTCATATTATATAAATACAAAATCAAGCGCTTACAAAGGGAGATGGGGAAATGGGTATTATCATTTGCCAAAAATGCGACTGCACGATTGAACATGTGAAAGATGACAAAGTTAGAACTTTATACAGCACATGTAAAAAATGTAAAAAAACAAAAAAATAATTTGTTCCGATATATTTTTTGTATACACTTAAAAGAGCTTGCCAAGGGCAAGCTCTTTTATTTAATAGGCGTTGTTTCTTTAACAACCTTTAACATCGAAAGCGTTGGGTCTTCAGGACCTTGAACTGGAAGGCCTGACTGAAAATTTTCGATAATGTAATTTAAATTATCGCGTGTAATGATTTCGCCAGGCGTAAAAATAGGTATGCCAGGCGGATAGACCATAACAAACTCGGCAATGATGCGCCCCTCAGACTCCCAAAATCCCACATTTTCTGTTTCTGCATAGAAGGCTGAACGCGGTGACAGTGACAGCTTTGGCATTTCCGGGACGTGAACCGGCATTTTTTTATGTTTAACGGCGTGGTTGATTAAACTGAATTCGTCTGACATATGGCGGAGTGCGCTAACAAGCTGTTGAATCGTTTGTTCGGTATCCGCAGGCGTGACTAGGCAAAGAATGTTATATAGATCTGACAGCTCAACTTCAATTTGATATTTTTCCCGCAGCCACTGCTCCGCATCATACCCGCTAATGCCTAATTGTTTAACCGAGATCAGCAATTTAGTCGGATCTTGGTCAAACGCGGCCTGACCGTTTAATATTTCTCTGCCGGCGCAATACAAGTGATCAATATCGTTAATAAGCTTGCGGGCTTTTTCTGAAAGCGCAATAGCCTTCGATATTTGTTCTTTTCCTTGAGTTGCCAGAAAACGTCGAGCCGCATCAAGAGATGCAAGCAGCAAATAAGATGTTGAGGTTGTCGTGATCATACTGAGAACGGATTGTACGTGTTTAGCTGATACAAGCCCCTCTTTAACATTTAAGATTGAACTTTGTGTGAGAGACCCTCCAAGCTTATGCACGCTTGTCGCGGCCATATCTGCTCCCGCTTGCATTGCTGACAGCGGCAAGTCATCATGAAAATGAATATGCACGCCATGCGCTTCGTCGACAAGAACAGGGATGCCGTGATGATGGGCCAGCTCAACAATTTCATTTAAGTTGCCCGCCACGCCAAAGTATGTCGGATTGATAACAAGCAATCCCTTGGCATCCGGGTGTTGATGAATCGCTTTTTGTACGGCATCAATGGTTATCCCGTGTGAAATGCCAAGCTCCCGGTCAACTTCAGGATAGACAAATACCGGAACGGCACCGGAAAAAATAATTGCAGATAATACCGATTTATGAACATTTCGTGGTACGATAATCTTATCACCGGGCGAACACACTGAGAGAACCATTGTCATAATGGCACCGCTTGTCCCTTGTACTGAAAAGAATGTGGCATCTGCGTTAAACGCTTCAGCAGCCAGAGCCTGCGCTTCCTTGATCATGCCGTGCGGTTGATGAAGGTCATCAAGGGGCGCGATGTTAATCAAATCTATTGAGAGCGCATTCTCTCCTATAAACTCCCGGAATTCAGGATCCATGCCTTGTCCTTTTTTATGTCCGGGAATATGAAATTGAACAGGATTTGATCTTACATGCTTAAGCAGTCCTGTAAATAATGGTGTTTCATGTTGTGTCAATCTTTTGCACCTCATTTTTTCAAACTAGATCTATCATAGTCTAAGTTTAAGTCATTATTCAAGTTATAAATTCATTGAAAGGGAATGGTTTTATCATGAAATGGCGTACAAAATTAACGGAAATTTTAGGCATTGAAATGCCGGTTATTCAAGGGGGGCTGGCATATCTCGCTTATTCTGAATTGGCGGCGGCTGTATCCAACGCCGGCGGGCTTGGACAATTAACAGCAATGACATGCGGGAGCCCCGAGGGTCTTCGAAGCGAAATTAATAAAATAAGGCAAATGACGGATAAACCATTCGGCGTTAATTTCGCCATCGGTCAGCATGGACGCTCCTACATTGATTTTCTTAATGTTGCCGTTGAGGCGGATGTTCCGGTTATCACGATTACAGGAGGCAATCCTGCGCCAGTTTTTGAAGCGTTAGAAGGGTGTCCGGCTAAGAAGCTCGTTTTGGTCGCTTCCAAAAGACAAGCTATTAAAGCAGAATCGCTAGGCGCTGATGCCGTGATGGTTGTTGGTCAAGAAGGCGGCGGTCATTTGGGGAAAGATGATGTTGGAACAATGGTTCTCGTTCCATCTGTTGTAGATGCGGTTAACATTCCGGTTGTTGCCTCAGGGGGCATCGGCGACGGCAGAGGATTAATGGCGGCGCTGGCGCTTGGGGCAGAAGGGGTTGAAATGGGAACACGTTTCATTGCGACCAAAGAATGCATCCATGCTCATGCCTCATACAAAAATAAGCTCTTGGAAATGGATGAAACAGATACTGTAGTTATTAAAAGAAGCTTAGGGGCTCCTGCAAGAGCTATTCACAATCATTGGACGGAAAAAATTTTAGAGATTGAAGAAAATGAAGGGACTTATGAGGCGCTTAAAACATATATTAGCGGTAAGTCCAACTGCAATTACATTCAGAGGGGAAATTCGAGCGAAGGTTTTGGTTGGGCTGGTCAAATCGCTGGCAGAATTAAGGATATACCATCTGTAGAAACGTTATTTAAGAGAATGAATGAGGAAGCTGAAGCCATTAGAAATAAATGGTGTCAATGTTAAACCATTATTTTTTCGAAGCGTTTTTTAATCAATAAATAAAGCAGCGTCATAATCGGATTATGACGCTGCAGCTGCCTCTTTAGCGTATTCGTATAACGGCGCGAGTGTTTTAAATGTTTGTTCGAACTTCTTTAACAGCTGATCTCCTTTTTCTAATATATCATCAGTACGGGCAATATGTATGCCGCACAAAATTTCCGCTTTTTTAACATTAGCGAGCCTGTCAAGCATAGCATGAAAATCTTCAATCGATAAATCCCGGTGCATAACAGCGTCAGGTTTCGTATAATCAGTCGACCAAACAAAATCATTAGGAATTTGCCCATAAACATCGTTGGCATGTTGTTCAAGCGTTCGTGCATATGATGCCTTAATCGGTGCTTCATAAATGATGGCAAATCTTGCAAAAACATGAGTGTTCCAAAGTCCAATTTGAAAATGCGGATATTTCTTATACCCTCTGGCATTATGGCTGAAAGCCACCCAGGTGTCATCAGGCGGATTAACCGTCCGCCTCGCATGTTTGGCAACATGGGGATACATGTCATCGCCTGTGATAGCAGTTAATGCAGGCGACATGAGTTTCCCCAGTGTCTCCAGCTTCGGACGAATTTGTGATTTAATTGCTGACATTCTTTCATCAAGACCGTCAATTGTAAAAACATCGAAATCTTCTGGTGAGAAACCTGAAAAATCCAAATGGCTACCTCCTATATGTTGCGGTTTATTCATAGTTTACCACAATTCATTTCAACTTAAAGTCTTTGCCGCATTTCAGTCATTGTCCCAGTTAGCCTGTTAAAAGCGGTCATTGGCTTGCCGTCCAACCTCAAGGCTTGTTTGAAACTTATGATACTGATGCAGCTGTATAATGGATATTAAGGTTTAAAAGAAGGGTTTTCGTGGAATTTAATAAGCAAGAATTATTATTTTGTTGCATAATATTGTTTAAAATCATAAAATGTTAAATAAAAACATCATAATCAGAATATTTAGTCATCATTTATGTTGTGTTTTATAAATGATAAAAGAAAGGAAGTGTAGGTTACCATGAAACAAGTTCTTCAAACTCTGAAAAGAACGGACGCTGAGAAACGCATTCCAGTTGTTAGGTTGGAAATTGATTATGAACTGGCAACGCTACACGATGCATTGATTAATGAAGATAACGAGGTCATCAAGGCTTGTAAAGCCAAACTTGAAAAATTAAGACAAGAAATGCTTCGTTTAGAGGCATAAAAAATAGTTTCGCGGCTCATTTTTATGAGCCCTTTTTTATTTATGATTTAAAGATTGGTTTTAGTACTTAGCTTTGAATTTATCGTTAATTTCTTATGCATATCATGTTTTGGCCGGGATATTTGTGTCATAATAGACAGTATAGGAATTGTAATAAAGGAGAATGAGCATGGGGGAACAACATTATTGGCTTCAAGTACATGAAAAGGCAAAGCAATGGATACAGGAAGCAGCACAGCTCCTTAAAGAATCGCTTAAAGAACAAATTGATGTTGAGTTCAAATCTTCTTATGATGATTTGGTTACTAATATGGATAGAAAAATTGAGCAGTATTTAATTGAGCGCATCCATGAACATTACCCTGATCATCGGATTGTCTCAGAAGAAGGCTTCGGGGATGAAGTATCTTCGCTTGATGGAATTATTTGGCTTTTAGATCCGATCGACGGAACGATGAATTTTGTCCATCAGCAGCGCCACTTTGCTATATCAATCGGCGTTTATGAAAATGGTGTTGGCCGGGTCGGGCTGATTAAAGATGTGATGGCAGATGATTTGTACCATTGCATTAAAGGTGAAGGCGCATATATTAATGACAAAAGATTACCGCAGCTGGAAAATAAAAAACTGAATGAATCGATCATTGCTATTAACGCCACTTGGGTTAATGACAATAAACGAATTGATCCTGAGATCATGCGGCCGATTGCAAGGAAATCAAGAGGCACAAGGTCTTATGGCTCTGCTGCCATTGAGCTTGCCTATATCGCGGCGGGAACGCTTGATGCTTATTTTACAATGCGGTTATCGCCTTGGGACTACGGGGCAGGTCTGATTCTTATTGAAGAAGTCGGCGGAAAGGCGACAAGAGTAGACGGCGCGCCGATAGATCTTTTGAAACAAAACTCTTTATTGGTTGCCAATCCCGGCATTCATCAAGAAATTACTCAGCATATAAAAGCTGAAATAGCCGAGGGCAAGTTTATTGAAAAGCCTGTTGATTAAAGGCAAAATACGTCTTAAATCACGAAAAAGAAAAGCGGGTATCCTTCACCCGCTTTTCCTGCATTTTATGATGCCTTATTCATTTTTCCCTTGATCATGAAACCAAGGCCCATGAATAAACAAGCGCCAATAATTCCTAAAATAACGCCAAGGACGCTTCCGTAAGCAATGCCGCAGCCAATGCCTATAAGTGAGGCAACAACCAAAACAGCAAATAGAAAAAGAATAATATTCATATTTCCCGCCTCCAACAATAAGTTTAGCGCATTCAAAGAAAAATAAAAAGTTTTTTCATTAGATTAAAAGAGACCAATGGTACAAAACCAAGTCTAAAGTTTCCTAAAAGTGTAATCAGTGTTATAATAGGATAGTTTAGTGCATGTATCAATGAGGGAGTTAGATTAAAATGGAAAAGAAAAGAGAAGAAATTAGAAATATAGCGATTATCGCGCACGTTGACCATGGAAAAACAACTTTAGTAGATCAATTGCTGCTGCAGTCAGGGACTTTTAGAGAAAACGAGCATGTGAGCGAACGTGCATTGGATTCAAATGACCTTGAACGTGAACGCGGGATTACGATCTTAGCTAAAAATACAAGCCTTTCATATAAAAATCATAAAATAAATATTGTCGATACGCCAGGGCACGCTGATTTCAGCGGTGAAGTGGAACGCATTATGAAGATGGTTGACGGGGTTCTCCTTCTTGTAGATGCTTACGAAGGGGTTATGCCGCAAACGCGTTTTGTGTTAAAAAAGGCGCTTCAAGAGAAACTTAAGCCGATCGTTGTGGTTAATAAAATAGATAAACCGATGGCAAGGCCGGAAGAAGTCATTGACGAAGTGCTAGATCTTTTTATCGATTTGGGAGCCGATGAAGATCAGCTTGAATTCCCGGTTGTTTATACTTCGGCTGTAAATGGCGTTGCAGGAGAAGACCCTGAACATGTTGATCAAGGCATGGATATTCTGTTTGATAAGATTATTGAATATGTTCCAGCGCCTATCGACAACCGTGACGAAGGTTTGCAATTTCAAGTGACAATGCTTGATTACAATGATTATGTCGGACGCGTCGGGATTGGAAGGGTGTACCGGGGATCTATTAAAGTCGGCCAGCAGGCATCCTTGGTTAAAATAGACGGCAGTGTGAAAAACTTTCGTGTCACAAAAATATTCGGTTATTTTGGATTGAAAAGAATAGAAATCGATCAAGCCTTGCCGGGGGATCTTATCGCCATCACAGGTATTGAGGATATCAACATCGGGGAAACAATTAACGACGTTGACAAAATTGATCCGCTGCCGATATTAAAGATAGATGAACCGACGATGCAAATGACTTTCCTAGTCAATACAAGTCCTTTTGCAGGCAGAGAAGGGCAATATGTGACAAGCCGTAAATTGCAAGAAAGATTAGCTGCTGAAACAGAAAGAGATGTCAGCTTAAAAGTGGAAAATACCGACTCGCCGGATGCTTGGGTTGTATCGGGACGAGGAGAACTCCATTTATCCATTTTGATTGAAAACATGCGGCGTGAAGGTTATGAACTCGCGGTTTCAAAGCCAACTGTCATTATTAAAGAAATTGACGGGAAAAAGTGTGAGCCTTTTGAACGGGTGCAAATTGATGTACCAGATGAATATGTTGGTGCAGTTATTGAGTCATTAGGGCAGCGAAAGGCCGAACTGTTAAATATGGAACAGCAAGACGGCGGCCAAACAAAACTTGAATTTCTTGCGCCTTCAAGAGGTCTGATCGGTTACAGAAAGGACTTCTTAACTGAAACAAGGGGATACGGCGTGATGAACCATACGTTTGACCATTTTAAGCCAATGATCAATGAAACGATCGGGGGCAGAAGACAAGGTGTTCTTGTTGCAATGGAAACGGGTCAAGCAACAGCTTATGCGATGGGACAATTAGAAGACCGGGGCGTGATGTTCATTGAGCCTAATACCCAAGTCTATGAAGGCATGATTATCGGAGAACATAACCGTGAAAATGATCTGACGGTTAATATCACAAAAGCCAAGCATATGACAAACATCCGTTCCGCGACTAAAGATCAAACAACGACATTAAAAGCGCCAAGAAAATTATCGCTTGAAGAGTCATTAAGCTATTTAAATGATGACGAGTATTGTGAGATTACACCAGAGAATGTGCGCATGCGCAAAAAAATCTTGAATAAAAATGAAAGAGAAAGACAGGAGAAGAAGGCCAAAGTGGCGAAGTAGTGAAGCAGAAAAGACAATGTCTGTTTGCGGTCATCCAATAAATTGTATTTTGGCAGCCGGAGCCTGACCGGCAACTGGGCTGCCAAAATATATTTTTGAAAAATCATTGGGAATGGAGGGGCCGGCGTGGGCAATTCAGGGAATATTAGTTTTTCGTTTTATCCCAGGTGGCTGCTGGAGCATTCATTCACTTCGGATCATACGATAACGATATTGTATTTTACAATCGTTGTATTATCGATTATTGTGTATAAGCTCGGGTTTGCAAAAAAACTGCCTATTTTAAAATCTGCTGTCGTTTATTGCCTGCTGCTCATCGGATGTTTGATTTTAACGATTCTGGCTTTGCAATTGCCAATCGTCGGCTCTTTATTTTTCGCGGCAATCGTATTAATTATTTACAAACTAAGGCTTAAAGCTTCAAAAAAGAACAATGAATCTAACAAGCAGTTATAAGATGCTCGCCGTATGGCGGGTTTTAGCCTGTTTAACGCTGTTTAAATCATTGTCATAGATATATCAATCAGTAAAGTGTAAAATGAATAAAGGGGCCGGAAAAATTCATGAAACCTTTTGATTTTTGTTCCGTATAATTATAGACGATACAATACGGAAGGTTTTTATTGAGGAGGAGTATTTATGCTTAAAAAGATCATAGCATCACTTATCGTTTTAAGTTTTGTTTTAGTCCCTATTGGAGACGCCGTTTTCCATCACGGGCCTGATTCGGCTAGCGCCCGCGGATACAAATCAGGTGTCAAATCGTTTAATATGAACAAAGGAAACAGCGGCGGCACCCACTCGCTTTTCCAAAAGAAAAATCCGCAAACGAATAAGCAAAAGACGATCTCGTCCTATAAAAAAACAGCCAACAAATCAAGCAAAGGCGGCTTCCTTAAAGGAATGCTGTTCGGCGGACTTGCCGGCATGCTTTTTGGCGGTTTGCTAAGCCATTTCGGCGCTTTAGGCTCCGTTCTCGGAATGGTTATTAATGTATTGATTATTGTGGTTGTCATTGCGGTCCTAGTCGCTATTATTCGCGGTCTTTTATCAATGATTTTCAAGAAAAATAAACAGAAAGAAGAGGAGTACAACACATGGAGAAAATAATGATTCCGGAGCAGGACATTATTAACGCTATTTGTTTGTATCTTGCGGATAAAAAGCAGATATCTCCTGAAGAGGTTCAAGTTGAACTGTTGTACGATGATGATTATGGCTTTTCAGCAGAAGCCCATGTGAATGACAGAAAGCAAGTGCTTATCACTGCTAACATCATTGAGGCCATTCGCTTTTGGCTTGATGCTGAAACTGAAATTGACCCGATTCAAGTCGGCTTGGAACTCGCGCTTGATGATGAAGAAGGCATCATAGCTTATGTTAAATAAAAAGGTTGTCGAGATTTTATCGACAACCTGAAGGGGCTGTCCAAAAAGTCAGTATAACTGACTTTTTGGCGCCCCTTTTTCATTTTTTATTTAAAAAAGTACACAAAAAAATCGCCCAATCTTGT
>NZ_JAFBER010000010.1 GCF_016908855.1 Scopulibacillus daqui | reverse complement strand
AAGATGAGTGAAGAAGGCGCCAAGCTTGTTAAAGGGGTCAAAAATGTCCTTAACCCCGATCTCATCAAAAACGCCTTTCGCAACAGCTATCAAGCTGTCAGAAACCAATCTCTCAGCCTGACAAATAAGATTGTCAAAAAAGCAGGCGACATCCGGATTCCGCAGGTTTTACAACCGGAATTTGCGGGAATAGGGAAGATAGACACGACTGTGAGAGATGTGATAAACAACACTAAGGATAATATGATGAAAGCTGTTAGTAAGAAAGATGGCAGCATAACAATAAGTATAAAGAGTAACGAACAAATTAGCGAAGTAAACACTATTAAGGCAGAGGATATCATAGCAGAAAGAGCAAAAAATTTTGACTTAAAAGAACACCCGATTTCTTATAAACAAATAAGTGCTAAGAAGATGAATGAATTAAAATTAAAAATTAAAAATAGAACAATAACAAAAGAGGAATATAAATCTTACATATGGAATAAAAAATTTGCAAGAAGAAGAGATAAAGGTGTAATACAGTTCTGGAAACAAGAAAGAAAAAGAATTAAAAATGGAGAAAAACCGACAAGGAACTGGTCTGAAAAACAAATAAAGGATATTTTAAATAAAAAGAGACCTAAATTTAATGGAAAAACTCTACAAGGGCATCATACATATAGTGCCGCAAAATATCCTCATTTAGCAAATAAAGGAGAGATTATATATCCTTTAACGCATAAGGAACATTTATACGGATGGCATGGAGGCAATTATAAAAATAGTTTGCCAGGAAAACCAATTAAGGATGATATAGAAGAATTTTAATTATGAAGGGAATGATAGATTTGGACACAATTAATTTAGTGGTTTTTAATGACGCTGATATTAATAAATATATTCCTTTATTACGAAAAAAGACATCTAAGTCTATAAGTGAAATAAAACAAAATATCAGTTTGGGGAAACCTGTAATTGAAAGTGATTATTATGATGCAGACGAACTTAAATCATTAGTGAGGTCTGCCGAGGAATTAATTTTATTAGGAGCAAATATAAAAATTTATGAAGACGAAGACGGGGATGTCATTACACTTGATATGGTAAGAAATTTAATTGAGACTATAGAAGGTGTTGCAAAAGATAGAGAAGATATGGATAGTTTAATGTTTGATGACGATGACGAATAAAGGTTACTATTTGGATTACCCCCCAAAAGTTAGACAAATACCTATCTTAACTCTTGATTATTTAAAATATCCAGCTTTTGTCCGCCATTTGACTTTCCTTATGCCCGTGTTTGTGTTTTGGCGCAGAATGGCTAAAAATCCAGCCTTTGTGGCTCATTCTACTTCGTAGTGTAATACGGGCAATCGATTCTAAGCATTCATCGGTGGGGCCCCGGCCCCTTCCGTTGCCTGCTAAGAACCGGGCGATCAACTCTCTTACACATTCTGAAATGTATAAGTTCCTATACAAATTAACAAGAGAAGGTATTGTACAATGAGAAAAAAAGAATCAAAGGGGAGCCGTGGATTTTCAAGAGGTTGTGATTTATTCTCTAACAGAATTTGGCGAAAAAGAAGCTAATCGCTATAAAAAGCAGCTTGGGTTGAGCTTGATCGATGTGTAGGTTGACCTAACAAAGCCATTCGAGATCATTATGGTCCGACTGTAAAATAGTGTTTAGTATGGAATAGATGACAAGTAATATGTCAGGGAACATTAACGTAAATAAAAAATATTATATCAACAGTATTCATGAATTTGACATTGAAAACAGACTATCAATTAATGAAAAGATACCAACTGCTGTTGAATAATGCCCTAGAACATTTCGGAATTAGCGATAATGAAGAATGGTAATTTTTTGAAAAGGGGGGCATTTTGTGATTAAAAAATTTGGGGTTGTCATTTTGGTTTTATTGGTCGTCGTAATTGGGGTTTCCGGTTATTTAAATTACAAGAAGAATGCTGTAAAAAACGACGTAAAAGAGTATTTAATAAACGAAAAGCATGTTAAAGAAAAGGATATTTTAGCTTTAGAACCTTCAATAGAAAATTTAAGTGGTGATAAAAAGTATATTGTATATGTGAAAATTAGAGGTGATAAGAGAAAGTACTATTACTATAAAGATACTAAAAAGAATAAAGTATTATTAGAATCTTATATTCTGAATGGAAAAGAACATGTAGTTAATTAAAAAGGGGTGTATGTCCTTTTTTTACCATTTGTTATCTATAAATTTGAATCCGTTATGCTTTACAGCCATAGAGTCAATAAAATCATAAGGTTTAATTATTGATGGTATTTCCCAAGTTAATATTTGTGACCCCATATTGAATGTTTTATAAGTTTTTTCCTGCTTTATAGTAAGAATACCAAACTAATTCACTACAATATGTTTTTTTAATATTTTTAGGATTTGTTGTTATAGCATATGGAATTTTCTTTTTATAAAAGTATTTTTTTGCCTTGCTCGCTGCATTTGATCCTAGAGATGATGATTTTGGTCTAATTACCTTTGTTTTGGGATGTCTTCTGTTCCAGTCTTTAATTGAAATAGTTTTTGGGTAAGGTTCTCCTTTTCGTCCAGAGGTATGAAGAATTGTTTTTGAACTAATCGCAATCCCTGTGTGTCCTGTTAATCCTTTTGAGCTGGTTGACTTTGTAATAAAAATGTCACCTGTTTTGTAGCTAGTAGCATGTGATTTTGGTGGGTGCACTATAAATACTAGATTAAAAAGTAAAGCAAAGATAATGATTGGTTTAATTATCTTCCCCATTTAACTTTCTTCCTTACTTTAATAGATTTTACAATATTTTAATATATCCTAATTAAAAAATATAGGTAAAATTAAAATATTAAGATAATTTTTTGAGTGATTTTAGTTTAAAGTTTTTTTTCATCCATTGATAAAACTTCTCTAATAAATAAAAAATCTCTGTCTATAGGAATAGGGGGTAAAAAGAGAGTTCAAAAATAATATGGTACCTGTAGTTAGGACACTTGAAAAAGAGCGTTTTACCTATAGGTATTTTTTATATACTTGAATTTCAAGATAAGCGAATGACTAAGTATTTTTGTGATCTTTTAAAGGTCTCCCGTTCTGGATATTATAGCTACCTGATGTTAGACTCAAAAGTAGACACAGATTATAATAGTAACTAATAATAATGAGGTGTCTACAATGAGAAAAAAATTTGATGAAGAATTTAAGAAAAGCACCGTGCAAATGATGATCGATCAAAACAAATCAGTTGCACAAACAGCTAGGGAATTAGATATTAGTCCAAATACAATTCATAATTGGAAAAAGAAATATGAACAAGAATTTATTACTAAATCTTTACCACAATTGCCAGAAGATCAACAACGTAAAGCCTATGAAAAACGCATTCGTGATCTAGAGGAGGAAAATGCCATATTAAAAAAGGCTATGCACTTCTTCGCGAAAGACCATCGGTAATTTTCTCATTCATTTATAAGAATCGCTTCAACTACCGAGTGAAGAAGATGTGCCAAGTGATGAAAGTAATCTTTAGTCGTAAAAAGATACAAAGAATCATGAGGAAGTATGGTATTGTCTGCCCTCATAGAAAGCAAATCCTTATAAAAGGATCGCTAAAGCATCGAAAGAGCATCAGGTCGTTCTAAATAAGTTAAACAGGGCATTTAAGAAAGGTATTCCAGGAAAAGTGTTATTAACAGACACAACATATTTTCCATATAACGGTAATTGTATGGCTTATTTGTCAACCGTAAAAGATGCATCCACTAATGAAATCCTTGCTTTCCTGTTTCTGATCGTATCACTCTAGACATCGCAACAAGTACGAACCAAAAATTAATTAACAAAAAAAGTTACTCTACATAAAGATGCCTTTATCTACTCGGACCAAGAAGGCCATTAAGCGAGCCCATGATGCAGATATTGTGATAGTCTCAGCAAGCGGTAATGAAAATACACATCTTGGTTGGCCAGCAGTTTATGATGAGGTCGTTTCTGTTGGTGCTGTTGACCAAAAACTAGAGCGCGCCGGGTTCTCAAACTTTGGCCATGAGCTTGATGTAACAGCGCCCGGGGTTGATATTTACAGCACTTATCCTGTCGGCCGCTATGCCAAACTCTCTGGTACTTCTATGGCTACGCCAATTGTTTCAGGGGTGATTGCATTACTTATTGCGTCTGCGAGCCAATCCAAAATCAAACTAACGCCTGACGTTATCATGGAAATGATTCGTGAGAGGTCTGTTGATCTTGGAGAAAGAGGCTTTGATGATATGTTTGGCAATGGGCTTATCAACGTCTACAAACTTATCGAAGGAAATGATTGATCAGTATATCAAGAGTCACGAATGAGGTGGCTCTTATTGTTTATGGCACTTTTATTCTTTTTGAGACTTTAGAATCAATGTATGATCCAGGATAAAAGTACTGATTTAATTATATTTCATCTTCAATGGTAAGAATTTGCTACAATTGGATAAGAAGGAACTTTAAGGAGAGGAGCGATACCAATGAACCATTTAATAAGTTTGGTTCGTGAAAGATCGCATTTTTATTCTTATCCATCTGATTTTGTTATACATAATAGAATTAAAGACATCAATAAGAAAAATGCCGCACAATATTTTAATATCGCCTCTATAGGTTTATGTCATGGGACAAATTAAAGTAGATCCAGACCGTTTAGAAGAACTTGCTGATAAAGCCAGTGATGTAAGATTAATGTGCGGCGAACCATTAGATAAACTTAAATGGAGTTTTTCATCCCTTCTAGCTGAGGTATCTGACTTAGAAGGAAGTTATGCAAGCACTCTTCTTCAGGAATTCATCAATCACATTGAACATTATATGTCACTTCTAGATCAATCCCAAGATTTTTTAATGAAAACTGCGGCAGAATATCGCCAAGCTGATGCAACATCATTAGAACAAGCTTGGAATGTTATAGCTGAAATTTTGCCTATTCATGACATGGAGCGAACACATGACGATTATGATCCTGTAACGGGTGAGAAAATAGGACTTGGAGACGACCTTTTAGCATCAACATTAATCTTTACTCCTGAAATTAAAGATATAGGACTTGGTATTAAGTATGGAACTAAAGGGATAAAGCTTTTAGAGAACAGTAAGAAAACTGAAAAACTCGTAAAAGGGATGAGAAATGTCCTTAACCCCGATGTCATTAAAAGAACCTTTGTTAACAGCTATCGAGCAGTTAAAAACCAATCTCTCAGCCTAACAAACAAGATTGTTAAAAAAATAGGTGACATCCGCCTTCCGCAAGGTTTACAACCTGAATATGCGGGTATAGGGAAGATGGATTTAACTGTTAGAGATGTAGCTGGTAGTGCTAAAGATAACATTATGAAGATTGTTGATAGAGAAGCAGGGGTTGTTCGGAACAGTAATAAGGGTAATCCTGTTAAAGAAGCAAAAGATGATTATTTTATTGGTAAATTAAAAGGAGAAAAAATTCATTTTAAAGGAATAAAAACAGAAGAAATTGTTTATACGAAGAGACATCCAGAAGAAGTTGTTCAACTTAGAAAGAAATTTAATAGCTCTATTAAGAAAAATTTTCTTAAAGAATTTGCCAATGATCCTAAAAGGATTGATACCCTTAAAAAAGCTGGTTTAGATGAAAATGATATTGCTAGAATGAAAAAAGGTCTTAATCCTGAAGGGTGGCAAGTACACCACAATTTACCATTAGATGATGGTGGTACAAATGAGTTTTCTAATTTGGTATTGATTAAAAATGACCCATATCATAAAGCGATTACTAACGAACAAATAGCTTTAACAAAAGAATTAGCTCCTAAACAAAGCAAGACAATAAATTGGCCAATGATTAAGAGTGATATTTACCCACTTAAACCGTTTAAAAGAAGGGGAGAGTAATCATGTCTAAATGGAAAGACTTGTTGAAAGAAATAGAAAAAATTGAAGAAGAATTTGAAAGTTCCCTTAGACATCCAGCATCAGATTCAGAAATTATAAAAATGAATCAAAATATTCAACAGAAATTTGGAACCATTGTATTACCTGATTCATATACTGAATTTCTTAAAATAGTAAACGGATTAGATTTTAATGGATTAGTGATTTACGGTGTTGATAAGTCTTTACTCGATAAAGATGTAGATGAAGAGATTAATGGGTTCATTGAGACTAATGAGATTTGGTATGAAAATGAATGGCAAAAACGATATGTGTTTTTTGGTGATTCTGATGTAGCGTTGTATTGTTATGACACAGAAAAAGGTGTATATGTAGAGCTTGATAAACCGTCAGGGACTTTAATGCAAACATTTGACAGTTTTGATTCTATGTTGACTGATGCACTTGAAACAGTTCTATAGCTTTAAAAAGGACTAAAAAGATGAGTAAAGAAAAAATAATAAAAATAATAAAAGACAATAAAGACATAGATGCAGGTGATTTTACTGACGGTGTTGATGAAAACACAGTAAAGAACCTAGAAAATGAGCTGAAAGTAACTTTACCAGAAAGCTATAAATGGTTTTTATTGAATTATGGAAGTGGCGGTTTATATGGTGTTGATATCTTAGGTGTAGGACTAGTAGGAGTGAAACAGATAAATCAGGCTAGTGTGGTAAAAGTCACCAAAGAATATAGAGATGTGGACTTAGATAAAGACTTAGTTATTATAGAGGATTGTGGAGAATATATGTACTGTTTAGATACTAGTCAAATGCAAAACGCTGAGTGCCCAGTCGTTTCATGGGATCAAATGGGAGGTATTGGAATCGTTATAGCTAACAATTTTTATGATTTTTTATATGATAGATTATCGAATGGAAAAGAAGCATGGGAAGAAGACATTTAAAATATTTAGTATGTATTTCAGATGACCTTGAGGGGTCGTCTTTTTTATTTTGTCACATAATTGCTCTTTATATTTTATTAATCATTTGATTCGTTAAGGGATGAAGTGAATTGAGTAGGTTATGGACCAAAGAAGAAGATGAATACATACTGAGCAGGTACGGTAATGTCCCGCTTTATAATACAGCAGTAAAATAGGTCGAACAGAAACAGCTGTAAAAGAAAGATTAGCAAGGCTTGGAATATTAGCGCAAAAGCCAATTCGGTGATTTAACCGCGGGTGAATTGGCCAATTATATAGGTGTTGATAAAAGTACGATTTATAATTGGATTAAATCAAAAGGGCTGCCTTCGAGAAGAAGAACAATGATTATACGCCAATTCACATGATTAAGGTAGAAGCCTTTTGGGAGTGGGCCGAAAAGAATAAGAACCTCATTGACTTTCGTAAGATACCTAAAAATATTCTTGTGCCAGAACCAAAATGGGTAGATGAACAAAGGCGCATTGACTTTAAAAATCGGCCTAGTAAAAGACAGCGACATTGGACAAGTAAGGAAGATGACCGGTTATGGCAACTATTTTATATTCATCAGTACACCATAAAAGAAATCGCTGAAATGATGGGACGATCAAAAGGAAGTATTTGCGGTCGGATACATCGATTAAGAAAATTAAAGCAGGTAAGTTAAGTGTTCCTTTGTTCGTCTTAAACTATGTTCCAAATCTTCAATAGGAATATTATTAAAATAAAAAGCAGTAGGGGAATGGAAGTGAAAATCATCCTGTGACAGAGTATAAAAATAATATGGGGGATTGTCCTGATTTTAGACGGTTTGATCTCTTTTTCATACATACTTTGGCCGACAAAGGAAAAGAACAGTCGGCAGGTTTGAAAGGGCACTTCATGTTTAAATAAAACATCGTTATGTCTCATTCATAAAAACGGAAGATAGATTGACTGTCAAAATCTTATTTTTTGTTTGAGAAATTGACCAAAATTAAAAGGCCAAAAAAGGGTGCTTAATGAGCATTAAGCAAAGTTAAATTCAGTTTTGTACCGTTGTTAGAAAAATAGTTAACATAATGTATTCTTATAAGAATGACAAAAAATTCATATGGTATGATATAATATTTATACTATTTCGAATAAGGATGTGATGTCTTATGGCACATAAACAAAACGACGTTGAAGGCTATGTTTTTAGAAAAATTTCTGTGCAAAGGAGATGTCACATTGATTTCGGAAGAAGAAAAATTTGACTATGTTTTGGAAACAGAAAGATTAATAATAAGACCGTTGCAGGAAAATGATTATAGACAATGGTTGGAAGGGTTTAATAACAAATTACCATCAAAGCACAAATATGATGATAACAAGATAGATACGAGCAAATGGACTCGAGAGACATTTCATGATGTTGTAAAAAAAACATCAAGAATTGTCTAAAAATGATGAGGCATACGTATTTGGGATCTTCCGGAAGCTGGATCATAAGCATATTGGCAAAGTTGAATTTTCTACAATCATGAGGGGCGAGTTCCAATGGGGATTAATAGGTTATAGGCTGCATAACCAATTCTGGCGAAAGGGATACGGCAAAGAGGCGGTAAAGGGCGCTCTAGATATTGCCTTTAATGACCTTAAATTCCATCGTATCGAGGCTCATATAAATATTGATAATACACCTTCGATTAAATTGGCAGAGAGTGTAGGAATGGCGTTTGAATGCATCAGAAAAGGATTTATATTTGAGTTTGGGGAATGGACTGACAACCTTGTGTTTTATATAAATTCAAAATAGAACAGCTAACTAAGAATTTATTAGAATGACAAAACCGAAATAAAATTCGTTTCAGTACGCCATAGTTCCTTATAATGTCTTCTGTAGGTGTAAGATAAAAATACTTACCTATCTTAATGGAACCCATTAACTGACCAGAGGAAATTTAGATAATAAAAAAAGCTATATTGACCACTGCTTATATGAACCCCATCAAATGGAATTTTGGTGGTTTTTTTTCAGCCCTCCTGGCACTAATTTAAACTCAACAAATCCTTCATAAGGCACAAAATAACGAAAACTGATTCCCTTAATAAACAAGGAAAATTTAGTTGTATAAGATCGTCATTTTTACATTAGCCTTACGAGTAAAGGAGTACTTTTATGGTAAATGATTGTGTTTTTTGCAATTTAGAAATGGAACCGGAGCAAGGAATGATTCTTAGTAATGAATATTGTATGTTTTTACAGTTAAAACAAGCTCAAATCAAAGGCAGTCGGCTTGAAGGTTCAGGATTAATTGTCCCAAAGAAACATAGAGCAACCGTATTTGAATTAACGCTTGATGAATGGAATGCAACTTATACATGTTTTACCCAGATATGAAGATGAGTTACTGGCAGGTAAAGGTATCCGGTATATGTTTAAAAGTTCGAATAATAAAAGAAATAGTTATTAATCTACAAGGAAGATGAAATTTTTTATGGCTAGTGACATAACTTACGATAAAACCGATTCCTAAAAAATAAAAGAGGAATAGGCTTCTTGTTTAACAAAAGTCATGTTTACACAATCGTTCTTATAAAAAGAGAAGGGCATTAAAAATGCCGTATGGCTGTTGAAGCCTATTTGTTCCTTTTTGTATATCCGTTAAGGTTTTGCCAATGATAAAAATAAAGGAGTGTGATAAAGTGGAGAAATTTGTAGCTGTGAGAAAAAACAGCGACGGCGACATTATTGAATTAAAAACATCTTCCGGAAAAGTTGTCGACTACAAGCAGGCACAGCAAATGGCCAAGAATGGAGAAGTTGAAGGCGTCAATGTTTTCAGAGGACGAGACGGGGAAGAACATTTAAGGTCAAATGCGGATGGCGATCCGTCGAATAACCTTGATCAATTACCTGCTTTTTAAAGAGCCTGTGATGGCTCTTTAATTTAAGTTGAATCGCTTGAATATCGTTAACGAATAGTATAAATTTATTAAATAGCTATTCATTACACTTATAATTCCTACTTGACTAATGGGATTAGTTGACTTATATTTTAAAAAGGATTAAGGGAGGGGTCAGTTTGTCAACGTTTTTTGTTATTTTAAATATTGTTATCATGCTTTTGTTTATTTCAGTATTAGTCTATATGCAAAAAAAGCATGTTTCCTTTTCTAAACGCGTCTTTACGGCGTTAGGAATAGGCTTAATCTTTGGCCTTATTTTGCAATTTTCGTATGGCGCGTCATCGAAGATTATCCAAGAGTCTGTCAGCTGGTTTGATATTGCTGGTGTAGGTTATGTCAAACTGTTACAAATGGTTGTCATGCCTTTAGTATTTATTTCAATACTCGCTTCCTTTACAAGATTAAAATTCTCTGAAAGCGTAGGGAAAATCGGCGGATTAATTATTGTATTCTTAATCGGAACGACTGCGGTTGCCGCTGCAATCGGCATCGGTTCGTCATTGTTATTCCATTTACAAGGCATTAATATTCACCAAGGCAGTGCGGAAACAGCACAAATCCAACAAGTTCAAGGCAAACTTGGCGATGTTAAAAATACGACATTGCCGCAAAAAATCTTAGAGCTGCTTCCTGGAAATCCATTCATGGAATTAACAGGGGCACGGCCGACTTCAACAATTGCGGTTGTTATCTTTTCCGCCATTTTAGGTATTGCTTTCCTCGGGGTAAAAAGAAAAGAACCGGAACATGCCGAGTTATTTTCAAAAATAGTCGATGCCTTATATGCCATCGTGATGAGGGTTGTTACCCTTATTTTACGCTTGACGCCATTTGGGGTCCTGGCATTGATTACAAAAGTAGGTGCAACAAGTGATTTAAGTGCGATCTGGAAACTTGGCAAGTTTGTTATTGCTTCCTATGTTGCATTAATTGTTATGTTTCTTATCCACTTGCTGCTCATTTCGATTTCAGGTTTAAGTCCGGTAAAGTATGTAAAGAAAGTGATACCTGTTTTAACTTTTGCATTTACATCGCGTTCGAGCGCCGGATCCCTGCCGCTCAATATTAAAGCACAAACAACAGAGCTTGGTGTTCCAGAAGGCATTGCTAACTTTGCAGGATCTTTCGGCGTAATTATGGGGCAAAACGGCTGTGCCGGCATTTATCCTGCTATGCTTGCAATTATGGTCGCACCAGCGGCTGGCATTAATCCGCTAAGCCCTTCATTTATATTGATGCTGATTGTCGTTGTCGCCATCAGTTCTTTTGGTGTTGCCGGTGTTGGCGGAGGTGCAACATTTGCGGCGCTTATTGTTCTATCTACAATGAATCTTCCTATTGCTATCGTTGGTCTATTGATTTCCGTAGAACCATTGATTGACATGGGACGCACGGCATTGAATGTCAGCGGAAGCATGGTATCTGGCATATTAACAAGCAAAGTGACGAAAGAATTAGATACTAAAATATATGACTCTGAAGCAAAACAAGAAATCAGTGCTTAAAGACTTCATACAATGATTAAGGCTGTCGAGATTATCGGCAGCCTTTTTTAATGCCGCGCCAAGTTTAATTAATGTGTTAAAATTGAGAATGATATAAATATTAAAAAGGAGATGGCCTTCATGGAGAGATTTTCTCAAACGGTGTCAGTGGTTACTGGAGCGGGAAGCGGAATCGGCGATCTTCATGTTTTGGTTAACGGGGCTGGGACATCCTCTGAATCTTCAATCATAAAATTAACAGCAGAAGAATGGGATCAAGTACAAGAAACGAACTTGAAGAGTATCTTTCTTGTTTCAAAAACGCTGGGTAAAATCATGATAAAAGCGTCTGAAAAGAAACCCGAAAATGAAAAAGCTTATAGATCAATAGTGAATATTGCTTCCCTTTCAGGATATAAGGCAGGTGCACGTATACCGCATTACAGCGCTTCTAAAGCTGGGGTCATTAATTTCACAAAAGCATTGGCGCTGGAATTATCCCCCATATGGCATACATGTAAATTCTGTTTCCCCGGGGTTTATTGACACCCCATTAACGGAAAAAAGCCTTGAAAACCAGCGTTTTGTTGATGCTGTCAAACAGCATACGGCATTGCGTCGGGTAGGGAAGCCGGAAGAAATCGCAAATATCATCGCTTTCCTCGCTTCATCTGAGGCTTCATATATGACAGGAACAGATGTATTGGCAGACGGCGGGTGGTTAATTAAATAAACAAAACGGTATGAACAAGCCACCTTGTGTCCTGCGTTAACTTTTAAAAAGCATCAATGACAAAACGCCCCCCAGCCGCATATAGTATCCATGAAAGAGAGACTAGAGGAGGGCAAGGGGCATCATGTTATTTCATCATGAGATTTTTCCCCAAAGTATTTGCGCGCCTGAACAGGTACTTATTCCTAACTATTTATTAAATGCAACTGAATATCTTCTGGTAGTGAAACAGGATGCACTTTGTCCAAAAGCGTTAATATCTCATCAATGCTTCCATCAAAAAAATGATCAATTGATTCTATTAATTAATCCGATTGATTCGGAAACAATTGACGGGCTCTTTCATATAGAAAAGAAAACAGGAATTGTTGTTGAACCGATTTTCAAAAAAATAAACCATCACTTTAAACAAATCGAATATGTCAACTTTTCGAATTTAAAAACAGAAAGTCAATATAAACAAATTGATTTTCTTTCCGAAGAGAAGGATAAAAAGCTTATTCAAGCAAGAAATGCGTTTTTAAAAGCAAAAAATACTTTAAATCATATTTACTCGATTTATGATGAAGCTGTAGACCAAAATCAAATGCAAAGTTTTATTGATGATCTGTTCCAGTGGATCAGTCCGCTCCTTCATGATAAAGAATCAAACGAAAGCGATGTTCAATCTTGTTATTTCCGATCTCAGAACGGCGTGCATCGGATGCTCCCATTTAGAGACATTAAACAAAAAATTATTTTAAAAGGCAATTATAGAACAGGAACTTCTTATTGTCTTAAGGTGCTTGAAAATAAAATACTTAGATTGAATCAGCATATTATCCGATATCATTGCCCGCTGTTTTCAAACGATCCCGATATGCTTTATCTTTCAAGTGAAAAAGTGGCCATTGTCGACGGCATGGAACCGCATATATTTGAACCCATCCGTCCATTCGATAAGACATTCAATCTGGATGAACAATGTATTGATCAACAAAAAATTCTTTTATACTCGAAGGAAATTAATGAAGCTATGTCAAATTATAAGAAATTGATGAAGCAGGCCTCTTTAGCTCTGCATTCCGCCAATGTCTATCAAAAACAATACCAATCCATCATCCAGCAAAACAGCCTTGAACTGAAACAGTTGCTGAATGACTAGATTTTGTCGGCCAGGTTTCGTTTTTTATGAAATTAAATGCACAAAGGAGTCAATTCTATGCATGAGAAGGAAAAGAAAGACCTGATTGATGTCCCGTTAATTTCGCAAATGCCTGAACTGCCCCGAGGGTGCGAAGTAACAAGCCTAGCTATGGTTCTTCGGCATGCAGGCATTCAAGCTGATAAAATGAAATTGGCAAAAGACATTAAAAGGGACCCTACTCCGTATGAAAAGAACGATAATCAAGTCTATTTTGGACATCCGAATACAGGTTTTGTAGGGGATATGTACAGCTTCGAGACACCCGGCTTAGGCGTATATCACAAACCTGTAGCCGATTTGGCTCGGCAATATTTAAAAGATAGGGTCGTTGACTTGACGGGACAGGAATTTCGAAGTGTTTTAAATCAATTGGATGAAGGCAAGCCGGTTTGGGTCATTAATAATACTTGGTTTGATTATTTGCCGCAAGAATACTGGGAAACATGGCAAACACCCGAAGGATCGCTGCAAATTACATATAAAGAACACGCTGTTGTGCTAACCGGATATGACGATCGCTTTGTCTATTTTAATGATCCTCTGGAAAATGAAAAAAATCGAAAGGAAGACCGCGAAAAGTTTATCAAAGGATGGGAACAAATGGGAAAACAAGCCATTTCTTATCGTTAGCGCTATATGAAAAGGCATTCGCCAAAGCGGACTGGCAAATGCCTTTTCGTTATTTATCAGAAAGTATGCCTGGCCAACTTAAGACCCGTTCGGACGCAGTTAGGCA
The DNA here is from genome assembly GCF_016908855.1 of Scopulibacillus daqui. GTDB lineage: Bacteria > Bacillota > Bacilli > Bacillales > Sporolactobacillaceae > Scopulibacillus_A > Scopulibacillus_A daqui. Next base: position 89,300 of record NZ_JAFBER010000010.1, on the reverse strand, counting down.
GGGGAGAAAGCATAAAGCTTGCTAAGAGGTCCAATCAGCAAGTTTTCATTAACGGTTATCAATTTTTTCAGGATACATGTCGTGATTGGCCAATCGGTTAAAAGCGACTTCTTCCCATTTTGTACCCTTTTTTCCATAGTTCACATAAGGGTCAATGCTAATGCCGCCGCGCGGTGTGAATTTCCCCCAAACTTCAAGATATTTTGGATCCATCAGTTTGATGAGATCATCGGCGATTTTGTTAATACAGTCTTCATGAAAATCACCATGGTTCCTAAAACTGAATAAATAAAGTTTTAGCGACTTACTCTCAACCATTAATTTGTCAGGAACATAGCTAATGTGTAAGGTGGCAAAATCGGGTTGGTTGGTAATTGGACATAAACTTGTAAATTCCGGGAAGTTGAACTTTACAAAGTAATCTCGATGAGTATTAACATTTTCAAATGACTCCAATAGGTTCGGGTCATATTCAAATATATATTCGGTTTTTTTATTGCCTAAAAGTGTTAGTCCTTGTGTTTGTTTATTTCGTTCTGTCACGTATAATACTCCTTTTTTAAACTATTCTTATAAGGCATTTTCGCTGTAAATTATACTAAAAATCTTTTAACTCGCCAATCGGCGGTTTTTTTAAAGGTCAAGAGGCTTTAAACTTTCATTGCCAGTGAGACTGACAATCATTTCGACAAGCAGTTCGATTTCTAATTCAATATCATTTAAGCTGACTGTTTCCACAGGAGAGTGCATATATCTCAGAGGGAGAGACACAAGACTAATCGGCACACCAACTCCTGTTAAACGCATCCTGTCTGCATCGGTGCCTGTTTTACGCGGCGTCAGTTCATATTGCAAAGGTATATTGAGACGCTTCGCAGCATTTTCCAAAAGCTGATTGATTTTATAATTAATAGGTGCGCCTTTTGCAAGAACAGGACCGCCGTCAAGGCGTACATCACCGTATTTTTTTGTGTTAACGCCTGGATAATCAGTGGCAAAAGTCACATCGCAAGCAATCGCCATTGTCGGTTTTATACCGGCTGCAGCAAAATAGGCGCCGCCCATATTGGTTTCCTCATTGACAGTACTCGCGGCATAAACACCGACGTTTGGATGTTTTTCTGAACAGCGCCGAAGGACTTCAGCAACAATGAATGCGCCTGTCCGGTTATCAAGTCCTCTGCCGCTTAACCTGTTATTAAAAAGCCGTTCAGGTTGGCGGCTGTATACGGCAAGATCGCCAATTTGCACATACTGAGCGATTTCTTCCTTATTTTTTGCTCCGCAATCTATGTAAAGATCCTCAAACTCCAAGTCTTCTTTTACACCGCCATGATGCTCTGCATTGACGCCGATAACGCCTGTTAGCTTTTTCTTATAGCCTAAGACATGGACCTTCATGCCAACTGCAACTTTGGGACTAATACCGCCCATCTTGTCAAAATACAAAAAGCCCTGGTCATCAATCCGATTAATAACCAATCCTATTTCATCGCAATGCCCGGCTAAAAGAATTTTAAAATCAGCATCCGGATTAACCGAGCCAATAACGTTGCCGCAAGTATCTGTTTCAATTCGTTCCGCAAAATCTTTAACATAATTCAGCCATTTTTTTTGGATTTCAACTTCTTGGCTGGATGGTGAGGGAGTTGCTAATAAATCCATTAAGAATTGTTTTGACCTTTCATTCATATCTATCCTGCTCCTTTTTATTAAGCATAATGACAACTCTTATGTTAACATAAGTTTGGAAAAGTCTTTATATAATTACATTTTTTCATTTATGGCCTCAGGCTTATTCACGACACTTTTCAAGCTTTAATGATGGAGGATTTGATCATGACGATTCATAAAGACTCAAAACCCGAGTATTCAGGGTATTTAGATAAGGAGGCAGAAAACTTCCTTGCCTTGTCAAAGTATTTTTCTGATATGCTTTCTAAACATAAATTAAGTGATGACGGTTATAACGGGGAATTTGTATATGCTTCAGCTGCATCCAAAAATTTATTCGGCTGGGAGCCCTATGAATTGCACGGTAAAACGATTTTTTATTTTATTCACCCCAATGACCGCATATATATAGAAGATTGCTTAACAATGAACAGATTGCTTAAAGGAGAAAAACTGTCATATCGTCTGAGGTGCAAAGAAGGTGATTACATATGGGTTGAATCAACCTTTTACCAAGATGAGAAAAAGAGAAACGAGTTTTTTTGCATAACTAGAAACATTTCTAAATTAAAGCTGGCAGAAGAAGAAATACAGGACAGTGAGAAGAAGTACCGTCTATTAGTCGAACACTCTCAAGATACGATTGGCATTATGACTTTCGATGGTCATTGGATTTATATTAACAATGGAGCAAAGCGGCTGTTCGGGGTAACGAGACCAGGCGAAGTGATCGGCAAATCTCTATTTGATTATGCCCATAAAGACGACCATGAGCGGCTAACCGAAACATTATCTATTATTAAAGAGACAAATGAGCCGATTGAAGTTCGCGACCTTTCCATCTTAAGAACTGACCGCGAAACGCGTCAAGTTGAAGTGAAATTTATTCCGACAAACTATAAGAGCAGCCATACGCTGCAAGTGGTTATGCGGGATATTACCAAGAGAAAAAAAGCAGATGAATTGCTGCAGCAGGCGGAAAAACTAACAGTCGTCGGACAGCTGGCTGCAGGCATTGCTCATGAAATTCGTAATCCGCTGACTGCTATTAAAGGATTTACTCAGCTGTTAGAAAGCTCAACGGAAAATCGCTATATTCGTGTGATTCTGCAAGAACTTGACAACATCGAAAATATTGTAAGCGACTTGCTTGTTTTAGCCAAACCGCAAGTGACTCAGACGGAAAAAACAGATATTATCTATCTGTTGAATCGGACGATCACTTTATTAAATGCCCAGGCCATTATGAAAAATATCGAAATTGTCACTGACTATGAAGTGGAATTTTTAGAAATTGAATGCGAGCCCGATCAGCTCAAACAAGTCTTTATAAATATTATAAAAAATGCTTTAGAAGCAATGGAGAATAAAGGAAAGAAGATTTATATCAAGCAGCGCTTTATAAGGGAAGACCGCATTTTAATCCGCATTATCGACGAAGGCGTAGGCATTCCGCAAGAACGCTTAGAGAAGATTGGCGAGCCTTTTTACAGCACCAAAGAAAAGGGCACAGGACTGGGGTTGATGATCTGTCAAAAGATTATCCAAAGCCATCGCGGTACAATGAAAATAAAAAGCGTGCTGCAAAAAGGGACAACAGTTGATATAACATTGCCGACCATTCTGTCAGCGGAAGATGAAAATATTAAGGAATTTGAATGATAAGACACCTGTTAGTTAATGACTTCTTAAATCGATTAACGTTTCTCAGAGCCGTTTAAAGAAAACGGCTCTTTAATATGAACGAACAAAGGCAGAGTTGCAGTGAACATTTTCATTTTATAATGTTCTAAGAAAACTATGTTCCAAATTTTCAATAGAAAATAATTCTTTAAAGACGCAATAGGGGAAGGCAGGGCAGCAGTCTCTATAGAGTCTATATTAACAAGGTTCCCAGAAAAACCAAGGCTAAGCTTGCAGTAAAAAGCGCAAAAATACGCTAAGGCACATCAGAAAGAAAAAGGTTTTCGCTCTTAAGAAACATAAGTCTTTTAGAAGTTATTAACCGAATGAATGACGGTATAAAATAGCTTTTAGTTTACCATAAAATCATTATGATAACTATTAAAAAATACAGCGAATAGCTTTTCTTGTACAGTTATTGGGAATTCAATTATTTTACTATTAACCATTATGTGAATAGTGTTATAATATTTATAAATAAAATACTAACCGGTTAGTTTTCATTAAGCGGTAAAACATTCGGATATTCAAACATGACATATTAACTTTTTGTGAAAGGATGAAAAAAATGCTTAAAAAATTACCCAAACAAGTAACCGGCCAAATGGTGCTGCCCGTGATAGCGGCTCCGATGTTTCTCGTATCGAGTCCTGATCTGGTTATCGAAAGCTGCAAAGCTGGTATCATTGGTTCCTTTCCGCTTCTCAATGCACGGACAACAGATATTTTGGATGACTGGATGAACCATATAAATGAAGAGCTCGAAAAATCGCGTTTAGAAAATCCCGGTAAGCGCATTGCGCCTTGGGCGGTTAATCTGGTTGTGCACCGAACCAACATAAGGTACGAGGCCGACTTGAAGCTGATTGAAAAATATCAGCCGCCAATTGTTATTACATCGCTCGGCAAACCGACAACTGTTATCAATATCGTTCATCAATATGGCGGGCTTGTCTTTTCGGATGTCAGTAATCTCGATCATGCCAGAAAAGCTGCTGAGTCAGGTGTCGATGGATTAATTCTCGTTTGCGACGGCGCCGGGGGACATGCCGGGACCATTAATCCGCTGGCTTTCATAGGCGCTGTAAAGGAGTTTTGGGATGGCATTACAATACTTTCTGGCTGTATATCCAGCGGACGGGATATTCTCGCGGCAAAGGTGCTTGGCGCCGATTTAGCTTATATGGGCACTCGTTTTATTGCCACTAAGGAAAGCTTTGCCAGTGAAGAATACCAAACGATGTTAATCGATTCGTCTCTAGAAGATCTTATCTATACGGATGCCTTTAGCGGCGTAAACGGCAACTACCTTATTCCGAGCATTAAGAAAGCAGGTCTTAATCCGTCGCATCTAGAGAAAAAGGACTCTGTAGATTTTTCTAAAATGAACCGGACAGAAGCGAAAGCCTGGAAAGATATTTGGTCGGCGGGCCAAGGCGTTAACACAATAAAACAAGTCCTGCCTGCCGGCGAATTAGTTCAAGAACTCAAGAATGAGTATGATCAAGCGTTAGCCTCATTATCGCCGGATCATTCAAAAATCTAATGCATTCAAATCATCTTTCCCGATCTTTTGTCATACAAAAATTAATGTTAAACTAAACATTAGCAAAATTGTAAAGGTGAAGATATGGGACAAGATAAATTAAATCAGATCATCGAAGCAGCAAAATTATACTATCAATTAGATTATAATCAACAAGAAATCGCGAAAAAATTAGGCGTTTCACGTCCGACCGTATCTCGTTTTTTGCAGCAGGCTAAAGAACAAGGCATTGTGAAAATCGAAATAGTTGATCCATCCCGGAGCATAGAGACGACGGCGCGTGAACTTGAACAAAAATATCATCTTAAGAAAGCATTGATTGCTTCTGTTTCTGAATATGAGGATCAAGCGGTTAAGCCATCTATTGGAAAATGCGCAGCTGAATATTTGTATGAAACGGTTAAAGATAATGATGTGATCGGCGTAACTTGGGGAACAACGCTTTTTCATATCGCTAAGGAGCTCAAATATAAGCCTGTCAAAGATGTGAAGGTTATCCAATTGAAGGGCGGCGTCAGCCATTCAGAAATCGAAACGTATGCGTCAGAGGTTGTCAATCTTTTTGGAAAAGCCTTTGGTGCAACGCCTTATTACTTGCCTTTGCCTGCTATTGTCGATCACCCTGCCGTCAAGCAGACCATCGAGGCAGATCGGCATATTCACAAGCTGCTGGAAATGGGCAAAAACGCAAATATTGCTGTATTTACCGTCGGCGGCATTGTCAATGATTCACTCTTATTTCGTTTAGGATATTTGAGTGACGAAGATCTTCAAATGATTAATTCTTGCGCTGCAGGAGATATTTGTTCCAGGTTTTTTGACGGACAAGGCAATATATGCAGTGAAAGCTTAAACAACCGAACGATCGGCATCGAATTAGATCAGCTTAAAAACAAAGAACTGTCTATTCTTGCGGCAGGCGGCATGGGAAAGGTTAATGCCATTCATGCAGCGCTGAAGGGCCAATATGCCAATGTTCTTATCACCGATGAATTTACCGCAAAACTTTTGTTAGATAAGGAAAAAACATGAGGCTGCTTTTGAAAGAAAAATACGATGATTGGTTAGGCTAATCAAAAGATATCTTTTATGATTAGCCTATTTATTTTTTTGTTATTTTACAATTGATTATTGCTTTGTTTACATTTGTTCAGTTGTTTGTTATATTTGTGTTAAATAAAATAGTCTTACCGTGAAATCACATTTACATAATAAGGAATAGGGGTGTTTTTTGGATGAGAATGGTAGACTTAATTGAGAAGAAGCGTGATGGGAAAGAATTAAGCCAAGAAGAAATTAATTTTATAATTGAAGGCTATACCAACGGAAACATCCCAGACTATCAAATGTCCGCTTTTCAAATGGCCGTCTTTTTCCAAGGCATGACGCCGAGCGAAACGGCAAACTTTACGATGGCTATCGTGAAATCCGGCGAACAAGTAGATTTATCAGCCATTGAAGGCATTAAAGTTGATAAACACAGCACCGGCGGAGTCGGAGATACAACAACGCTTGTCCTTGCACCGCTTGTTGCGGCAGTCGGTGTACCAGTCGCAAAAATGTCTGGACGGGGTCTTGGACATACTGGCGGAACAATCGACAAATTAGAATCTATCAAAGGATTTCATACTGAAATCAGTCAACAGGAATTTTATGATCTAGTTAATAAAAATAAAGTGGCGGTTATCGGCCAATCAGGAAACTTAACGCCTGCAGATAAAAAGATCTACGGGCTGCGCGATGTAACGGCTACAGTGAACTCTATTCCATTGATTGCCAGCTCCATTATGAGTAAAAAAATTGCGGCGGGTGCCGATGCTATTGTCCTTGATGTTAAGGTAGGCGCGGGCGCTTTTATGAAAAACTTAGAAGACGCTAAAGCATTAGCTGAAACAATGGTCGGAATCGGAAAAAGCCTTGGAAGAAAAACAATGGCCGTTATTTCTGACATGAATCAGCCTCTTGGATTTGCGATTGGCAATGCTTTGGAAGTCAAAGAGGCCATTGATACATTACAAGGGCACGGGCCGAAAGACCTTCATGAACTTTCTTTAACACTTGGCAGCCAAATGGTTTGCCTGGCAGGGAAAGCGGATACTCCGGAAACCGCTCGCGCTATGTTAGAAGAAGTCATTGCAAATGGAAAAGCGCTTGAAAAATTCAAAGTGTTCTTAGCTGCCCAAGGCGGGGATGCTTCAGTGGTCGATCAACCTGAAAAATTACCAACTGCTAAGTACACTCTTGATGTTGAAGCGAAAGCTGACGGGACTGTATCAGAAATTGTGGCAGACAGCATTGGAACAGCGGCTATGATTCTCGGAGCAGGACGGGCAACAAAAGAATCGACCATTGACTTAAGCGTCGGTCTTGTTCTTCACAAAAAGATAGGAGACAAAGTGAAGAAGGGTGAACCGATCGCCACGATTCACAGTAATCATGACGAGAATGAAGAAGTCATCCAGCGCATTTACGATTCCTATACAATAGAAGAAGGACATGTCGAGCGTCCGACATTAATTTATGATGTTATAAAATAAATAAGGAGGAAACTGTCTTGTCAAATCAACAAGTAGCTAAAATCATAGATCATACATTATTAAAAGCCGATGCAACAAAAGAAAGCATCGTCAAACTTTGCGAAGAGGCAAAAGCATACGGGTTTGCTTCAGTGTGCGTGAATCCGGCATGGGTGAAAACCGCTTATGAATTATTGAAGGACACAGAAGTCAAAGTATGTACAGTCATTGGTTTTCCTTTAGGGGCTACGACGCCGGAGGCAAAAGCTTATGAAGCCAAAAACGCCATTGAAAATGGCGCAACAGAAGTAGATATGGTTATTAATATCGGCGCGCTAAAAGACAAACAAGATGACCTCGTTGAGCAAGATATTAAGGCGGTTGTTGACGCTGCCCAAGGCAAAGCTCTAACAAAAGTCATCATTGAAACCTGTTTGCTGACTGAAGAAGAAAAAGTCCGCGCTTGCGAAATCGCAGTCCGCGCCGGTGCAGACTTTGTAAAAACATCAACCGGCTTTTCAACAGGGGGCGCCACCGCCAGCGATGTCGCTTTAATGCGGAAAACAGTTGGACCGGATGTTGGCGTTAAAGCATCCGGAGGCGTCCGAAGCTACCAAGATGTACAGAAAATGATCGAAGCGGGCGCAACGCGAATTGGCGCAAGTTCCGGCGTTGCCATTGTAAAAGGCGAGGCATCAGATACAGACTATTAATACTCAGAATATCGGCCGGCTGTCTAATAGAGCTTTAACAGCCGGCCGTTTTTGCATTAATAATAAAACCGGTGTTATGAAAAGTTTGCATTTATAAATTTGTAACCCTGGGCTTGGCAGGATCACAATCAGGTTTTGGCAGCCCCCTTGATTCAGCCAGTTTAATTAAGTAATAACATTCTTCCCTCGCCATATGGTCTGCCATAAGAGGAGAAATAATATCAAGAACTTCACCTTTCATCTCCATTTCCTCTAATTCGTGTAAGAATTCTTTAAAAACTTTCATTTCTATGTCAACTTGATTGTTGAATCGGCTAAGTGCCGGAAACTCTTGTACATAGGATCTTAAATACCCGGCCATTTCAACTGCTCTTAAATAAAAATGCTCGAAAGTCCTCCTAAACTTATCTGATTTGTCTTTTAAAAAATATTCTCTTTCATCCAAAGAGACCCTTATTGAATCGGCGTGTCCCGCGGCATCCATTAACCAGACGAGGTGATGATGGACCTCATGAACCAATGGGGGTGTCTGGCCTTTGACTAAAAAACCGAGAACTCTGATGTATTCTTCGACTTCGTTAACCATGTGATTTAAGAAAGTAGGCGTCAAATGGATCTTCAGGTGATTCGTCAAATGCTCTTTAATCAATTCTAATTTAAAGGCTCGAATGTCTTTCGCATATTTATCCGCTTGTTTTGTAATCATTTGCAATTCTTCGTTTGACGGTGAGGATCTTGCCGCTTCTAATAATTGGTCGAATGTTTTCATGAACTGTTGCGCCGTTTGGATGTGTTCTTTCTCATTTGGGGATAAAGCACCGTAAATAAACCTTGAATGATCCCCAAGAATTTGCAGCCAAAAGCGATGCTCAAATAAACTTGCCTCCCTGAATGAAGCCACTGATTTTTCATCCTCTCTTTAATTAAACATTCCTCTGAAAATATTTATGAGAACACCTAAAGAAACATGCTGTGATATAGAAACTATCGAAACGTTAGAGGATGCAGCCAAAAGAATGCCTTATGGGCAAATGGCTGTTATTAGCGAAAATGAATGAGCAATATAAAAATCAACGTTTGCCTTTATCAAAACGCCCTCAATTATTTCTTTTTAAACCATATAGTAGTGATATAGAAAAACTTTGCTGCCTGATGATCAGAAAAGCTCATATTAAATTCTTTTAACGCCGCACCTCTTATTTGTTTTTTGATCTAAACTTTACAAGTGCCAAGTTTTAAAGCGAGACCTTAGTAGAAGTGACACTTTAAAGAAAGATTTTAATCCTTTCTTTGAGTGCTGGAAAGGAGTGTATTAAGGTGTCCGTTGATCGTTTCTATAATCAATGCTGCCAACATATTAATAAACCGTGTGAAATCGTTTGTCATGACGGCACTATCCATCGAGGCATTGTCCATTCTGTAGACCGCGAGAAAGTTTATCTTCGTCCACTTGATGGCATAGACGGAGCTCAAGGTCCGGACGGTCCAGGCATTTTTGCCTTTGGATGGGGATTTCCAGGTGCATTTGCTGGTTGATTTGCCGGCGGTTTTACAGGTGGTTTGTTAGGCGTTGGTCTTGGAAGTATATATGCCTTTAGACCTTTTCCATATTTTTGGTAAATATTCACTGATCAAACACGAGTCCATGCCTCCGCGGAATATGATTCCGCGGTTTTTTATTATCAGCAGAACCATATATTGAATTTTAAATCCATGGTTATAAAGAAAAATGTTTTTCATTATATATAACTAGACGAAGTAAAGGTGGGATACAGATCGTGAATATCAACGGGGAAATATTAGTTGAAGCGCCGCAAGAAAAAGTATGGCAGGCCTTGAATGATCCTGAAGTTTTGAAAAAGGCCACACCCGGGTGTCAATCTCTTATAGAAGTCGCGCCAGATCATTATAAAGCCCATATTGTACTCGGTATTCCGGCGGTGAGGGGAAGGTATGATGCGGATATAAAAATACTTGAAAAGTCTCCGCCGGACCAATATCGATTAATCATGAACGCGAATAGCACCAAAGGCTTTGTTCAAGGGGACACCACCGTTAAATTAACGTATCAGGCGCCAAATACAGTGATCAGATATGAAGGCGATGCCAAAGCAGGAGGATTTATCGCCGGTGTAGGAAAAACCATATTGTCAGGAATTTCGAAAATATTTATTAAAGACTTTTTCAAGAAAATAGCCAAACATGTCAAGTCACAATAGTTTAAATGGCTTTATAAAATGTATGCTGTTGGTTTAAACCGCCCCATATAAAGCCTCTTTTTTGCCGTTTTCCTTTTGGAGATCGGCTTTTTCTTTGATATTTAATGGTTTAATTGATTCGATAACGTTACAATTTATAATATAGTCATTTCTATTGGGAGGTTTACAGCATGGGGCCTGTTCCAGATTATATTAAAAAAGGTTTAAACATATTATTCGTCGGTTTTAACCCAAGCATTCGTTCAGGAGAAACCGGCCATCATTTTGCTAATCCTAATAATCGGTTTTGGTCAATCCTTTATCAGGCAGGCTTAACCCCAGTAAAACTAAGACCGGAGGATGATCATAAACTTCTTAATTACGGTTATGGATTAACAAATATAGTCCAAAGACCGACTAAGAAAGCAGCGGATATTTCCAGTGAAGAGTATGAAGTCGGAAGAAATCAGCTTCGGGAAAAGATTGAAACTTATCTTCCGCAAATTGTTTGCTTTGTCGGGAAAGGGGTTTACCAGCAATATACAAAAAAACGCCATGTTGCCTGGGGTGTGCAGAATGAGCATGAAGTTGAAGGCGTCACTGATTTTGTTGCCCCTTCTTCAAGCGGGCTTGTCCGAATGAGAATAGATGAAATTGTAGAAATTTATAGGGCGTTAAAGGTGCTTATTGAATGATAGACAATAGTTTCAGCAACTTTCAAATGGCAATCTTCAAAATTTCAAGGAAGAAAATAAAGTAATTATATAGCTTGCTGAAAAGTATATTAAAAACGACGGCTGATTGGAATGGGGTATAGCACACTCTTCATAATATTATTGCTGGCTGTGATCATAATATTGAATACGTAAAAAAGCGCCGCGCCTTTGATTGGACGAACGCTTTTTTAATCATGCGGCAAGCTGTTCTATGATATCATTTCATAGATGCCTATCCCAATAAGAACAAGTCCTGCAATAAGCTGAGAGTATGGACCGATAACTGTCTGATATGCTTGCTTTCCAATTCTCTGCCCCATCTCAATCGAAATAAATGAAAAAAGACCAATGATAAAGAGGAAAATATAAGAATGTATACTTGTTAAACTTGAACTGAAAGAAACACTCATTGCATTTAAAGATAAAGCAATGCCGATCAGAATCGCTTCAATTTTCGATATGATGCGGTCTTCGTCAAGATCCCCTTGATCCGGGTTTCCTAAAATTTTTATGAATGAAGAATCTAATTGTTCATTATTCTTCTTAGCCCCGTCATGAATAATTGACCAAATCGTAAATCCTCCAATAATAATTAATAACCCGCCGCCCAGGGCATTTGCGATATCTTGTGAAACGAAATTTGTGATCACTTCACCGGTAATGAGGGATATACCCGCCAAAATAATAGTGACAATGCTTATGATCAGATTTGAAAAATAAGGGATTTTAACTTTCTTCATTCCATAAGAAATAGCAATGCCTAAATTATCTAAATTTGCAGCAACGCCTAATAAGACAATTGTTAACCAATACATCATCTCTCTCCTTATCAAGACCTGTTAATGGTATACGCGGCAGGAGCCCAAAATGTGATTGGCTAAATTGTATATATAAGTGGAACAAATCTAACTTTCTATTCTTGACGAACCGGCGAATCATGGCGAAAGGGATTGATGTTCGTGATAAAAGCGGCTTGAAATGAAAGGGCTTTTTTCAATTGGGAAACTTCAAATGTTAAAGAGGTAATAAGGAAACCATAGGCGTTTTAAAATGGCTTAAAAGATGGCCTTATCAACGATCAATATACAGAAAGTTATTAATAAAATGCATTGACATTTTATTAATTGATAAAATATAATGAATTTACTTAATAAAAGGACAACCAGGTGATTTGTTATGAGTTTTTCATTTAATTCCAAAATTCCATTGTACTATCAGATCAGGGAAGATATCTTACATAAAATCGAACAGGGTCATTATAATGTTGGAGATCAGCTGCCGTCAGAGCTTCAGCTGGCAGAGGATTATGGCGTCAGCCGCCCAACCATTCGGCAGGCCATATCTGAGTTGGTTCAGGAGGGCCATTTAATCCGCGGCAGAGGAAGAGGCACTTTCGTTTCACAGCCAATAATAACAGATAATGCCCTTGCCTTTTCAACTTTTGAAGAGGACTCAAATATTGAATATCAATGGGAAAAAGTTATTGAGTGCCGCAGAATTTATGTTTCCTCTGAAATAGCGAAAGACCTTCATTTAGCAAACGATGATGAAGTCTTTGAAATGACTGTTTTAAAAGGCAACCGAAAAAATTGTTTAACCATTCGCACGTCGCAAATTCCGGTAAAGTTAGCGCCAAATCTTTTGGAAGAAAAAAACTTGAAAGATCTCAAGCTGTACAAAATTTTAAGAGAAGAATACGGATTGGTTCCCACACATTCAAAACAGTCATTTCAATCGGTTCCGGCAGAACTAGAAGAATCGTCCTTGCTTAAGGTCGATCCCGGCAGCCCTTTAACGCTTTGGCGCGGTGTTCTTTATTCTTGCGAAACACCGATGGCTAGAGTGAAAACATTGTTTCGCGGAGATCGATTTAGATTTGAAATAGCTCAAAACGAAGGAACAAATGATACGGTTGTCATGAAATGGGTCAATTTGCCTGAAATATCCGATTGTTTTTAACAATAAATGTCATGACATTAACACGTTATGCGTTTATTATGATTCTATTATTCTGTTTGGAATCGCAATCAAAAAATTGAATTAAAAGTGAGGGAGGCTTTAATTATTGATGGGGGATATTGAAACAAGTGCAAAAACTAAAACAAAATTAAAAATGACGCCAAGCGAAGCCATTGTAGAAACTTTGCTTGCTGAAGGTGTCGAGCATATTACAGGGATTCTTGGTTCAGCTTTTATGGACATGCTCGATCTGCTGCCGGCGGCAGGCATTAAATTCATTCCGGTCCGTCATGAACAAAACGCGGCTCATATGGAAGATGCCTACACTCGAATGACGGGAAAAGCCGGTGTTGTTGTCGGTCAAAACGGCCCTGGCATAACAAATATGGTCACGTCCGTGGCCGCAGCTAATATGGCGCATACACCAATGGTTGTGATTTCTCCGTCAGCCGGTACAACATCTCTTGGCTGGGACGGTTTCCAAGAATGTGATCAAGTATCAGTTTTCAAACCTATTACAAAAGCAACGGTTCGAGTTCCGCATCCTTCTAGAGCGGCTGACTGCTTAAGAACAGCTTTCCGTTTGGCTTATGCTGAACGCGGACCGGTTCTTTACGATATTCCCCGTGATTATTTCTACGGAGAAATTGAAGATTATATTTTGGAACCTCATCAATATCGTGCTGAATTGCGCAGCTGCGGTTCTATTGAATCCATTGAAAAAGCAGTTGAAATTCTTGCCGAAGCGAAGCGCCCGGTGATTATTTCCGGCAGGGGTGCAGTCGATGCTGACGGTATTGATGCTGTGAAAGATATCGCCGAATATTTAACGGCTCCTGTGGCTGCATCTTATATGCATAACGATGCTTTCCCGGCTGATCATCCTCTAGCAGTTGGACCAATAGGTTATATGGGTTCAAAAGCAGCAATGAACATTGTTAAGGACGCGGATGTTTTATTGGCGATCGGTACGAGGCTTTCTGTCTTTGGCACGCTGCCTTGCTATGATATTGACTACTTCCCGAAACATGCTAAAATTATTCAAATCGATATTAATCCTAAGCATATTGCCCGCCCTCACCATGTTGAAGCTGCGATCGTCGGCGACGCAAAAGCGGCAAGCGAAGAAATTTACAAACGGTTAAAAGAGAAAAAGCCTCGTGTGCAAGTCGATAAGGAACGGATGGCTAAAGTAGCTGATGAGAAAAGAAAATGGGAAGAAGAGCGTGTTAAACTGGCCATGGCAGAAGGCTCGCCGATCAACCCTCGCCGCGCTCTGCTTGAAATTTCAAGAGCGATTCCGGAAAATACAGTTGTTACAAGCGATATCGGCAATACTTCATCAACAGCTAATGCTTATTTTGATTTCACACAAAGCCGTAAACATATTGCGGCATTAACGTTTGGCAACTGCGGTTTCGCTTATCCTGCAGCGCTTGGCGCCAAAATTGCCGATCCTGATTCCCCGGTCATTGCGATCGTCGGCGATGGCGCGTGGGGCATGAGTTTGCACGAAGTCAGCACAGCCGTGGAACAAAAGCTTCCGGTCGTCGCCTGTGTATTCAATAATGGGGCATGGTGCGCAGAGAAGAAAAACCAGGTGGATTTTTATAACAACCGGTTTATCGGCGCTGATATCGAAGGTCCGGACTTTGCGGAAGTTGCCAAAGCCATGGGGGCAAACGGCATAACGATTGATCGTCCTGAGGATATCAAAGGAGCAATTGAAGAAGCGATCAAATCGGATCAACCCACTGTTTTGAATATTAAAGTAGACGGAACACAATTGGCGCCGCCATTTCGAAAAGACGCGCTAAAAAAGCCTCGCCGTTTATTGCCTAAGTATGCTCATTTAGATGCCGCGAATTGGGATAATTAATCATGGACTCATGATAAGACAGGCTTGCCGATGGCAAGCCTGTTATTAATCTCTAAATCACTGAACATTAGAATAATTTTCATTTCATAAGTGAGGCAGATGATATTTTAAGAAGAGAAACTGATTTTTGGTTAAACTCTAGCCGACGATTAGGAGGACAATGATGGAAAGCCGCCAAAAACCTTATTCTGAAGGTTTGAGCCGCTCTTTAAATAACAGGCACATACAATTCTTAGCTTTAGGCGGGGTTATCGGTGTCGGTTTATTTTATGGTGTGTCTCAAGCCATTCAAGTTGCAGGTCCTGGAGTTATCATCGCTTACATATTAGCTGGAGCTGTTGCAGCCATCGTTATGAGGGCGCTCGGAGAATTAACAGTTGAAAGGCCGGTAGCCGGCTCATTCAGCCGTTATGCTCATGACATGTTTGGTCCGCGAATGGGATTTGTGACAGGCGGCATGTGGTGGTTCTTTTGGGTAGCCACTGTCATGTCGGAACTTGCCGCTATCGGGAAATTAATTCAGTTTTGGTTCCCTGCATTTCCTATCTGGGTTCCCGGGCTCATCTCTCTCGTTTTATTTACTGTTTCTAATCTTTTGGTTGTAAAGATGTTTGGAGAGCTGGAATTTGTCTTTGCGGTGTTAAAGGTCTTTGCGATTATGTCATTTATGATATTCGGTGCTTTAATGATTTTAACTGGAGCATTTAATCATGGACAAGCTGTCGGCTTAACGAACCTTTCGTCGCATCATGGGTTTCTGCCTTATGGCTGGCTTGGAGTTGTCCAAGCCGTTTCGCTTGTAATCCAAGCCTATTCCGGTATTGAAACTTTAGCTGTGGAAGCCGGAGAGTCGGGAGATCCAAGGGCTTCAATGCCAAAAGCCTTTCAAAGCATTACTTTCAGAGTTTCGTTTTTCTATATAGGGTCGATATTTATTATGTTATGCGCCTATCCATGGACTCATTTGATTCATGTAAACGGCAGTCCATATGTCCTTTTATTTAAACAAATAGGTATTCCTGCGGCAGCAACAGTTGTCAATATCATTATTATTTTAGCCGGGTTATCATCTTGTAATACCGGGGTATACGGGGGAAGCAGAATTTTATTTAGCATGTCGCGCGATCAAATGATGCCAAATGCTGTTGATCAATTAAATAAGAATCAAGTGCCTTATATTGCCGTTATTATGACAGCGGCAGCGATTTCAATCGGGACAATCATCACTTATTTATCGCCGGATGAGGTTTATATTTGGATAACAAGCGCTTCGGCATTCGCGTCGATTTTTACATGGGTTGTGATATTAGTATTAGAATTAACGTTCAGGCGAAAAATTTCAAAGAGCGGGCAAGAGCTGCGGTATCCAATGCCGTTCTGGCCGATTCTGCCGTTCATCGGCCTTGGCATGCTGGTCTTGGCTTTTGCGGCAATCGTGTACTCGCCATTAACAAGAATATCAGTTTTTTCTGGAGTGATTTGGCTTGTCCTTCTGCTTGTTTATTACCAAATAGCAATAGCGCCAAAAAAAGAAATGGCCGAAAGATCGGCAGAAGAAGAAAGGGTAGACTTATGATCCGATTGTGCTGTTTTAAAAACGGAAGAGTTGTAACCATAGATTAATTGAACAAGTTAGGTTTGGGCGGGACCTTTGTTGTCTTTGGAAGGGTGGTACGGCGGGAAAAGCTTAAGATCATTATTGACGAAGCCAGACGTCTATAAGTTGGGAAGGATGGATTGTATTTAAGATTTCAATATAGAAGGCACAGCCATTGGCGGTTGTGTCTTTTTAAGTTTCCCTTTGACGTGTCTAAACAAAAATAACATCACTTGCATATATTTTACTAAAGCAAAAAAAGTTTACCAAAGGAAAGATGTGGACGGCATGTATGGAAAAGACCCTTTAACGAAAATGTTAATGACCGTTTCGCTGCTTCACAAATTGCACATTTTGAATGATAGCGAAGCAAAAGATCTTTTATCACAAATTGAACATAAAAAGACAAAAAAATCAAGATATTAAATCACCTTTTTTGATTCGATATCTTATTGACTTTAAAATCAGTCATTTTTTTGATAACCTTAATAATATATAAGTTAATCTTATCAAAGAAGGTATGACAGTGGACGATAAAAAACATATTGATTTAGATGAAGAAACTTTGTTTACAGTTTCACAAATATTTAAAGCTCTTTCAGACCCTACAAGGATAAGAATTCTTCATTTGCTTTCCCAAGGAGAATGTTCAGTCACTCATATATCTGAACATCTTGATTTGCTTCAATCTACCGTCTCTCATCAATTAAGGTTTTTAAAAAATTTAAGACTTGTTAAATCCAGGCGAAACGGCAAAACGATTTATTATTCCAGCGATGACGATCATGTGATCAATATATTGCAGCAAACCATTAACCATGCAAGGCACGAGTAAGCATGATAGTACGCAAAAAAGACAGGGCGCTTTCCCTGTCTTTTATCATTTAAATCTATCAGCGGTATAACATCTCCAAGTTATTTTGGAGAAGACGCCATGCTTTTATTTATACAATAAATACTTTTTTCTTTTCTTTTCAAATTGTTTCAGTTCAGGCTGCCATTTCTTTTCCATGGTTTTGACAGATACACCGGCATTGATATCTTTTCTTATCCATCCATTGCCAACCATCTGATCAAACGGAGAGATGCCGTTTTTATCTTCGGGGCTGAATTGGAATTTATCAGGATACATGTCATGAATCGTTTTAATGATGGATAGACCGGTAATGACTGGTTCATAGGACTGCTTATCTATGACATGAACTTGAACGCCGTGGACAAGCTGGCCGCTGTATTTAGAAAATGTCGGTGTAAATGAAGCATCGCGGAAGATGACGCCGGGCAAATGCAAAGCATTTAGTTTCTGAGCTAGTTTCCATCCGTTAATAAAAGGCGCGCCTAATAATTCAAATGGGCGGGTCGTTCCTCGTCCTTCAGAAATATTTGTGCCTTCTATAAGACCGGTTCCCGGATAAACAAGAGCGGTATCTTCTGTAGGCATATTAGGTGAGGGCATCACCCAACAAGGCAGATGTGTATCGCTATAAGACATCCCGCGTTTCCAGCCTTTCATTTTCACAACTGTTAAATCAGCATGAATATGGTATTCATTATTAAGATAACCTGCTAGTTCTCCAACAGTCATGCCGTGGCGAATCGGAATAGGATACAAGCCTACGAATGAGGCGTACTTTGGATCTAATACGGGTCCTTCAACATGAGTGCCGCCGATAGGATCAGGCCGGTCCAGTACAATAAAAGGGATATGGTTTTCATGGGCAGCCTGCATGGCATAGGCCATAGTTGAAATATAAGTGTAATAGCGCGTGCCGACATCTTGTATATCAAACACTAACACATCAACATTTTTCAGCATGTCCGGCGTAGGTTTTTTAGTATCGCCGTATAAGCTGTAGACAGGCAGCCCTGTTTCTTCATCAATATATTTATCGACTTTTTCGCCGGCCTGGGCGCTGCCCCGAACACCGTGCTCGGGACCATACAGAGCCACTAGCTTAATATCCGGATCGTGGAATAACAAATCAATATCACTTGTCAGCCTCTGATTGACACCGGTAGGGTTAGTAATTAATCCTACGCGTTTTCCCTTCAGCAAATCTTTCTTTTCACTTAATAAAGTGTCAATGCCTAATTGAATGTGTTGGTGATGGCGAACCGGTTTTTGGATGACCGAGTGGACGCCATGTCCCGAAGCTGACACAGCAACCGCCGATAAGATTAACAAAAAGACGCCTAAAGACAGTATCCATCTTTTCAAGGTCAATCACCTCATCTTTTAATAGATGCTTGCGAAACATTCGAAGCCTAAAGACTTTTAATAGTGAAGGCCGAATCCAAACGGATAAAGGGCTTTGCCTTTGCCGTCAGGAGCAGGAATCGTAACAGGCAATTGTCCTTTTGGATCGTTTTTGCCAAATATTGTGGCGGCAGCTGCGTTAAAATTAGCGTTATTAAAAGAATATTGGGCGAGATAGGCATCGACTTTTGGATATGCCATAATATCATAAGGATTACGTATGGCGACGGCTATAATTGGTTTATTTAATTTTTCGATTAATTGATTGACGAGCTGCATCTGCGGATTTGTCTGAGCTCTGCCGTCAACATCAGAAGTATAGGTGCCGATGATAATCGCGCTTGATTTTTTAACTTGATTAAGCTGTGTATCATTAAGCGGACTAGCTGCGTCTATCGTTGTTATATTAGAATGGTATCTTTTTACCGCGTCAGATAAATTTTTTAAGTAATTATGGCCGATAACGGTAATATTGCTGTTTTTCATATTTTTATTTTTCAAAGGCAGCACGTTGTGATTTTTAATGAGTGTGACAGCGTGATTCGCCGCGTTTTGTGCAATCTTTTGATGTTTAGGCGAGCCGACGATGTGATTGGCCCGGTCGATTTTCTTATTAAGATCATCCGTATTTTCTGATTTTATGATGCCTTGCTTGACTTTTAAAGTTAAGATTCGTTTCACTGATTCATCGATGCGCTGTTCTTTAATTTTTCCGCTTTTAACAGCTTTAATCAGACCGGTATAAACACTGTCAAGGTCAACAGGCATGGTCAAAATATCAGCGCCGGCGTTAACGGCTCGAATCGCAGCATCGACATTGCCGAAATTATCAGTAATTGCCTGCATATTCATAGCATCGGTAAATATAACCCCTTTAAAGCCCATCTGTTCCCGAATCAAACCGGTAAGAATTTTGTGGGAAAGTGTAGCCGGCAATGAGATAAGGCTGCCGTCCTTTTTCGAAACAACCTTCGTACCGTCTACTTTTGGAAAGGTGATATGGGCAGTCATGACCGCATCCAATCCCGCATCCATGGCTTGTTTAAAAGGGTATAGTTCAACTTTTTTTAATCGGTTGAGATCGTAAGGAACTGAAGGGAGGCCAAGATGTGAATCAACATTTGTATCACCGTGGCCGGGAAAGTGTTTGCCTGTCGCAGCGACTCCGCTGTCATGCATACCATTTATAAAAGAGATGCCCAGTCGTGCAACAAGTTTTGGATCCTCGCCAAACGACCTGACGCCAATGACAGGGTTATCAGGATTATTGTTCACATCAAGGTCAGGAGCCATGTCTATATTAATTCCTAAGGCTGACAGCTCCTCGCCGGTTGCGCGTCCGACCTGCTTGGCAATTTTCTCGGACCTTGCAGCTCCTAAAGCCATGTTCCCGGGCATATCAGTTCCCGATTGCACCCGAGTCACAATGCCGCCTTCTTGATCAGTCGTCAGTAAAAGACCGTATTTATCGCTCGCCGCTTGATAATCATTTGTCAACTTTACAATCTGCTTATTGTTTACAAGATTTTCCCGAAAGAGAATGACGCCGCCCAGATGATATTTGCGAATTTGGTCACGAATTTGCGGCAGCATTTCCGTTACATTATTGCCATTATAAGTTCTAAAGTCAGGCATGAGCATTTGGCCGATTTTTTCTTCAAGTGACATTTTTTTCACTGCATGGTTTACAACATCGTATTTTGAACCTTTTTGTTTAATGATTTTGGCGATTGATGGGGAAGCTGCTTTGTCAGCGGGTGTCTTATAGCTGACAATTATTCGGTCGCTGTGATTGCCGTCAGTAACCTTAATCGATGACCGGCCGTTATGTCCAGTAAGTTTTACAAGGCCGCTGTTATTTACGGAAGCAATATTCTTATTAGAAGATGACCAAACAAGGTGTGAGTTAGTTTGCGTGAAATGGCCGTCAGAATATGTGTGTATCGCGTTAAGTTGAATGCGCATATTTTTAATTTTGCTGGTAACTTGGGGTACATTTTGCAATATCAGAAGATCGCTGAATTGATTTTTCTCCTTTGCATGAGCTTCAGGATAGGAGAAGAGCGTTTGAGAAGCAATGAATAATGCAGCTGCCATACAAGCCGCCGCTTTCTTCCTTATTGTCATCATTTATTAATCCCTCCGTTTTTGCCAATCCGTTTTGCTAAAATGAAGTTCATGGGTTTTTCCATGCGAGTCAATGGCTTTAGGGTTTAAAACATACCAGCCGCGGCCATTTACTGAACCATCTGTATGATATCTAAAACGCACATAGCGGGCCTTAGCTGGCAACTCAATAGATATTCTGTTCCAGTCTTGATTGCTGCCGGTTAATCTTGGACCGGCCTCGGACCATGTCTTACCGTCAGAAGACCATTCTACAGCACCATAGTCATTTTCATTATCCGTAAGGTACCATGTCCGGAAAGTTAATGTTTTCCTATCTCCATTTGGCAGATCTGCTTGCATTGAGCGATCCAGGTTGTCGCCGTAACCGGAAAACCACGCCGCTTCTTTATTAGGTATTGCTACAGGAATAGCGTCAGCGGCAAGCCTGGCGACTGTTCTTCTGATACCGTTGGTTGAAACCGTATTCCTTGTCGGATGAACTCTATTCGTCAGAAGAATAACGATTGTTTTATTATTGGGGCTGATGACGATTGATGTTCCGGTAAATCCCGTATGTCCCATCGTTGTTGGTTCGGTGAGCGCATCCATATACCAGCCTTGTTGGAGTTCCCAGCCGAGACCATGTGAATCCTCGGGAAATTGGGGGAGCTGATTGGTTTCCATAAGGCGGACTGTTGAAGGTTTCAAAATTTGCTTCCCTTTATAACGGCCGCCGTTTAGCATCATTTGACTGAATATAGCAAGGTCGTGAGCCGTAGAAAAAACGCCTGCGTGTCCGCTGACACCATCGAGCGCCCAAGCATTTTCATCATGGACCTGCCCCCAGACAAGCCCCCGGTCTATCCACGGCTGGTACTCGGTCGCTGCAGTTCTTGTTTTTAAATAAGCCGGAGGATTGAACATTGTATCTTTCATTTCCAATGGGTCTGTAATATGTTCTTTAATATATTGATCCAAACGCTCCCCGGACAGCCTTTCGACAAGGACAGCAAGTGTGATCATATTCAGATCGCTGTACGTATACGCTGTACCGGGCGGATTTTCGAGCGGATGTTCCAGAACATACCGTAATTTGTCTTCGCGCGATCCCTTTATGTTATATAATGGCGTATCAGGGTCAGGCTGAAATCCTGAAGTATGTGTCATTAATTGCCTGATCGTCACCTTTTCTTTCCCGTTCTTAGCGAATTCCGGAATATATTTGGCGACCGGGTCATCTAGTTTGAATTTTCCTTGTTCGCAGAGCTGCATTGCGGCTGTTGTCGTGAATAATTTACTAATTGAAGCAAGGTCGAAAATGGTATGGGGAGTCATTTTGACAGGATGTTTCATAGGTGTAAACTGGTCATCTTGATATTTTGCAGCATATCCATAGGCTTGCTCTTTGACAATTGTTCCGCGGCGGGCAATTAAAACAACCGCCCCCGGCATGACTTTCTCATTAATGGCTTCACGAATTTTGTCATCCATGACTTTGAGGGGCTCCTGTCTCATACCTGCTGCATTTGGCGTTCCAGGATGCAGTACAGGTGATGAAGGCCCCGGATTATCCCATGATTTCGGCGATTCATGATCAGGAATGGCAATTGATGGTTTAGATGCGTGTTCTATTGTAGGCTGGGGCGGGGGATATCCTTTGGCATTTGCTGAATGGGCGGCAAGATATAGCCATGAACCGCTGACTAAGGATGAAACAAGAACAACATTGGCTATTTTTTTCATAGCAGTCCTCCTGTAATCAAGATAATGTCATATTATTTTAAATATTTACATACTTTAATTAAATATATCAGATAAAGCCACAATTAGACATCGCCCTTTAGACCCAAAATTTGTATTTTAAAATGCATGCTTGATTTTATCATTTTAATTGGAAATACAGAAAAAAGAGGACAAGGGAAAGAGACGGAAAATATCATGAATGATTTCGGCATACAATGACCGCTGTACTATTAATAATCACAAAATCAGTAAGATTCGCTCGGTTTGCAAAGAGGGATGGGTCAGGTTTTCCATTTATATTTTTATCAGGATCTTAACCCAAGTCTTATATAAGGCGGACAATATCCTATCCAAAGATAGAGCAGGCATCATAAGATATTAATGATTTATAACGTATCTATCTAGGAGGGAGTCTATGTCGGGACAAAATATGTATGCCCTTTGCCAGCAGCACTTAAATAAAGCTGTTGAAATAAGATGCCATGATGGCACTGTCCACCGCGGCATTATTACTAAAGTCGATCCGACACATGTTTACCTAAGACCTTTAGATGGCGACGGCGCTGATGGTCCAGGCGTCTATGCCTGGGGATGGGCTTATTGGGGAATTCCAATCGCTTTAGCATCTATTGCTGCTATCTCGTTGTGGCCATGGTTCTGGTGGTAAAAAACCGCAGCTGGCACGAGGGGTTTAATCGTTAAATCATATTTATTCTCCATTTAGCATCAACATGAACTTAACCCGTGTGCCATAAGAATAAATATTTCCTTCGCAAGCATCGTTAAATAAAACGGTGCTTGTTGTCATTGTTAAAAATAGCTTTTAAAAAACCTCTATGCGCGTTAAGGCTTTTTTTGTTATTATCATTTATGAGGGTAATCTTATCAGTCCTTATCAAGACTTTTATTTTTTTTCATGATTTGCCTTTACTGAACGATAATTAAGGAAGTGTTAGTTCCATGAATTTAGAGCAGGCGCTCGACACTTTAAAAGAAAAAGGTTACAAACATACAGATAAAAGAACAGATATTTTGCGTCTTTTCGAAAAGGGAAAAGGTTATTTATCCGCAAAAGATATTCAACTCCAATTAAAAGATCAATATAAAGGGTTAAGTTTCGATACGATCTACCGCAATTTATCTCTTTTCGTGGATTTGGGCATACTGGAAGCAACAGAGCTTGACGGCGAAAAGATGTACCAGTTTAATTGTACCAGCCATCATCATCACCACCTGATTTGTCTGCAATGCGGCAAAACAGAAAGTATTGAAGCTTGTCCAATGACCGAAATGCCTCAATCTCAAACTGGATTTCTTGTCACAGGACACAAATTTGAGATATACGGTTATTGTGAACACTGCCGTTAAAGATACAAAAAAGACAACTAGGAACAAACCCAGTTGTCTTTTTTAATGGATATCTCTTTTTTTGAAACGCCCGCCTTTAACGTCATGAATATTACCAACAGCTAAGAAAGCGGAAGGATCCAGATCTTCCACAATACTCTTCAATTTGGCTTCTTCAAGTCTGGAGATAACAGTGAAAATCACTCGTTTGTCGTCGCCTGAATAGGCGCCTTCGCCGTTTAAATACGTGATGCCGCGGCCGAGGCGGTCATTAAGCGCATCACCGATCTCCTCATATTGATCACTAATAATCCAAACAGACTTTGACTGATTGAAACCTTCTATTGTAATATCTATGACCTTAAAGGCGATAAAATAGGCAAGCAGTGAATACATGGCATGGTCCCAACCAAAGATAAAACCGGCGCCGCTTAAAATAAAGATGTTGATAACCATGACCACTTCGCCAACGGAAAAAGGCGTCGACTTATTAAATAAAACAGCAAGTATTTCTGTTCCATCCGTTGAACCGCCGTTTCTAATAACGATTCCAACACCAACACCCAAAAAAATGCCGCCGAACACAGTTGCAAGCAGCGGATCTTTAGTCAGGACATCGACCGGAATAAGAAAGCTTGTAAATATGGACAAAAGAAGAATGCCATACACGGAAGTGAGAGCGAAGGTTTTTCCGATTTGCTTATAGCCAAGTACAAAAAAAGGGATATTTAAAAGAATAAGAAACAAACCAAGCGGAAGTGACGTAAGGTAGGATAACATAATTGAAATACCGGTAATGCCGCCATCAATAATATTATTTGGCACTAAAAAAATTTCAAGTCCAATGGCAATGAGCAAGGCGCCAACAGGTACAAATACTAATCGTTCAATGAGCTTTCGCTTTGATACTTTTCTGTGATGAAGTTTAGCTGTATCTCTAGGTGCAGGATTCACTATAGGCTGACCCCCTATTATTGATCAATTTAATAAGAGATTTGTCAAAATATTGAAAAGGATAGAAGAAAAGCGGGAATTTAGGATGGAAAACAGAAATTTTGCTAATATTATTCTACCAGTTATTATATGTATTTACAAACTAAAAAACCGGGCAAAAGAGCCCAGTTTTTGGCTGAAAGGCATCGGCAAATTCTTTTTAAACTAACATAAATATTGCAAATGACAGCAGGACAGATGTAATGGTCATAGCAAGCAATGGACGGAAAGCTTTGCTTTTAAGCGCTTTAAAGCTGACGTTTAATCCGAGCCCAACCATCGCCATCGTTAAAATAAATGAAGTCAGACTTGAGACGCCGTCCATAAAGCCTTTTGTGACAGGTATATATTGGCCAAGTACATAACTTCCGAAAAGACTCATCGCAACAAATCCTATCAGGAAGTATGGAAATTCAATTTTCTCTCCGCCTTTTTCTTTCCCTTTACGATTCATCCACCAAACCAGCACAAGACATAATGGAACAAGCAAGAAAACACGCCCTAATTTAGCTAAAAGCGCGATCGCGAGCGCATTTTGGCCAGCCGGTGCACCAGCCAGCGCAACATGGGCGATTTCATGCAAGCTGGAACCGGACCAAATCCCGTATTCTATTGCAGACAACGGCAAATAAGGTCTTAAAATCGTATAGGCAATCGCAAAAATTGTACCCATTAAGGCGATAATTCCAGCGCCGATTGCTGTATCCTCCTCTTTAGCCTTAACAATAGGCGATACCGCCGCAATCGCTGAAGCTCCGCATACGCCGGTGCCGACGCCAAGAAGAAATGACAAGGACATATCTGCCTTAAACAATTTTGCTAATAAAACGGTTGCAACAATGGCGAAGACAACCGCAAAAACATCTCTCTGCAGCAGCCCTAATCCGTGATGCAAAATTGTATCGACATTTAACTTTAAACCAAACAATACGATGGCATATCTTAATAATTTTTTGGATGAAAACGTAATGCCGTTTCTTAATGATTCAGGATATCCGAAAATTTGCCTGTAAATAACCGCAATAACAATAGAACAAGCCATCGGCCCAACCATGCTGAAGCCGGGAATCTTCGCCAGAAAAAAGCCAATGAGTGCAATAACAAAAGTAAAACCCACACCGGCCATCCAGAGCAATGCTTGGTTGCCGCCGCCCCCAGGCTCCTGGCTGCCGCGGCGTTTTGCTTGATTTAACGGTTTATTTTGAAAATCTTCTCTTAACGCTTGTTGTTCGCTCATTCTAACACCCCTGTTAATGAATTTGTGAGCTGTTCTTATTTTCAATATAATGGAGGTGTAATCATAAGTGAAATATAAATTAATAATTGTAATCATTAATAATTCTAATGATTGGAGAGGTCAGCGTGTATATTGAGGCCTTACAGACATTTGTAACGGTTGCAGAAGAAAAGAATTTTACAAGAGCTGGAGAAAAATTATTATTGTCTCAGCCGAGCGTCAGTCTGCATATTAAAAATTTGGAAAGCGAATTTCAAACCAAATTGTTTGATCGTTCGCCAAAGCACTTAAACATTACGCCATCTGGTAAAATTCTTTATGAACGGGCAAAGCAAATTTTGAAATTATATGCTAAAACCAGAGATGAAATTTATGATTATCATAAAACAATGAAGGGGACTTTAAAGATTGGTGCCAGCTATACCATAGGAGAGTATGTGTTGCCTGCCGTTCTTCCTGAATTTAATAAAAGCTATCCGGATATTGATATAGAAATTAATATAGATAATACTGAAAATATAAGCAAATCTGTCGGACTATTGCAATATGATATCGGTCTCATTGAAGGTCGGGCGACTGAGAAAGATCTTGTTGTCCAGCCTTTTATGGAGGATGAGATGGTTATTGTCGTGCCGAAACGCTGTGAAAATCAATGGCGTCAACAGGCCGGTCTTGAGGAGCTTCAAAATTTAACTTGGATAGCCCGCGAAAAAGGCTCAGGCACTCGAGTATATATGGATCATATTTTGAGATCATACGGCATACGTCCAAAACAGTTGATAACGATTAGCAGCAATCACGGTGTCAAGGAGGCTGTGATTAACGGGGCAGGGGCATCCATTTTATCGTTATGGGTAGTGAAAGATGCTGTTGAAAATGATAAGCTGGCTATTGTGCAT
Source organism: Scopulibacillus daqui (assembly GCF_016908855.1). Lineage (GTDB taxonomy): Bacteria > Bacillota > Bacilli > Bacillales > Sporolactobacillaceae > Scopulibacillus_A > Scopulibacillus_A daqui. The sequence continues at coordinate 62,234 of NZ_JAFBER010000010.1, read as the reverse complement.
TTGCAAGATTTGAAATTTACTAGAATGTTCTTTTATGTGCTTTCTCCGCATATTGAACGTCCGAAAGCAGCTGAAGCTTTTTTTGAGATTTTAACAAAGCAAAGTTCAACGGCGAAAAAGGGGAAATAACAGACTAACGATAAAAGCCTTTTTGTTCGGAACATTTGACTTTTTTTGCATAAGAAAAGAAAATATTTAATAGATCATGGAAAGCAAAAAGCGAACGAGCAAAGTTTGGGGGAATCCACTATGATTCGCGGACGGTTTGCGCCGACCCCTTCAGGAGAATGTCATATCGGCAACGCCAGAACTGCATTGCTGGCTTGGCTTCAAGTCCGTCAAGCCGGGGGAGAATTTGTGTTGCGGTTAGAGGATATTGATCGGGCGAGATGCAAGCCTGTATATGCCAAACAAATGATCAATGATCTGCTTTGGCTTGGAATAGATTGGGATGAGGGTCCGGGGGCATCCGGACCCTACGCACCCTATGAACAAAGTGAAAGAACACACAAGTATCAAAGAGCTTTTGATCAGTTAAATGAAGAGGGCTGGCTTTACCCCTGTTATTGCCGCCGCAAGGACTTAAAAGCTCTTGCTAACGCTCCGCACGGTCTTTTATCTGAAGGACCTGCTTATCCTGGAATTTGCAGGCATCTCACACCTGAAGAAAGGAAAATCAAAGCAAAAGAAAAACAACCGTCATATCGATTTGCCTTGCCGGACAAGCCTGTCCATTTCAATGACGGGATAATGGGGGAACAGTTCTATCCCGCTGGTTCAGGCGGGGATTTTGTTGTTCGGCGGGCAGACGGTTTTATGAGTTATCAGCTGGCTGTTGTTGTAGATGATGCCGGTATGCGTATGACAGATGTGTTTCGCGGCGCTGATTTGCTAGATTCTACACCTCGGCAAATCCTGCTTTATCAAGCCTTATCATTACCCGTCCCTCGTTTTATCCATGTCCCGTTATTATACGGTCCTGACGGCAGGCGCCTATCGAAAAGACACGGGACAGCAATTACGATTCATAACATTCGATCCGCCGGTGTGCAGCCGGAAAAAGTTGTTGGCATTTTGGCCTATATCAGCGGTTTAATAGATAGGCCGGAAGCCGTTAAGGCGAAAGAATTAGTTTCTGAGTTTAATTTAATCAAAATTCCGAAACAACCTGTCGTATTAAGCATGCCTATGCTGAGGAGCCTGTCACATGCCTAGTGGCTTTAGTTCCCCGGCACTATTTATTGTGAAAGTAGAAAAAACACAGTACTATTAAAGTTTATTAACATGTGTCGTTATTCCCTCTATAAATCTAGCATTTTTCGACAAAATCTATTAAATTATTTAATGATTAAATAAGGATTTATAAACTAGACCATGCTAGATTTATTCGGAGGGAACATTTATGAAAAAAACGGCATCAGCAATCGCAACAATGGGACTCTTAGGAACCATCACTTTTGGAGCAAGTGCATCCGCAAAGACAATAACGATACAACATGGCGACACGCTTTCGGGCTTGGCCAAACAATATCATACAACAGTAAGCCATTTAAAAACACTTAACCATTTAAATTCTGATGTTATCTATGCCGGGCGCCCTTTGATTGTTCCGGATGGAAAGGCGGATGCAAGCCAATCTGCAAGCTCCGGTTCAAGCACATACACAGTCAAACCGGGCGACACCTTATGGGGGATTGCTAAGTCTCATGGGACAACGGTCAATAAGATTAAATCGCTTAACGGATTAAAAAGCGACACAATTTATGTCGGCCAGCGTCTGAAAGTGAGCGGCAAACCAAGCCAGTCAACCGGCGGTTCAAGCTCCGGTTCAAGCAGCGGTTCAAGTTCTGCAAACTCCAGCACATACACAGTCAAACCGGGTGACACCTTATGGGGGATTGCTAAGTCTCATGGGACAACAGTCGATAAGATTAAATCGCTTAACGGATTAAAAAGCGATACGATTTATGTCGGCCAGCGTCTGAAAATGAGCGGTTCACCAAGTCAATCCAATGGCGGCACTGGATCTCAAGGCCAAGGTAATTCTCATCATGCTTCAACTTCATTAAATGTGAATCAGTTAATTTCGGATGCCAAAGCTCTTATTGGTACACCGTATCAATGGGGCGGGTCGACGCCTTCTGCTTTTGATTGCAGCGGATTTATTTACTATGTCATTAACAAGCAAATCTCATATCCGCGCTTGTCAGTAGCCGGCTATTGGGATCGAATGGAAAGCATAAGTTCTCCGCAGCCGGGTGACTTTGTTTATTTCCAAACTTATAAAATAGGCCCTTCTCATATGGGGATTTATTTAGGGAACGGGAAATTTATTAACGCTGGTTCAAGTCGCGGGGTAGAAATTTCCGACATGAATAATCCATATTGGAAACCTCGCTATCTAGGGGCTAAAAGGTTAACTTAAATGAGATACTCCTTCTAAGCAGCAGTTGTCAATATTAGACTGTTGGCTGGAAGGAGTTTTTAAATTGTTTTTTCATGCTGCTCTTTTAAGAGACCAGCATTAGGCCTCGGCACATTGCTTAACCCATTAAACTCATCAATGATTTCTGTTGCTTTAACCCGGCTTCAGCAATCGGTACAACAAGGGATTGATAGAATAAAACACAATAAATTGTGTCAAGCAATTTGTTTGTATAACTCTGCAAAATAATACCCCGCATCATTTTTTAGATGCAGGGCATTTATTGGCGTCATTTGTTTTTATTAATCTCTATAATCTTTTCGACCTTTTCTTTAATATCAGGATGTTTTTCAGCATACTCATGAAAAGCACGTTCTAATAATCCTCTTTGATCTTGACCAGTCACGAATGCCCACGTCCTAAGAAGTGTTACAAAGTCATCGGAAAATCGAAAGGATAACGGTTTTGTCATTATTCATCATCTCCCGCGGTTTATTTTGGAAGAAATAACCAAATTAGCAATACTCATTGCTAAACCAGCAATAACTATTATTAACCTAATTGTTTTCAAATTCAAAAGCATTGCCCCCTTGCAATTTTAGAATTTTGAGGATATGATATACATAATCTTCATAAGTCTCACTCATATCCTCTACATTTGCCTTCGTTTGTTCTTCTTCGCTAGCCGCTTTATTGCTACCGCAAGCTGATAAGGCGATAACTAGGAATAGAGCCGCAAAACTAAATGCGATTTTTTCACTATAATTCCTCCTGTATTCTATTTTCATCATTAAGCTACATTACCCGACTGAATAGCGCAATGCTTTTATTACGTTGTTCAAATTCTATTCAAAATATCGGGCATAACTGGAATAAAGCCGACAATCCCAATATGAGAAAAAGGCGACAGGATAAAGTACAATCCCATCGCCCATTTCTGCCCATGGATTCATTGGACAGATTTTTTTGTTATTTTACCGGTTCGCTGCGGTAGTTTAATGCATCCGGCTGAATTTGATAATACGTGATATAATCCTGATAATAATCTTCGAATTCATATCCTTGTTTGATTAATCGTTCAATATGTTTAGCGATTCCGATAATCTCAGAATTTACAAGATGTTTGTTTCTCTTATGGTTGATGAGAAAATAAAAGACTTCTTGATAGACGATATCTTTGGGACGGATGCCTTGCTGAATGGCTTTTTTAACTTTTTCTTCGCGTTCATAAATTTTATCAATGTAAGTATACAAACACACTTCGTATGCTTTTCTTTCGAATATCCCTTTATGGTGGGCGGTGACAAAATATTTGGCATCTGTTTCTAATGTTTTTTGAGATGATTCAATGAATTGGTCGATATCTGAATCGGCATCATTATACCAAGGTCCAAATGACGTTAAATCATAATCTCCCGCAAAGAGGACGCCGTATTCGGGAAAGTACGGGCAGCAAAACCCTTCCGTATGCCCGGGTGTATGGATCACAGTCATTGTCGTTCCAGCGATGTTTATCGGCTGTCCATATGAATAGCTGTGTTTAGCAATGCCTATAACAGGCCCCCAGCTTGGATGATCTTTATCAATAAGCGTTTTTTTGCTTGTGATTTGTTTTTGAACCCATTTTTCTGCGCCTTGACTGCCGTATAAGGTTTCTACGCCGTTAGCCTTAGCGAGTTCAAACGGGTCTGTCAATTTTTTTAAGTCGTACGGATTAATAAAGATTTCTGCACGATCAAATAAATAAGCCCCCCAAATATGATCAAGATGGTAATGGGTTAAATAAATTTTATCAACCGTATAGTGTTTATTTATCTCGTCAAAAACGGCCTGGCCGCCGCCGCAATCAATGAGGATAGTTTCATTATCGCCATTGATTAACAGTGATGTGCAATATGGCACGTGGCTGTTATTTTTACCGGTCAAAATGAAAATCGGACCTATTTGTTTATATCCCATATAGATTTCTCTCCTAATTAATAAGATGCCGTTTTACACTATTATAGCTTGAAATTAACTTATCGCAATTTTTAAATTTTATTTTCTGGATTAATGTTAATCATTTTTATTTTAAGATAATATTTGTATGATTATAACATACTAACCATTAGGTATGTATAAGGATATGTTGTGATTGGGCTTTTTCATAACAGCACATCATTTTTTGATATGATGTTTGCAGTAAAGCCAAGGTGTATTTTTAAAGGGGATAGAAAGGCTTTTCTAAAGAACAGGTTTGTTGATGTTCATAGCAGCAGTTCATATTTGGGATTGAATTTTCTAAATAATTGTAATAGAATTTTAATTGAATACTAACCAGTTGGTATGGCAGTGGCATGCGGAAGCTTTCTCTTAAAAGGTTTGTTCATAAAAGAGAAGAAACAAATCGGCACACAAAAATGACGGTTGAACATTTATCCGAATTGAAGATTGAAAAGCCATTTTGAAATCAGCCATTACGCTTGTTCAGAACAATTATGGAGCATTTTGTTTATAAGTGGAACTAAAAACAACAACTTACTCATAACCTTTTAAATATCTGCTCTAGTTAATCTGAATCATTCACACCAATAATTAATAGAGTTAAAAGGAATTTATGATTAAAGTCAGAAAGGATGGGAAAATGAAAGCTGCTGTTATGGAAGGGCTGCGGCAACCGCTTGTTGTCCGCGATGTTCCTGACCCGGTTATTGATGTTAAAGGAGCGATTATTCGAGTTGAAGCCAATGGCGTTTGCCGCAGCGATTGGCACGCCTGGATGGGAGATATCGAAGTGGCGTCACTGCCGTTTGTTCTTGGGCATGAATTTGTTGGTGTTGTTGAAGAGGCAGGCAAAGAAGTAAAGCGTTTTAAAAAGGGAGACAGAGTGATTGTGCCTTTTTCGCAAGGGGATGGGACTTGCCCGGAATGTTTAGCCGGACATCATAATATTTGCGACCACAGCAAAATGCCTGGTTTTCATTATTGGGGCGGATACGGACGTTATGCTGCGATCCCTAATGCCGATACTAATCTCGTTGAATTGTCCGATGACATTTCCTTTGAGGCAGGTGCGAGTATCGGCTGCCGTTTTATGACGGCGTATTATGGTTTAATTGAACAGGCGAAAGTTCGGCCAGGCGAGTGGGTTGCCGTACACGGCTGCGGCGGTGTCGGGCTGTCAGCCATTCATATAGCCAGTGCCGCGGGCGCCATTCCTATAGCTGTTGACATCATGCCTGAAAAGCTGGCATTAGCGAAAAAGCTTGGAGCAGCTCACGCTATTAATAGCAAAGAACAAAATGCTCCTCAAGCGATTAAAGAACTGACAAAGGGCGGGGCGCATGTATCCGTTGACGCGCTGGGTATTTCCGATACGATTTTAAACGCTCTCTTATCATTAAGAAAGCGCGGCCGCCACTTACAATTGGGCATTGCTTCATCGGAAAATAAAATGACAGCCCTTCCGACAGATTATATTGTTTTTAAACAAATTCAATTTATTGGTTCACTCGGCATGCCCGCGCCTTATTATCCAACGATGCTGCAGTTGGTAGCAGCCGGGAAGCTTAATCCAGGTTTATTAGTAACAAAGCGCATATCTATTGAAGAAGCGGGAAAAGAGATTGAAGCAATGACTGAATTTCAAACAGTGGGGGCTTCGATTGTTACGCAATGGTAAATTTATGTCTCAAAGAAATATGAAGGAGGGAAAAACGTGACGGATAGCCTTGAAAAAATTGAAAGGGTCAGTATTGATTCATTACATACTGATTTTCATGTAGATCATGTCATTGATTATGTCCATAAAGGCTTACAGAAAGTAGATCAAAATTATCCGCTTGAGCTTCACAAAAAATTTGAAAAACAGCGTTGGCGTGTTCATGAATTGGACTTTTCCCAGGATCGGGTTGATTGGAATGAGAAACTTTCAGATGACCAGCGCAAAAGCTTTCTCAGTATAGCGACAGGGTTTCATCATGGGGAACGTCAAGTTGCTGTTGATGTTATACCCATGATATCAGCGATGCCGAAGGATGAGCATAAGATGTTCATGGCCAGCCATCTTGAAGATGAGGCTCGGCATACCATCTTTTTTGACCGTTTTTACAGGGAAGCGATCGGCTTAGACGCGCAGGATATGGAGGAAACACTTGACAAATCTTTTGATTATATGAGTGAAACGTTCATTGGCTCGTTTGGCTTTCTTGCATATCTTGTTGACGAAATCCGGCTTCGTCCTCATGACAGACGGCTGCTTGTCTCCGCATTGACCAATTATCAAATGTGGATTGAAGGCGTTCTTGCCCTAAGCGTCATGAAAATCACATTAAGCTTTTGTAAAGAAAATCATGTATTGCCATCATTTCATAAAGGCTTTCTTGCGACAACAAGAGATGAATCTCGTCATGTCCAATTTGGGATGAATCTGCTCAGAGAGCTGATCAATGATGATCCTTCTCTAAAAACTGCAGTTTATGACACTATTGAAACCATGCTTACAATAAGCAGCACTTATACGCAAAAAATCGAGTTCGCTTCACTTGGATTAGAGAGGGATGCCTTAAAAGGTATTATGATGAAAAATTTACAAAAAAAATTCAAGATGATCAACCTTCCTATTCCAGACGAAATACAAAAAAAGCTGGAGGAAATTGAACCTGAAGCGGCTGCCGGCGGTTAATAGATGAAAGGAGAAGGGATAAAATGTCATATCAGCTGTTTAGCAATGAATGGGTTGAACAATTTTCAAGTGAAGTAAAAAAAGGTCCCAGTTTGGAGAGAAGACAAGCTGTTGATGATCATTACTGGCAATGGATAGAAACATGCAAGGAAAAGATGGATATCCGTCTGGCTCTTGTACTGACAGAACAAAATCACTTAGATCGTTATGCGTATTTTGATTTAAAAAAAGGAGAAGTGGCGGATTCACATCTTGGAACAGAAGAAGAACGCGGTACAGCTGATTTTATTTTAGGCGGCAGTAAGGATGATTGGTTTGAGATCATTAAAGGCAAGCGGGAGATTACGCAAAACTTAATGTATCGCAAACTAAGGCTATTACAAGGAAATCTCCATGGTTATTTTCGCGGCATTTACTTTTTTGTTGAATTTCTTCGTGCGGGAACTCGAGTGCCTACAGCATTTGAGGCGACTCAAAATTTAACTTAATGCTGAAGAATGTTGCAAGATGATGAGATTCGGGGTCTGACCGCCCGCCATTTCAAGCGGGCGGTCCTTTTCACAAGAAAAAAACAGAAGGAGAGTTTAGGATTAAAAGAATAATGAACAGATGCGGGGGAGGTTGATTGATATGGAATTTACTTTAACAGAAGAGCAAAAGATGGTTCAAAAAACAGTCCGAAATTTTGTTAAGAATGAATTGATGCCTTATGAGCAGAAAGTCCTGCGTAATGAACGAGCAGGAAAGCCGGGAATGAGCGATGAAGAGATTAAAGATTTGCAATTGAAAGCCAAAGAACTTGGATTTTGGGGCATTAATACGCCTGAAGAATACGGCGGCGCGAACCTGGGGCCAGTGATGACAGCGCTCATCCAAATGGAACTGGGACGTACATTCGTGCCTTTTAATTTTGGCGGTTCAGCTGATAACATTCTTTATTATTGCAATGAGGAACAAAAAAAGAAATACTTGCTGCCTGTGATTAACAGTGAGAGGAAATCTTGTTTTGCTTTAACCGAGCCGTCAGCAGGCTCAGATGCTGCGAATATTAGTATGTCAGCCGTTAAAGACGGAAAACATTGGGTTTTAAATGGTGAAAAAATATTTATCACAAACGGCAATGAAGCTGATTTTGCTATGGTGTTTGCCGTAACTGATAAAGAAAAAGGCGCCCGCGGCGGTGTCACATGTTTCCTTGTAGACCGCGATATGGGGTGGCGATCCGAATATATTCAAACAATGGGAGAGTGGGGACCGGCTTCATTAGTTTTTGAAAATGTCCGTGTTCCCGAAGAAAATATTCTTGGTGAATTAGGCGGGGGCTTTAATCTCGGCATGAAATGGATCGGGCAAGGCCGTTGGATGATTCCGGCGCGCGGTGTAGGTGCTGCGGAGCGGCTTTTGCAAATGGGCATCGATCAGTCGAAATCACGGGTGACATTTGGGAAGCCGATTGCTGAACGCCAGGCTATTCAATGGATGATCGCGGATTCTGCGGTTGAAATAGAAGCAGCAAAATGGCTGGTTTTTCGGGCGGCTTGGTTGGCGGAGAAGGGTAAAGACAACAGACATATGGCATCAATGGCAAAATTGTACGGGACAAATATGGCTAACAGGGTTGTGGACAGAGTTTTACAAATCCACGGCGGTATGGGGTATACGAAAGAATTGCCGATTGAAAGATGGTACCGGGAAATGAGATTATGGAGAATTTTTGAAGGCACCGATGAAATTCAACGTTATATCATTTCTAGAAATCTGTTAAAAGGGTATGTAAAGGTTGGCGAATTAATGGATTAGAAGATTATTATACTGAATAAGCTTTTACTTTTAGAAGAAGTCCTTTTTGTCCTCTTTATAAGCATGTATTTAAACTGGGAAGGGGTGACATTAGTGTTACTGACTGATCTTTTAACGAAAAATATCAAAACATTCGGTGAATACCCTTTTTTATATTTCAAAAACCATTCATACAGCAATCTGGAGACATTGCATTACGCTGAAAAAGGCGCTGCCGGCTTGCGTCATTTAGGGATTTCCAGAGGCGATCGCGTCATTGTTTGTCTGCCGAACATGCCGGAGGTGATATTTTCTTATCAAGCGATTGCTCGAATCGGCGCCATTATTGTTCCTGTCATGCATCTGCTTCATGGAAAAGAAATCGGCTATATTGCCGGCCATTCAGAAGCAAAGGCTGTCATTACTTCTTCTGAGATTTTGCCAAAAGTAAAAGAAGGCTTATCAGAAAGCAAAAGGAAGCCATATATCATTACCGTTGATCAAGTTGCTGATGATGTTATCGGCTTTTACGAATTGGCCGCTTTAGCTGATGGAACTGAAAGTTCAGGCGAGCGAGATACAGGCATTGATGAAAATGAGACAGCTGTTGTCCTTTATACTTCTGGAACAACAGGAAAGCCTAAGGGCGTTCGTTTAACGCATAAAAATTTATACTCAAACGCTGAGAGCGCGGCTGTAAATAATAAAGAAAGGGGAACAACAATTGGCGTTTTGCCATTAGCCCATGTCTACGGCCTTACAACATCAAATATATGTTTTCTAACAGGCAGCTCAATGATCATATTTTCAAAGTTTGACGTTTCTAAAGTATTTAAAGCGATTGAAACATATAAAGTTCGCAGTTTCTCCGCCGTACCGGCGATGGTTCATGCCATGCTATCCAGTTCAGACAGTGATTTATACGATTTATCCAGCTTAAAAAAAGTGAGTTCAGGATCAGCGCCGATGCCTCTGGCACTCATTCGGGCTTTTAAAGAAAAATTCAATGCCGATGTACTTGAAGGATACGGTCTGTCTGAAGCTGCGCCAATTGTGACAGCGCATCGCGAAGGACTCCCTTATAAGCCAGGGTCTGTTGGCGTTCCTATTAATGGCGTTGACATACGCATTGTTAATGAAAAAGGCCATGAGCTTCCGGCAGGGGAAATTGGTGAACTGATTGTCCGCGGAGACAACGTGACGCCGGGCTATTTTCAAAATGATGAAGAAACGAAAAAAGTATTAAAAGACGGCTGGCTCCATACCGGTGACCTGGCAAGAGCAGATGAAGACGGTTATCTTTACATCGTCGACCGCAAGAAAGATTTAATCATTCGCGGCGGATTTAATATTTATCCGCGGGATTTGGAAGAATTGCTGATCAGCCATCATGCGGTTTCAGAAGCCGCTGTCATCGGCGTTCCCGATGAAAGAATGGGGGAAGAAGTGTTGGCGTATGTTGTAAAGAATCCCGGTTTTGACATTACAGAAGCTGAGTTGATTCAATTTTGCCAGACTCATTTGGCAAAAAATAAAACACCTCGCAAAGTGATTTTTATTGACGCTTTGCCGAGAAACAGCGTTGGCAAAGTGTTAAAAACAAAATTAAGACAATTAGCTGAGGGCGTTGATTTATTTTCTTAGATTTCAAATGACGGGCGGGGCCAAAGTAAAGATAGATATTTCTTCATATTATAAATAAAATAACTTTTATGAATATTGTGCATACAGTTATTATAAATTGCGTAAAAAAATAATTTTACGTAATTATTTTTTGTGTTATAATGCTTATGGTGATAAAAATGACAGCAAACCATCATTATGAAAGGCTAAAAGAGAAGGTGGGGGAGCTCCCGTGGTATGTGGGGGAGTTCATAGACCAAAAAAAGCGGAAGATGGCGGTCTTAACATTATTAAACTATTGCCATGATTACATCATTTTCTTTGATTGGATAATCGCTGAAGGATTATATACAGGCAAACGGCAAGAAATACCTTTGAAAACACTAGAAAAACTTACGCCAAAACAGTTGGAAAGTTTCCTGTCTTATTTAGAACATCAATTGGGCAATACTAAGCAAACCGTCAACCGCAAAATTTCCTCATTAAAATCTTTGTTCCACTATCTGCAAAATATAGCTGAAACTGATGAGCTCGAACCTTATATTTACCGCAATGTTATGGCTAAAATTGATTTTAATGATATTAAAGAAGATCAGGAAACAGTGGCTAACCGGATTGAAGGCAAGATACTTCACGGTGATGAGTATGAACAGTTCAGGCAGTTTATAGCTTCAGACTATGGCGAACGCCACAAAGACAATAAAAAAATTTATCATTTTCATTTGAAAAATCGTGAGAGAGATACAGCGATTGTTTCTTTGATTCTTGGTTCAGGGCTGCGTTTATCAGAGTTATCCAGCCTGAATTTAGATGATATTGATTATAAAAAACACAGCTTAAGAGTCAAGCGAAAAGGCGGCAAAGAACAATACGTTTATTTTAGTGAGCAGGCCATGATCGATTTAAAGGAATACCTGCAAATTCGCGAAAACCGCTATCAACTTTCTCCAAAAGAAAGAGCTTTATTCGTTTCTACTGCCATTGGTCCCAAAAAAGCATCCCGGCGCCTATCCAATCGCGCTATTGAAAAAATCATTGAGAAATACGCGCAAGCTTTTGGGAAGCCGGCCCTTTCCGTTCATAAATTAAGACACTCATTCGCAACACGCTACCATATGGAAAATAACGATATTCCAAAGCTGAAAAAGCACCTGGGCCATTCTTCAGTACAAACGACCATGCTCTATACTCATATGACCAATACAGAAATGAAAAAAGCTATTGATAAAATGGATAGCCAGAATTAAAACGCCATTATCTTTTAATGGTTTTTAAAAAGCGTTTAAATTTACAATATCCTTTAATAAGAGTATTATAATCATTTGGATGTTCATAAAAACGTTTTTAAAGTAAATAATAAACCTATTAAATTAAAAAGGAGTGATACGAATTTGAAAAACGCATTTATACATATAATTAAACACAAATTAGCCATATTCGGCTTAATCATGGCTGTTTTTTATCAATTTCTATTTATCATATGCTGGCAAACCGGGTTTGGCAGCATTCCAAACAACATATCAAATCTAAAAGTTGCCATCGTTAACCAAGATCCTCATATCGGATCAACATTAACAAAGTCTCTAGCTAAAGAGATGCCGTTTAAAACAACAGTCGAAAGCTCTATGTATCAAGCAAAAGAGCAATTAAGCAATCGGGAAGTTCATATGGTTGTAAAAATCCCCAAAGATTTTACGGCGAACGTAACAAATCCAAATAAAAAGGCAAAACTCGATTATTATATAAACGAATCGAATCCAATGCTGGTTGCCAGTTCAATGGAATCAACAGCTTCAAGTGTCAATGCTGCTATTGACAAACAATTTGTCACTTCAACTTTAGATAAGGTTTTAACAAAGCTAAATGTCCCGAGCAGCCAAGCTGCAAAGATTGTTCAGCAATCATCGCACAGAGTTGTTCCAGACGTCCATAAATTACACCATGACACGAACATGGGTCACGTCATGGCGCCATTTATGCTTGGTCTGGCAGGTTTTATCGCGTCAATGATCTTGCAGTTGAATCTGTTTAACGCTTCAAGAATGATAGGCGGCGTTGCAACAAAGTGGCAAAAGTTCCATGCCAGAAATATCATTAACCTAGTCATGGCTGCATTATGTTCCTTAATTGCCGCATCATTGGTTGAATTATTTAATGTCCCAGTAACAAAGGGCTTTTTTACATTGTGGGGCTTTCAATTTTTAGCGATGCTTGCCTTTATGGCCATTACACAAATGTTCGTCATTCTTTTTGGTTTATACGGATTGATGTGCAACCTGACGATCTTAATCGTGCAAACGATGTTGGCCGGAGGTTCAATTCCGCGAGCGGCGCTGCCCGATTTTTATTATTACTTAGGAAAAGTTATGCCGATGAAATACTCGGTTAATGGGACCTTTGATATTTTGCTCGGCGGACCGTCTGTCATCAATGATGTTTTTGCTTTATTGCTATTTGCCATTATCGGTTTTATGATTTGTGTTTTATTTACAGCCATCGTTGTAAAAGATGAAGAACCTAAAAAACCAATCCAATATGCAGATAACGAAGAAGAAGTATCAGAATTAATGCCGTCATTCCATCATGAACATCATGAACACCATAAAGATGCTGTGCATGAAAATCAGTTTGCTGATCAGGATAATCTTGACATACACAAACATAAATCTAATATTCATGAAATACCGCACGATTTAACAAAAAAATCCAAGAAACTATCTGAACCCGAAAAAGAAATGAAACAAAATGACAGCATTCAAAAAACTCCTGGCGATAACAGTTACACGTCAACGCTTCGTAAAGAATGGACGGATCTTAATAAAAACATTCAAACAGAGCCCGCAAAAACACCATTAAACAAAAAATCTCATCATAATGACAAAGGTATTCGCGAGGCGCTTCGTAAGTTAGGGGAAAATGAAAAACATTAATCAAAAAACCTCAAGTGCAAAAGTTTTATTGTGTTCTTGAGGTTTTAATTTTAAATTTTATTTTAGTTTACATAATATATATTATAGGAACCAATAAAAATAAAAAAATTTTATTATACTCCTGCTTACTTCCTGCTTAAAACTCAATTAATTAATATATTATATTTAGCGTATACATTTTCTGAATTAGTGGTTAGTTCTTGATCAATAATTAATCTCTGTGCTCGCCATCATAAGTTTATAAAAATAATTCAGGCTGCTTTTTTTATATTTTCCTTACCGTACGTCTATGACCATTTTTTAGGAGTTGCAAAAAATAACATTAATAATTACTTTTAGAATCTCACAGTTGGAGTTTCGTCAAGAATAATCTCTCCTCCCTCTTTGCCTCGATCAGGTCCAATATCAATAATCCAATCAGAATGCTTATCTACATCTTCCATTGAATCAAGGACCCCGATATACATAAACAACCACTCGGATCATAAAATGATTAACCCGAGTGGTTGTTATTGTTCTATTTATTGTTTTGTATACATAGCTTCAACTTTCTGCTGCAGTTCTTCATTTTCTAAATACTCATCGTATGTCATTTCTTTGTCGACTAATCCATTAGGTGTGATCTCAATGATGCGGTTAGCGATCGTTTGAATGAATTGATGGTCATGCGATGTAAATAGCATTGATCCTTTGAATTTAATGAGTCCGTTGTTCAATGCGGTGATTGATTCCAAATCTAAATGGTTTGTCGGATCATCTAACAATAGAACATTTGCGCCGCTCAGCATCATTTTAGCTAACATGCAGCGTACCTTCTCTCCCCCTGACAGCACGCTGGCTTTCTTTAACGCTTCTTCACCAGAAAATAGCATTCTTCCAAGGAATCCTCTTAGGAAACTTTCGGTTTGATCTTGCGGCGAGTATTGTCTCAGCCAATCAACTAACGACAACTCGCAGTTCTCAAAGTACTTCGAGTTGTCTTTCGGGAAATACGCCTGAGAAGTTGTCACGCCCCATTTGAATGAACCGCTGTCAGGCTCCATTTCACCCATAAGAATTTTAAACAGCGTCGAGATCGCTATTTCATTTCTGCCGATAAGGGCAATTTTGTCGTTTTTATTCATCCTGAAACTGATATTATCAAGAACTTTAACACCCTCAATGGTTTTCGACAGCCCTTCTACCGTTAACAGGTCATTTCCGATCTCTCGTTCCGGCTCAAAATGAACGTATGGATAACGTCGTGAGGATGGCTGAATGTCCTCAAGCGTAATCTTTTCCAACAGTTTTTTTCTTGACGTTGCTTGTTTTGATTTAGATGCGTTAGCGCTGAATCGGGCAATAAAGTTTTGCAGTTCTTTAATTTTTTCTTCTTTCTTTTTGTTCGCTTCCTGAGCCATTTTTAGTGCAAGTTGACTGGACTCATACCAAAAGTCATAGTTTCCGACATAGATTTGAATCTTTCCAAAGTCCAGATCAGCAATATGAGTACAAACCCGATTTAAGAAATGACGGTCATGCGATACGACAATAACAGTATTTTCGAAGTCAATAAGAAAATCTTCTAACCACTTGGTGGCTTTTAAATCAAGGTGGTTTGTCGGCTCATCGAGAAGCAAAATGTCCGGCTTGCCGAATAAAGCCTGGGCAAGAAGCACCTTCACCTTTTCGGCGCCGGTCAGTTCAGACATTTTTTTCGTATGAAGCTCTTCTTCTATCCCTAATCCTTTCAGCAAAACAGCTGCTTCAGATTCAGCTTCCCAGCCGTTGAGTTCAGCAAATTCTGCCTCCAGTTCAGCGGCTTTTATGCCATCTTCATCAGAGAAATCAGGTTTCATATAAATGGCGTCCTTCTCTTGCATGACTTCGTATAACCTTGTATGCCCCATAATGACGACATTTAAAACGTCATAATCTTCATATTGGAAGTGGTCTTGTTTGAGGACAGCCAAACGCTCGCCAGGAGTAATTGAAACGCTGCCGGTTTGTGATTCTATTTCTCCGGACAGAATTTTCAAAAAAGTAGACTTGCCTGCGCCGTTAGCCCCAATAAGTCCATAACAATTGCCTGGTGTAAATTTAATATTAATATTTTCAAATAGTTTGCGGTCGCCAAATCTTAAACTCACATTATTTACTGTAATCAATTGTATCGAATCCTCCAAAAGTAATATCTAGCTGATTATAACATAGGTTTAAAGCGAATGGGAATTATCTATGCATCTCCTCAACGATTTTAGCATTTAGAGAATTTATTTGAGTTCTTTTTTTATAGTATAATTTGAATATAAAAACCCAAAGGATGTTCTTGTATGGATTACGAACAAATCGCGTATGAGGAATGCATCGTATGGCAGAAAAAAATGATGAAAAGCTCGTCAGTCTTCGGACGGGCAGCGGTTTCCATTCAAAAGAAAGTTAATGAAAAAATTCCGCAAAAGGTCCATGATATGATAACCAAAAGCATTAAAGGAATGATAAAAACCGTCATGCTTGGTTCGGAAATAACGGCTAAGCAAACCCCTATCAAAGAGGTATCTCTTGTCAAACGCGAGGAAATGCTTAAACAGAAAATCACAACATATAAGCGTTTGGCCGCGATTGAAGGAGCGGGAACAGGCGCGGGCGGTCTTTGGTGGGGATTGGCGGATTTTCCTATGCTTTTATCTTTAAAGATTAAATTTTTATATGATGTCGCAAGCATTTACGGTTACGACGTCAACGATTATCGGGAACGCTTATATGTGCTGCAGGTTTTTCAAGTTGCTTTTTCAAGTGATAAAAAGCGGAAAGAAGCCTTCATAAAGTTAAAAAACTGGCCGGAAACAGTGAGCCGTTATTCATCTATTGAAGAATTTGATTGGCAACAGTTTCAGCAAGATTACCGTGATTATATTGATCTGGTTAAACTATTGCAAATAATACCTGGATTTGGCGCAATCGTCGGCGCCGTCGGTAATTACCGCTTCCTCAATGACCTGGGAAAAACAGCTATGAATGCTTATCGTATGCGGATGTTTCATGCCGATTAACCTTTTTATTGAACATCCGCGGATTTTATTAAACCTAAAATACTGATCACCGCTTTAAAATCTGAATGTACTCTCCCTTTATCAATGTATTTGAATAAAAGGGCGAGATCCGGAACGCAGCCATCAGCATGAAAAAAAGCCGAATCCAGAACATAGGAGCCGGCTGATAAACTAAAAGTCATAAGTTTAACATCCATGTGAATTTTAACTTTCCCACGCTGGTATGAACCAGATCAGATTGTGCGAAAACCCCGTATAAACAGAAGCAGCATGCCTAATATCAAGATAGGGATGCCTGTCATTCCGATTAATAATGAAGGCCTGACCCATTGAGAGAACAATCCGCTCACATATGATCCAGAGGGGACCCCGATGGCAATCAGGGATATACGGAGACCGAATACACGTCCTTGGTACGGTTTTGGAACAAGCGTTTGGACAGCTGTTCTGGCCATTGGAGAATATCCTCCGAACAAAAAGCCGGCAAGCCCCATGATGATAAAACTCGACAAAAGATAATGTAGCCAAATCATTTGTAAAAAGCAAACGCCCCAGCCGATAATCATAAAGGACATAAGAACGCCCTTTTGAAGAGGAATTTCTATAAACCCAGCCAAGACCGCGCCGCATATAGAACCTATAAAGTATGTCATCCATAGGTTCCCTAAGAATACTGCACTTAACTTCAATTCTTGGTGGATATATAAAGGGAGAGAGACGTCAAGTATGCCGTAAGCAAAATTCAAGCATAAAGCGCCTATCGTTACCCACCATACTGCTTTCACAGCATAAAGATATTTGAACCCATGCCATATAGCTTTCCAAAATGACTTCTGTTGTAATGAAGAATGTTCTTGGACATTTTTTTGTTTATATTGACTGACTTTGACAGGCAGTATGCATAAAACAGCAATCAAAAAGGATAGACCATCCAGCCAAACAGCGACAGGCGCTCCTAACGATGCAATAAGCATGCCGCCAGCCAGCGGTCCTGCCATTAGCGCAGACTGAAGTATCATCTCATTAATAGCGTTTGCTGCACTGAGATATCTGGCTGAAACAACATTAGGCAATAAAACCATCCAGCCTACGGTCACAAACGGGGTCAAACATCCGGCAATAATGGCTAAGATCATTAAGCATGGCAATGAAAGATGGTGAAACCAATAAAGCAGCGGAATACCGAAAAAGATGCCCCCGAGAAATAAGTTTACGGCAATAATTATCTGCTTTTGCGGGAATCTGTCTAGAATATTGCCGACAATCGGTCCAAGAAAAACACCCGGCAATCCGAAACAAAGCGCAGCCAATCCTATATCGGCCGAATGATTTGTTGTCACCATTATAAACCACAACAGCGCTATCCAGCCGATTTGATCACCAAACACTGAAACGGCATCAGAAATCATTAACAGGCAAAAATTGCGGGAACGAAATATCGAAGGCTGTATTTTTTTCAAAATGATCACCTCGCCTGAAGCCCCATTAAGGAAGCTCCCTTTTTATTAATTGGGCTTCAGACGTGAATCAAATCGGCATAAATGTCTCCTCCCCGGCATTTTGATTAAATCGCTTAACTCCTGAGGGAATAATTCATATATTCAGAATTTATATCTGAAATGGACTGAATACATCATATGGCGCAATCATGCTGTTAATGACATCATTTACTATTAAACAATCGCTTCTTCAATCACTAAATCATTTTCAGCAAAACGTTCAACTCTTAAAGGACTTAGATCAATTGTTTCATATTTTCCTTTTCTGATCAGCTCAGATATCCCTTTCCCGACAGCCGGCGCCTGCTGCATTCCGTGACCGCTGAAGCCGCAGGCTAAATAGTAGCCTCGGCATTTTGGGTGATGACCGATAATCGCATTTTGATCTTTTGTATTAAAGCTGTATAAGCCCGCCCAGCCTTTTTCAAGTTTTATATTCTCGAATTGACTGATGCGTTTAGCTAGTATTGGCCACAAATTTTCAATAAAATAGGATCTCTTCCAAGTAAAATCGATGCCGGGTTCAACATCTTCGGAATAACCGCAGATCAGCGTTTCCCCTTCATGACGAAAATATACTCCCGACGGATCAATCGTTAACGGCAGTTTCTTTTCTAAAGGTTTTTTTGCATTAAACTGAAAGATCTGTCTTTTCAGAGGGACAACCGGGATTGGAAGCCCGCCTTTTTCGCTTAAGAACGGCGCCCAAGCACCTGCGCAGTTAATAACAATCGGCGCCTCATATTTGGTGCCGTCCATTAAACAAACACCATGAATCCTGTGGCTGTTTATAACAAGATGATCGACTTCTTGATAAATGTATTCCGCCCCAAGACTTTTCGCTTTCTTGATGTAACCTTGCATGACAGAGTAAGGATCGAGGTATCCATCTTCAGAACAATAAAGACCGCCGGCTAAATCATCAGTATTCAACTCGGGGATAAGGTTCTTAAGCCTTGATCTGTCAAGGATTTCCGAAGGGACACCGTAAGCGTTTTGCAGTTTTAACTGCTTTTCAAAGCCGCTCATCATGTCGTCTGTTCCAAGAAATAAGTATCCTCTTCTTTTAAAATCAATGTCGGCTCTTTCGCCATCTACAGCCATATTCTCCGGAAAAGTTTGATAGACTTGCAGGCTGTATCGGCTGATTTGAATGTTTATTGCAGTTGTATAAAGCTGGCGAAGGCCCCCTGCGCTTCGAGGCGTTGATGAAAATTCATAAAGCTTGTCCTTTTCAAAAAGAATAATCTTTCCTTCATAACCGTCATTTAATAGATTGTAAGCAATACTGGAGCCCATTACACCGCCGCCGACAATAATAATATCAGCTTTATGACCCAATATGTCACACCCCTTTTGGTAATAGTGTCTATACCATTGATTTATATCTATTAATATCGTTTTATGATCAGCTTGGCACCAAGAATCATGCATTTTTTATGAGTTTGATGGGTTTAAAAGTGAAGTTCTCAAGCTCCAGCGTTCTTAGAAATTATCTTTTAATATTTTGTTGATCATGTGCTTGCTTCGGTCAAGGTCCTGTTTCACCATTTTTTTATAAGTCTTAGCTTTCTCATATCCATCCTCAGTAAATTGATAGATGACAATTTCTTGAAAGCCGTCTTGACCTTCGCCTTTCAATTTTTTTGTTCGGTATAATATCCCCTCTTTAGTTAACTCATGCAATGATTTGTAAATTTCTGAGTGTGTCGGACGAAAGCCGTAGGGCTCGAATTCTTTTCTTAACAATTGGAGAAATTGCAATCCATACAGCTTGTTTTGCTCGACTAAATTGATGAGATACAGCTTAATGACTGCTCGTTGTTTTGTTAAAAAACGATTTGGCATAACTCTACTCACCTGCTTGTTATTTCCTATAAATTTATCATATCATATAAGCTGGCATTGAGCCGGTACAAATTTCCCTAATAGATCAAAATTCTTTTTATCTAGTGGCCCTATTGAATATTAAGAACACTGTTCTAAAAGAACAATAAATAAAAATATAAAAAATATTCAATGATTAATTAAGGGAATCTTACAGAAGCGGAACATCGGTCTTATACGATAATAAAACACACCGTGAACCCCTTTCATTTTCTGGAACGCCCTTAACTTATTTTTTCAAAACTATCCTGCCCTTTTATCTAACCGTATAATAATTCCCGCATACAAACAATGGCTCAAGCCCGGTTTTTCTTTGAAAGCCGGGCTTTTTTAAACCTTTTATTTTATACGGTGCAAATTTGTTTTTCCCGTCCCTATCCTTTTAAAAGTCTTTTAATGCCTTAACAATCGGCGTATGGCCTGAAACAATATCAAATGATTTATTAAACGTATGTTCCTCGTTAAGCGCTGCAAAGACAGTTTTTGCTACATCTTCACGCGGGATTGAACTTCTTGTAAGATTTTCATTTGCCGTAATCATTCCTGTCCCGGGTTCATTTAATAGTCTGCCGGGGCGTACAATGGTATATGTTAATCCGCTTGCTTCGAGCATTTTGTCCGCATAATGTTTTGCGGCATAATACGGCTTAATTTGCTCATTCCAATTATCGCGATGGTGAGCTTGAAGAGCACTGACCATTATAAATCGTTTTATCCCTGCCTGTTGGGCCGCTTCAATGGTTTTAACCGCACCATCAAGGTCAACGAGCAATGTCTTATCATATCCTGTGCTTCCTCCTGAACCGGCAGTAAAGACGACCGCATCACAGCCTTTAACGGCATCCGTTAATTCAGCTACTGTTCCTTCTAAATTAGCCACCGCCGTTTCTGCTCCAATCTTCTCAAAGGCTTCTGTTTGTTCCGGTTTTCTAACCATAGCCCGAACAGTATATTCATTACTCTTGGCTAAAAGTTCTGTCAACTGACGGCCGATTTGGCCATTTGCTCCCACGACTGTGACTTTCATGACATCGACTCTCCTTTTGATAGGATTAATACGTTCATTTCCAGTATTTCAAACGAATTAAAAGTGTTCAACATAGATGCTCAATTCATCATATGAAGAGAGGACTTTTTTATGAAGTATTTATATTTAAGGCGGGGTTCAGCTTAGCGGCAAGGAAAATCCGCTGTCAGCCGTTTAAATGGCTGCAGGAATATGGCCAAATGTGTTAACTAGACGTCCTGTTCGTGTTTTTTCTAGCAATCATTCGGAAAAGCCTTTCAAGTTCACTTAAAGTCAATGGTACAGGATTTGCACTGGCATTTCCTATTTCAGTCCTTTGCTCATTTCTAAAAAAGGCGCCTCAGTGAAACACGAGCGGTTGACATAACGTGAAAACCTCAAAAATAAATCCTTCACCTTTTCATTTCTTTTCGCTTTCAGTTTAGAGGACTTTACATAGAGATTCAGTATTTTTGTCATAAAAACTCACATGTTTTTTTAATTTCAATTATTTGATGTGAGTTTTTATGATGTTTATCCAGTTTGAACGCGGCTGTAAACAAATGTTATTCACTGAACGTTTCGAAAGTCGATCGTCCGGTTTTCGAGCGGGAACCTTCCATTGTGTTATATTTATACATTTTTGAGTTTAATTTAATATAGTTAATTTTATTTAAAATAACCATAACCATAAGGAAGTTGTCAAAGTTATAATAAGTAATGCTCCAGCTACAATGAAACAAATATTTTTTAATAAACTGTTTTCTCTGGACTGAATATCGCATAAAGAAGCACCTAACATAACACGAGATGGCGCAGCCATCGTTGAATGCGATGCGCTTGTATTTTGAGCATAAGCAAACAAATCGGGCGACATTCCTAACTGGTGTGCGGTTTGTACCTGAAGATTAATAAACATGGCATTTGCCCCTGTATTACTGCCAGTAAGAAATCCACCTAATCCTCCAATGATGGGGGAAATAAATATGAAAGTTGCACCAAATAGAGTTCCTGCTATGTTTGCAATATGCATTGTCATCCCAGATTCAGCCATAATTTCAGCCATGGCTACAAATGCAGTTGTTGAAATAACAAATGGCAGCCATTGCTTAAGCGTTTCTTTTAACGAATCCCATATAACAAGCCATTGGATCCTAAAAATGAAAATAGCAAATAAGCAGGCCATTAAAAGCCAAAAACCAGGTGAATAAAGTAAGGCAAGCGAAAACGAATAGTTAGGTAGTTCGATTACAAAATGTGATTCTAAAAAGTCTTTTATAGCTGGAATCAGACGGGAAATAAAGATAAAAAAGGTTAAAAATAGATACGGACTCATAACCTTAAAAATACTTTCTCTAACTTCCTCTTGGGA
The DNA here is from genome assembly GCF_016908855.1 of Scopulibacillus daqui. Classification (GTDB taxonomy): domain Bacteria; phylum Bacillota; class Bacilli; order Bacillales; family Sporolactobacillaceae; genus Scopulibacillus_A; species Scopulibacillus_A daqui. Next base: position 40,018 of record NZ_JAFBER010000010.1, on the reverse strand, counting down.
AGTGGATATTTCATTAAAAGCCAAGTTACCATATTTCTTATTTTTTTTATACGATAATTTGACTACTATGAATCCTAATCCTGTTGTGATTAAAGCACTTAGTACGCCTGCTAACTCTACACTCACATAAGCATTAAAGATTAGAATTGAGATGCCAAAAGTTAAAGAAAATAAGATAACTTCCTTCCATTTTTCTTGAACACCCTTTTTTCCTCCTGCTAAATATACAGCGATAGCAAGAAAATAAATAAAGGTAGGGATCCCAACAATTGCACTCCCTATTCCCATATTTTCAAGGGGTATTTTCCCTAAATTTGCCCCAATTACTGTTCCCGTAGACAATGCTCCCCAAGGGACTGCAAGAAGACTGACGAGACCAATTAAAGCTGCCTTGAAATGTTCAAAACCCAGTGCAATTAAAATCGGAGTTACTACTAAAAAGGCAGTACCAAAACCACTTGTTGATTCAATTAAAGGTGAAAAACCAATCACCAAAATAATTGCTTGCATGATTTTATCTTTTGTAGCTTGTGCTATGCACGAAGCAATGATATCTATTTTTCCGGATTTATTCATAAGATGAAAAAGAAAAATCCCAAAAAAAAGTACATATGCAGCAATAAAAGAAATTAACATTCCTTTAATTGTAGCGTGAAAGATACCTTTTGATGTTAGTTTAAATGAAGAAGTTATTATAGTGATCAATAGAGTTACGATATAGGCAAAAATCCCTGCTCGTAACGATGATTGTCTAAATTCAAATAGTAATAAGAATACGCCGAGTATTGGTAATATTGCAATCAAAGATTCCATCAAAGAGCCCCCTCGTAAATTGATAAACACGTATACGCCATAAAGGCGCACACACGTAATTTTTACACTGCCTTAATGTCCCCGTATATAGATGCTCATCTAATTTAAAAACGACGTCTGAATAACAACGCATTCCTTCATAAATGCCGTCTCCGTATAACAAACCGTGATCAAAAACATTAATTGTAGCTTCGTCCTTATTAACAAAATTACCATTAATAAAAATCTTAGAACTCACATGAATACACTCCTATCTTTCTAATGACATTCTTATATATTTTTTGTATACTATAGTGGAACAATTTCCATTGTAATTCGTTGGTTTGTTTGTGTCAAGAAAAAAATCCACTATAGTGTAATTGTTTAAAGGAGGATAAAATGAGTTTTGCTGAAAACTTAAAAAATACAAGGAAGCGTAAGGGGCTAACTTTAGAAGAACTTGCAGAAAAATGCCAAGTTAGTCGATCTATGTTATCGCAAATCGAACGTGATGAAAAACAACCTACAATTAAGGTAGCTTCCCAAATTGCTGAAGGTTTAGGAACAACTATTTCACAACTACTTGATGAACAAAAAGAGCAGGAGGTAATTATAATTCGTAAGGATAACCGTTTGGTATATAGAGATCCGTCCTCGGGATTTCAACGACATCTTTTATCTCCCTCATTTACAACAAAGGGAATAGAATTTATTTTAAATATTATTCCTCCATCTAAGGAATCAGGTGTTTTTCCATCGCACAAAAAAGGAGTTGAGGAATACATTTTTGTTTCAAGCGGTAAATTACAAATTGAATTAGGGAATGGCGAAAAAAAATATACGCTTAATGCTGGAGATTCAATGTACTTTGAAGCTAATACACAACATCGGTTTATAAATCTTGGCAAGTCTGAATGTCATTATTATCTAGTTATCGATTCTCGCCCTATGTAACCGTTGGATCCTATAAATAATAAGCAATAAATGTGAGTTTTTATGATGTTTATCCAGTTTGAACGCGGCTGTAAACAAATGAAGGGTTAGCTGTCATTCGCTAACCCTTTTATCTATCATATAGCTTACTATCGTTATAACTAATCCAATAACTGTTACCAAAGATGCAATCAGCGGAACGGAATGGAGACCGGTATGATCAACGGCTAATCCGCCAAGAAAAGCGCCGCCTGCATTTCCTAGGTTAAAGGCGGATTGATTGGATGTTGAAGCCATCGTCGGTGCATCATTCGCTACATTCATAATCCTGACTTGCAATGACGGGACAATTGCAAAAGCGGCAATACCCCAAATAAAGACTGTTACCACAGCTAATAATTTGTTTCCGCTGGTCATCGAAAATACAGCTAGTATCAATGCCAGAAATATAAGGTTTGCGATTAAACTTGGCATTAAACGCCAATCTGCCAGCTTGCCTCCAAGAATATTTCCGATTGTGACACCTATCCCAAACAGTACTAAGATCATAGTGACACTATGCTCGGTGAATCCTGTTATATTCTCAAGAATGGGCGTAATATAAGTGAAAGCAGTAAATACACCGCCAAATCCAAAAATAGTCATTAATAAAGCGATAAGAACTTGAGGATGACGAAAAATATTAATTTCTTTCCAAAGGTTTGATTGACCATTTATTTGAACCCGGGGAACAAGTATCATAATGCCTATTAAAGCGATCAAGCCCAAAAAAGTGATAATCCAAAAGCTTGTCCTCCATCCGAATTGCTGGCCAATAAATGTTCCGAATGGGACACCTATAATATTGGCAAGCGTCAGTCCAGTAAACATGATTGCAACGGCACTTGCTTTTTTTTCAGGACGAACCAGGCTGGAAGCGATAATCGATCCTACACCGAAAAACGTGCCATGGGCAAATGCAGCCACGATCCTCGCAATCATAAGAAATGTATAATTGGGTGAAACCGCACAAAGCGCATTGCCAACGATAAATATAGCCATTAAAAGGCATAGAAGCATTTTGCGCGGCGTTCGGTAGGTTATTATTGTTAAGAGCGGTCCTCCTACGGCTACTCCAAGAGCATAGCCGGTAATAAGCTGACCCGCTTTTGATATCGATACATGCAGATTTGAAGCAACATTAGGCAATAGCCCCATAATCACAAATTCAGTCATGCCGATGGCAAATGCTCCTATAGTTAATGCGGCGAGAGCAATCGGAAATCCGTTCGCTTGTTTTTTTGCGCTGACTGCTGTATTTTTTTCCTCGATTTGCGTACTCATTATGATTGCTCCTTTCTTATAAAGAATGTCAGATTGAAACCTATTTCCTTTGAGATGAACGAAGGGCCGGAAAGAACGGCAGCTGCTTTCCAAAAGCCTGCCGCACCCTTCAATCATAATAAGGAAATAAAAAAGCCGGCATTTATCCCGCCCCGCGTTTGATAAAGCCGCCAAGTTCCATATTATATGAACACCTTTTCCTTATGTCAAATAAAAGATATTAAAAGACGTATGCCAGCCGGGTATCTGTGTTAACATTAATGCCGGCGCAGCATACGTCCCTTTCTGCCGTACTATTTATATCACTTTGCTAAACTGACTGTTATAAAGATCAGCATAAAAACCCTCTTTTGCGAGCAGCGCCTCATGTGTGCCTTTTTCAATCAAGCTGCCATTATTCATGACGAGGATAAGATCCGCGTCCCGAATCGTCGAGAGCCGATGGGCTATGACAAAGCTCGTTCTTCCTTTCATCAGCTTGTTCATTGCTTTTTGGATATATAATTCCGTTCTTGTATCGACACTGCTTGTCGCTTCATCAAAAATGAGAATCGCCGGATCAGCTAAAATGGCGCGGGCGATTGTCAACAGCTGTTTTTGGCCTTGAGAAAGATTCGAGCCGTCTTCATTAAGAATTGTATCATAACCGTCAGGCAGGGTTCTGATGAAATGATCAGCATGGGCTGCTTGAGCGGCTTCAATAATCTCTTCTTCCGTCGCTCCATCACGTCCATAGGCGATATTGTCTCCTATTGTTCCATGGAACAGCCATGTATCTTGCAGCACCATGCCAAACAAACTGTGCAGACTGCCGCGTTTTAATTGTGTAATATCAATACCATCAATGGTTATTTTTCCGCTGTTAATTTCATAGAATCGCATCAGCAAGTTCACCAGCGTTGTTTTTCCAGAGCCGGTTGGTCCTACAATAGCGATGGTTTGGCCTTGTTTGACATCAATATTCATATCATTAATAAGCATTTCGTCTTCTTTATAACCAAAATTGACGTGCTCAAAGCGAACACGGCCTTCAGGCGACTCAATAACTTTAGCATCTGTCGCTTCGGGCACTTCTTCCTCTTCATCAAGAACTTCAAATACACGCTCGGCTGAAGCGATTGTAGACTGAATCAGGTTGGCGATATTTGCGATTTGGGTAATCGGTTGAGCAAACTGTCTGGCATATTGAATAAATGCTTGAATATCTCCGATTGCAATAGCTTTCTTAGTGACAAGTATCCCGCCGACAACACAAACAAGGACATACCCGATGTTGGTGATAAAGCTCATAATCGGCATAATTATCCCGGAAATAAACTGAGCTTTCCAACCCGACTCATAAAGCTTTTCATTAATAGCTTTGAATTTGCCAATCGATTGTTCTTCTTTGCCAAATGCTTTAATAACGGTATGCCCACTGTACATTTCTTCCACATGACCGTTAAGATCCCCAAGCGCTTTTTGTTGTCCCATAAAATAGGTTTGCGACCTTGAGGCAATCGCTTTTGCCGCAATAAAGCTGAGCGGCAAAGTCACAAAAACGATCAAAGTCATTAAAGGACTGATCGTCAGCATCATCACAATGATGCCAATGAAAGTAATGATTGAAGTCATTAGCTGCGTCAGGCTCTGCTGCAAAGTATTGCTTATATTATCTACATCATTGACAACCCTGCTGAGGATTTCACCATGCGTTTTCGAATCAAAAAATTTAAGAGGCAAACGCGACAGTTTATCATTCACTTGATGGCGGAGATGATAAACAATTTTCTGAGCCACTCCAGCCATCATATATTGCTGAAAATAATAGAACAAAGCGCTCAATATATAGAGGATGGCTAAGATCAACAGAATATCTGCAATGTAATGAAAATCAATCTTGGCGCCGGGAACACCTTTGATTTTCATCATGACGCCCTCGAATAATTTCGTTGTCGCCTTGCCCATAATTTTCGGTCCGAGGATACTGAAGACTGTGCTTAGAACAGCGGCCAGAAACACCGTAAGCAGCTTGAATTTATGCGGCTTAAAATAACCTATCAATCTTTTTGACGTTCTTTTAAAGTCTTTTGCTTTTTGCACCGGCATAAAACGACCGGGACCGTGACCTCTGCCCCGACCGCCAAAAGGTATTTGATTTCGGCGTTGTTCACTCATACAATTTCCTCCTCTGTCAGCTGTGAGGAAACAATTTCCTTATAGACCTGGCAAGATTTCAACAGTTCATGATGGCGCCCGATTCCGGCAACTTTCCCTTCATGTAATACAATAATTCTGTCGGCATCCATGATTGTACTCACCCTTTGGGCAACGATCAAAACTGTCGCATTAACCGTTTCCTCTTTCAGTGCCTGACGCAGCTTGGCATCTGTTTTAAAATCAAGTGCTGAGAAGCTGTCATCAAAAACATAGATTTCCGACCTTTTGACTAGCGCGCGCGCAATAGACAGACGTTGTTTTTGCCCGCCGGACACATTGGTTCCTCCCTGCGATATGACTGACTCAAAACCGTCTTTTAGATTTTCTATAAAATCAGTTGCTTGAGCGATATCTGCGGCGCGGCGAACCTCATCATCGGCTGCCTTTTCCTTCCCGAAACGAATATTATCCGCAATCGACCCTGAAAAAAGCAGCGCTTTCTGCGGGACCAAACCAATTTTGTCCCTAAGGTGTTTTTGAGACAGTGATCTTATGTCTACGCCATCTATTAAAATACTGCCGCTGTCAATATCATAGAAACGAGGAATGAGATTAATAAGCGTCGATTTGCCAGATCCCGTGCCGCCGATGATGGCTGTTACTTCACCCGGTTTCGCGCTGAAAGAAATGTATGACAGCGCCGGCTGTTCGGCTCCCGGATAACTGAAGGTCACGTTCTGAAATTCGACGTACCCTTTCTTATTATCAACATTCTCTGCTTTCTCCGGATCCTTAATTTGAGGCGCTATATTTAATACTTCGTTAATTCTTACCGCCGAAGCGGACGCCCTTGGAATCATCACAAACATCATAGAAGCCATCATTAACGCAAACATGATCTGCATGGCATATTGGAGAAAAGCCATTAAATCGCCGACTTGCATATGGCCATTATTAATGCGAAGTCCGCCAAACCAAATGATAGCGATTGATGCAAAATTAAGGATTTGCATCATCAGCGGCATTAATGACGCCATCATTCTGTTGACTTTAACTGCTGTGTTTGTCAAATCAAGATTCGCTTCGTTAAAGCGCCGTTTCTCATAATCCACACGGTTAAAAGAACGGATCACGCGAATACCGGTCAGACCTTCACGCAGGACGCGGTCGACAGCTTGGCGTCTTTTGAGACGGCCATAATAATCCCGCCGATGCACATGAGCGGCGCACTGATCATCATCCGCATCATTACCGTTAAGACTTGCTGAACTTGAGTGATATCATTGGTCGTCCTTGTAATAAGTGATGCTGTGCCGATTCTATCAAACTCTTGCAATGAAAAATTTTCAACATGAGTGAAAACCTTTTCTCGCAATATTTTTCCGAAGCCTGCCGACACTTTAGAAGATAAATAGCTGGCCGCAATGGAAACAGCCATTCCCCCGGCCGCAATAAGGAGCATAAATCCGCCAATTTTTAAAATATAAGGGATATCCTTCTTTACAATGCCTATATCCACAATGTCTGACATCAACGTAGGCAAATATAAATTGGAAAGGGATTGTAAAAAGACAAGCACTAATACCGCACCTACAGAAATGCGATAAGGCTTTAAAAACCTGAACAGTCTTAACACATTCGATTATCTCCGATCCATGGTAAATGATTCGTTAAACGAATAAATTAATAACATACCAAAAAATTCGCATACGAATTTTTTAAGCTATCTCATTGTATTTATTCCTATATCAGATTGTCAAATAAAAGAATAACTCGTAAATCTAAATGCAGTCGATGAAAGTTTTCAAAGGAAAATTAAGTTGCGTGTAGAATAAATGTATTTAAAATCATGCGTTACTCATATTTTTAGTACCTGTTTGGAGGTGTTTGCATGGCTGATTGGCTATCTGTTACGGATGTAGAAAAAGTAACGGGTATCCCCAATGCTTCAATAAGAAGATACATACGGAATCACGGGCGGCATCTAATATTCAAAAAGGATCAAAAAGATTATTTCATTGCCAGTGAGTCGGTTAAAATGATGGAGATTATTTATCTTTTTTATGCTAACGGAATGGATACCGAACAGGTAGAAGAATCCCTGGAAGAGATGACTATCCCCAAGGCAGAAGGAGAAAATGGCCCCACATCAAAAGAATTGATTGAAAAGATTTATGAACAAAGTTTATTAAATCAAAGGCAGCAGCAAGCACTGGATGAAAAATTGAAAAAGCGTGATGAAAAATTAACCGCGGTTCTAAGACGGAAAACAGCAATGAATGAAAAGCCAAGTTTTTTTAAACGATTATTTAACAAGAGCTGAATTTAAAAATAGCTTAACTCAATCCATCTAACTAAACGTCATCGAAATATAATATATTCATCTAAATCCTCCCGCCTTGAGATATAACAGGCGGGAGCAGTTTTGTTTTAAATCAAATCAACTTGAACCCATCCCCTGACACTGTTAATCAGCCATATAGATGAACAGGCTTTAAGATCGTCAGCTTTCAGTATGCGTTCTTTGATTTTCCCTGTCGAAAGCAGTTCATCACGGAAAGTTCCTGCCAATAGCCCGCTTTTAGCAGGAGGCGTCCATAGGCCGTCTTCTAATTCTAAGACAAGATTTCCAATCGTGAATTCAGTGAGTTCACCCTCTTCATTCCATAAAAGGACATCAAAGACGTTCGGATGATGAGACCGGCACTGATCATATACTGTCCGATGAGTTGTTTTATGGTACAAAAAAGGGTGATTTCTTGAGATCGGAGTGTCTGCAAGGGTCACATTCAAAGGTTCTGCCAGAGGCGTTATCATTTGTCCTTCGGTACTGACATTCCCGTTTCGCGAAACTAACAAGCGAACTTTATAAGTGCCTGTCTGATGTGACGCAGCAAATGCTTTTAAAGAGTCATAAACATTTTCCAATGATAAAGGAAAACAAAAATATGCCGCGGATTTCTGCAGCCGGTTCACATGTCGGTCAAGCAAAACATAATTGCCGTTTTCTAGCTTTAGGCTTTCTAATAAGTCGAATTCCGGCTGCTGCACAGTTAATAATTCAGCCTTTGTGATCATCTCGCTATATTCGCCTTTTGTTGTTGAGTCCCATGTTACCCCGCCTCCGACACCGTATTCCGCTTCATTTGTATTCGTATTAATGACAACTGTACGAATTGGCACATTGAAAACGGCTTCGCCTTCGGGGGATATAAATCCAATAGCACCGCAGTATACTTCCCGCGGTGAATCTTCTAAATCAGAGATAATCTGCATAGTGCTGACTTTTGGTGCTCCGGTAATTGATCCGCACGGAAACAAAGCAGAAAAAATATCCTTCAGCTGAACCTCCGGCCTTGTCTGGGCTTTTATCGTCGATGTCATTTGCAGTACTGTTGGATACCTTTCAATTTCAAAAAGCCGGCTGACTTCTACAGAACCTGTTTCAGCGATATTCCCTAAGTCATTTCTCAGCAAGTCAACAATCATAACATTTTCGGCGCGATTTTTTTCCGATTCGTACAGCCATGCCGCATTTTGCTCGTCTTCTTCCCATGACAATCCTCGCTTTGTCGTTCCCTTCATCGGACGGGTGATAATTTCGCTGCCGTTCCAGTGAAAAAATAACTCCGGCGATGCTGATAAAATCCGGTATGTACCTATATTTAAATACGCGCTATAATTCGAAGATTGTGCTCTGGACAATTGTTTGTAAAAACTGAAATCATCGCCTTCAAACTTAGAACGGAGCCGCATTGTATAATTGACTTGGTATGTTGCCCCTTCAGCTATCGCTTCTTTGATTTTCGCCATGCCCATTTGGTAGTTTTGATATGTTGTCGTTGGTTTCCAATCTGAAACATCATATCCGCCGTGAGTTCCGCTGTGATCGATCATTGCCGGCTTTTTAAAGATACCAAACCAAAGCAAGGGCATTTTGTTTCCGCTTTTAACAGCATAAGCTTGATCAAAGGCAGGCGCAGCTTCATATGAAAGATAACCTGCCGCGTAATAGCCGGCATTCACAGCGTTCTGTACTTTAATAAGCGCTGGAATGACTTCATCTATAGAATGAGCGGCGATGATTTCTTCAGGATTATGAAAAGCTTTTGGATGTTTCTTTCCGTCCCGATCCGCAAATTCAAAAAATAAGAATGGACTTACCACTATTCATCTCCTCCACTTATATCACAAAACAAAGTTAAATAAGGCAAAAAAGGTACGTCTTGATTCTATCGTAAATGAACCGGAAAAGCATGCTTAATTAAATCTCGTTGATGATATACCCTTTAAATATACGGTAAATTTATTATGTAAACTTTATGATTAAAAAAAGCCGATTCCTGATAAAGGAATCATCGGCATAAGGGGTTAGCTTAATATTTTTAATCTCCTTAGTTTTATTTACGGCTGCCCTGCTTTTTCCCTTTGGTATAATATATCACCATCAATCATTGTCAATTCCACTTTCAAATCCTTTATCTTTTCCTGTTCAATATTGAGAATATTGTCGCTGAGAACAACGAGATCTGCCAGTTTTCCGACTTCGATGCTCCCCTTAATATCTTCTTCAAAGCTGGCATATGCGCCATTCCATGTATAAAGTCTAATAGCTTCCAAGACACTGATGCACTGATTAGATCCAATATCCTTTCCTGTCTGGCTCTTTCGATTCACTGCCGTATGAATGCCTAATAACGGATCAAAGTGTGTGACTGGCGAATCTGAGCCGGCGGCCGCAATAATCTTTTTATCAATAAAATCACGGGCAGGATACATATCATTCACGCGTTCGCCGTAATGATGAACATATATGTCGCCAAATTCATACGGGAACGGCGGATTGACAATCGGTATCACTTCAAGCGCCTTCATTCTTTCCTGCAAGTCAGGTGATGAAATCCCTGCATGCTCAATACGGTGGCGATGATTGTTTCGCGGCGACTCTTCTAATGCTTTTTCAACGCAGTTTAAGTACATTTCAATCGCTCGGTCGCCTTGGGCATGGACGGTAATCTGATAGCCTTTTTTATGCGCTTCTCCTAAGATGCGATAGATTTCTTCCTCTTTATAATATAAGATCCCCGTGTCATTCGGATCACTCGTATACGGCGCTCTTGTTGCGAGGGTCGGACCCGTGCTGCTTCCGTCCACAAATAATTTCACCGGACCGATTCTGAATCTCTCGTCCCCTGTTCCTGTTAAAACACCGGCATTTACCATTTTATGAACAAATTTGTGCGAATCGTTCAAAGAGCAAACCAGCGCATATACCCTGACGCGAACATCATGATCATTAATCGCTTGCTGCAATATCCGGTAACTGTCCGCACCATAGGCTCCCGCATCATGCACACTCGTGATGCCCGCAGCGATAAAGTGATCGGAAGCTTTCTTCATTCCTTGTCTTAATTCCGCTTCTGAATAGGCCGCGACACTATTTATATACATATTGGCAGCTTCTATTAAACGGCCTGTCAGTTGACCATTGTGACCGCGATGAATCATGCCCCCTTTAGGATCAGGCGTCTTCTCATCGATTCCAGCCAGCTCCAGCGCTTTCGTGTTTGCGATACTGATATGGCCGCATGTTCGGGCAATGATGATTGGATGGTCCGTTGAAATGGCATCCAATTCCGCAATGGTTGGATAACGCTTCTCCTTAACAGCCATTTCATTGAAACCAGAAGCGCGTATCCATTCGCCTTTAGGTTTGTGTTCCGCTTGATTTCGTAATTCCGCAAAAATATCTTCAATAGATTCTATATGTTGAGATTTGCAATTGACCCCTAGCTGGTTAACGCCATACATGGTCAGGTGCACATGCGAATCTATGAAACCTGGAAGCAGCGTTTTCCCTTCCAAATCAATCACTTCAGTTTCTTCACCGATATAATCTTGGACTTCTTGAAAAGAACCGACCGCAACAATCCGGTTATCTTTAACAGCCACACCCTCAACGATCCGATTTTGTTTGTCTACTGTAATGACTTCGCCGTTTATGAAAACAACATCAGCACTCATTCTTATCACCCTTTCATCTTTTTAGCCATTTGAATGGCAGTTTGATATAAAACTTCCGTACCGATAGCGATATCCTCAAAGGTTGCGTATTCTTTTGGATTATGACTTATCCCGTCTTTGCAGCGGACAAAAATCATCCCGTAATCACAGGCATAAGACATGGCTAGAGAATCATGAAAAGGACCGCTCATCAATTCAGGCGGATTTAATCCTTGTTTTTTACTTTTATTTCTAATGATGTCTTTGATCCAATCTGCACAATACCTAGGTTCAGAGTTGGTATCTTCTTTAATGCTGTATTTCAAGCCATTTTCCTTGGCAATCTGATCAATGATTGTCCGCAGTTCATTTTCATAGGCATTTCTTCTATCAAGATCTATATCTCTCAAATCAATAGTGAACGTGACCTTTTCCGGGATGATATTACGCGAATTGGGGAAAACCTGCAAATGACCGACAGTTCCTACCGAAGGCGCCTTTGAATCTTGTTTGGCAATCTCATTTAAAGCGATAATGGCTTTAGAAGCGCCGACTAAGGCATCCCGCCGCATCGACATCGGAACGCTGCCGGCATGGCCGGCAAAGCCTGTCATTTCAACGGTCAGCCAAAGCGGTCCCGATATGCCTGTGACAATGCCGATTGGTTCATTTAAGTTATCTAGAATCGGCCCTTGTTCAATGTGCATCTCTAAAAAAGCGCCGATGCTGCCTTCGAGATATTCAGATTCCTTAAATTTCGCTGGATCACAGCCAAAGTCAAGCAAAGCCTGCCTTCGTGTCACGCCGTTGCTATCCGTTCTTTCTAATTCGCCCTCCTCTAATTTTCCTGTAATGCCGCGAACTCCGAAGATTCCTTTATTAAATCGGCAGCCTTCCTCATCACAAAACGAGACGACTTCAATAGGGACTTCCGGTACAATATGCTGTTCATGCATTGATTGAACGACTTCTATAGCACCCAAAACGCCAATCGTCCCATCGAACCTGCCCCCATAAGGCTGGGAATCAATATGCGATCCAAGCATCAGTACAGGTAAATCGGGATTTCTTCCTTCCAATCTGCCAATTAAGTTTCCAAAATGATCAATTCGTGTTGCCATTCCCGCTTCTTTCATCCAACCTCTGACTAATTCAACCGCTTGACGATCTTCTTTTGACAGCGACAGACGACATACACCCGTTTCACCAATTTTTCCGATTTGGGCCAACGCTTTAATTCTTTGTTGCAATCTTGTGCTGTTAATCGTTTGAACGAGCAAGCTACCCCTTCCCTTCGCGAGAGTTTTAAATATTCTTTCAAATGGACTTAAAAAGGAGGCTAAAAAGAGCCGGGAAACGATGATACTGCCTGAACTCGCCTTCCCGGACTTTTTGCATCCTCATTATATAAATACTGTAAAACTTCTTTAATCCCTTTAAAAATGTTCTTACTCGACAGCTAAGCATCTGGATACATGAAGCCAATGACTATGAAACATAAGGGTTCAGTTTTTTTAAGTTGGCTTAAAGCAATGCATATGTTTTGGCAGTAACAGCGCGTTTTCGCCTTTTTTGACAGTATGATATGCAATAATATGATACTTATCTATGGAAGTTTTTTTGATAATTATTCTATTGAATATTTGGAACATAGTTTTGGTAGAACAAAGATTTCATAATTAGTGTTTTGTTTGAAAAAAATCCTTTAAATAAACAAACTTCCCTTTGTCAGAAAGATATTTTCTCTTCAAATTCGTTCTTTAAAACGATTAAAGGAGATGATAATCCAAATTTCATTAAAGAATCTAAAAAAGCAGCCAGAGAATCCATCGAATCGATCATTACTGTCATCATATAATTAAATTCTCCGCTGATCCGATATAAGTCCGTTACTTCAGAAGAAGATTTACAAAATTGTATAAAATCATTACATTGGCTTGTTTTAAACATAATGAATGCTTGAATGTTTTTATTAATTTTGGAAGGTTCAAATTTCGCCCTGTAAGCAGCTATAACACCTTGATCTTCAAGTTTGTTAATCCGTTCTTTAACAGCAGGCTGCGTGATCGATATCATCCGTCCTATTTCTGAAACTGGAATTCTCGCATTTTCATACAACAAATTCATGATTTTATGATCTATTTCATCCAGTTTTACTTTTGGGATGCTATTTCTGCCCTTTCTTTATCATTCAAATTTTAGTCCTCCTATTCTTGAAAAAACCATTTAACAAAAATTGGAATCTAGTATATGTAAAAAATGTAATAGCAATTGAGCGTTTAGAACTTTATTACTCTCCATAACTCCCTACCTCAATTTTGTTTCCATTTTTGATGACTTGAACAAAAATCTTCTTATTATTTTTTTTTGACATATCCATATAAAAACAATGTATGCATCGGAGTAAATTCAAAATCTGTAAATGCAACTTCAGAATGTTCCTTCTCCTTCATAAATTTCCCCGCTACTTTTTCCGCTTGTGCTACTATTTCCTTTTCATCATGCCTATGCTTCAAATAGACACATCCTATAAAAATGATAAAAATCAAAATGATAGTACCGATAGTTATCCAAAGCTTCTTTGTACCCTTCATTTATACAACACCTTTTATTGTGATCAAGTTAGCTTATTTGTTCCAATATAGTTAAAACCACTTTTGATGAATGTAAAAATGACAGCCGAGGGAGTTATTCCTCGACTGTTTTCTCCTTAAGCCGGTATGTTTTTAGTCGCCTGAACCTTATCAGGATTTGTCAACACATAAAGACATTTTCGTTTACATTAAGCCATTAACCAGCCGCCCAAGATGCCAATCACGCCAAAACTTAGAATTAATGCGAGAGGATGGACTTTTTTATAAAATAATAAAACAAGAGCAATTAAAAGCATCACGATGCCAATTACGCTTTTTCTGATATCCGAACTTACAAGATGGCTTTGGATGGCAAACCGACAGGCTGCAAATAAAATAAACGCTGTGATGACCGGACGTAAACCGTAGAAAACAGATGCAATAACAGGGTGATCTTTTATTTTATAAAATACCGTTCCTAAAAGGACTATGATTAATATTGAAGGCAGCGACATGCCGAGGGTAGCAGCGATAGCTCCGGCAACCCCGGCGACTTTATATCCAACAAAAATAGCCGCATTCATCGCAACAGGACCAGGGGACATTCCAGCGACTGAAACACTGTCAGCAAAGGCAGCTGCTGAAATCCACCCATGATTAACTGATTCATGTTCAATCACTGGGATCATTGCGTAGCCGCCGCCAAAAGAGAAAATGCCTATTTTAAAAAAGGCAATAAATAAATCCAGTAATATCATAAATTCCGCTCCCTACTGATCTGCCGAATGACGCTTAATGTCGTTCTCTGGTTTGTTCTTTTCGTTCTTCTTATATTTGATCCAGCCTAACACGCCGCCGAGAGTGCCGCCTAAAATTAAAATAATAATGGGATTAAGATTTGTAAGCAACAGCAAAAGGAATGTTCCAATCATAAGAAAAAGACATACAATGTCTTCTACGGAAGATTTAATCGTTCTTAATCCCGCAAACATGATAAGGCCAACGACAGCGGGTGCAATGCCAAATAAAGCCCAACGAACTTGCGGCATATCCTTTATGCCTATAAAAAACACGGCTAATACTAAAACTATTAAAAATGTTGGAAGAAGCATGCCAATACTTGCCGCCAATACCCCAGGAATGCCGGCGACCCGGTAGCCGATAAAAGCAGCAGCATTCAACGCCACCGAACCCGGAATGGTCTGTGCGATTGACAGCACATCAAGAATCTCATCCCTTTTGCACCAGCGATAACGATTAACCATCGCCTCTTCTAAAGAAGGTATAATCGCATAACCGCCGCCAAACGTAACCGGGCTGATTTTGCAAAAAGCAAAAAATAATTGCCAAAGGGCTTTTAGAGATATTCCTTGCTGCATATCCGTGCCCCTCCCCTCTATTCATTTTCTTGATTGATCTAAAAATGACAGCTTTTAAACATTCATATATCTTTAATAATGATTTATAAAAGCAGCACCTCTGATGACAAAAACTGCATATTCTATACTTATAGATTAAATGATTAAAAACAAATTGTTAAGCCCCACTATAAAAGTTGGGGCTTAGCATGATTTTGTATTATATTAATTGTCTGCAATTTGATAAACAATCGAATCCTCTATCGGTTGATAGCCGATGTTCATATAAATACGATTAGAGATCGGATTGGATAAGTCTGTATACAAGGTGCAAAATTGGTAACCGCTGTCAAGCAGATGTTGACTCAATGATGCAACGCACGAAGTGGCATACCCCTTCCTTTGATATTCGGGCGGTGTATAGACAAAATTGACCACTGCCCCATTTTTTGTTGGTCTTGTCTTGTTAGCCATCGACACCGGACCATTGTTATCCCAAAGAAAAATGGTTGATTTACGAATGGCGTTTTCACTCATTCGTTGAGCATCTTCCGGTTTCAGCCTTTCTGATAAGGACTCCGAAAACGCTAACATCCATTGGGCAATTAAGGAACAGTCTTCTTGTGTCGCCACCCGGAATCTTCCGGAACTATATTTGATGGGATTAACATGACGAAGACGATAAATGCTTTGATCCATCATTACAATACAAGAACAGCCGCTTTTCCTGGACCAAATTTCCGCAAATTGAGAAGCAATGTCCTTTATTCCGATGATGCTTGTCACTTTCACATTCTTATTTGTCAGATGCCTAACGCTCAATTGCAGGGCGCTTGCCAACCGCGGGTGCGTCTTTTCGCCGCATACAATAAGACGGTGCGGGGATGTTATCATCATAACCAGAACAATGTCCTCTTCCTCAACTGCCGCAAAAAATGGATCGATCTGAGGTTTGTAAGATGATTTGGCATTCGTTAACGAATACAAAATGCCAAGGGGTAAATTGTTAACCGCCTCATTTTTCAATAAAAAAGATTCAACTTTTGACAAACATTCATGAGCAGTTGTGAATGTTTGCAGTTTCATTGCCCCACTCTCCCAGATTCATTGTCTTCCTGTCGCCCGGTCACTTTATTATTTATTTCAGAATCTGAATCAGAAAAATCGAAGTCAATGTCATCTGCATTTTTAAGTTTCACAAAACAGCGCGACAAAACACGGTTATGATGCTCAATAATTTGCATGGCATTGAGATGCGGAGAATCCCATGTTGTATGCGCATCTTTTACGAGTATGACATCATAACCCAAACTGTAAGCGCTTCGGCAAGTCGTATCTACGCACATTTCCGTTTGAATGCCGCATACCACTAAATGAGCAACGCCCATCTTTTTCAATTCTGAGTTTAATCCGGTTTTATGAAAAGCATTTGGTGTATCTTTTGCAATAATCCAATCTTCTTTCTGAGGATTAACGGAAGAGTGAATCTCCCAGCCCGGAGAACCTTTTTGAAGAGGATCATTATCTTCATCACTTTGATGTTGAATATAGATAATCGGTATCCCTTTACGGCGTGCCTTATCAGCAAGCCGGATTATTTTTTTAAGACATTCATCGCCATTATGTACAGGGGTTTCCTTTGAAAACATGGCTTCTTGAACATCAATAATTAATAGCGCAGAGTTTTTCATTATCTGTCTCCCCCTTCATCGTTGCCGTTTATCTATCTAATCTATATTCTTTTCTCTTTACAGTTTGTTAAATCCTCTATTTTTCACACTTCATTCAGCTTTTCGTAATTCATCTCAGAGATGCGCAAATCCTGTTCTAGTTAACTTTTATTCATCATACATTTTTACACAACAGCGTTTATCTTTCGGAAAACACAACCAAAATGAAGAGAGAAAACCAATTTTAGAGGTGTTGCCGGTGAACATTATCATAAAAGACGGACTGCCAATCGTTGCATTAAAAATACGGATCGGACATCAGTCAACCCTATTAAGCAATGTCCTTCTTGATACAGGATGCGCAGCATCTGTTTTCGATACAGACGAATTGAAGAAAATCGGCTTGCCATTGGATTATACAGCAGGACAGGCTGTCAGAATGTATGGCATCGGCGGCCAAAGCGAATGGTGCTATGAGCAGACAATCCCCTCAATCTTTATCAATATGCATGAATTTAAAGAGTTAAAACTGCAGTTAGGCCCAATTAAAAGCATTTATGGATTTGACGGTATTATAGGCAATGATATTATTATGAAAATCGGTATGGTTATTGATTTCCGTCAGCTTAAAATATCTGGTATTCCATCTTGATGCTCTAAAAATAAAAGGTCTTTATTCCAAACCCGGGTTATCTTTGTCGCAATAGCATCTTCAAAATGCAATTGAAAGATGTCAGGATTTGCAAGACCTTCCCACTCTTTAAAACCAAAGTTTGAATCATAATGTTTTAGCATCAAGGCCATTAGACAGCCATGCGTGACAACAACATATGTCTTTCCATCCATTTTTAAAATATCATCTATGCAATCTATGGCTCTTGCTGTTGCCTCCTGTGAAGATTCTCCGCCTTCTAATTTAAGGGACATATCAGCAAACGATCGTCTTAATTGTTCATACCAATCCGGCAAATCACGGGTGCTTAACACTTTTTCTGATAAACGGCGGTCAGTATGGACAGACATATTTAATTGTTTGGATAACGGCAAAATGGTTTGCCGCGCTCTTAAAAAGGGACTGCTGTATATACCGTCGACAGTTTCCCGGCTTAAATATTGCCCAAGACGTTCAGCGTCCAGATGCCCTTCTTTTGTTAACGGTGCATCAGGCGGCTGTCCTTCTGCCTTACAGTGTCTAATGAGATATATTTTTTTCCTCATATCTTCCCGCCCTCTCTATCATCATTGTTTATTTGTTTTAAAATTTTTATGAGCGAACCAGCGAATAATGCAAACTATATTGCCTGCCTTTTGGACCAACTCTTTTCTTTCCTTTATCTTGAAAACCTGTTTTTTCGTATAGCCGTTCCTCTCCTTAACCTTCACTCGCTATCGTATTGTTACGGTTTGAAGAAGGACGTATTCTGTCAGGAGTTGATAAAAAGGAAGTCTTATCTCTTGGTCTTTGCGTAAACGCAAGTATCTCTTCATTCATTGCCGCCTATAGATATATCGTCATTTTTTTAAATACCTTCCAATGTCAATCCCAATTTGCCCGGCTCCTTTTACTTCTTGATTTGCAGCGTATTTCAAGCGGAAAATCAAATCACAGCGGGTTCGATACAGCTTAAGCGCAAAACTTTCTCAGGTTTCTTTCATACAGCACGGAATAGGAACGAATGTTCTTGTGGAGTCTGTTCATTTAAAAGATATGTTTGATATACCAGTTTTTCGCAAGTTCTTTAAGCGTATCCAAATGTTCTAAAAACCGATGATCAGCGCCGTCAATAACCTCTAGTTCCGAACCTTTCGGAAGATATTTCATGCCCTTTTTTGATTTTTGTAAAAGCAGACATTCTTCTTTATCATTTATCGCGTTGCCATGAATAATTAAGACAGGACAATGGACTTGTTCCAATAACTGTTTCTGATTAATTTCTTCAAAATCTTTGAGCATTTGCTTATATACAATAACGGTTGTTCTAAGACTATTCACTCTTTCAATGGTTATATATCCTCTCTCTTTCAATTCCTTCATTTGTTCTCTTGAAAAATACTCATCCCATTGATATGTCATTGCATCAGTCAAAGCCCCAGAAAGAACCATAGTCACTATTATTGGCGTCCAGCTCTTTAAACAGATTAAGCTGCCAAGGCTGTGGCCGTAAAGTGCTATCTTTTGATACCCTCTTGATAAAACAAAACCGATGGCTGAATTTAAGTCATCAACTTCCTTGTCTACAGTTAAACTGTCATCATCGCTTTCACCGCACCCGCTTAAATCGAAAGTTAAAACAGCAATCCCCGCTTGATTAAAGGCTTCCGCCAATATTTGAAACCTGCCTTTTGAAAACTTATCTGATGTAAAGCCATGTACCATAATGATTATGGCTTGGGATGCCGAATGATACAAGTTCCCTATCAGCGTCTTATTTCTGGAATTTTTGAAGGAGATCCGCTCCATACATCACTCTCCTCCTCCATTTATGACTGTTAAAATCTTTGTGTTTGGAGAACTTAAGAATAGAATGTTTAAAGAAAGCGGTTGAAACAGCATGATAACTTTTCGCGGAGATGCTCATAAGTTTTACCTCAAATTAAAAAAGGCTGTTAAAAACGACAAAGAAATTTTTCAGCTTCCAGAGATCAAGGAAATTCATTCCATCGATCAATTTTATGACCAATTAAGTGATGCCGACTTAACCATGATCCGCTATCGCATGCTTAAAGAAAAAGACGGCAACGGCATCATCCCAATCTTGATCTCTGCTCTGCCTTGGTTAGGATTTCTTCTGTCCAAACAGCTGCAAAACTTTTTAATGAAAAGTTACTTATACATATTGTCGTTCTTAATTTTGTATACCGTTATTACAACTGTCAGCGTGATTATCCATTATCGGGAAAAAGCATGGGCAGCTATACACGTTGACATCATTGATCACCATTTAAAAGAACGAAAGAAAACGAATAAAAACCATTGAAGCTGCAATTTTCATCAAACAGCCTCATCCCATTTGCAAATCCATCCGTTCTGTATCTTAAAGCAAACGCACAATAGACATTGCTTTCACTCAAATGATAGAAAAGCCTTTTGGAAGTATAAAAAAATAAGAAATAACGAACAATAAGCATAACTGATTCGATCATAGAGGTGAGATAACATGGGGCTTTTTAATGCTATTTCAAACTGGAAATCGGAAAGGCATGGAAAGCATGTTTCTAAAATGCGTGCTTTAGGCCGGTGCCCGGATTGTAACGGTAAAGGGTTCACAACATTATTCAATTATGAATTCTCTGCACCATTGGATTGTCCGAGCTGCAATGGAAGCGGTTTATATTCAGATTGGGCTAAAAGCAACGAAATCAAACACTAATGTTTAAAGAACATTGGAAAAAGTGATTGATACATGGCTTTAAAGATATCGGCCATAAACTTCTTAAGAGAAATAATTCCCTGTGCACGCCGAAGCACACAGGGGGATTATTTCTTTTAGCTTTTATTCAGCAACCGTTGATATTTGCCAAGTGACACCGAATTGATCTGTCACTTGTCCGTAAGACGGGCTCCAAAAAGTTTCTTGAAGCGGCATATGAACTTGACCGCCTTGCTGCAGTTTATTGAATACCTCTTTGGATTTTTCTGCATCCTTGATAGTGACAGCTATCGTTACTTGGGAACCTAGTTGATACGGCTTGCCGGGAAATGTATCGGAAAGCATCAGATCTGTGCCGCCAACTTTTAGATGGGCATTCAGCACACGGTTTTTCGCTTCTTCAGGTACAGGAAAATCGGGATTATCAGGCATATCACCAAATGTTTTAACCTCGAGAATTTTTGCATCCAGCGCATCTTCATAAAATTTAACAGCTTCCTGGCCTTTACCGTCAAACACTAGATACGGGTATATGTCTAAAATCATCGTGCCACCTCTTTTTATTGTTATGAAAGCAGTTTAATCTCTTTTATATCATTCTATACCCTTATACTAAATTCCTTTTTAACGGATTGACGGTTATCTTTGCAGAACAAATCAGCCTTATTGATATATAGACCCTTTATAACGAGCTCCTTCATATTCCGAGGCAGCTTTTCCAGGATTCCTTTGTATTCGGTAATCTTTTAGGCTTTCAATAGCATTTTCCATCTTAGCAATTTTTAGACCTTTTTAGCCAGCATGCTAACAAATCTTTGTCTTCCTTTAAATACTCCGGAATATGCATTGTACCCTCATCATAATTGAAGTTTTTTCGTAACCAACAAATAAAATCCCATCATTTCATCTGACAGGGCTCCAATTTCATTTCAAAATTTCAGCTTAATATACGGCTTCCTTTACAAAATGATCTAAATTAGATTGAATCTCTTGCTTGCTTTTCAATATAAAAACGGTCTTTTGAGAATCAGGCGTTTGAAAAGCCTGCAATCTTTCAGCCATTTTTTTCTTTCGAGGATAGTATGTCGTACATATAAATTTAAGAAAGGGCCAATCTAATTTTTCTTTACAACCTTCACCCATATCAGGGCGTGTCTTGCCTATATTCATCAGCCAACGCTTGAAAACCCGGTATAAGCATACATATAGCGGGAGTTCTAAGTAAAAAATGGTATCCGCCCGGTCGAATCGAATGTCAAAAGTGCCGCTGTAGTTTCCCTCAATAATCCATTGATCACGATTGATAATCGCCCGCTGCGCTGCTTCAAATTCTTCTGCGGCCGCTTCAACCCAACCAGGTTTCCAATACAAAGCATCCAAATGGTATACATTAATGTTCAATGCTTCTCCGAGCTTTTTGGCAAACGTCGATTTCCCAACACCAGCAGAAACACCGATCACCATAATCTTTTTCATGCAAGACCTCCTCTTTATTTTTAAAAGAAGGGCTTCAGAACGGATGATCTTAGGGCATGAGCTTATTTAAATGCGTTTATTTTGAAGCGCACTCCTTCCCTGCTGAAAAACCTTCAAACACCGACCGCCATACGGGGCTAAAACGTCATTAGCTAATTGCACAACTAATCCCTTATCACCTGTCCTGTAAAAGTTATCAAAAGCCTGAACAAATTGGTCAGCGAATGATTCGTCATATGCTCTAAGCGACCGGACGATCCATTTTGAAGCGCCGATCCACCGCTGGTTTGTTCTTAAAACAAATTCGCTCAAAAGTTCAGCTAGCTGATTGGCTATGAATAATGCTTCTGCTCTGTTTGTACAGCCTTTCAAATCATCAAGCGCATCAGTGATTGAATACCGCTTAAAATTAATGGTATGAGCAGACCATTTCTCCGGCCCCTTCTCTAATATTTCCTTGCTTCCTTTCTGATCGGTTCAATGACTCCTTCATCCTTTAAAACGATCCCTTCCGAAACCATTCTCGGCAATGACGGCCTTGCCCTTTTATAATCACTTTGAAAAAAGTCCTGATAAGAAGTTAAGTTATGGGCAAAAAACTCTATAGGCCAATGAAAAGCAATCAATGATTCCCTGTAGGATGAATGTAGTTTATGATCAAAAACGACGATATCGAGGTCAGACGTTTCTGTTCCTCCTCCTCGGATGACACTGCCGGCTAAAATAGCTCCTTGGCAATTCTCAAAATATTGATCTATAAATTGTTGAGCGGCATCTATCGGTTTCAGTCTGCCAGTTTCCCCCATGGCCCTTACCTCCAAAAAATCCTAATATCTTCTGATAGTATGACTGTTTAGTTCGCTGTTAAATGCAAAAATCCTCTTTAATAAAAGAAAACGCATAAACCAAAAAACCCCGCTTAACTAAAAACAGCAAAGCCAGGCTCATCTATTATCATGAATAAGTGCTTTTAAATAAGCTATTTCATCTTTATGGGTATAGTTCTCTTGTGCCGGCGTTTCCAGAATCATCGGGAGGTGCTTGATGACAGGGGACTCCATAAATGCCTTTATTTGCTTTTCCTTTATATATCCGCTGTTAATATTTGCATGCCGATCACGCTTTGACCCGCTTTTGTACATTGAATTATTCAAATGAACAGCTTTAAGATGCTCAAAATAGCCGAGTGTTTTTCCTTTCTTAACAACTTCGTTCCAATTATCGCCGTTCCATAATCCGCTTGCATAGGCATGACACGTATCTAAACAAAAACCGATATGCTCTGGATAATCAACCAATTGGCGAATCTTTGCCAGCTCCTCAATGGTGGTACCCATCTGTCCGCTCTTCCCTGCATTATTTTCTAATAATATCAAGCTGTCTCCATCCCATTTTTCACATATTTGATTAAGCGTCTCAATCATCCGTTTATATCCTTCTAACGGGTCCTCTCCTTTAAAAGTCCCAAAATGAACGACGACTCCAATTGACCCGCACGCTTGGGAAATATCCAGATCATTTAATATCGATTCAACAACATGCTTTGATTTCGGATAATCACTTGACAAGTTGGCAGGGTAGGATGTATGTGCTATTGAAACAAGCTGATTTTCGGCGCAGAACTTAGCGCAGCTTTCTGCATCATGGCGGTCAAAGACTTTTATCTTTAAGCTGCGCGGATTTTTAGGGAAATATTGAAAGGCTTGGGCGCCAATGTTTAATGCTTTTTTGGCACAGCCAAAATATCCGTTTCTGATGCTGATGTGACAGCCGAATTTCATGGCAGCCTCCGTAAATACTTTTTCCCTTTATCTTTTTCACTCATTTATTAATTATTCATCTGACGCTGATATCTTTATTTGACAACCGTAAAATGTGGGCCGTCACTGCTCCCTAGAAGGAAATTTTATGATATAATCCATCTGATTGTCCTTTGGATTTTATGCGAAAGGCTGATGTGTATGTACCAAACCCATACAATTGGAAAAAAAGTGCGTCTGCTCATTTACATTTTAATTCCTATTCTTATTACCCAATTAGGTATGTATGCCATGAATTTCTTTGACACTGTCATGTCCGGGCATGCCAGTGCGGATGACTTGGCCGGAGTAGCTATTGGCTCAAGCCTTTGGACGCCGGTTTTTACAGGGTTAAGCGGCATATTGCTTTCGCTGACACCCATTATTTCTCAACTGATCGGCGCTAATAAGAAAGAACAGATCCCTTTTTCCTTAGTTCAAGCGATTTATCTAGCTTTTGTGATTGCCGTTGTTGTTATTGTGATCGGAGGATGCGTTATTCATCCTATTTTAAACGCCATGAACTTGGATCCGCATGTGCAGGACATCGCTTATAGATATCTTAAAGCGCTGGCGTGGGGCATGATTCCATTGTTTGTTTATAACGCGCTGCGCTGTTTTATTGATGCACATGGACAAACCAAATTAACAATGATGATCACTTTAGCCGCGCTTCCGATCAATATTCTATTTAACTATTTCATGATCTTTGGAAAAATGGGCTTTCCGCGACTGGGCGGCGTCGGCGCCGGCTATGCTTCAGCGATTGCTTATTGGATCATTACTTTTATCGCATTATTTGTTATTGTTTTTAAGCAACCTTTTGCAAAATACCGGGTATTTAACCGAGTATATCGTATTTCTTTCGCCTCATGGAAAGAGCAGTTAAAAATCGGTGTCCCTATCGGCTTCTCTGTTTTCTTTGAAACAAGCATTTTTTCTGCGGTCACTTTATTAATGAGCAACTTTAGTACGCTTATCGTGGCTGCACACCAATCAGCAATGAATTTTGCTTCGGCCTTATATATGGTTCCTTTAAGTATATCAATGGCATTAACCATTGCGGTCGGCTTTGAAGTCGGTGCAAAAAGGTTCCAAGATGCCAGATTATACAGCTATATCGGGATTATTATTGCTGTTATTATGGCTATTATCTTTGCGATTTCTGTCTATTTATTGAATGGCCAAATCTCTAAACTCTATTCAACCGATGCAACGCTTAGACACATGATTGAACACTTTGTGATTTATGCGATTTTCTTCCAATTATCAGATGCGTTCGGCGCACCGATTCAAGGCACTTTAAGAGGATACAAGGATGTCAATATCACGCTGGTTATGACGCTGATTTCATATTGGGTGATCGGCCTTCCATTAGGTTATATTTTAGCTAATTTCACCCCATTGGAACCGTTCGGTTATTGGATCGGTTTGATCATAGGCTTAGCGGCAGGCGCAATCTGTTTATTTATACGGTTGATATTTGTTCAAAGACGGTATAAACACTCGTTTTTACAAAACAGCAAAACATAACAATCAAATGCCCGATGCAGTGTGCATCGGGCATTTGACTCATCAACATTAATAATTAACGCTGATCATCATACCTAAGAAAGCCAATATAATGCCGCCGATATAGCTTGCAGCTAAATATGCAATAAGAACGTTCCTTTGCCGTTTAAGATGCATTTGGATGTTTTCAAGCTTAAAGGTAGAAAACGTTGTGAATGCCCCCATAAACCCCGTTCCTAATAAAACCTGCCAGGACGCGGACAGTGAACTTGCTGTGATTAACCCTAGCAAAAAGGCGCCAACGAGATTGACGATAAGCGTCCCGTACGGAAACTTTAAGTCCCCTTTTTTATTAAATTTTCCGCTGATCCAATAACGGGATATGGCCCCGAAAAAGCCGCCAATGCCTACCAATAAAACATTTATAAACATTATGACGCGCCTCCCGTTCTCTGTAACATCTTCTCCCCGGCGCGATAACCGGCATAAGACAAAAGCAGGCCTCCAAATAAGCTGACCATCACATATAGAAAAGCAAGCCCTAGATGAGCATTTTCCATGAGTTTGACTGTTTCAACGCTAAAAGTAGAAAATGTCGTAAATGAACCAATTATACCTGTTCCTAATCCAGTATAAAGTTCTTTTGAAAGACGTTTATTCTTGGAAAGATAAGAGGTCAGCCAACCGAGGACACAACTGCCTAATAGATTAGTCGTCAGTGTCGCCATTGGAAAAACACCTGACCAAAAGCTATTAAAGGCCAGGCTGACGCCATACCTTAATAAAGCCCCAATGATGCCGCCAATGCCCACATACCAATAAATCATTGATTAACGAACCTCCTCCGTATTGGTTAGTATCCGTTTTAAACAAAAAAATAGACTCCTGCCATATCAATTAATGGCAGGAGTCATTAGCTTTAACATGAATGTTGAAAGCAGTTAACGGTGAACCCCATCACCTGTTTGATTCTGAAATCATTGTATAAATAAAATATACAATCGTCAAGATCTTGCTAAATACTCCGAAAAAGCGTTGCCATGCCCATGCCGCCGCCGACACCCAGAGTAGCAAGCATATATCGGCCTTTATAGCCGGAAGCTCTGGCGCAAAGCCGCGTGACTAATATCGCTCCGGATGCGCCGTAAGGGTGGCCTAACGCAAGCGCTCCGCCGTCAAGGTTTACTTTTTCTTCAGGGATATCTAAAGCTCTTAATGAAGCCAGGACTTGCGAGGCAAACGCTTCATTGAATTCAACATAAGCTATATCTTCAATAGTAATCTGATTGCGCTCAGTTAATGATTTAACTGCAGGAACCGGACCGATGCCGAGAATATTTGGATCAACGCCGACAGCAACAGCATCAATAAATTCTAAAATCGGATGAAGGTTTAATTCTTTGGCTTTCTCTTCTGACATGATCAATGCTGCAGCTGCGCCGTCATTGACAGGACAGGCATTTCCCGCAGTTACTGTCCCGTCTGGAGTGAATGCAGGCCTCAATCGTTGAAGCTTTTCCAAACTGGTATCCGGACGCGGGCATTCATCTTCAGCAATTAAGACATCCGCTTTTGTTTTTAACGGCGTTATTTCTTGATGAAAATGTCCTGAATTTTGCGATGCAACAGCCTTTTTATGGCTTGCGAGCGCATATTGATCTTGGTCTTCACGAGAGATATGAAATGTTCTGGCTACATTCTCAGCCGCAGCCCCCATATCAGGATCACCGATTGTATCAGGAGAAAATCTCGCTCTTGTAAATATCCTTGGAGCGTGAAGATCATAAAGGGTGGCTGGCTTCTCTATCTTCCATGGTGCCAGGCTTGTGCTTTCAACCCCGCCTGCCAAATAGATATCCCCCGCCCCTGTTTGAACAAGGCGGCATGCCAAATTAATGGCTTCAAGCCCTGATCCGCATTGCCTGTCTATCGTGACGCCGGGGATATCTATAGGCAATCCAGCTGTTAATAAGGATAATCGAGATATATTTCCACCTGGTCCCACCACATTTCCTAAGATCACATCATCAATGGTTTCAGCTGGAACACCTGTTTCCTTCAGTAAATCCCGAATGACAGCGGCAGCCAGCTGTTCCGGCGGAAAATCTTTTAGAATCCCACCTATTTTGCCGACAGGTGTCCGTTTTGCTTTGATAATCAATGCTTTTCGCATTATAAAACCTCGCCTTTAGAAAAGGATGTTCAAACATTCAGGGACGCATAGCGACAGAATGTCTTCGCTCTATTTCCGATCGGATTCTTACGATGACGCAAGGATTGCTGCGTTCCGATTTCGCGGCTTCCGCGCTAAACTTCCGGCGTTCCGGCGCATGCAGTGGCGCTAACAAGGACGCGGCGTTTTTAGCCAGTTTCGGCCCTGTTCGCCGCCCTTATTAGTCTTTCTTTTAATCGCTGCCTCGCTATTTTCCCGCTGGAAGTTAACGGAAATTCGGCTATACGGACCCAAGCTTTCGGGCATTTATAACTTGACAGATGCGCTTTGCAATGATTTTCTAATTCAATGTCCGATATTTGGCTTGCTTCGTCCTCTAATAACACAGCCGTTATTTTTTCGCCCCAATAGCGGTCAGGCAAGCCGATAACTGCGACTTTAGTGATATGCGGAACGGCTTTTAGACATGCTTCCACTTCTTCGGGATAAACATTTAACCCTCCAGTAATCATCATATTTTTCTTCCGGCCAACCAGAAAAACAAAGCCGTCATTGTCTCTGTAAGCGATATCGCCTACAGTCATCCAGTCTTTTTCTAACTTTGGAATCCCATCGTATCCGGAAAAAAGCATCGGACTTCGGACGTATAATACCCCATTTTCACCTGGCCCGGCTTCTTCCCCTTTGTCGTTTCTTATTGAAATGTCTACCTGATAAAAAGGCTTTCCGACACTGTGCGGTTTTTTATGCTTTTGATGATCATAAATGGTCATGAAGCTTGTCTCTGAAGCGCCATAATATTCATACAACTTAACTTCCGGCATGATTTGTTTGAGCAAATCGACGGTTTTTGCACTCAGTTTGTCCCCTGAAGATAATATTTTTGATAGTTTAAGAGACTGAAAGCGGTTGTCATAGGATAAAAGCGCCTCTAACATCGTTGGAACAATAAAGATGGTATTTATTTTAAAACTCTTTATATCCTTAATAAAATTTTCCGGTTCAAACGATTCCGATATAAAAAAGCTTGCTCCGACATTTAAAGTATGGACTGCGGCGTACAAAGATAACGAATGTACCATTGGACCTGGAGCAGCGACCACTTCATTTTCACTTATTGAAAAATATTTTTGAGCTGCTTTAATACTTTCAATCCACGATTGTTGATGCCGAAGAAAACCTTTTGGCAATCCCGTTGTTCCCGAAGTAAAACCAAGATAGAAATCTTTGTCATGTCCATCGGTTTTGACCGGCTCATAGAAGCGATGATCAGTATGATGGGGAGCGCCTTTATCGTCTATCATAACGATTTGATTTTTGAATCGTCTTCGGTTAATCCGTTTATACCAATCGCGGCAAGTAATGATCATATCGAGTTTTGACAAATCGATCATTTTATTAAGCTGATTATCTGTCCATTTTGGATCAAGCGGCGCACAAATATTCCCGCTGTGGACCGCCCCCAGGAAATATGCGATATATTCAATTGAGTTGGGCAGAAATAACCCAACTCTAAGTTGACAAATATCCATTTTATGTAAAAAGAATGAACAAACGTTATGGATTTGCTCACCTAATTGTTTATAGGTGACGGTGTGATGCGATGTCACTAACGCCCTTTTATAGGGATAGCGCTTTGCATAATAAAAAAATTTTTCGGTTATCACCATTGTCACTTCCTCATTCAAGCAGCTTGTTTATTTTTGACTGCTTTTTGATTAAAATAATGTTTTAGCTTTGAAGTCAAAACAGACGTTATGATCACTTTGATCAAATCTCCCGGTAAAAAAGCTAAATTGCCTAAAGCAGCAAGCTTCACAGGCGTATGTGTCATCCAAGCGTAATACATAATGCCGCCCGCGTAGATGATGACAATCCCGCCAATGATATTAAAAATAATCAATCGGCCTATTTTTGCCTTTGGGTTAAAGCGGTCAACGAGATACCCTATAATAAATGCCGCAATCGGCCAACAAAGCACATATCCTCCAGAAGGCCCGATAACAGCTCCGAATCCTCCTCTGCCTCCTGCCAAAAAAGGTCCGCCAATGGCGACAATAGCGACAAAGGCTAATACACTAACAAACCCTTTTTTTGCGCCCAGCAAACTTCCCGCTAACATAACACCTAAAGTTTGCAATGTCACGGGCACGCTGATTACCGGTATAGGAATAGGCGGCAAAAGTCCCATTACAGCAATTATTGCAATAAAAAGAGCCATTTGAACTAATGATAATGTGCGCATTAAAAAACCCCCTTTTTCGTTAACACATTTATATTTTAGGTTAACGAAAAAGGGGTGTCAAACAAAAAGAAAAAACAGGACTAAAGTCTTGTTTTTTTCACTTTTATTGAAATATTAATTTTTTTTTAAATTTCAAGTGAAAATGAGTCTATTTCTCCATGAAATTATTTTCCAAAACGTGTTACAATAACTTTACAATAGACTGTTGTCTGCACAAAAGGACCGGTTCACTCGAAATTTAAAGGAGTGATGACTGTGTCTACTTTTGAAGCGTTAACACTAATGTTGAGCTTCGGCATGTTTGTGGTAACGTTAATGCAGTCAAACAAGAAAGGATAGACCCCTTATTATTTTATCATTGCCAGACCATAAGGATGGTCTATCTGTTGATTGCTAACCATGCGAACGTTTGGAACCGCTCCTCTTGGCAGTGTCTATTGTTACGGAACCGTTGGTGCTACCCCCACCTCCGGTTCCTTTAATATTATTATGCAATCATCATGTTTCTATGTTCATTATACAATAAAATTGAAGCTTGTACACTTTATACACAGGATGTTCAAAAAGTCTGAGGAAGAATAGCGGTCTATACTGCGGGCTATACGCCGCAGCATACTCAAAAAAACATCGCAGCATTTCGAGAAGTATCGCCCGGTATTCCTGAACCGGTGCCTATTCATAGGTATTTCGCTGACTTTTCCGCAAAGGCAGAAAAGCATTTTAAGGGCAGACGGTTTGCCTCTTATTGAAATTTAATTAAGGAGTTTGTCCCCCAACGTTTATCATTATAATGCTTAATGAATAAATAATCAATGATTATTTTAAATTCTTCCAAATTTCGATAACATCACCAGATTCATCTTGGTCAATAACGAAAGAACCATTATTATATCGGTCAGTTGAACGTAATTCACTGACTTTGACTGGAACTTTTGTGTCTTTTTCTGTCCTTAACATCATAGTATCTTCGTCATTGACAATCTCAATTCCTGCTATTCTATGAGGAGATTTTTTTAATTCCCTTAACATGACTAAACCTCGGCGGGCCCGGCTGCTTTTCTCTAAAGTTTTAGCAATCGCCATTTTTTTAACCGAACCGCGCTGCGTTGCAATAAATAGATCTGGTTTTTCTTCTGGCCAAAACACTTTGCCTCCGGCCACAACGTCTCCATCTTTAAGGTTGACCGCCTTAACACCTGATGCTCTAGGCCCTACTAACCCTGCTTCCTGTTCATCAAACCATAATCCATAACCCAAACGAGTCGCTATGACGATATTGGCGGATCCGTCGGTTAAATGAACGTCTATACATTCATCATTGTCTTTCAATTTAAGGGCGACGAGCGGCTTAGAGCGCCTTTGCGCTTGATATTGCTTTAATTCTGTACGCTTGATCATTCCGTTTTTAGTTATAAAGGAAAGATAAAGATCTTCTTCAAAATCTTTAACAGCAATAGCTTGTACCACTTCTTCATCTTCGTCAATCGGTACTAAATTGGCGACATGCTGGCCCAGCTCCTTCCATCGCTTATCCGGCATTTCATGAACCGGCAGATAGAGATAGTGCCCTTTATTCGTGAAGACGAGCAATGTATCTGTCGTATTCATTTCTTGCTGCAATAACATCCGATCCGTTTCCTTCATTGCCGCATCTTCACCGTTGCTTGCCGCAAAAGACCTTAAACTGGATCTTTTTATATAGCCGTCCTTTGTTAAAGCGACCATCACATCCTCGGAGGCAACCATGACTTCCAGATCGATTTTTATTTCTTCAATGTCATGTTCAATTGTTGTGCGGCGTTCTGCTGCATACTTTTTCTTAACGGTGTTTAATTCTTTCTTAATGACCTTGATCAGCATTTTTTCCGATCCTAAGACAGCTTCGAGATGTGCGATCGTTTCTTTAAGCTCATCAGCTTCTTGCTGCAGCGTTTGAATATCAGTATTCGTTAAACGATACAGCTGTAAATTAACAATCGCTTCTGCTTGGGCATCGGTGAACCCATATTGTTCAGACAGGTTATGTTTGGCGTCTTTTTTATCTTTAGACGCTCGTATCGTTTGAATGACATCATCAAGAATAGAAACGGCTTTAATTAAACCTTCAACGATATGTTGACGTTCTTTGGCCTTTTTAAGATCAAATGCCGAACGGCGGGTGACGACTTCTTTTTGGTGTTCAATATAGGCCGCCAATATATCCTTAAGACCCATTAATTTCGGCGTTTTATTGACAATCGCAACCATATTAAAATTATAAGTGATTTGCAAATCAGTGTTCTTATAAAAATAATTTAAAACGCCGGCCGCATCGCCGTCTTTTTTCATTTCAATAATAACACGCGTTCCAGTGCGGTCTGTTTCATCACGGACCTCTGCAATGCCCTCAACCTTCCGATCAAGGCGAAGCTCTTCCATCTTTTTCACAAGGTTGGCTTTATTGACTTCATAAGGGAGTTCTGTAATAACAATTTGTTCGCGGCCGCCTTTTAACGGTTCTATTGTCGAACGTCCTCTGACAACAATTTTTCCTTTTCCGGTCCTGTAGGCTTTTTTAATTCCGTCAATGCCTTGAACAATCCCGCCTGTAGGAAAATCGGGTCCCTTGATGACTGTCATCAGATCTCCTACTGTACAGTCCGGCTTCTCCATCACCATAATGGCGCCATCAATAACTTCGCCTAAGTGATGCGGCGGAATATCTGTCGCATACCCCGCTGAGATGCCTGTTGATCCGTTGACAAGCAAATTAGGGAACCGCGACGGCAAAACAATCGGCTCCTCGGTTGTATCGTCAAAATTGGGAACAAAATCAACGGTATGCCTGTCGATATCTCTAAGCAATTCAGAAGCGATAGGCGACAGCCTGGCTTCAGTATAACGCATCGCAGCCGGAGGATCGCCGTCTAAACTCCCGTTATTCCCATGCATTTCAATAAGCACATTGCGAACCTTCCAATCTTGGCTTAGACGAACCATGGCATCATATACAGATGTATCACCGTGCGGGTGATAATTGCCAATCACATTGCCCACCGTTTTTGCCGATTTGCGAAACGGCTTCTCATGTGTATTCCCGTCTTGATGCATCGCATATAAAATACGGCGCTGTACCGGCTTTAAACCGTCGCGGACATCAGGCAAAGCCCGTTCTTGAATAATATATTTACTATAAATCCCAAAGCGGTCGCCAATAACCTCTTCAAGAGGAAGATCCAAAAGTTTCTCTGGATTGGCCATTATTCAAATGCCTCCTCAGTAATGGATATATTTTCGTTTTCAAGTATATTTGTTTCTTCGTCCAGTCCAAATTGCACATGTGATTCAATCCATTTTCTCCGCGGCTCCACTTTATCTCCCATTAATGTTGACACTCTTCTCTCAGCCCGTGTCAAATCATCAATCTTAACTCTGATTAATGTCCTTGTTTCAGGATTCATCGTCGTTTCCCAAAGCTGATCAGCATTCATTTCGCCAAGACCTTTGTAGCGCTGAATAACGTATCCTTTGCCGACCTTCTGAACAGCCGCTCTTAAGCCTTTTTCATCCCAAGCGTATTCAATGACTTCTTTTTTGCCCGAACCTTTGCTTATCTTATATAACGGCGGAAGAGCAATATATACTTTACCGGCCTCAACAAGCGGACGCATATACCGGTAGAAGAAGGTTAACAGCAGCACCTGAATATGCGCGCCATCATTGTCGGCATCTGTCATGATCACGATTTTATCGTAATTGACATCGCCCAGATTGAAGTCTGCGCCGACTCCTGCGCCTATCGCATGAATAATCGTATTGATTTCTTCATTTTTAAAGATATCGCTGAGCTTAGCTTTTTCCGTATTAATCACTTTTCCCCTGAGAGGCAGTACCGCTTGAAATTTTCGATCACGGCCTTGCTTGGCTGAACCGCCGGCGGAATCCCCTTCGACGAGGTACAGTTCATTTTTTGCCGGGTTTTTGGAAGCCGCCGGCGTTAATTTGCCGCTTAAAACAGTTTCCCTGCGCTTTCCTTTCTTTCCGTTTCGTGCTTCTTCGCGGGCTTTGCGAGCTGCTTCACGAGCTTGTGCCGCTTTAATGGCTTTCTTTATCAGCATTTCACTGATTTTTGGATTTTCTTCTAAGAAATAAGTAAGCTGTTCAGAAACAACAGCATCAACCGCCGAGCGCGCTTCCGTGGTTCCCAGCTTCCCTTTTGTCTGCCCTTCAAATTGCAGCATTTGCTCAGGGACTCTAACCGAAACGATGCCTGTAAAACCTTCGCGGATGTCGCTGCCGTCTAAGTTTTTGCTTTTTTCCTTTAATAAAGAAGTCTTCCGTGCGTAATCATTAAAAGCCCGAGTGACAGCGGATTTAAAGCCTGATTCATGCGTGCCGCCATCCTTGGTTCTCACGTTATTAACAAAAGAAAGGATGTTCTCGGAATAGCCGTCATTAAATTGAAAAGCTACGTCAACTTCAATGCCGTTAGCTGCGCCCTCAAAGGATACAACTGAATGAAGCGTATCTTTTTCTTCGTTCAAATATTCTATAAAGGCTTTGATGCCAGAATCATATTGGTATGTCTCTTCTTGTCCGGAACGTTTATCAATGAGAACAATCTTTAAACCTTTTAATAAAAAAGCCGCTTCACGCAAACGTTCGCTTAATATATCAAAATTAAATGTTGTCGTGCTAAAGATGTTTGCGTCAGGCTTAAAATGAATAGTCGTACCTGTCCCCTTCGCCTTGCCGGTCTTTTCCAGCGTCGTCACAGGATGACCGCCGTTTTCAAACCGCTGCTTGAAAACATGACCGTCCCTTCTGATTGTGACTTCAAGCCATTCAGAAAGAGCATTAACAACCGAAGCCCCGACGCCGTGAAGACCACCGCTCGTTTTATAGCCGCCGCCCTGGCCAAACTTTCCGCCTGCATGCAGGACAGTAAAAATAACTTCGGGAGTAGGTTTTCCCGTCCGGTGCATGCCGGTTGGCATTCCGCGGCCATGGTCGGCAACGCTGACACTGTTGTCTTTATATAAAGTGACAATGATTTCATCGCCATATCCTGCCAAAGCTTCATCCACCGAATTATCAACAATCTCGTATACCAAATGGTGAAGTCCCTTGGCGTCTGTACTGCCAATATACATCCCCGGTCTTTTTCTGACGGCTTCAAGGCCCTCAAGTACTTGAATAGTCTCATCATTATATGCGGTTTGTTTTGCCAAATAGAAAAACTCCCTTCAACGACAATCAACAGCCATTATCTCATTAAATCATACCAGAACAGATGTTTCTATACAAACTAAGATCAATATTTTTTCAATGAAAGCCTTTAGACCTGTACAAATCATTGCCTTGTTGTAAATCTTTCTTAAAATATATGTCTATTATTTTTCAGGTTGCCTTTTATGTATTAAAACAATTTCCCTGCAAACATACAAGTGCCAAAATCATTCAAAGCTTTGAAATGCCCCATCAAGGTGTCATGATGGGGCAAATAGCATTAACTGTTTTTCATTTGTTCATGCTGAACTTTAATGCAGCGATCCATAACGACCGTAATGCCGCGTTCTTGTAAATAATCGTAAGCGGCTTCGTTCACTAAGCCTAACTGTGCCCAAAAAACATCAGGTTTTATTTCGGCCGCTTCCTTTGCAGCATCCAATAAATATTCGCTTCTCCTAAAGACATTAACGATATCGACATGATCCTTAATGTCTTTTAGAGACTTGGCGCTTTCAATGCCAAAAATTTTGTCAGCTTTCGGATTGACAGGGATGATCTCATAACCGGCCTCCAACATATGCTTTGAAACTTTATATGATGTCCGCTCCGGGTTATCAGACAAACCGACAACAGCAATTCTTTTTGCCTTTTCTAAAATACGATTAAGCTCGTCCGGCTTGGGATTGTTAATAGTCATTAGAACACCTCAATATACTTTTAATCGATTTCTAGACCAATTGATAAACATTGCGGTATTTCTTGCTCAAATAATCAATGAGATACTTAGCGTTCAATTCTTCTCCGGTCGCATCTTTAAGGATTTCTGCCGGTTTCTTCATTCGTCCGTACTGATGAATGTTTGCCGTCAGCCATTCGCGAATCGGCTTAATATTTCCCTCTTTTAACATATCGTCAAAGCGGGGAATGTCATTAAGCATGGCGTGCTTAAATTGAGCCGCATATAAATATCCTAACGCGTAAGAAGGAAAATAGCCGAAATCTCCGCCTGACCAGTGAATATCTTGCAGTACGCCTTCCCGATCATTTTCAGGCCTTAAGCCCAGATACTCTTCATATTTCTCATTCCAGATGCCAGGCAAATCACCGACTTCCAAACCATCATTAAATAAGGCTTTTTCAATTTCATAACGAATAATAATATGAAGCGGATAAGTCAATTCATCCGCCTCAAGGCGAATCAGAGACGGACAGGAAACATTAATGGCTTTATAAAAGTCTTCTAAAGAGACGCTGTCAAATTGTCCGTCCGCGAACTGTTTTAAGCTGTCATAATACTTCTCCCAAAAAGCAAAATGCCGTCCGACAAAATTCTCAAAAAACAGCGACTGCGATTCATGGATCCCCATCGATGTGCCGTTCGCCAACGGCGTTCCCGTCAATTCATTGGATATATTTTGTTCATACAGCGCATGACCGCCTTCATGAATGGTTCCAAAAACAGCCGTTCGAAAATCTTTCTCATCGTAGCGCGTCGTTACACGGACATCACCCGGATTTAAAGAAATGGCAAACGGGTGGCCTGTTTCATCCAGGCGTCCGCCATCAAAATCATATCCTATCTCTTTCAAAATATGCAGGCTGAACGCTCGCTGCTTCTCCTTAGCAAATGGTTTATATAAAAATGAGGTTTGCGGACGCTCTCTCGCATCTGAAATCTCTTGCACTAACGGAACGATTTGTTCACGGAGTTCTCCAAACACTTTGTCAATCATTTGAACAGTAACACCCGGCTCATATAAATCAAGGAGCCGGTCATATGGATTGCCGGCATGGCCCCAATACTCTACAAAGCGTCTTTTATAAGCAACGATTTTCTCTAAATAAGGCTGAAGCATACCGAAATCAGCCTGTTCCTTGGCCTCTTCCCAGATGCTTTCCGCTTTGGCCTGAAGAATCACATAATCTTTATATTCCTGTTCAGGAATCTTCACATTTTTATCATATTCTTTTTTAGAATACGCAACAGATCTTCTTGTTTTTTCGCTTAATTCATCTTGTACACTAGGATCAGTTAACGCGTCAATATAGTATCTCATTTCCTCAGAAGTGGACATCTGAAACACTTCACTTGACAGTGTGCCGATAACCTCCGAACGCTGTTCCGCCCCTTTTTTTGGCGCACCTGTCCGAAGGTCCCAGGCCATTAACGAAATCGCTTCTTCGAAGTCCATGATCTTTTTGACATACTCAAAATACCCTTTTTCAATGTCTTTGATTGACGGCATCATACATCCCTGCTTTCTATATGGATTTGCTTATCATTTCGATACATTCAAAGCAATATCCTGCAGGGATCATTCTTTCGGTGTCTGAGGCGGGCGCTTCCCGAAATATTGGTAGTAATCCGTACGTATGCGTCCGTTATACAGCTTGCGTTTTTTTGACGCCGCTTTGCCAAATGCCTTCTCAAATTCCTCAAAAGATGTAATGAAATAAAACGACCAAGTCGGGTATTCACGGTAAAGCTGACCGAGCTGCCGGGCAATTGCTTCAGCTTGCTTGTATTCGCCCATTCTTTCACCGTAAGGAGGGTTGCCGACCATGCATCCGTACTCTTCCTTGCTCGTAAAGTCAGAGACTTGCATTTGCTTAAACTGAATTAAATCGCCCAATCCCGCTTCAAGGGCATTGCCAGCCGACAATTCCACCATTTTATGATCAATGTCCGTCCCTATAATGTTGAGCGGCTGATCGTATTTCGCAAGATCCTCCACTTCCTCGCGAGCCTTTTCCCAATCTGCCTGAGGAATAAGCGGCCAGCTTTCAGAAACAAAATCCCTGTTAAAACCGGGTGCGATATTTTGCCCAATAAGCGCCGCTTCTATCGGCAATGTCCCTGAACCGCAAAAGGGATCAACAAACGGGCGGTCCGGCGTCCAGTTCGTTAACATAATAAGGGCAGCTGCCAAGGTTTCTTTTAAAGGCGCCTGACCATGATAATAGCGATATCCTCGTTTGTGCAGACCCGCGCCGCTTGTATCAATCGTTAAAGTCGCTTGATCTTTTAACAAAGACACTTCAATTTTATAGAGCGGGCCATTTTCAGCAAACCATTCTTGATGATAGTGCTGCTTAAGGTTTTCGACAATTGCTTTTTTTACAATTGACTGACAATCAGGAACACTGTAGAGCTGGGATTTTACTGATTTGCCTGTCACCGGAAATTCAGCATTGACCGGCAAATAATCGGCCCAAGGCAATGCTTTTGTCTGTTCAAACAGTTCTTCAAATGAAGCAGCTTTAAATTCGCCGATTTTTAATTTAATGCGATCAGCCGTCCTCAGCCATAAATTTGCCCGGCATATATCAATCGGCTCGCCTGTAAAAATAATTTTTCCATTTTCCACTTGGATATCTTCATAACCAAGTGCTCTTAATTCCTTCGCAGCAATAGATTCAAGTCCCATAGCTGTAGTCGCAATCAGCGTTAACGCCATCTTTTTTTCCTCCAACATTTGTTATATGTTCAACGATTCATTTTAAAATGCTATGACAAAATAGAGAATAAGTTCTTTTCCGCTGTTATTATGTATTTCCCAATATCATTAAATCTAAAAAACCATTAAAAATAAAAAAAGCCCTTGATATGGGCTTTAACACTACAATCGCATTATTACGTTCTATAAGCCATGTTCTGTACCATTGTACTGCAATCGGATAAAATCCTTGTACTCCGGCGGTAATCATCTATCTACAAGCATCAGCTTGTCCCTCCATCCGTTGAATTCCTTCAGGAGAGTTCCTCTACCAAAATTTGAGTTTCTCGCTCGCGGGGTTTACCTCGTTCCACTTCTGCTGTTTCCAGCAGAACTTCGTCACTGTGGCACTTTCAAAGGTACTGAGCCATATCCCTAAAGGGACTTAGGCTGTTTCCTTGCCGTTAGTTCAGCCTGAGCCGAACTACCCTAGCTTATGGTTTCGCTAGGCACGAACACTACGATCATCTCAGATCGTGCGAGCATGGACTTTCCTCTATATCCGTCAAACGGATACAGCGATTACCCGAACGCAATAATGCGTCACGAATTACAATTATAGTTCTTAAACCCAAATAAGTCAAGAGGAAAATCAAAAAACCATTTTGCACTAAGTGCGTGAAGCCAATGGCAAATTATTCACTTAAACGGCTGCCGAACACATGCTTTTCCAGATTTGACAAACGTTTTAATATGTCATAATTCGTCTGCCCTTGCGGTGCCAGCGGACGCCTTGGCTCTGTTTTTTGAGTCCCCATTTCACTTTTCAGACGTTGGTTTTCTTGACGAAGACGCATAATCTCTCTGTTAAATGCCTCATAATCTTTAATAATGATATCAAGAAATTCATCAACTTCTACGATGTTATAGCCTCTCATGGCACTTTTAAAATCTTTTTCTGCAATTTCTTTTGCTGTTAGCTGGCTAATTCTATTATTATCCAATGAACATCACCTCAACGTTTCACACATTGGTAGTATGTGCTTATTATTTTTTCAAAAATGCAGTAAAATGTCAATTACATTTGTGCCCAGTAGTCCGGATCCTGCTCCCTCAATTCTTCGGAAGCCAGTTCCAAATCATAGCGGTTAATCTTAATAATAGGGTAATGATCATGCGCTTGCTTCCGCTTGGCAGGGCTTAAATAATATTGCGGCGATCCAGGCGTCTCTTCATCATACACAATCAACATGCCATCGCTTTTTCTTATAATAAAATCATTTTTCTGGCGAAGCTGTGCGGGGTGTTCATACGGGCGCTGTGTAATGGCTTCAACAAAATCCGCTTGTGCCAATACATCATAGTATATGGTTTTGACATGTTCCGGCCAGCGCTCCTCTTGCTCTAAAAAAGGCATTAATACCGCCAACTTAACTTGCGGATATTCTTCTTTTAATTCTAACGCTGTTTCTCCAGCCCAAAGTTCAACACCTGGCTGGCCGCTGATAATAAACCACTCAATCCCCTTTTCTTCGATGAGTTTTATCATATTTGTCCGCAAAGTATATTTAATGACGTCAATCCCAGGATGCTTTTGGGTGAATATACCGAGTTCGTTTGGTTTATAGCCAGTAACGGCCACCGCGCTGCCCATTAAAATCACCCTCCAATATCAAAAAATATAGTAAAGCATGTAAAAATAAAATCTAGGTTTTAAATCCACAACGCCATCTTTGCTTGGCTGCCGTCTAAAAAGGATGGCTTAGAGCCTTCTCGACGCTGCAGCCAATTAAAGGTGCTAAGTATAAGGGCAACTAAGCCTCTGTCTTCGCCTCCCGGCTCGCCAATCGGCAAGTTTTCTTTATACGTTAGTATGATCAATTGGCTGACCGGAAGCCTTCTCGACGTTGCAGCCAATTAAAGGTGCTAAGTATAAGGGCAACTAAGCCTCTGTCTTCGCCTCCCGGCTCGCCAATCGGCAAGTTTTCTTTATACGTTAGTAT
>NZ_JAFBER010000009.1 GCF_016908855.1 Scopulibacillus daqui | reverse complement strand
TCGTTATGATCCTTAGCTGTTGTTGAAAGTTGCCCTTTCAATCACGCTTGGCTTTTGTTTAGTTTTCAAAGAACAATCGTTATTTTTAAGTCTTTGTCGTTTGACAGCGACTTTTTCATTATATCAAGTCGTTAACGTCTTGTCAACAACTTTTTTGTTGTTTTTTCGTCGTTTTCGTGAACATATATCGAATCGACAAGATATATAATACCATCGTAAATTCATTAAGTCAACATTTTTTTAATAAAAAAAGGCCGCTTCGCAGCCTTACGGAAGAATCGCATATTTAATAATAATGAGCGCGGCTAAACCAGGAACGCCTAAAAAACCGCTCACAAAAGTTGTAATGACATTGATTGGTATATGTATATTAAAGGATGTCCCAATTGTATTTAATAAAAAGAGCATTAACGCTCCAATCAGAACCTTAATAACGCCTTTCCCTAACCACCTCACTGGCTTAAGCGGCGCACCGACAAGCAGTAAAATAAGCACTAATCCAACAACTATTGAGACAGTGATAACTGGATCCAAGATCAGCCCCCCAGGTTTTTTATAAAATATATGGGAGGCTCGTCTTTTTTAGAACATGAACTTATAGCTTTTTATTAAAGGATAAATTGAGGTGGCGCACTTCTTTCAAAAGAAATAAATATTTTGCTTCTGAAAGTTTAAGTTGGTAAATAACTTCTTCTGAAGGCTCTATGCTTCCTTCTACAATTCTTTTTTGTCTTAACCAATCGTTCTTACACTTCGTTAAGGTGTTAAGTAATTGTTCATTAATTTCTCTTCTAAGTTTCTGTTTGCGTTTGAACATTTTATAACAACCCCTAACCTACAATTCCCTTCGTCCCTCTAAAGCTTTAGACAAGGTTACTTCATCTGCATATTCAAGATCGCCGCCAACCGGAAGTCCGTGAGCGATACGCGTTGCTTTAATACCAATCGGCTTAACGAGACGAGAGATATACATCGCTGTGGCTTCACCTTCTATTGTCGGGTTGGTCGCTAAAATAATTTCTTTTACTCGTTCATCTTCCAAACGTTGAATCAACTCCGTCACTTTAATATCTTCAGGCCCAATGCCGTCAACCGGGGATATCGAACCGTGAAGGACGTGATATAGTCCATTGTAATCCTTCATCTTCTCAATAGCTATAACGTCTTTCGGTTCTTGAACAACACAAATCGTTGAAGGATCACGGGAAGAATCATCACATATATAACAAGGATCCCGGTCGCTGATATTTTGGCAAGCAGAGCAATACACCAGCTTCCGTTTAACATTTACAAGCGACTTTCCAAACTCCAAGACGTCGTCTTCTTTCATATCTATAACGAAAAAAGCCAGTCGAACCGCAGTTTTCGGTCCTATTCCTGGCAATTTCATAAAACTATCTATAAGCTTGGCTATAGGTTCTGGGTAGTGCATGCCCAAGGCCTCCTAAAACATTCCAGGGATATTCAAACCTTTTGTAAACTGGCCCAATCGTTTGTTCGTTAATTCATCAACTTTAGCGAGAGCATCGTTAATTGCAGCCAAAACAAGGTCTTGAAGCATTTCAATATCATCAGGATCCACTGCTTCTTCCTTAATATTTACTTCCACAACTTCTTTATGGCCGTTGGCCTTAACGACAACTACACCGCCGCCGGCAGTTCCTTCGACAATCTCTTCTTTAAGTTCTTCTTGAGCCTTTGCCATTTGTTTTTGCATTTTTTGCATTTGCTTCATCATGTTATTCATATTTCCTCTCATCATTTCCTTTTTCCTCCTTAAAAAATCAATCTCTAATTTCTAATAAATCTGACCCGACAAGCTTTTCTGCTTCAGCGATCAGCGGATCATCATCCTCGGCTGGGTCAGATTCTTTCTGAACATTGGCTTTGTTCTCTTGTATATAGGTTTCCTTAAGCTTTTCCCATTGCCTGAAAGGAATAGGAAACATCTTGCGTTTTTCGCCAATCACTTCTTGCATGATTTGCTCTACCATTTGCAGAATATTGCTTTTATTATCCAATACCATTTGGCAATGAAAATCGTATTTGAAAGCCTGGAGGAAACCGTTATTTGAACTAGCCACCGGTTTGCTTTCCAAAAGCCAAGCATGAGCCGCTACATTTTTTGTTCGAATGCGATCCATTATATCAGGCCATGAGCTACGCAACCGTTTCAGATCTTCCTTTGTTGCTTCTGATAAAACCTTCTTCATATCGCCTAATGGAAGGGAAAGATCTTTTTGTTTGACAGCACGCTGCTTTTGGGGGCGGTTCTCTTTCGTCTCCTTCGCAGCCAACGGCTCTTTTGGCATATTTTCCAGCTTATTTTCCAACTCCGCTAATCGATTCTGCAATTCTTGGATCTGAGCGCTGCCGCCCGTTAAATGCTCATGCGAGGGACTATGACAAAGCTTAACAACAGCCATTTCAATAAACACGCGCGGATGATTCGTCCATTTCATTTCCGTTTGCGCCTCATTTAATTGCTGAATGACTTTGTAAAGCCGATCAACGCTAATTTGATCAGCATGCTGCTTAAATGTTTCATTGATATCAGGACGCATAAACAGCTCTTCCAGTCCGGGAGATGTTTGATAAAGCAATAAGTCGCGATAATAATAAATCAAATCCTCGACAAATTTTACGGGGTCTTTTCCTCTATCTATTAATTCATTAATTTTTTGGATAGCGCCTGCTGCATCTTGCTGTTCAATTGCAGATACACAATCGGAAACAAATTCTTGGGACACCATGCCCGTCACTTCTAATACATCGTCTACGGTAATTTTGTCTTCGCTGTATGCTGCAACTTGATCAAGAATGCTCAAAGCATCCCGCATGCCGCCCTCGCATGCTTTAGCAATTAAAGCCAAAGCATCTTCTTCTGCATGAATATGCTGATTTTGAACAATGTATTGAAGCCTTTGGATAATAGATGAAAGAGGAATTCGCTTAAAATCAAACCTTTGACACCGCGAAACGATAGTTAAAGGAATTTTATGCGGTTCAGTTGTCGCTAATATAAAAATCACATGTTTCGGCGGTTCTTCTAACGTCTTTAATAATGCATTAAAAGCGCCTGTCGATAACATATGCACTTCATCAATAATATAGACTTTATAACGGACAGAACTTGGCGCATATTTTACTTTGTCTCGAATTTCCCTTATTTCATCAACACCATTGTTAGAAGCCGCATCAATTTCAATAACATCCGATATACTGCCATCGGTAATTCCCCGGCAGGCTTCACATTCATTACAAGGTTCGGAAACAGGAGCGCGTTCACAGTTAATGGCTTTAGCAATAATTTTTGCGGCGCTGGTCTTTCCAGTGCCCCGCGGACCGCTAAAAAGATACGCATGGGAAAACTTTTCTTTGACTAAGGCATTTTGCAGCGTTTTCGTGATGTGTTCTTGCCCAGCCATATCATGAAATGTCTGCGGCCGCCATACTCTATATAACGCTTGATAACCCATGTGCTCCCTCCTGTTCCAAGATATATTTTTTCGCTTTCCATTTGGGTGTAAACCGTTGCCATAGATGATAACCCTATTTTCTTTATACTTTCAAATTGTTATTGTACAAGGAGAAAGCAAAAGAATAATTAAGGCTATCAAAAACGGCAACCGAGTTTTCTTTATTATACCTTATAATAAAATGAATTCCAAAAAGAAAAAGAGACTGTCGATTGAATGATCAACAGTCTCTGAGTCATTATGTATTTAACGCCGTGCACCTTCCGTCGACTATGGTTTCATAAGCGCTTCTTAAGCAGTTAGCTCGATTCAGGCGACCCTGCGGCACACGAAAGGTCTCACTTACTGCTGCTTCCTTCCGGACCTGACAGGGTTCATGAGTTTCCGTTGCGCAGGACCCGAATGTCAACACCACTTACTTAAGGCTGCCTTACAAAGCCAAAGCCTCTGGAAGGGATTCAGCCTCGCTACAGCGGATTGCGAGTGCAGGGCACCGCTACCTCCCCGCCTAGCACGGCAAAGTTTATAACAAATTTAGCTACGCTGTTTGATCAGCGTATATAACAGTATATATGTTTTTCTAAAGAATAGCAATAGCAATTAATGGAAAATGGCGGAGGCGAGAGGATTTGAACCCCCGCGGCGCGTGAACGCCCTAACTGATTTCGAGTCAGTCCCCTTCAGCCAGACTTGGGTACGCCTCCGAATTCCGACAGTGTTAAATATACCACATTTTTGTCTTTATATCAACATAACGAAGGCTTAGCCGCGGCGCTTCTCCCGGAGCTTCTTAAAAAACGATGTTAAGATATGGGCGCATGAATCTTCTAATACACCAGAAATAACTTCTGCTCTATGGTTGAACCGTTGATCTTCAACTAAATTCATCAGTGTGCCGGCACAGCCTGCTTTCGGATCATACGCTCCAAAGATAACGGCATCAAGCCGCGATTGGATAATTGCTCCGGCACACATCGGACAAGGCTCAAGCGTAACGTACAACTGACAGCCTGTTAACCGCCAAGTTCCAAGCTTCCTGCTCGCTTCCCTTATCGCTAAACATTCGGCATGTGCCATCGGCTCTTGAGTCGTCTCTCTTAAATTATGGGCGGCCGCAATCACCTCGTTATCTTTTACAATGACAGCACCAATAGGTACTTCGCCTATTTCCTCTGCTTTTTTCGCTTCCTCTATCGCCTTTTTCATGTAA
Source organism: Scopulibacillus daqui (assembly GCF_016908855.1). Taxonomy (GTDB): domain Bacteria; phylum Bacillota; class Bacilli; order Bacillales; family Sporolactobacillaceae; genus Scopulibacillus_A; species Scopulibacillus_A daqui. The sequence continues at coordinate 101,348 of NZ_JAFBER010000009.1, read as the reverse complement.
TATTCATGTTTTTCCATTTTTTTGGACCTCATCTTCTAAGGTTGTTCAAAAAATCAGGGTCTTTTTGAAGCAGCCATATGTCTCTCACTTCATTTAAAAAAAAGCCAATGCAGATGTCAAGCAGCATTAACGGTTTTTCTCGATCTCTTTAAAAACAAGAGCCGCCCAAATTTTCCACGGGAACAATCTTTTAATAATAAGCATCAGACGGCTATTTTTCCCAATGATATAACGAAATTTTGGTTTTCTTACAGTGACAGCATGGGTCAGCACTTTAACAACTATCCCGGGATCAGCCATTCCCGGAGCATTATTCATAAAACGGCTCAGCAAACGCTCCTTTAGGGCTTGATAATAACCGGATTGCGGATGATTATTTTTTAAAAATGATAGACTCTTCTCCCAAATTTTCGTTGCAAAGGAGCCGGGTTCAATGAGAATGACATCTATCCCAAAAGGTTTAACCTCAAAAAATAAGCTTTCACTAAAGCCTTCAACAGCGTGCTTGGATGCCGTATATGCTGATAGACCCGGAAAGCCTGCCAAACCGCTGATACTGCTGACATTAATAATCCGTCCTTGTTTTGATCGGCGGATTAACGGGAGGAAAGCTTGCGTCATTTGAATCACACCAAAGACATTCGTCTCGAATTGTTTTCGATAGTCACCAACAGACAGACATTCGGCGAAATCAGGAACAGCTATGCCCGCATTATTGATCAGCACATCCAGATATCCAAACTGATTTTCTACTATTTCTGCCGCTTGGGCAATATCCGATTCCTTTGTTACATCTAATAATAAATATTCTATGTTATTTTCAACACCTTCAGCAGCTGCCTTTTCTTGCAGTTCTCCTTTTTTACTTAAATCGCGAATGCCAGCCAGCACATAAAAACCCTGTTTGGCTAAGGCTATTGATGTAAGCAGACCAAAACCGCTCGACGCCCCTGTGACTAGGACAACAGGACAACGCATACCTTCCCACCCCGTTTATACTGTTATGTACACCTATTGTAACTTATCTAAAGCACAAAGTTCACAAGGCTACGCCCTGTGAACTTTGGATTTTGCAGAATGATTTTTTAAAACTAACGGATAGAACACAATCCCCAAAACGATAAGCCCCATGCCAAATAGAAACGTTTTTAAATCAGCAGTGCCCGCCTTAATGATCCATAAGGAATAGGCAGCCGCAATGAAGCCGATGATACCGTCTATCCAGCGTTTTTTTCTGCTTAATTGATAATTTTCCCCTTTAATCACTATCTTTAATAAATATAACGATGCAATAATATAAGGTATGAGATAGGCTAATGTCGCTACATAAACAACAAAGTCAAAGGCCCCGGATATTGATTGGGAGATAGTTGAAAATATAAACAACTGGCACATCATCACAGTAATTATGAGCGATGTTACGGGCGTTTTTGATTCATTTTCCTTCATAAAGCTTTTTAAAAACAAACCTTGCTTTGCCGATTGATAAGGAACCTCAGCCGTAAGCAATACCCAGCCTATCGTTGACCCCAGCAAACTGATTAATGCAAGAGCCGCAAGAACGTATCCCCCGGCATCTCCAATAACAGCCGAAAGTGCATCAACAAGAGGCTTTGATGAATGAATAAGCTGATCTTGGCTTAACGTTCCCATCACAAGCATTGTAATGCCGATATAAATCGCCAGTGCAATTAACAAACCGAAAACGGTAGCCTTCTTAATATCTTGACTGCTTTTAGCACGCGATGAGAAAACAACCGCAGACTCAACACCTATAAAAGCCCATAATGTTGTAAGGGCTGCTTGGTGGACTTGTGCGAACAAGCCGACAGATTCGCCGTTACGGCCCGCTTTATCAGCAATAAAAGGAATCATGTTGCTGGATTGAAAAGCAAACAATGTCACAATAATAAATAGGATAAAGCCAAGCACTTTAGCGGCAGTTGCTGCAAAGTTTACTTTTCCAGCCTCTTCAACACCTTTGAGAACAAGAAAGTAAATGCCCCAAAGCATAATAGAACAGACAAGAAAATTTAAAAAGTGTCCGGCCGTGACTGTCATCCCGCCGATTTGAAATAGCGGATAAGCACTATTCATAATTGGAAAAAATGTAGACAAATAACCGGTAAAGGTGGTAATAACAGCGATAATCCCCGCTACATTGGCGACCCAATAACCCCATGATACTAGATAACCGCATAATCTAGATGCCTGACTGCCTTCGGGGAAAAGCTTTTTGGCATAAATTTGCGGACCTCCGATAACATCAGGCTTTCTAACAGATAAAATCCCGTATACGAAAGCGATAAACAGCACCCCAAGGCCTGTGAGCAACCAAGCAAACAAAACTCCGCCGGGGCTAGCCGCTTCAGCCAAAGACCTTGGCAGCATAAATATACCAGATCCAACCATATTTCCAACAACTAAAGCTGTCAAAACCCATACATTTAATTTGTGATTAGCCATCATTATTGTCTCCTCTTCCAAAGATGTCCCAATCGGCTATTAATCTATATAATCTTTCATTATGTTAATTTATTATTGTATTAGTGAATTAAAGTATACAGGTATTTTCCCGTTAAATCAATAACAAATTATAGATAAAAAAAGCCAAGGCGGTACTAAAGTGTACCCTTTGTAAAGGACATTTTAGTACTGCACCCCGGCTTTTTTATATTTCTTCTTTTTCATTTGATATCCCAAGTACGCTAATGCATTTAAAAAATAAGCTAATCACAATGCCAATGACTGCAGCAAGCCCCATGCCTTTTAACGTTACAGGCCCAAAGTTTACAGCGGCTCCGCTGATGCCAATAACGAGAATAACAGCTGTCAAAATGATATTCTGCGGTTTGGCATAATCTACTTTTGACTCCACAAGGATTCGGAGACCGGAAACCGCTATAACTCCAAATAACATGATTGATATCCCGCCCATAACAGGTTGCGGAATAGAAGAGATCAATGCGGAAAGCTTGCCAATAACAGATAAAATCATCGCCATGACAGCTGCGCCGCCTATGATCCAAGTAGAATAGACTCTTGTAATGGCCAGAACGCCAATATTCTCTCCATATGTTGTATTTGGCGTAGACCCAAAAAAGCCGGAAATAATCGTTGAAACACCGTTTCCAAACAATGAACGGTCAAGACCTGGTTCTTTCACTAAATCCCTTTCAACAATATTTCCTGTCACGATTAAATGCCCGATATGTTCCGGTATAACAACCAAAGCTGCGGGTGCAATAATCAGTATGCTGGACAAGTCAAATGTTGGTGCATAAAAATGCGGAAGAGCAAACCAAGGCGCTTTTTCCACAGTTGAGAAATCAACCATCCCCATGAAAGCAGCAATGATATATCCAGAAATAATCCCTATTAAAATAGGAATAATTTTGAAAAATCCGCGAAAAACAATCCACCCTATCATTGTAATAAGCAAAGTGAAGATAGATACTGTTAATACTTTAGGATCCTGCGTCCATCCAGCGCCTGCACCATCCGGCTTAATAAGGCCGGCCATTTGTGCCGCATTTGGCGCCATTTCTAAACCGATAACAGAGACAATCGCCCCGATGGCAGCAGGAGGAAAAATAACATCTAACCAGCCTGTTCCAACAGCACGAATAATCAAAGAAACAATAACGAATATAATGCCTGAAACAATAAATCCGCCTAATACATTTCCATAACTGTGGTGTGCCAACACAACTAAAACAGGCGATATAAAAGCAAAACTGGACCCTAAATAAGCGGGAATTTGCCCCCGGCAAATAACAAGATAAATGATCGTGCCAAGGCCATTCATCAAAAGAATGGTAGACGGATCAATGTGAAACATCAGCGGTACGAGAACCGTCGACCCAAACATGGCAAAAAGATGCTGTAAACTCAGCGGAATACTTTTTAAAAGCGGCGGCTTTTCATCAACTTGTATGATTCGCTGTGTCAAAATAATCCTCCTTCTTCGTTTTATATAGTTCATCCTTTTATAGTATATAGGATTCTCTTCATTTCACAATCCAATGATTAGAATTTTGTTGCGAGGCCGCCTTCAGTTCTTCTTTAAATTATCCTCTTGCTGATATGCGAATAAAAAAAATGAGCTGTCCTAAGACAGCTCATCGTTAATCTTTTGATAAAATCCCCATAAATTGAAGGATATAAATAAAAAGATTTACAAAGTCAAGATAAACAGAAACAACGATCATCGGGATATCCTTCTCAGTAAATCCATAAAGCGTCAATCGGCTGAAATCATAAAGGGTATAGCCGACAAAAACCAAAATGCCAAAGAGTGAAACAACCATGGCTGTTGAACTTGAGAACGGGATGAAAATACTTAAAAGTCCCATACCGATTAAAACAAGAATCGATACAAATAAGAAATTGCCCAAAAATGTAAAATCACGTTTGGATACCATGGCGAAAATAGCTGTCCCGCCAAAGGCAAAGGCGGAGATGCCAACAGCACGGAGAACAGCATCCGCACCTAATACACTGACATAATGAGCAATAACAGGATAAAGCGTAAGCCCCGAAACAAGCATAAAGGCAAACATCATCCCGTAGCCGACTGCTTTTCGCCTTCTTACAATAACCATTGCAATAATCAAGAGAATTTCGCAAATGATTAATGGCAGCCTCAAAGCCGGAGGAACATACTGCCCAGCGTACAAACCGGCTGCTGCAACTAACAAACCTGCAAAAAACGCGGCAAATAACTTTGCGTACGGCCGATGTTCAACATGACTCGTTGAAGATAGCATTAGACAATCACCCCTTCTTCTGAAATAAATAACTTGTCAATATATACGTATCAACAAAGCTTAGGTTTCATTCATTATAAAATTTTTCATTTATGATTTCAAAAAAAGACATCGTTTGTTTAGACAGCGGCAGCCTAATAGTATCATCAGCTTCAGCAGGATATTGGCCATGCCATTTAATGCGTCAACAATCCTCAATATTTATAGCAGAAGCATTGACTTAGAAAAGGTTTTTAAAGCAACGGGATCTCAAAAAAATTTCCCTCTCATTAGAAATTGATTAAACCATTGTCTGCCTTCTTCTTTACCCGGGAAATATCAGCTTTTCGTTTTTTAGGTCAAACATTCGCCGCCGCACACATCTTTAGGACAGTTGTATTAATGGAATCAATATGTTAACCGTTAAATCTCTATGTAAGTATTGTTACACGTGAAACATAAAAAAGGCGGCTATCAGACGCCGCCTTTTCGCTATCTTGGGAAAGCCATGTGCCCTTAATAAAGGGATTTTTTTCTTGTCAAAAACGTATCAACGATATGCGCGGTCAAAACTTTCTGTGTTTCACCGTTTACTTGGTGATAAGCATGCTTTGGATTTGCTCTTGGTGATTGAAACGGATTTTCATACTTTTGGAAAATTAAGCCCAAATCGCTTTTTTTACCCAAGATATTCACCCCTAATTATAAGTTAGTCGTCATGGCCGTTTCTCAATTGATTCGATAAAAACATTCGTTCATAAGGATGATCTCTAGTTTTCCCATCAGCACGTTTAGATGAAAATTCTGCTTTTGCCCTTGGCAAAATGGAATTTTCATTTTGAACACTATATTGTTTTTCATCGCGATCGACCATGCTTCATACCACCTTTCATTAGGGTACTTTTAGTATGTGTTACTCTAACGATTGAGTATGACGTTAATATTTTACATCTGATAAAAACATGATAAGATCATCACATAAGAGAAAAAGGATGGATAGGTATGAATGAACTTTTTTCTAAATTAGCGGAAAGATTATTAGAAAAAAATGACAAATTAACTTATGATGAAGCCTGGACATTCGTGGAAATACTATGGGAAGACTTTGAAGTAACAAGGGCTAAAGCCGGGCATTCCTATGTAGATAAAGCTGTAACAGAAAAAATTATTAGACAATGGATTGATTTTTATGGCCCTAAATTTCACGACGTCATTGCCAATCACCCTAAATTCAAAAAGTTAATAAAAGAAAAGGACTTTAGTTAAATGATTAAAAGGGTGCCAATTTTTTTATCGGCACCCTTTCTTTATTATCCTAAGTTAATCCAAACGCTTTTAACTTCCATATAGTTATTTAATGCATAAGATCCCATTTCTCTGCCAAGTCCGGATTCTTTATATCCGCCGAATGGAGAAGCTGCATCAAATGCATTGTAACAGTTAACCCAAACGGTCCCAGCTTTTAATTTATTAGCTACGTAATGAGCTGTTTTAACATTTTCAGTCCAGAGTCCTGCTGCCAAACCGTAATTACTATTATTTGCCCGTTCAATGACCTCATCAAGATCTTCGAAAGGCATCGCTGTAACAACCGGACCGAATATTTCTTCCTTGGCAATCGTCATTTCGTCATTGACATCTGCAAAAACGGTTGGTTCAACAAAATAACCCTTATCAGAATATGTACCGCCTGTCAGCAGTTCTGCCCCTTCGTTCTTCCCTTTATTAATATAGTCAACGACACGGTTTTGCTGTTCTTTTGAAACAAGCGGCCCCATTTCTGTCTCTGGATTAAGACCTTCTCCTTGCTTAACGGTTTTCGAGTGAGTCACAAGATCTGCAACAACATTATCGAAGGCCTTCTTCTGAACAAATAACCGCGAACCTGCGCAGCAGACTTGACCCTGGTTAAACATAATTCCTGAGAAAGCGCCTGGAATAGCCCTTGACATATCTGCATCAGGCAAAATAATGTTCGGAGACTTTCCGCCGAGTTCAAGTGTCACGCGCTTCAGTGTATTTGATGCTTCCGCCATAATGCCTTTGCCTACGGCAGTCGAACCCGTAAAGGCTACCTTATTAACTTTAGGATGTTTAACTAATGCCGCACCAGCCGTTTCACCATATCCAGGCACGACATTAATGACGCCCTTAGGGAATCCGGCTTCTTCCGCTAATTGAGCTAAGTATAAGGCTGAAAGCGGTGTTTGTTCCGCTGGCTTTAATACAACCGTACAGCCTGTAGCAAGCGCTGCTCCAAGTTTCCAAGCGGCCATAAGCAGAGGGAAATTCCATGGAATAATTTGGCCCACGACACCAACTGGTTCATGCCGCGTATAGTTGAAAAACTTACCTGAAACAGGAATCGTTTGACCGACAATCTTAGTGGACCATCCGGCATAATAACGAAAATGTTCTATAGCAAGAGGAACGTCTCCGTGCGTCGTTTCTCTGATTGGTTTACCGTTATCAAGAGTATCAAGTTGGGCAAGTTCTTCTTTGTGCTCTTCCATTAGATCAGCTAACTTGTAAATTAATCGGCTTCTGGAAGCAGCGCTCATCTTTGACCATTTGCCTTCATCGAAAGCCTTTCTTGCCGCTTCGACAGCAAGGTTAATATCCTCAGCATCCGCTTCGCTGACAACAGCCAGCACTTCACCAGTTGCGGGATTTAGTGTTTCAAATGTTTTTCCTGATTGTGCTTCCACCCATTCACCGTTAATATACAGCTTCTTTGTTCCTTTTAAAAAGCTTGCTAACCTTTCGCTGATATTCAGTGTGTTTTGTTCCATATCGTCCATGCCCTCCTCAAAAATTTAATACATAACATACTTCTTTTTCTATGTATAAAAAACCTTCATTATTATCAATATTTTTTAATTATAATTGTGAAAAACTATAAAAAACAGTTGAAGTGCAGTTCGAAAAGCCCGATCCTGCTTTTGGATCGGGCTTCTTTACATATATCTTTTGGGATAAAAATGAAATCGTACATTATCTATGTATGGCGGCCCCGGAGAGATTCGAACTCCCGACGCATGGTTTAGGAAACCAACGCTCTATCCCCTGAGCTACGGGGCCCTCTTTTTAAAATGACATAACATATTATACTAAATTTCTTTGCATTTGAAAAGTCCTTAGAAAGAAAGCGCATGGTATGGACAATATAAAAAGCAGCCCTTACCAGGACTGCCAGCACATTGGATTTAGGTAAAATAATTAAGCTTTTACAACGTTAGCTGCTTGTGGGCCGCGGTTGCCTTCAACGATATCAAAGCTCACTTCTTGGCCTTCTTCTAACGTTTTGAAGCCTTCACCTTCGATTGCAGAATAGTGAACGAATACGTCGTTTCCGCCTTCAACTTCGATGAAGCCGTATCCTTTTTCTGCATTAAACCATTTTACTTTACCGTTTTGCATCTGTAATGCCTCCCTAAAACCTTGCGCACTTGGCGCTTTTGAAATAAAAACCATTTAACCACTTACATAAGTATAGATTAAAAAAGTACCTCCGCTCTTGTGTAGGAAGTAAAAATTGCTACACTTCAACGAAGGTACTTCATTCTTACATCCAAACCTTATATATAAATAGTAAAATGGTTTATTCTAATTTACCACATTTCGTAACAACTGTCAAACACTTAAAAAAGTTTATACTTTTTAACCCTGCCATTACTTTAACAGGTTTTTTTATAATATAGCTTTGCCGCCCGAAAATTATGCATGATTTGCTGTAAAAAATTAAAAAAAGGCCATTCAACCAAAGCTGAATGACCTTAATTGATTTCATTATATTTGCATTAGGCATTACATATGGCGGAGGAGGAGGGATTCGAACCCCCGCGGGCCGTTAAGCCCCTGTCGGTTTTCAAGACCGATCCCTTCAGCCAGACTTGGGTACTCCTCCTTTATGACACATAGAATTATAATATATCTTTTCACTTAATACAAGCCCTTGTACAGTTTTACCTATAGATAAAGCGCAAGCCTTTGCCTGCGCTTTTTTGCCCTTTATTTCGCTTCAATTTTTTCAGCGTTTCTCATGTAAGGTCTTAATACCTCTGGAATAATAACGCTGCCGTTAGCCTGCTGATAATTCTCTAAGATAGCTGCCACTGTCCGTCCGATTGCCAAACCAGATCCATTCAAAGTATGAACAAATTCCGGCTTTGATTTTGGATCACGGCGGAAGCGAATATTCGCACGGCGCGCTTGATAAGCTTCAAAATTACTGCAGGAGGAAATTTCCCGGTACGTATTATAGCTTGGAAGCCACACTTCTAAATCGTATTTTTTTGCAGCAGTGAAACCGAGATCACCGGTGCACATACTCATAACACGATATGGCAGTCCGAGAAGCTGAAGAACTTTTTCTGCGTGCCCTGTTAATTTTTCTAACTCATCATAAGAATCCTCGGGTTTTACAAAACGGACCAATTCAACTTTATTAAACTGATGCTGGCGAATAAGCCCCCTTGTATCCCTTCCGGCCGAACCTGCCTCAGAACGGAAGCAAGAGCTGTAGGCAACATACGCGTAAGGCAGCTCATTGCCATCTAATATTTCATCACGGTGAAAATTGGTTACAGGAACCTCCGCTGTTGGAACAAGAAAATAGTCTTCTTCGCGAATTTTAAATGCATCTTCTTCAAATTTAGGCAACTGTCCAGTACCCGTCATGCTTGTGCGGTTCACAAGATAAGGAGGCAGCATTTCAGTATAGCCATGCTCTTCCTGATGAAGGTCCATCATAAAATTGATAAGCGCTCTTTCTAACCTTGCACCAAGTCCTTTATAGAATACAAAACGGCTGCCGGTAACTTTTGCTGCTCTTTCAAAATCAAGTATGTCAAGTTCATGGGCCAAATCCCAGTGCGGTTTAGCTTCAAAGTCGAACTCTGGCACGCTGCCCCATTTTCTAATTTCTATATTGTCCTCTTCATCTTCACCCACCGGTACAGACTCATGAGGGAGGTTAGGAATAGACAGCATTAGTTTTTCCAGGTCTGCTTCAACAGTGCGAAGCTCCTCATCAAGGGATTTGATTTTATCGCTGACTTCGCGCATCTCCTTGATAATATTGTCAGCATCCTGTTTTTCACGTTTTTTCTTGGCTATTTCTTGAGATACTTCATTGCGCTTGGCTTTTAATGCTTCTGTTTCGCGAATCAGCTTCCGACGTTTTTCATCATATTCCTTAAACTTATCAAAGTCCGTTAAGTCTTCGCCGCGTTTATTCAGCTTTTCCTTAATCTCATCGTAATTTTCTCGTACAAATTTTAAATCAAGCATATCATCTAAAACCTCCTTCAAAAAATAAAAAAACTCCCGTACCCTTAATAAAAAGGGACGAGAGTTTCCCGCGTTGCCACCCTAGTTGTTAATGAAGGCATGGCTTCATTAACCGCTTAAACAGGTAACGGCCTGCTAACCGGAAATGCCTAAATGGAACAGCCACATCAGCATTTCAACTCAGGGACGGATTCACAACGCGCTTTGATCGGTTTGCACCAACCACCGATTCTCTATGCAAAGCGGCATTCGCTACTATTTCCCATCATCGCTGTTGCAAAAGATGATGTTTTTATTTATTTAATTTACATTATAGGCGAGAATTTTTCAAGTTATACTTAAAGATGATTCTAAAAGTTCTAGTCATCCTTCTATACAAGTTATACGAATACCCTTCCCTTGACCATCTCTACAAAGTGCTGGTGGAAACGGTTGTCATCGGTCAATTCAGGATGAAATGCAGCTGTTAAGAAATGGCCTTGTTGTGCCGCAACAATTTTATTATCGTATGTTGCAAGTACTTCTACTTCTTCGCCTACTTCTGTAATATAAGGCGCACGGATAAAAACGCCGGCAAAGTTATCGGCAACCCCTTTAATATGAAGTTCGGCTTCAAAGCTGTCCACCTGTCTGCCGAAGGCGTTGCGCTTAACATTGATGTCCATTAAACCAAGATGAGGCCCTTTTTGTCCATCAATTTTTTTAGCCATTAAAATCAAACCGGCACAAGTTCCAAAAACAGGCTTGTCCTTTGCAAAGTCTTTTATAGCTTCAAAAAGCTCGTACTTATCCATTAACCGCCTCATTGTTGTGCTCTCGCCGCCGGGAATCACAAGACCGTCTAGACCGTCCAGTTCATGAACCCTTTTAACGATTGAAATTTCTGTATCTGTTGCTTCAAGGGCCTTTGCATGTTCTCGAAACGCCCCTTGAAGGCCTAAGACGCCAATTTTTACTGTCATCATAACCCTTCCTTAGAAACTGCGTTCTTGCATGAGTTGTGAAGGTTCTAATGTAGACATTTCGATGCCTTTCATCGCCGTGCCCAAACCTTTAGACAACTCAGCAATTAATTTGTAGTCTTCATAATGTGTTGTTGCTTCGACAATGGATCTTGCAAATTTAGCAGGGTTTTCTGATTTGAAAATACCAGAGCCCACAAACACGCCGTCAGCGCCTAGCTGCATCATAAGGGCTGCATCGGCTGGCGTTGCGACACCGCCTGCTGCAAAATTAACGACTGGAAGACGGCCTTCTTTCTTGATTTGCAATAAAATTTCGTATGGAGCGCCAAGTTCTTTTGCTTCGGTCATTAACTCATCTTCAGACATGCCGACAACCTTGCGCACTTGTGCATTGACTAATCTTAAATGACGAACCGCTTCAACGATATTTCCTGTTCCAGGCTCGCCTTTCGTTCTTAGCATAGAAGCGCCTTCGCCGATACGGCGCGCTGCTTCCCCAAGATTGCGGCATCCGCAAACAAAAGGAACTGTATAATCGCTTTTATTTATATGAAACTGATCGTCAGCTGGTGTCAATACTTCACTTTCATCAATATAATCTACGCCCATAGCTTCAAGAACGCGCGCTTCGGTAATATGGCCTATTCTTGCCTTTGCCATGACTGGTATTGAAACCGCATTCATGACCTCTTCAACAATTGTCGGATCTGCCATGCGGGCAACGCCGCCTGCCGCACGAATATCCGCCGGAACGCGTTCTAACGCCATAACGGCCACAGCGCCTGCTTCTTCAGCTATTTTTGCTTGTTCTGCATTAACAACGTCCATAATGACGCCGCCCTTTTGCATTTCAGCCATGCCGCGTTTTACTCGATCTGTACCAGTTTGTGCCATATCTATTTCCTCCCCATTATTCAAATACAAATACCATTATGAATTGGCTGTATATTACTATATTACATGAAAATGCGCCTTAAGACTACCACTAAAAATAGTTTCTATAACCCTTTTACTGACATTCTAAATGTCTAATGCCATTTTTACCGTTTTAAGTTTATAATCATAAAATTGCTCTTCAAAAACATCCGTTTCTTTAAAACCTTTTGATTGATAAAAGGCCAGCCCTTTATGATTGTCCTTTTCAACATGAACAATGATCCGTTTTACAGATTTAAGCGACCGGATGCCTTTCTCAAGCAAGCGGCTGCCGGCTTTTTTTCGTTGGTGCTCAGGCAGCAGATAAATAGCTCCCAATTCCGACTCGCCTTTCCGATTAACAAACGAAAAGTTTGCAAAACCTGTCAGCTGGCCCTGGCAATCTGCAACAAGCATTAAAGAATGCTTTAATCGATGTTTCATCGTCTTCTCGGAATAAGCCTCTTTAAGAAAACGATCCTGGACAGTTATTGGTATGATGCCGTCATACGTATCATGCCAGCTTATATCAGCAATTTTCTGAATTTGATTAATATCATTATATTCAGCCTGTCTGATGATCATATTTCACTTCCTATTCTTATTTTTTCATTCATTTTACCACAAACTACCCTAAAAATGGGTGCAAAAAATCCCCTCTAACATCAATGTTAAAGGGGACATATATTTAAAAAAGGGCTTTTACGGCGTCAAATGCACTTACAAATGCGCCAGATATGAAATGGCCGACAGATCGCATTGACAGAACAAACCAATTTGCCTTATCGACCTGATCAGCAGTTACAACCGGCACTTTCTCCCCGGCATTGTAAATAAAGTCATTGCCATGCTGACCTTTATCAGACACCATTAAATAACCGACCTTCTCGCCTTTTTTAACAGGCGCTTTTAACTGGCCGTCTTGATTTAATTTAGATTTATCAAGGTGTACACTGACTTTATAATTTGCATTTTCACTGTTTTTTACCGCTAACTCTAAAGGTTTTCCCGCAACAATTTTAACTTCTTTATCTTTGCCTTTTGAAACTGGCAGCGTTTCATGTCCTTTTACCGCTTGGCCTTTTTTCAAAATCGTTTTTAGATTGAATTGATCAAATCCATAATCTAATAGTTTTTTAGTTTCAGTGAACCGTGCATCTTCTGAACCTGTACCCATGACAACAGATATGAGGCGATGGCCATTCCGTTCAGCTGTTCCGGTAAAACAATAACCTGCTAAATCTGTATGGCCCGTCTTTAAACCGTCCAAACCTGGATAAGCGTATTTTTTCATATTTTTCCCGAGACCCGGCAGCATCCAGTCCCAGTTTACCATTTGAATCGGTTTATCTACACCAGCAGTAAATTTCATTTGAGGGATGCTGGCAATCTTCAATATCTCTGGGTATTCCTGAACCAAATGATATGTTAACTTAGCCAGGTCGCGCGCTGTGATAAGATTGCTGCTGTTTGGTCCGCCATAGGCGCGATTTTTCTTTAAATCGACGTTATCAAGCCCTGAACTATTCACAAATTTAGTATGGTTCATGCCTAATTCTTTGGCCGTTTTGTTCATCAAATCTACAAATTTCTTTTCATCTCCGCCGCCGACTGCTTCAGCTAAGGCAACCGCAGCACCGTCAGCGGAATAAATAGCCATTGGATAATATAAGTCTTTAATCGTATATTGATAGTCTTTTCTTAGCGGAACATTAGAGAACTCTCTGTTCTGAGAGATTGAGTAAACTTTGTCGCTGATGTTAACCTTTGTATTCCAGTTGATCTTTCCGCTATGTATTTCTTTCAGCACAACGTATTCAGTCATTATTTTTGTCATACTTGCCGGCGGCAGCATGGCATCAGCATTTTTCGAATACAATATTTGACCTGTGTTTGCATCAACAAGGATAGCTGATTTTGCCTTAACATTAAGCGAATTGCCATTGCCTGATTCAGCTTGTACATGTTTAGGCCATTGACTGACAGTCGTTAATGCCAATAAGCAAATTAAACAGCTAATGGCTATTTGATGTAAACGTTTTTTGACATTCACCCCACACACCTCCAAAAAGTTCACACAACCGATATTTTAACATACTAAAGTCAAAAAAAGTAGCAGAGGGGACCCTCTGCCACAAAAAAGACACTAAAAGGTAATAAAAGTATGCTCAAAATGTCCAAGGATCCTCAACATTCTTTTGAACAATGACTTTAAGCCAACCTTTTAAAGCGAATAATTAGGTGCTTCTTTTGTAATCTGTATATCGTGCGGATGACTTTCAACTAATCCTGCGCCGGTAATACGTGTGAATTGGGCATTCTCGCGAAGTTCTTGAATGGTTGCAGTTCCACAATAGCCCATGCCTGCACGCAAGCCGCCGATTAATTGATGAATCGTATCACTGAGCTCCCCTTTATAAGGAACCCGGCCTTCTATGCCCTCCGGAACCAATTTCTTCTGATTTTCTTGGAAATAGCGGTCTTTGCTTCCTTTTTCCATTGCGCCGACTGATCCCATGCCGCGGTACACTTTAAATTGCCGTCCTTGATAAATTTCTTTCTCTCCAGGGCTTTCTTCTACACCAGCAAGCAAGCTTCCCAACATAACCGCATGTCCGCCGGCTGCAAGCGCCTTAACAACGTCACCAGAGAATTTAATGCCCCCGTCAGCAATAATCGCTTTTCCGTATTTATTGGCTTCTGTTGCACAATCATAAATGGCTGTCACTTGCGGTACACCGACACCGGCAACAACCCGTGTTGTACAAATCGATCCAGGTCCAATACCAACTTTAACGACATCAGCGCCTGCTTCAAACAAAGCGCGAGTGGCTTCAGCAGTTGCTACGTTCCCGGCAATAATATTGAGTTCAGGGTAAGCATGGCGAATTTCCTTTAACTTCTCAATAACGCCTTGGGAATGGCCATGCGCCGTATCAATAACAATAGCATCAACGCCCGCTTCAACAAGCTTTTCTACACGCGTCATAGCATCTTTCGTTACGCCGACAGCTGCAGCAACAAGCAGACGGCCTTGGTCATCCTTTGCAGAGTTAGGGAACTCAATCACTTTTTCGATGTCTTTGATGGTAATGAGGCCTTTCAGAATGCCTTGGTCATCGACAAGCGGCAACTTTTCAATTTTATATTTTTCAAGAATTTCTTCAGCTTCTTCCAGGGTTGTACCTACAGGAGCAGTAATGAGGTTTTCCTTTGTCATAACTTCTTCAATCTTTGTTGAATAATCATGAACAAATCGCAAATCACGGTTAGTAATAATACCGACTAAATGCTGTTCTTCATCTACGATGGGTACGCCGGAAATACGATATTTGCCCATTAAGTGTTCAGCATCATACACTTGGTTTTGAGGGGTTAAAAAGAATGGATTTGTTATAACGCCGCTTTCAGAGCGCTTCACGCGGTCGACTTGTTCAGCTTGCTCTTCGATGGACATATTCTTATGAATAACACCAAGCCCGCCTTGGCGCGCCATACCGATAGCCATTTCCGCCTCTGTCACCGTATCCATGCCAGCGCTGATAATCGGGATATTTAACTGAAGGGTCTCTGTTAACTTTGTTTTAACGGAGACATCTCTCGGCAGTACATTTGATTCAGCAGGGATTAATAACACGTCGTCAAAAGTTAACGATTCTTTTTTAAATTTGTTTTCCCACATTTATGTCACCTCATCCTCTGGCTATTATATTGGACCATGTCGAAAATTTTTATTAGTAGCTTATCAATTGGATATACTACTGTCAAGATAAGTAGCAGATGTTCAATTATTCTAAAAAATAGGAGAGCTATAAAATGAGTAATCTCTTTTCTATTTGGTCCAACTTTTATCCTTATTTATCCGTTCATTATAGCCAACACTATCTAAAATCCTGCTACGAAAAGCAACATTTGCCTGAACCGACTGCGAACAGCTACAAAAACGGCTATCCTTTTTGCTATTATCTTCAGCATGGAAAAATGTTTTATTTGCAGGCAGAACAAGCGCCTTACGAATTAAGACCGATATTATTATTTTACGGTATGGTGCAGCTGTTAAAAGCATGGCTGTTAACGGCGGATGTAGACTATCCCAAGCAAACAAGCGTCTTAGCGCACGGCGTTTCCTCGAGGAAAATTAAAAAATATGGTTATGCCTTTTTTGATGATGCTGTCAGAATCCAAAAAACAGGCCTATTTTCACATTTGGCTAAGCTCATGTTTCACATGAAACCTTTGGAAGGAAAAAAATATTGTATGGGACATTTATTAAAAAACATTCCGGAACTAAACGGACTATTTAAGCGCATGAAAAAAACAACCATTTGTTATCCGTTAATACCAATAGAAAATAACCAATATATGCTCCCCATCAACAGCCTTGATAAACTTCATATGACGGAGGAAAAACTTAGCCAGCAATTAAAGCAATATGATATTCCTTTCCAATGTCTTTCGGAAAAAGGCTTTTTTATTTTAAATTTTAAAGAAGGTTTAACTCCGATTTCCGCCGGACCGTTCCAATACAGCCTAAGCGGTGAATACATGATGCCTAATCGGAAAGAAAAAGCCGATTTGCCGGAAATTCTGATTCACTACCTCATTTTATATAACCTGAGTATGATCAGCCGTTATGAGACAGAATGGTGGTACGATCTTCACTATCAGAAAGCGTCTCCGGATCTAACTTTTATCCATGCATTTTTGGATGTGACAGCAAATAAAATCCCTTTTTATATTTGCAAATATCTTGAAGAAATAATTTAAAGAGCTTTTATACTTTCAAAGAAAAACTTAAAATGTGTGCAAGCCTGGCATATTAAAAAAGGAATCAAGCCTCGCTTGATTCCCTTAACCATCTATATTTTCTTGATCCTTATTATTTTCATCACTGTCTATTTCAATATCATCATCATTATTTTGAATCCTGGCGACAGTGGCAACCTCGTCGCCTTCACTGATTCTAATCAGTTTAACGCCCATTGTATTTCGGCCTAACCGCGAGATACCCGATACTGCTGTCCGAATAATAATGCCGCTGGTTGTGATAATCATAAGGTCTTCGTCTTCTTTGACTGTGCGGAGAGCAACCATTTGACCGTTCTTTTCGGTAATATTGCATGTCTTAATACCTTTTCCGCCTCTTGTTTGGATGCGGTATTCATTAACCGGCGTCCGCTTGCCGTATCCCTTTTCGGTCACAATCAGAATTTCTTCGTCTTCTTCAATAGAACTCATGCCAACGACTTCATCATCTTCGGATAAGGTAATGCCTTTAACGCCTGTTGCTGTACGCCCCATTGAACGTACATCATCTTCTTTAAATCGGATGGCAAGGCCTTTTTTCGTTCCCACGATAATTTCTTTTTCGCCGTTTGTAAGGCGAGCAGCAATCAATTCGTCTTCATCACGCAAATTAATAGCGAATAGACCGCCCTTGCGAATATTGGAGAATGCCGAAAGCCTTGAGCGCTTAGTAATGCCGTGTTTGGTCATAAAGATTAAAAAGTTATCTTCGGTAAATGCCTCGATAGGGAAAGCCGCAGTAATATATTCATCCTTCTCAATTTGAATTAAATTAATGACAGGAATCCCTTTTGCTGTCCGGCCAAGTTCAGGCACTTCATAACCTTTTAAGCGATATACTTTACCCTTATTGGTAAAGAATAATATATAGTGGTGAGTGTTAGTCGGGAATAAATGTTCAACAAAATCATCTTCATTGGTTCCCATGCCTTGAATGCCTCGGCCGCCGCGATTTTGGCTTTTATACGTGTCCAGCGGCATCCGTTTAATATAGCCATGGTGAGTGATTGTGATAACTACATTCTCTTTTGGAATGAGGTCTTCATCTTCAATCATATCAAAGCCGACAGTAATTTCCGTCCGGCGCTCATCGTTATACTTATCTTTGATCTCTAATAATTCTTTGCGGATTATCTCAAGAACCTTTTCTTCATCAGCCAAGATAGCCTTTAATTCGGCAATTTTAGCAACGAGATCTTGATATTCGCCTTCAATTTTATCGCGTTCTAATCCGGTCAAGCGCTGCAGACGCATATCTAAAATGGCTTGGGCCTGCTCATAAGTCAGGTCAAAGTTTTTCATCAAGCCTTCTCTGGCGATATCAGTCGTCCGTGAACTTCTGATCAGATTAATCACTTCATCAAGGTGATCGAGCGCTACTCTTAATCCTTCCAAAATATGAGCGCGTGCTTCCGCTTTATTTAATTCGTATTGAGTTCTTCTTGTAATAACCACTTTTTGATGGTCAAGATAATGGCTTAAGCATTCCTTTAAATTTAAGACTTTAGGCCTGCCGTTGACAAGCGCTAACAGGTTAATGCCAAAAGTGGTTTGCAAGGCTGTATGTTTATATAAATTATTAAGCAAAACATTAGCATTGGCATCACGGCGAACCTCAATGACGATTCTCATGCCGTTTCGGTCAGACTCATCACGAAGGTCAGTGATGCCGTCGATTTTTTTGTCGCGGACAAGCTCAGCAATGCGTTCAATCAGCTTCGCCTTATTTACCTGATACGGCAATTCACTGACAATAATGGTCTGTTTGCCGTTATTATTCTCCTCAATATCAACCTTGGCTCTTAGTATAATAGAGCCGCGTCCTCTATGATAGGCTTTTCTTATTCCTTCCCTGCCCAAAATAAGGCCGGCTGTCGGGAAGTCAGGCCCCGGAATATACTCCATTAATTCTGAAATGCTTATATCAGGGTTTTTGCTTAATGCCAGAATTCCATCAATGACTTCACCAAGTTGATGCGGAGGAATGTTGGTTGCCATTCCAACAGCAATGCCAGATGCACCATTAACAAGAAGGTTTGGGAAACGTGCTGGCAAAACAATTGGCTCTTGTTCTGAGCCGTCATAGTTATCTTGAAAATCAATAGTATCTTTCTTAATATCCCGTACCATTTCCATGGAAATTTTCGACATGCGAGCTTCTGTATAACGCATCGCAGCTGCCGAATCACCGTCAATGGAGCCGAAGTTGCCATGGCCGTCTACTAACTCATAACGGTAACTAAAATCCTGAGCCATGCGCACCATCGTTTCATAAACAGCTGAATCGCCATGAGGATGGTACTTACCTATGACTTCTCCAACAATCCTTGCAGACTTTTTAAAAGCCTTATCACTCGTCATGCCTAATTCGTTCATTGCATATAAAATACGCCGGTGTACAGGCTTTAACCCGTCACGGACATCCGGCAGGGCGCGGCTGACGATAACGCTCATGGCGTAATCCATGAAAGATGTCCGCATTTCATGGCTTATATTTACCGGTTTTATTCTTAATTGATCATGCTCTTCTGTCATCCCAAAGTCCTCCTAACTAAACCCCCGTTCAAACATATCCCAGACTAAATATCTAAATTCTTAACATAATGGGCATTCTCCTGGATGAATTGCCTCCTCGGTTCAACTTGGTCGCCCATCAGCACTTCAAACACTTCGTCAGCTTCCATTGCATCTTCTAAACTCACCTGTAAAACTGTCCGATTTTCTGGGTCCATCGTTGTTTCCCAAAGCTGTGCAGGGTTCATTTCCCCTAAACCTTTATAGCGCTGAATGGAAGGCTTCGGATTATCCGGCAGCTCTGATAATAATTTCTCCAGCTCCCGATCATTGTAAGTGTATTCAACACGCTTGCCCTGCTGAATTTTGTACAATGGAGGCTGCGCAATATAAACATAACCTTTCTCCAATACCGGCCGCATATAACGGTAAAAGAAAGTCAAAAGCAGTGTTCTAATGTGCGCGCCGTCAACATCGGCATCTGTCATAATAATGATTTTGTGGTAGCGGGCTTTCGTAATATCAAAATCTTCGCCGACGCCTGTGCCAAGAGCCGTTATAATCGTGCGTATCTCGTTATTTGCCAGTATTTTGTCTAATCTTGCCTTTTCAACATTTATAATTTTACCGCGCAAAGGCAAAATAGCTTGGAAGTGGCGATCTCTTCCTTGTTTTGCCGAGCCGCCTGCAGAGTCGCCCTCAACAATATATAATTCAGATATTGAAGCGTCTTTTGAAGAACAATCAGCTAATTTGCCGGGCAATGAAGAGACTTCCAAAGCGCTTTTTCGCCTTGTAAGTTCGCGAGCTCTTTTAGCAGCGGCACGGGCTCTTGAAGCCATCATGCCTTTTTCAACTATCTTCTTTGCCGTATCAGGGTTCTCATAGAGAAACCTGGAAAACTGCTCAGCAAATATTGACTCAGTAATCGTTCTTACCTCAGAATTGCCAAGCTTTGTTTTTGTCTGTCCTTCAAACTGAGGATCAGGGTGCTTGACGGAAATGATCGCTGTTAGCCCTTCGCGGACGTCCTCACCCGTTAAATTCGGGTCGCTTTCTTTAAATAATTGATTTTTCTTCGCATAATCATTGATCACTCTTGTTAAGGCTGTCCTAAAGCCAATTTCATGCGTTCCTCCGTCATGGGTATGAATATTGTTTGCGAAGCTGTACAGCTGGCTTGTAAAACCATCGTTATATTGAAGAGCAATTTCTACGCTGATGCCGTCTTTTTCTCCCTCAACATAGATAGGCTCTTCTTGCAGTACGCTTTTGCTCCGGTTCAAATATTCGACATATGACTTTATGCCGCCTTCGTAATGATATTCAACCTTTTTGCCCTCTTCTTCTCTTTTATCTTCAACGATTATTTTAATACCGCGGTTTAAAAAGGCGAGTTCCCGGACATGATTGGCAAGTATATCGAAATCAAATGTTGTTGTTTCAGTGAAAATTTCAGGGTCAGGAATAAAATGAGTTGTCGTACCCGTTTTGTCTGTATCTCCAATAATCTTTAAATCCGCTTCAGGAACGCCGCGATGATATTTTTGATAATAGACATGGCCATCGCGGGAGACCTTTACCCATAATTCGCTTGATAAAGCATTAACAACTGAAGCACCTACGCCGTGAAGTCCCCCCGAGACTTTATAGCCGCCGCCGCCGAATTTACCGCCTGCATGAAGTACAGTTAAGATAACCTCAACCGCAGGCCGGCCCATCTTTTCATGAATGCCGACCGGAATGCCGCGTCCGTTGTCAGAGACAGTGATGCCGCCGTCCTTTTCAATAGTCAGCACAATAGTGTCGCAGTAGCCGGCAAGAGCTTCGTCAATACTATTATCAACAATCTCCCAAACTAAATGGTGAAGCCCTTTGGCGTCTGTTGAGCCAATATACATACCCGGACGTTTCCTTACAGCCTCAAGCCCCTCTAATACCTGTATTTGACTCTCATCATAAGTTTGTTGATTTGTATCTTTTTCTGTCATTAAATCCTCACCTAACCTTTATAGGTTGTTCAAAAGTATGGAATGCACTTTTGAACACATCACTTAAATAGCTCCTGGCATTTTTAGAAGACGTTCAATAATGAACACGGACTTTCAGGAAGGATTTATCGTTAGTTGCGACCGTCGTTTCAATGTTGCCGGGGAAAAAGGAGAGAGGTAAACGGTATGGTCAGTGAAAACAACCGATTTAGCTAATTGATCGCTGACATTGTTAACTTTTTTATCCTTCTTTAGGTTTTCTAATAACCTAAGATTGCTTTGATCTTCTTTCATACGTTCATAATCGAAAATAGCAACAACTTCACTGGTCCGTACAATTGTGTCTTCGCCTAAATGGATAAACAATGTCATCACCTCAGTCACAAGGCTCTAAAATCTGTCCTTGATTAACGTTGAAAGAAGCAGCTTGCTGAATCATCTCATGATCGATGCCGTCAATATTCGTTGTTGTCACAAAGGTCTGGACCTTCTCCTTGAAAGTATGGAGCAAGTGCGTTTGACGGTAATCATCCAGCTCGCTTAATACATCGTCTAATAAAAGAAGCGGGTACTCACCGACTTCACTGTTGATTAATTCTATTTCTGCAAGTTTCAAAGAAAGGGCCGTTGTTCGCTGCTGTCCTTGAGAGCCATATGTTTGGACATCTCTTTCGTTGACAAAGAATTTCAAATCGTCCCGATGCGGCCCAAACAATGAAACTCCCCGTTCAATCTCCCTTTCTCTTATACGTTCGAAAGTGTTTTCATATTCTGCCTTTATTTTTGACAAATCCATATCTTCTAATACATGAGGGACACTTGATTGATAGCGGATATCTAATGTTTCAAGTCCTCTCGTAATACTGGAATGGATAGATAAAGCCCATTCTTTAAGCAGATGAATAAATCGAAACCGCCGGAAAACCACTTCAGCAGCCAAGTCAATCATTTGTTCAGTTAAAATGTCCAGCATGGTTAATTGCTTAATCTTTTGTTTAGCAAGTTCCTTTAATAAAGCATTTCGCTGCTGAAGCACCTTTTGATATTGGTTAAGTGTATGCATGTAAACGGGTTGAATTTGTCCTATCTCCATATCGATAAAGCGCCTGCGGTAGCTGGGGCTGCCCTTGACCAAATTCAAATCTTCAGGCGCAAACATGACAACATTACACGTGCCGA
Source organism: Scopulibacillus daqui (assembly GCF_016908855.1). GTDB lineage: Bacteria > Bacillota > Bacilli > Bacillales > Sporolactobacillaceae > Scopulibacillus_A > Scopulibacillus_A daqui. The sequence continues at coordinate 78,938 of NZ_JAFBER010000009.1, read as the reverse complement.
CATATTGACTGAGCTTCTTTTGTTCCAAATGATTAACGCTTGCTTTTTTGCCCTTTTTTGAAATGGTCAGCTCAAGGGGAATGATCCCGTTTTTCTTTATAATCCTACCTTCTATTTTAGCATAATTTTCGTCCCATTTGATTAATTCTTTGTCATTAGGTGTACGATGAGACTTAGCCATGGCCAGTACATAAATAGCTTCGAGAAGATTCGTCTTCCCTTGGGCATTTTCGCCAAGAAAAACATTGACGGAATCAGATAGATTGATTGAAGCATTATTGTAATTACGGAAATTGGATACAGTGATGGATTCTAAGATCAAAAGGGATTCCCCCCTTTTAGCTGATGTTCTAAAGCGAGAGCATGAACATCAGTTTTTACTTTTCGATAATAAACTCCCCATGATTTTCAATCTCGACATGATCACCATCATAAAGCTTTTTGCCTCTGCGGTTTTCGGGTTCATGATTTACATTAACATTGTATTCGGACAAAAACCATTTGGCCTGTCCTCCTGTACTTACAGCACCAATATATTTTAACAGTTGTCCTAATGTCATGTAATCCTGATCTGAATGAATTTTAACATGCTGCATAGTTCTCACCAACTTTCATCATAAGTTTAATGATCAAGGTATTTTAAAAATGATCATAGCACTGGAATAGAATGATGAAAAAGGCCGTTGAATGACGGCCTTTAAACATCTTTATAAAATTAATAAGTTCTTACAGGAAGAATAAGCATCAAGATCCCTTCATCCTCTACAGGGCGAATAAGAAACGGTCTCATCGCTCCTGTAAAACTTATTCGAATCTCTTGAGACTCGATCCGGCTTAAGGCATCTATCATATATTTTGCGCTAAATGAGATTTTTAATTCTTCTCCTTCTAACGATTGAAGCTCTACATTTTCGAATACCCTTCCCAACTCCGCTGACTGAGAAGAAATTTCAATGCTGTCTTCAAGCGTTCTAAATTTCACGACATTGTTTCTTTCCTCTTTTGCAAGCAATGAAGCTCTGTCAATGGCTTGCAGTAAGGCTTTAGTTGATAAAATAATATCGGTTTTGCTCTCTGTCGGTATAAGTCTATTTGTGTCAGGATAATTACCGTCAAGCAGTCTTGAGTAAAATTGAAGATGTTTTGTTTTAAAAAGAATTTGACTCTCCGTAATGACAATTTCAACCCATTCTCCGCTTGAGTCATCAAGAATCTTTGATAATTCATTCAAGCTTTTTCCAGGAATAACGATATTCTTATATTCCGCATTCTCATCTGCGTCAATTGAAATCGTTCTGCTCGCCAGCCTGTGGCTGTCCGTTGCGACACAGTTTAAATTGCCATTTTGGATATTCCAATTTACACCTGTCAACACCGGGCGTGTTTCTGAGGTGGACACCGCAAAGCCGGTTTGACGGATGACGTGTTTCAATAAATCTGTCCGCACGTGAAGGACATTACCTTCTTCAATAAGCGGCAGCCTAGGATATTCCTCAGCATCTAAGCCGTTAAGATTAAATTCAGACGATCCTGAAGTAATTCTTGTTATGAGTCTGGAATCAACCTCAATATTAACAAATTCACTCGGCAGTTTTTTTACAATATCAGAAAAAACTCTTGCTTGCAGAACAACGCTTCCAGTCTTTTCTATTGTTGCATATTCTTCATCATTTTCTTCCAATGGGATAAAAGATTTAATCGAAATATCAGAATTGCTGCCTGTTAATGTAATACCGTCATGAGAAGCGGTTATTTTAATGCCAGTTAGAATGGGAATCGTTGTTTTTGAAGATACTGCTTTCATGACATGATTAACATTTTCTACTAACTTATCCTTAGTAATAGAAAATTTCATAGCAAGGGCTGTGTCATGGTTGTTTGAATTCATGACATCTTGCATGAGAATACCTCCTAATATATATCAAGTAATAAAAAAAGCCGTAGTAATAGTAGGCGATGTGAGTTTGTGGATAACTTTCAAAACAAGCCGGTAATAAGGCCTATCCACATGTGGATAGGCTGTGTATAATTAACGCTGAATCAAAACAAATTATCAACAAAGTTGTGGGTAAACAAATCTTTAGTTTTTGATTTTCATAGGTGACTTGAGCTTTTCAGCAATGTCTTTAATTTTCTTTTGCAGCTCTCTATCAGTCGCTAATAGCTTTGAAATTTTTTCGTGGGCGTGAATCACAGTTGTATGATCTCTTCCGCCGAATTCCTCGCCTATTTTAGGCAGGGAATAGTCCGTCATTTCCCTTGATAAATACATAGCGATTTGCCTTGGGAAAGCAATTGATTTTGTCCTTTTTTTCGCTGCGAAGTCTTCTAATTTTACTTGATATTCCTCGCCTACAGCCATTTGAATATCTTTAATCGTAATCACCTTCGGCTTTGATGAAGGAATAATATTTTTAAGTGCTTCAGCGGCCAAATCAACATTAATATCGAGGTTGTTCATAGATGAATAAGCAACAACTCTAATCAGTGCCCCTTCAAGTTCCCTGATATTAGTATCGATTTGATTTGCTATATAGAGCATGACTTCATTCGGCATTTCTAAACCGTCAGCTTTAGCCTTTTTGCGGAGAATGGCGATTCTTGTTTCAAGATCAGGAGGTGTAATATCTGTAATTAAGCCCCACTCGAACCTTGATCTGAGCCTGTCTTCCAATGTTGGAATTTCCTTAGGCGGCCGATCGCTTGAAATGACAATTTGCTTTGCTTCTTCGTGCAGTGTATTAAAGGTATGGAAAAATTCTTCTTGAGTTGATTCTTTTCCGGCAAGGAACTGAATATCATCAATTAATAAAACATCGACACTGCGGTATTTATTGCGAAATTCGTCGCCCTTATTATCCCGTATAGAGTTGATAAATTCATTTGTAAATTTTTCAGAAGAAAGATAGACAACTTTTGCGTCTGGATTATGTTCTATGACATAGTGGCCGATAGCATGCATTAAATGAGTTTTGCCTAATCCTACTCCGCCATAGATAAATAAAGGGTTATAAGCTTTAGCGGGTGCTTCAGCCACAGCTAAAGAAGCAGCATGTGCAAAGCGATTGCCGCTGCCAATGACGAAATTATCAAAGGTATTTTTGGAATTAAGCATGCCTATTTTTGATTTTTCATTTTGATCTTCTTTTTGCTTTTGAGGCTGTTTTCTCCGCTGATCAAAATTTAATGAATCATCATCCATCTTGTTTTGCGGAATTATAAATTTAACGTTTAAGTTTGAACCGGTAATATTTCTTATCGTATCAGTAATAAGATTAGAATAGCGGGTTTCAAGCCAATCCCTAGCAAACTCGTTAGGTGCAGTAATAGTAATAGTATCGTCTTCAAGAGAGTGTGCGGTTGTAGACTTCAACCATGTTTCGAAACTCGGCTTGCTAAGTTTCTTTTCTATTAAAGAAAGGGCTTGTTTCCATAAATCATGAATGTTATCCAATGATGTATCCCCCCTTTATAAAGATATTATCCACAGCCCTGTATAAAGTAATAGCAGATATATAAGTATATCAGAAAAATTGTCGACATGAATCACAAATTTGTGGATAGTACTTTTCACACCCTGTTAATAGATGTCCACATTTTTATCCACAGGTTGTGGAAAAGATATTTTGAGAAAATATTATTCAAGTGATAAAACACAATAATCATAACAAAAAAATACAGGTCGCGCAACGGTTTCAGGTGTGTTATCCACAAGGCACAGATCCTGTGAAAAAATGTTGTCCACAATGGGTTTATTTGTGTAAAAGTTGTCGATATCTGTTGTTGATAAAAAATAATGCCGTCGAATTTTATCCACAAGTGTTTAGAATGAGTGAGATATGTCAACAACAGGAGGGGCCAATTTAAAAATTCCAGAGGCTTCGGCGAAGTGTTTATAAGAGTCAATAAAAAAAGAAGGGGTCATTCGCATCCTTGACAACGAACCATGCTCTCATATATAATAGTCCAGACTGTGTAAGGCATATATCCTCTGGGAGGTGTAATAAATGAAACGTACTTATCAACCAAATAATCGTAAAAGAAAGAAAGTACACGGTTTCCGCTCACGGATGTCAACAAAAAATGGACGTAAAGTTCTAGCTCGTCGTCGTCGCAAAGGCAGAAAAGTACTTTCAGCATAAGGCCACTGTTAGACCCGCAGTGGTCTTTTTTGCTAGATACGGAAGATATGTTTGAAAAGGGGGACTAAGGAATATTTGTCTTCCTTTTTGAACATATATTATAATACTTTTAACGGTTGGAAAAGCAGGATGCAAGGCAGGAGGAAGCCATCTGATGATGGCGCCCAACTATATTTTCATTAAGAACGACTTGTCCGGAGTGACAATATGGAGACATTGAAAAGACTAAAAAAAAATTATGATTTTCAAGAGGTTTTTAATAAAGGGGAGTCAACTGCAAATCGGCAGTTTGTCGTTTATGTTCTAAAACAGCCTGAACAGGAGTATTCTAGACTAGGGATTTCAGTCAGTAAGAAGATTGGAAACGCTGTTACTAGAAACCGGGTTAAACGATACATAAGGGAAGCGATCAGACATTTAGAGGACAGGCTCCCAGCAGGCTGCGATTTTGTTATTATTGCAAGAAAACCGACAGCCGATATGGGGTATCGCGAGTCTCTAAAGAGTATCCAGCATGTATTAAAACGTGCCGGCGTTATATCGCGTCATAGAAGGTGATAGATTGAAGTGGCTGTTTGTTGGGCTTATCCGTTTTTACCAAAGGTTCATTTCTCCTTTAACGCCGCCAACTTGCCGCTTTCTGCCTACATGTTCCCAATACGGGGTTGAAGCAATCACGCGTTTCGGCATATTAAAAGGAGGATACTTAACGATAAAAAGAATATTAAAATGTCATCCGTTTCACCCAGGAGGTTTCGACCCTGTTCCTGACAGAAATGAACGAACAAAACGATACCGTTGATCATAGTTTCAATGACGATCAAGGAGGTAAAGGTGTGCGAAGAAAAATAACTGTGACGGCATTATTATTACTCCTTATAGCCGTACTGTCAGGGTGTAATGATATGAATCAGCCTATCAATGCTCACAGTACGGGGATATGGAATGAATATTTTGTATGGCCGTTATCATGGTTTATAACGTCCATAGCAAATTTTTTCAGCGGCAGTTATGGACTGGCGATCATTATTGTGACGTTAATTGTCCGTCTTGTTTTAATGCCGTTAATGATCAAGCAAACAAAAAATTCTATTGCTATGCAGGAACTTCAGCCTAAGATAGCGAAATTAAAAGAAAAGTATAGTTCTAAAGATCAGAAGACCCAGCAGAAATTGCAGCAAGAACAAATGAAGCTTTTCCAAGAACATAATATTAATCCGTTAGCGGGATGTTTGCCGTTAATTATTCAAATGCCGGTTCTCATAGCGCTTTATCATGCGATTATGCGAACAACGGCTATTAAACATTCTAATTTTCTTTGGTTTAGCTTAGGTCATCCAGACCCTTACTTTATCTTGCCGATTGTTGTGGCTGCAGCTACATTTATCCAGCAAAAAGTTTTGCTCGGTAAAACTGGAAATACCAACCCGCAAATGGCAATGATGACATATATCTATCCAATTATTATTGGCGGTATGGCCATTTACTTCCCATCTGCCTTAGCTCTTTACTGGTTTGTCGGAAACGTCTGGATGATTTTCCAAACCTACATTTTATACAGCTCCAGATTAACGAAAAAAAATAAGGAAAAAGAAGCAGGGGGAGCGAAAAAGTGAGGGAAGTCACCACGCAGGGTAAAACGATAGAAGAGGCGGTGCAGACCGCGTTAGAGTCTTTAAAAACAACTAAAGAAAATGTGATCATTGATGTATTAGAGGAACCGAAAAGGGGTTTGTTGGGTGTCATCGGGGTTAAACCGGCTCTCGTTAAAGTGACGCTAAGATACCAGCCTATAGATAAAACCATTGAGTATATAGAGAATATGATGTCGAAAATGGGCATTTCTTGTGATATTAAAGTCATTAGCCAAGATGAAAGAAATGTCGAATGTCAATTGATGTCACAAGACGCTGCCTTAATTATAGGAAAAAGAGGACAAACGCTTAACGCCATTCAACTTTTGGCGAATCTAATGATTAACAAACACTCTGATCATAAAGTAAAATTAACTTTAGATGTTGAAAATTATCGTTTGAAGCGCAAAGAATCTCTTGAACGGCTGGCGAATCGGACAGCTGAAAGAGTAAAGACATTCAACCGTCCGGTGAAGCTTGATCCGATGCCGTCTTATGAGAGAAAAATTATTCATACTGCCCTGCAAAATATCGACCATGTCACGACAAGGTCTGAAGGTGAAGAACCTCAACGTTATGTCATTGTTTTCCCTAAATCATAAATAACTGACTGAAAAGCACACGCTGCTAAGGCGTGTGCTTTTTTTTTGCGATTAAGGAGATATAAATTTGGCAATCGTTATAACAGGTTAGCTGAGTGAGTATAAAAACCGACATTCAAAAAAAGGTTGTGGATAACTTAAGTGAATTATGTTATAAATAAAGTTATCCACAAGCAAAGAAAAGGAAATGCTTTATCCACAGTAAAATTTATGGTATCCTATATTGTTAGGGAACAAAAATGTGGATAACAATGTTTGATAGAGAATGTTTAATATACAGGATAACTTTCCAAGACTTATGAACATCATGAATAGATGATTCACCGAGGCTAGAAAGAGGTGAGACATATGGATATAGATACAATAGCAGCAATATCAACACCAATGGGAGAGGGAGCTATTGCGATCATTAGATTAAGCGGTCCCGATGCCATTGAGATTGCTGATAAAATATATAAGGGTAAAAGCAAGCTTAAAGAGGTCGAAACGCATACAATCCATTACGGGAAGATGATCAATCCTGAGAACGGTGCGGTTATTGAAGAGGTCATGGTATCTGTCATGAGGGCTCCAAAAACATTTACTCGTGAAGATGTTGTCGAAATTAACTGCCATGGCGGGGTTATGTCGGTTAATAAGGTACTTGAATTGACGTTAAGAAACGGAGCAAGGCTTGCAGAACCCGGTGAATTTACTAAAAGGGCCTTTTTGAATGGGCGGATTGATTTGTCCCAAGCAGAAGCCGTTATGGATCTTATCCGGTCAAAAACTGACCGCGCGATGACTGTGGCAATGGGACAAATGGAAGGCCGCTTGTCAAAGCTGGTGCAAAGCTTGCGGCAAACGTTATTGGAGATTATTGCTTCGGTAGAAGTTAATATAGATTATCCTGAATATGATGCAGAGGAAATAACTAACGGAATTTTACTTGAAAAAGCAAAGATGGTCCGTGATAAAATTGAGGAGTTATTAGTGACTGCAAAGCAAGGGAAAATATTAAGAGAAGGATTGTCAACCGTTATTATAGGCAGGCCTAACGTTGGCAAGTCGTCGCTATTAAACAGTTTAGTGCATGAGAACAAAGCAATTGTCACTGATATTCCGGGAACAACAAGAGACGTCATCGAAGAATACGTTAATATTCGCGGTGTTCCTTTGCGTTTAGTAGATACTGCAGGAATAAGGGAAACCGAAGATATTGTTGAGCGGATCGGTGTCGAGCGGTCCCGAAAAGTATTAAAAGAGGCCGATCTTATTCTTCTGTTGCTGAATTATAATGAAGCCTTAACTGAAGAAGACCGCAAACTTTTCAAAGCAATAGAAGGCATGGATGCCATTATTATTGTCAATAAAACGGATCTTGAACAAAACATTTCCCTTAATGATGTAAAGAAACTTGCTGATGGCCGTCCTATTATCACAACATCTTTATTGAAAGAAGAAGGCGTTAATGATTTGGAACAAGCTATTGCCTCTTTGTTTTTTGAACAAGGCATAGAAACGCAGGATATCACTTATGTTTCCAATATTCGTCATATTACTTTATTAAATCAAGCCAAAGAGGCGATTAACGACGCGATAAACAGTATGTCCCTTGGCGTTCCTGTCGATATGGCACAGATTGATGTCCGCAGAACATGGGAAATTCTTGGTGAAATTGTCGGAGATACGGTATCCGAAAGTTTAATTGATCAGTTGTTTTCACAATTTTGTTTAGGAAAGTAAAAACCAACACACATGAAGGGCGGGAAGCCCTTATTTTTTGAAAATATCCTTTAAAGGAGGTTTAAGCGATGAAAACATATAAAGCTGGCGAATATGATGTTATCGTTATCGGCGCCGGTCATGCCGGCGTTGAAGCAGGTTTGGCTTCAGCAAGAATGGGCGCAAAGACGCTCATGCTGACGCTTAATTTGGACGCTATTGCTTTTATGCCATGTAATCCATCAGTCGGCGGCCCGGCAAAAGGCGTCGTTGTTCGGGAAATTGACGCACTAGGCGGAGAAATGGGAAGAAATATCGATAAAACCCACATTCAAATGCGCATGTTGAATACAGGAAAAGGGCCTGCCGTCAGAGCTTTGCGAGCACAGGCTGACAAAGTATTGTATCAACAAGAAATGAAAAAAACGCTTGAACAAACGGAAAATCTCACTCTTCAACAAGGAATGGTTGAACGGCTAATTGTTGAAGACGGCGTATGTAAAGGTGTTATAACAAAAACTAATGCTGAATATCGCGCCAAAAAAGTGATTATTACGACAGGCACATTTTTGAGAGGCAAGATTATTATCGGTGATCTCTCTTACGAAAGCGGACCGAACAATATGCAGCCATCTATTAATTTGTCTTACCATTTACAAGAACTTGGCTTTGATATTGTTCGTTTTAAAACAGGAACACCGCCTCGTGTTAACAGCCGTTCCATCGATTATTCCAAAACGGAAATTCAGCCGGGAGATGAAGAGCCGCGTGCGTTTTCTTATGAAACAACGGAATTCATTACAGATCAGATTCCATGCTGGCTGACTTATACAGGAGAAAAAACGCACGAAATCATTAATAGTAATTTACATCGTTCACCGATGTATTCAGGTATGATTAAAGGCACAGGCCCTAGATATTGTCCATCTATTGAAGATAAAATCGTTCGTTTTAATGATAAGCCGCGCCATCAAATTTTCTTGGAACCGGAAGGCCGAAATACAGAAGAAGTTTATGTGCAAGGCTTGTCAACAAGTCTGCCGGAAGATGTGCAGCGGGAAATGCTAAAAACAGTGCCTGGTCTTGAAAAGGCTGAAATGCTTCGTGCCGGTTACGCCATTGAATATGATGCCATTGTTCCGACACAGCTTTGGCCAACGCTTGAAACCAAAAAGGTTAAAGGTTTATATACTGCCGGTCAAATTAACGGCACTTCAGGTTACGAAGAAGCGGCTGCACAAGGCATTATGGCCGGCATTAATGCGGCTTGCGCTGTATTAGGAAAAGAACCGGTTATTCTTGATCGTTCCCAAGCTTATATCGGTGTGCTCATTGACGACCTTGTAACTAAAGGAACCAATGAACCTTATCGTCTGTTAACATCACGCGCCGAATATCGTCTATTGCTTCGTCATGATAATGCTGACTTAAGATTGACTGATATCGGGTATCATATCGGCTTAATTTCTGAGGAAAGATATCAAAAGTTCACTAAAAAGAAAGAAATGATTAAAAAAGAACGTGAACGTTTGTCGAAAATATCTATTAAGCCAACAGAAGAAGTGCAAGCTCTTCTTAAAGAAAAGGGAGCAAACGAATTAAAGGAACCCGTTAAAGCCGATCATCTATTAAAACGTCCAGAGCTCACTTATTATGATATTTTAAAATTTATTCCTGAACCGCCCGAAGAAATCAGTGAAGAAGCGGCCGAACAAGTTGATATCCAAACGAAATATGAAGGCTATATAAGCAAGCAATTGCAACAAGTTGAGAGAATGCGCAAAATGGAAAATAAAAAGATCCCTTCAGATCTTGATTACTCCGCTATTAACGGTCTTGCAACAGAAGCTAAACAAAAGCTTAGTCAAGTCAAACCGTTATCTGTAGGGCAGGCTTCACGAGTTTCAGGTGTAAATCCAAGCGATATTTCGATTTTGCTTGTTTATTTAGAACAAGGAAAATTGGCTAAGGTTGCTGAATAGTAATGGAGGAAGCGATGAATAAGTTTATTAAAATTTTAGAGGAGAAGGGAATAACCCTTTCTCCTCATCAAATTAATCAATTCCAAAAGTATTATGAATGTTTAGTTGAATGGAATGAAAAAATGAATCTAACCGCAATAACCGATCGGGAACAAGTATACATAAAGCATTTCTTTGACTCTCTCACACCAAGTTTTTATTTTGACCTAACCCCCGAATTAACCTTATGTGATGTTGGTTCAGGTGCCGGTTTTCCAAGCATTCCATTAAAAATTTTATTTCCCAATCTTAAGATTGCCATTGTCGATGCGCTTAAAAAACGGCTGACCTTTTTAGAGGCTTTAGCCAAAGAACTTTCTTTAAGTGACATAAAACTGTATCATGATAGAGCAGAGACGTTTGCTAAAAAGCCCGAAATTCGCGAGAGCTTTGATATTGTAACTGCAAGAGCGGTTGCCAAATTGTCGGTTCTTAGCGAATATTGCTTGCCGCTTACGAAAATTAATGGTACATTTATTGCTTTAAAAGGAGCAAGCGCTGAAGAAGAAATCGAAGATTCAAAGAAGGCAATAGACATTCTGGGCGGAAAGATAAAAGATGTCCAAGCCTTGCTTTTACCAGAGGAACAAAGCCATCGTCATCTTATTTTTATAGATAAAGTGCAAAAGACACCTAAAAAATATCCAAGAAAGCCTGGAACGCCGAGCAAAATCCCATTATAATGTCAAGCAAGAAGCGGTGTTTTCCGGGCGTAAAAAGGGTTAGCTTATGGGTGACTTCACTGTTGTGCCCGGGTTTACCGCTTAACAGGTTTCACGTGAAACAGGCTGTATAATGAAGGATTTACTGTTTAAAGAGCGAAATTATTATTGGGGAAACACCAAAAAGGGTGGTGACATTTATGAAACATCCTTTTTCCAAAATATTTGGTCAAGGGGAAAGAGACGAGGCTATTGATGAACTTGAGCATGAACATGTTCAAGAAATTGATATAAAAGATATTATTCCCAATCGTTTTCAGCCGAGAACTGTTTTTAATAAAGAAAAAATTGAAGAATTGGCACAAACTATTCAAACACATGGGATTATACAACCAATTGTATTAAGAAAAATTGATGATAAATATGAAATCATTGCCGGCGAACGGCGCTGGCGGGCAGTAACTTCTCTTGGCTGGAAAACTGTTCCTGCCATTATAAAAGAATTTGATGATGCTCAAACGGCCGCTGTTGCACTTATTGAAAACTTGCAGCGGGAAGAATTAACAGCCATTGAAGAAGCGATGGCCTATGCTAAATTGATGGATATACATGGACTTACACAGGAGAGTCTTGCCGTAAAACTTGGCAAAGGACAGTCAACAATTGCAAATAAATTAAGGTTATTGAAGTTGCCGGACATGGTTCAAAATGCGCTTTTAGACAAACAAATTACCGAAAGGCATGCCCGTGCCTTAATTGGTTTAAAAGATCAGGAAAAACAAGAGAAACTGCTTAAAGAAATTATCGAAAAGCAGCTTAATGTTAAACAAACGGAAGAAAGAGTCAAAAAGTTAAAAGAAGATCAATCAGCCAAACCTAAAAGAAAGAAACGCTTGTCACTAAGCAAAGATATGAGAATAGCGGTTAACACGATAAGGCAATCGGTCGGTATGGTTGAAGACAGCGGATTAAATGTAGACACTGATGAACAAGATATGGGAGATTATTATCAATTCACTATAAGAATTCCTAAAAAATAATGAGGCGCTGCCAGAAAACGTTTAGCAGCAAGAAATGAACAGAGTTCTTATGAACCGTCTCCTTAACTATACAGTTTAAGGGCAATATAAAGGCAGGTGACATTGTGCAGTGGGTAAAATATTAGCCATTGCGAATCAAAAAGGCGGTGTTGGCAAGACAACAACATCGGTTAATTTGAGCGCTTGTTTGGCATACCTTGGAAAAAGAGCTTTACTTGTTGATATGGACCCCCAAGGAAACGCGACCAGCGGTGTTGGTATTGACAAAGGTGATATAGATGAATGCATTTATGATGTTCTAATAGAAGATGTTAATCCTGAAGATGTTATCAGGCCAACCTTAATTGAAAATCTCGAAATTATACCTTCGACAATTCAGTTAGCGGGTGCGGAAATAGAACTTGTACCAACTATATCTAGAGAAGTAAGGCTTAGTCGTGCGCTTGAAAAAATTAGTGATCAATATGATTATATTATTATTGATTGTCCGCCTTCACTTGGATTATTAACCATCAATGCATTAACGGCATCTGATGCAGTAATGATTCCTGTTCAATGCGAATATTATGCACTCGAAGGTTTAAGTCAATTATTAAATAATGTTCGGTTAGTCCAAAAGCATTTAAATAGTCATCTTCAGATTGAAGGTGTGCTTTTGACGATGCTGGATGCCAGAACAAATCTTGGACTTCAAGTGATTGAAGAAGTTAAGAAATATTTCCAAGACAGAGTCTATCAAACTATTATTCCCCGTAATGTAAGGCTGGGTGAAGCACCAAGCTACGGGAAACCAATTATCATCTACGATCCAAAGTCAAGAGGTGCTGAAGTATATCTTGAATTGGCAAAGGAAGTGATGATGGATGAGTAGGGGCTTAGGCAAGGGCATAAATGCTTTTTTTCCCGCTAATGTCGTCGATGACAAAGATACTGTTCAACACATAAAGATAAAGGATTTACGGCCTAATCCTTATCAGCCGAGAAAAAAATTTGATGATGATACGATTAATGAGTTAAAAACATCTATCGAGCAATATGGCATTATCCAACCGCTTATTGTTCGAAAAAGCATTAAAGGCTATGATATAGTCGCCGGCGAAAGAAGATATCGAGCTGCTATTGAGGCAAAATTAAATGAAGTCCCGGCGGTGGTCAAAGATTTTACAGATAAGCAAATGATGGAAGTTGCTCTCATCGAAAATCTTCAAAGGGAAGATCTGAATCCGATCGATGAAGCTTTAGCATATAAAAAACTGATGGATGAATTAGACATTACTCAAGAGGAATTGGCTAAAAAATTAGGAAAAAGCCGTCCTCATATTACGAACCATATTCGATTATTGCAACTGTCCCAACCGCTGCAATCATTAATTGCTGATGGGAAATTATCAATGGGACATGGCAGAGCGCTGCTAGGATTAAAAAATAAAAAGAAGCTGCCTGCGTTAGTAGATAAAATTATTAAAGAACAAATGAATGTTAGGCAATTAGAACAGCTGATTCAAAAGTTAAATCAAAATGCTGCACGTGAAACATCGAAAAAGGATAAAGTAAGTCTTAATCCTGAATTAAAGCAAAAAATCTCTTTATTGAGGGAAAGGTTCGGCACATCCGTTGCCATTAAACCCGTAAAAAATAAAGATAAGGGAAAAATAGAAATTGAATATTACTCAGAAGATGATTTAAATAGATTAATTGAAATACTCGAAGGACAGCACCAAAGGTAAAGGGCGTATCTAAAAACTTGGCCATAAATTGTCTTTCAGCCTTTAGATGGCCAGCTTCATACTCTCTATGGGTCCAAATGCCTGTATGTGTGTATCCCGACAGTTCAAAAAGCAGGGGTTTAAAGTAGGGTTTTTGAATGATGGTGTTATTAGGAACAATCGTAAATACATTAGCTATTATATTAGGTTCTATTTTAGGACATCTATTGAAAAGGATTCCGGAAAAGATAAAGCAAACAGTGACTCAAGGAATGGCTCTGATCATTATCTTGCTGGGCATACAAATGGGTCTAAAGACCCAAAATTCTATGTATGTAATAGGGAGTATAGTGCTTGGCGGCCTCATTGGCGAATGGCTTGATTTAGAAAGACTGTTAAACCGTTTCGGGTATTTCCTTGAACAAAAAGTCGGGACAAGTAAAGATGGAAATATTGCAAAGGCCTTTGTCACTAGTACGCTAGTTTTTGTAGTTGGAGCGATGTCAATTGTAGGTGCCTTAAACAGCGGATTAAGGGGCGATCATAGTCTCTTGTTCACTAAAGCCGTTTTGGATGGATTCTTGGCACTGATTTTTGCAACAACGTTAGGAATAGGCGTCATTTTTTCATCGATTTCCGTATTTATATATGAAGGACTTATTGCTGTATTTGCAACTTACATAGCAAAAGCTATTCCCGATCCATTAATGGGTCGTTTTATTGACGAAATCACAGCAACCGGCGGGATACTTATTATAGCTATTGGTTTAAATCTTCTAAATATCACTAAAGTAAAAACTGCCAATTTCTTACCAAGTATTATTATTTGTGCATTGATTGTAATTTCTGTTTATTACTGGCACCTCTCTTAACGGCACCCATGTATGATGTATATATGGGTGTCTTTTAATTTTAGCTGGGTGTTCTTTTATCTTCATGTTTTTTAATCGGTAAGTGTCCTTTAAAATGAACGCTTTTAGTGTATTTATTGATGTGCCTGGAGATAGCAAGATGAAGGCATTCGGAAATAACCTTTGCCATATTCATAACAAGACTTAATCTAGTATTTTGCAAAACGAAATACTCCATATAACCGCTAACATTTACTATTCCTGTAATATGCATATCTCCTACGGGTGAGAGTTTTTTGTTGACCCCTGCACCGGGCAATACAGGGCCTTCGCCAATTGAAATTGTCCCAATATTATTGTATTTGCCTAGACAGGCATCAATAGCAATAATAAATGGTTTGCGGTAAGCATGATTAATTTCCTTCAGTTTTTCGTCCAAATTGATGGCGTGAATCGGCTGTTCTAACGTGCCATACACAGGATATTGATGCTCATTTAATTCGATTAATTTTGTGCCGATAAGAGGCCCCAATGAATCGCCTGTGGAACGGTCTGTTCCGATACAAACAACGACAATAGTCAGATCATCGCTATCAGGCAAAAGAGATTCGATATTTTTTATGAGTTTAACGTGTGAAGGAAAATCATTATAATGAATTTTGTTATCAGATTTTTTTAATGCGGCAAGCTTTTGTTTTAGATTCATAGGTTTCTCCCCTTAGTCATAATATTTATATTATACGGAATTCCTTGGTTTTCTATACATGCGAAATTGCAAATGCTGGAGAGAGACTCGGCTGTCTTTAGTCATATGATTGAATGTTTCCGATTATACCGATTGGCGGTTTACCGCAGTTATAATTCTATACCCGATTTATTTTTTTAAATCTGTATAAGCTTCTTGGTGTTTTTATGACCTGCATCAAAAGCCGGTTTGCCAACGTTTTAAATAATGTAAGAAATAACTTATAGAATGCGCTTAAAAATATAACAATGGAATTGATTATTTCTAGCAATTTGTTTTATAATACATTTTATAATGAAAAAACTTTAGCAGGCAGGAAGGCGTAAGGAACTTTATATTAATCGGCCCTTATCGCCAATACCAATGACTTAACGCATCCAAAAAAAGCAGCGATAACGATGCAGTGATGACGGAAAAGAGTATCTAAAGTAAACTTGTTTTTAAGCGACTAGGGATGGTGGAAGCCTAGACAAGACTTTAGAGAAGGGCGTTCTTGAACTGCGCCAATAAAAAGAGGGTACACTTTTGTGTATCAATTAGGGTGGAACCGCGTGAGCAAAAGCTCTCGTCCCTAGGCTGAGCGCCTTGGGGCGGGAGCTTATTTTATACTTTTGAGTTTCGTTTCTTTTGGCAAAAAGTATAGAAGGGCGCTCCTGCGCGGAGAAAACACTCAGGGAAGGTGCTCAAAGCAGTAAAAAGGGTTTATTCAAGCCGGCGCTTCACTCGCTTTTACTGTAAAGCGTCGGCGGCAAGACAATTTTTTCTAAATGATTAGGAGTGATTTTAATGTCAGTGACAATGGATCAAATTGTAAACCTTGCAAAACAAAGAGGTTTTATCTTTCCAGGTTCTGAGATTTACGGCGGTTTAGCTAATACGTGGGATTACGGACCGCTGGGTGTTGAATTGAAAAATAATGTAAAAAAAGCTTGGTGGAAAAAGTTTGTCCAAGAATCTCCATATAATGTCGGATTAGACTCGGCTATTTTAATGAATCCTAAAACATGGGAAGCATCCGGTCACCTTACTAACTTCAATGATCCTATGATTGATTGTAAGCAATGCAAAAGCCGCCACCGTGCCGATAAACTCATTGAAAGCCAGTTGGACGGCAAGCTCGATCAACCTGTTGACGGCCTGCCTTTTGAAAAGATGGAAGAACTGATTGAAGAGCATCATATTAATTGCCCTGATTGCGGCGCTCATGATTTTACATCAATCCGCCAATTTAATCTGATGTTTAAAACATATCAAGGTGTTACCGAAACGAGTACGGATGAAATTTATATGCGCCCTGAAACAGCGCAAGGCATTTTTGTCAATTTCAAAAATGTACAAAGAACGATGAGGAAAAAGCTTCCTTTCGGTATCGCACAAATCGGCAAATCATTCCGCAATGAAATTACACCAGGCAACTTTACGTTTAGAACAAGGGAATTTGAACAAATGGAATTAGAGTTTTTCTGCAAACCTGGCGAAGAAATGGAATGGTTTAATTATTGGAAAGCCTATTGTAGAAGTTGGCTGCTTTCTCTTGGTATGAAAGAAGATATGTTAAGGTTAAGAGACCATTCTGAAGAAGAATTGTCGCATTATAGCAATGCAACGACAGACTTTGAGTATAAATTCCCATTTGGTTGGGGAGAGTTGTGGGGAATCGCTTCAAGAACCGACTTTGACTTAAAACGCCACATGGAAGTTTCCGGCGAAGATATGAATTACATTGATCAGCAAACAAATGAACGTTATATCCCTTATTGTATTGAACCGGCATTAGGGGCAGACCGCGTTACACTAGCGTTCTTAATCGATGCTTTTGAACAGGAAGAAATCGGCGAAAATGACAGCCGCAATGTTCTTCATTTACATCCGGTACTTGCACCATACAAAGCGGCTATTCTTCCGTTATCTAAAAAGTTAAAAGACGAAGCACAGCATGTCTTTGAAGACCTTTCAAAAGATTACATGGTCGATTATGATGAAACGGGTTCAATCGGCAAGAGATACCGCAGACAAGATGAAATAGGCACACCTTTCTGCATCACTTACGATTTTGATTCAAAAGAAGACGGCCAAGTAACAGTTCGCGAAAGAGACACAATGGAGCAAATCCGCATGCCGATTAGTGAACTCAAATCCTTCTTGGATAGTAAAATTAAATTTTAATGCAGCCTATTTTTGAACACGTATATTATTGGGGTGAGCTTATATGAGTCAAAAAGAGATTTCGTTTGATTTAAATGACATTGTTGAAATGAAAAAGCCGCACCCGTGTGGAACAAACAGATGGAAGATTATTCGAATGGGTGCTGATATTAGAATTAAATGTCAAGGCTGTGGCCACAGTGTTCTCATTCCAAGAAGTCAATTCAAGAAAAAATTAAAAAGGGTCATTGAAGACGAGCAGTAATTGAAGGTTCTTCACTAAATGGGCTGTGGACTTCTTGGAATATGATAGAAGTCGAAATTTCCCGGGAAATAGCGAACCGCCAAGATATTTCTCAAAAAGAGGGTGATCAGCCCTCTTTTTTGTTCTGTAAATACCCGGCTAAGTTGTAACTTGTTTTTTATTCATTCTATCCATATAATTGGGTTGGACTGTTATTCGCGATGATATAAAGGAGTGTTGACCATGGCGTTAACAACGGGCATCGTTGGTTTGCCTAATGTAGGTAAATCAACTTTATTTAATGCTATTACTCAAGCTGGTGCGGAGTCAGCAAACTATCCATTCTGTACAATAGATCCAAACGTCGGCATCGTCAATGTACCTGACAGCCGCCTGGATAAGCTGACAGAGATGTATCAGCCCAAGCAAACCATTCCAACAACATTTGAATTCACAGATATTGCCGGATTAGTTAAAGGCGCCAGCAAAGGTGAGGGGCTGGGAAACCAATTTTTAGCCAATATTCGTCAGGTTGATGCCATTTCACATGTTGTTAGATGTTTTGAAGATAAAAATATTACCCATGTTTCTGGTAAAGTTGATCCTATTGATGATATCGAAACCATTAATCTAGAATTAATTTTAGCTGATTTAGAATCTGTTAATAAGAGAATAGATCGTGTTGAAAAGTTAGCCAAACAAAAAGATAAAGAAGCTGTTGTTGAGTTTTCTGCACTCTCGAAATTAAAGGAAGCGTTCGAAAATGAACAAACAGCCCGCAGTGTTGAATTAACAGAAGACGAGCTGCATGCCGTTAAACATTTAAATCTGTTAACTCAAAAACCTGTATTGTATGTAGCCAACGTATCAGAAGAAGATGTTCTTTCATCAGAAGACAACCAGTTTGTTAAACAAGTAAAAGCATTTGCTGAGAAGGACGGTTCAGAAGTCGTTGTTATTTCAGCGAAAATTGAATCAGAAATTGCCGAATTAGACGGCGAAGAAAAAAAGGCTTTTTTAGAAGAACTCGGCATTGAACGCTCCGGACTTGATCAGCTGATAGAAAAAGCTTATCACCTTCTAGGACTTGCAACTTATTTTACAGCCGGCGAAAAAGAAGTACGAGCTTGGACTTTCCGCCAAGGCATGAAAGCGCCGGAAGCAGCAGGCATTATTCATACAGATTTTGAACGGGGATTTATTCGTGCTGAAGTCGTTTCTTATGAAGATTTGGTTGCTGCCGGCTCGCTTGCTGGTGCTAAGGAAAAAGGGAAGTTAAGGCTCGAAGGAAAAGATTACGTTGTCCAAGATGGAGATATTATCCACTTTAGATTTAATGTATAATTTGCGGTCTAAACTTGTAGAACCATTTGGGATTTGCTATAATATTTATCTGTGAGTAAGATGACTTGCTCTCTGCTCCATATCGGAGCCGTTTAGACCAAAGGGAGGTGACTAACGTGCGTAAATACGAAATCATGTACATTCTTCGTCCAGATCTTGATGAAGAAGGCGAGAAAGCAGTAAAAGAAAAGCTAGCCGGAATCTTAACTGACAACGGTGCTGAAATCAATAAAGTAGAGGAAATGGGCAAGCGCCGCCTTGCTTATGAAATCAACGATTACAACAATGGCGTTTATACTGTCCTTTATGTTACTGCTGGAGCTGAAGCTATTAACGAATTTGATCGTCTTGTGAAAATCAATGACGATGTTCTGCGTTTCATGGTTATTAAAGATGAGCGCGAATAATTTTTATTTAATGGGGAGAGGTTCTGATGATTAATCGAGTGGTATTGGTTGGCCGGTTGACGAAGGACCCTGAGCTTAGATATACGCCGAATGGTGTTGCCGTAGCTAATTTCACCATTGCTGTCAATCGTCCTTTTACAAATCAACAGGGCGAGCGCGATGCTGATTTTATTCAAGTTGTCGTGTGGCGCAGACAAGCTGAAAATGCAGCCAATTACTTGAGCAAAGGAAGTTTAGCGGGTGTGGACGGCCGCTTGCAAACGAGAAGTTATGAAAATAATGACGGCCGTCGGGTATACGTTACAGAAGTTGTCGCTGACAGTGTGCAATTTTTGGAGCCAAAGGGTGCTAGTTCTAAAAACAATAACTTCGGAAATGACTTTCAACCAATGCCTCCAAAAGAAAACAATAATCAAAATCAGGACTATAAAAACCCGTTTGATGATGATCCATTTGCGAACGATGGTAAACCAATCGATATATCAGATGATGATTTACCATTTTAATAAGTTGATTTTGAACGGAAAAAAACAATAAAGGAGGAATGGAAAGATGGCACGTCGCGGACGCGGTAAACGTCGTAAAGTTTGTTACTTTACAGTGAATAACATCACTTATATTGACTATAAAGACGTTGACCTTTTGAAACGATTCATTTCAGAGCGCGGTAAAATTTTGCCACGCCGTGTAACGGGTACAAGCGCTAAGTACCAACGTCAATTGACTCGTGCAATCAAGCGCGCTCGTCAAATGGCACTCTTGCCTTACACAACTGAGTAAGGTATTCAAAAACACAGCGGTATTGTTACTGCTGTGTTTTTTATTTACCTCTTTTTATGAGCTAAGAGGCGAGTTAACAGTCCTATCTATTTGCTCGATTTTCTGGATACCATGGGTTCAAATGAATTAATACTTCTTCGACATCTTGATTTTTTTCCATGATTGTATTTTTAATTTTCTTTGTAACATCATGGCCTTCTTGGATGGTCATATTCCCGGGTACGCTAATTCTGACATCTACTAAAATATAATTGCCGTGTTCTCTGGCTCTGAGCCGGTCAATGCGTTTAACTTCTGAAAATGACAAAATAATGTCGCTGAATTCATCTTGTTTCTCTTGGGATACATTGCTTTCCATAAGTACATTAACCGACTCTACACCCATGTTAAAGGCAACTTTTAAAATGAGTATAGAGACAATGATGCCGGCAATCGGATCGCCATATGACGCTAATGAAATATTGAACATGTCGCCGATCCAAGCGATGCCGAGCCCGATAACCGCAGCAAGCGAAGCATAGACATCGGCAAGATGATCATAAGCTGTAGCTATCAGGCTTTTGCTTTTATCTCTTTTGCCGATTTTGATTGTATAAATATATAAGATATACTTCCAAACGAGCGAAACAAAAGCAGCAATCAGAGCCCAAAGGCTTATAATAATAGCTGGTTCAAACAAGGCCAATACCGATTCGTATATAAGAAATAAAGCAGCAATGCCTAAAATGATCGCTATGATCCCTGAGGCAATGTCTTCGGCTTTGCCATGGCCGTACGGATGTTCTTTATCCGCCGGCTGATGAGAGAGCTTCATGGAACTGAGAGTTGCAATAGAGGCGATCACGTCACCGCCGTTATGTACACCGTCAGCAATAAGTGCTGTACTGTGAAAAATGGCTCCGACAACGATTTTCAAAACGGTTAATATAAAGTTGCTGATAAGACTAATCCAAGCGGCGAGCAGTTTGGATTGTTGCGAAAGCATGATTGATTCACCTCATTTAATTTTCCTTAAGGCAAAAATAAAACCGACCTTGTATTTATGGTCGGCATTTTCTTTATAATATATGTTATGTAAAGGGATTTTAAATACAGGCATCACGCCACCAACTTTAAAGGATATTTTTCTGGATGAACATTTTTCCAGATGCCGTTCATACGTCTAGTATAAAGAAATGCTGCGAAAACTGCAACTGCCGGAATTTAGGAGCTGAATAAAATACAATGTCTTTCCATTTGTTTTAGATTTTTGTATAGTAGATGATAAAGCGTATTTTTTTAACGTTGAAGAAAAGGCTTGATCCTAATAAACTTAATAAAGTGAAACATATCCATTATTTCAGTAATGGCATCACAGACATTAGAGGTGGCTTAAATGAAACAAACAAGGGTCCTGGTCGAAGGATCATTGTCTACAGCAATTTTTGTATGTATCCTATTGATAACATTTTATATTCCATTTATGGGTATTATTACGTTTTGGTTTTTGCCGCTGCCGCTGATTTATTATACAGCGAAAAACAGCCTGAAGCCCGGCATTATGGTATTAATTATATCTTTGCTTATATCCCTTATGCTTGCCGGGGTTTTGCCGACTCTTTCTGCTTTATATTTCTTGTTGTCTGGGTTGGTTATGGGATATTTATTGCATTCCAAAAAATCCGCATTGGCGATATTGGTGGGCGGAAGCTTAACGAATATCATTTTTCTCGTTTTACTTTACGGGTTTGTCACTCAGGCTCTTCATATAGACGTCATGGGAATAATGAAAGATACAATTGAAAATTCCCTTAATGCAGCGCAAAAACTAAGCGGTTCTTTTCAGCAAGATGCGAAAAAAGAAATAGATATTTTACGGCAAGGCGTGAATATGATGGTTTATACAATACCGACTACCATCGTTACATTCGGGGTATTTCATGCTTTAATCACGGAATTAGTAAGCACGCCTATTCTCAGAAGGCTGCGCGTCGATTTTCCAAAGTGGCCGCCGTTCAGAGAATGCCGTTTTCCAAGAAGTCTTATTTGGTATTACCTAGCCGCCTTAATTATTGAGCTCTTTGGGCATGTCGATACAAATCAATGGTTATTTACAGTTGTCATTAATGTTTATGCAATCCTGGAAATTGTCATGATTATTCAAGGATTTGCCTTCATTTTTTACTTTTGCTATGTAAAAAATATCCCCGCGGCTGTACCAATTATTGTAGTCATATTCAGCATTTTGTCTGGGCCAATCTTACTTTATATTATTCGTGTATTAGGTATAATTGATTTAGGGTTTGATTTAAGAGCGCGGCTGAAAAAAAGATAAATGCTCATAAAACAGTAGGAGCTGACAGTATGCCGAATCAACTTAAACATCGTTGGCGTAAAGATCAGCTAATAGTCCTTGGCATATTATGTGTTATATATATCGCATTTACAGCCATTTTTAATTGGATGATGGGTTTAATAGGGATTATTTTATTAGCTGTTATTTTCTATTGGGTTCTTCGCAACGATGCCGTTTATAAGAAAGATTTAGAAGCTTATATTAGCACATTGTCTCATCGTATAAAAAAAGTCGGCGATGAGGCATTATTACACATGCCGATTGGAATCATCCTGTATGATAACGATCATAACATTGAGTGGATGAATCCTTATATGATTTCTTTAACCGGCGGTGATTCTTTTCTGGCTCATTCCTTGAATTTGATTTCTGAAGCCCTTATTCCGATTATAAAAGGAGATTCTGAGGAAGAAATCGTAAAAATCCAGAAACGGAACTATCTAGTCACGATCAGGCGCGAAGACCGGCTCCTTTATTTCTCTGATGTTACAGAGCTCAAAGATATTGAAGAACGCTATAATAACGAACAATCCGTTTTTGCAATTATATATCTTGATAACTATGATGAAGTGACGCAGGGAATGGAGGACCAAGTCAAAAGCAATATCAATAACGAGCTGACCGGCATGATCAAGGATTGGGGAGCCAATTATGATATTTATTTAAAACGTTTCTCCTCAGACAAATTCTTTGCTGTCTTAAACCAAAAAATATTAAAAGATCTGGAAAAAACAAGGTTCAGCATTTTAGATAATGTCCGTGAATTAAAGACGCAAAGCCATATTCCATTTACATTAAGTATAGGCATCGGTTTAGGCATGCATTCATTGCCGGAACTGGGCCAGCTTGCGCAGTCAGCCTTGGACCTTGCACTAGGACGCGGCGGAGATCAAGTTGTCATTAAAGAGCCGCACGGCAAAGTGAAATTTTACGGCGGAAAGTCTAATCCTATTGAAAAGAGAACTCGGGTGAGGGCGAGAGTCATTTCACATGCTTTATCAGAGTTGGTCCATGAAAGTGACCAAGTGCTTATTATGGGCCACAAACACCCGGATATGGATTCAATCGGCGCTTGTATCGGGATTATGAAGATTGCGGAATCCAATGATAAACAAGCGAGTATTGTCATTGATCCTGAAAATTACGGTTCAGGTGTCATTAAGCTCATTGAAGAGATACGAGAGAGAGAAGAGTTATGGGACAAATTTATTTCGCCTGATGATGCCATTGATCAAGTGACTGCTCGTACGCTTGTTGTTGTTGTTGATACGAGCAAGCCGTCGATGGTGATGGAACCTAAGCTTTTATCCAAAGCTGAACGTATTGTCGTGATTGACCATCACCGCAGGGGCGAAGAATTTATAGATGATCCGGTTCTTGTCTACATGGAGCCTTATGCTTCATCGGCATCGGAATTAATTACTGAACTTCTCGAGTATCAGCCGAAGCATTTAAGCCTCGATCCGATAGAAGCGACGTCGATGCTTGCGGGAATTACCGTCGATACGAAAAGCTTTACATTCAGAACAGGGTCAAGAACGTTTGATGCAGCTTCTTATTTGCGCAGCCACGGGGCTGACACCATCTTGGTTCAAAAATTGCTGCGTGAGGATTTAACTCAATACAAACGACGTGCGAAGCTGATCAAGTCGAGCGAAATATATAAGGACAACATTGCTATTGCCATGGGCAAAGAAGATGAAAAGTTTGATCAAGTGCTTATCGCCCAAGCAGCTGATACCTTATTATCAATGGATGGCATCAGCGCTTCGTTCGTGATTGCCGTTCGGTTAGACGGAAAGATAAGCATCAGCGCTCGTTCCTTGGGAGAAATCAATGTACAATTAATAATGGAGAACCTGGGAGGCGGCGGTCATTTAACAAATGCTGCTACCCAGTTTGAAGATATAAGTTTAGAAGAAGCAAAGGAAAAGCTAAAATCCACTATTAATGAATATATAGAAGGGGGAGAAGAAGAATCATGAAGGTGATTTTTTTAGAGAATGTGAAAGGCAAAGGAAAAGCTGGAGAGGTAAAGGATGTTTCAGAAGGCTATGCACGCAATTTTCTTTTCCCAAAAGGATTAGCTGTCGAAGCTAATAAAGGCAATATGAAACAGCTTGAGATAAAGAAAAAGGGCGAAGCAAAACGTGCGGCAGAAGAACAAAAGCAAGCTGAAGAACTCAAAAATCGCATTGAAAAATTAGACCTTGAATTAAAGGCAAAGTCAGGGGAAGGCGGACGTTTATTCGGGTCTATTACAAGCAAACAAATTGCCGAAGCCTTAAAAGCTCAAAACATTAAAGTGGATAAAAGGAAAATAGAATTGAGTGAACCGATTAGAACATTGGGGTATACTGACGTGCCTGTCAAACTCCATCAAAATGTGACAGCGACTTTAAAGGTTCATGTCACTGAACAATAGTAAGAAGCTCAATAAGCCGGGAAAAAAGCTGGCGGATCCGCGCCAGCTTCCGCCTAACCGAAGGCGGCGTCCATGAACTTCTCGGCTTTTTTGTCTTTTTTTAACTAAAAATCTTGAGAGACATGAGAAGAGAATGATTTAACTTCTATAAGAGGAGATTTATATATGAGTGACTTATTTGCGGACAGAACACCTCCGCATAGCATTGAAGCTGAGCAGGCTGTATTGGGGGCAATATTCTTAGAGCCGCAAGCCATTGTTACGGCTTCTGAAGTGCTCATACCAGAAGATTTTTACCGGGCAGCACATCAAAGCATCTATGCCGTGATGCTAGAATTAGCTGAACGAGGAGAGCCTGTCGATGTTATTACGGTAACCTCCGAACTTCGCAACCAAAAAAGGCTTGAAGAAGTCGGGGGTGTATCTTATTTAAGCGAGTTGGCGGATTCAGCGCCGACAGCCGCAAACATTGAATATTACAGTGAAATCGTTGAAGAAAAATCGTTGCTGAGAAGATTGATTCGTACAGCAACAAGCATTGTTTCTGACGGGTACACACGTGAAGACGAAGTAGATAGTATCTTAGATGATGCGGAAAAAACAATTCTTGAAGTTGCTCAACGAAAAAGAGCAAGCGCCTTCCAATCTATTAAGGATATTTTAATAGATGCTTATGATAATATTGAGATGCTGCAAAATCGCAACGAGGATATTACCGGCGTTCCAACAGGATTTATTGAATTGGACAAGATGACGGCCGGTTTCCAAAAAAATGACCTGATTATTGTTGCGGCGCGTCCGTCGGTCGGTAAAACCGCTTTTGCCTTAAATATTGCACAAAATGTTGCAACAAAGACTGACAATACTGTAGCCATTTTCAGTCTTGAAATGGGTGCGCAGCAGCTTGTGATGCGTATGCTTTGTGCGGAGGGCAACATTGATGCCCAAAGGCTCAGAACGGGCCGTTTGGAAGAAGAGGATTGGCAAAAACTGACGATGGCAATGGGCAGCTTGTCAAATGCCAGCATTTATATTGATGACACCCCTGGTATCCGGGTGAATGATATAAGGGCTAAATGCCGCCGTCTGCAGCAAGAAAAAGGGCTAGGCATGATTTTAATAGACTACTTGCAGCTCATTCAAGGCAACTCACGTTCAGAAAGCCGTCAGCAAGAAGTCTCAGAAATATCACGGACATTAAAGGCTATTGCCCGGGAATTAAATGTCCCAGTCATTGCCCTGTCCCAGTTGTCGCGGGGTGTTGAAGCAAGGCAGGACAAGCGTCCAATGATGTCTGACATACGTGAATCAGGAAGTATTGAACAAGACGCGGATATCGTCGCTTTCTTATATCGTGATGACTATTACGACAAAGAATCCGAGAAACAGAATATTATAGAAATCATTATTGCCAAACAGCGTAACGGTCCAGTCGGCACTGTTGAATTAGCTTTTATTAAAGAATATAACAAATTTGTTAACCTTGATCGGAAACATAGCGAAAGCGATATGCCGCCTGGTGCTTAAATGATCTCCCGCCTATTGTGCGGGGGATTTTATTTTTCAGGAAGAACAATAGAAAAGGCATACTGGGAAGGCCGCAACAAGGCGTAAGTTTGCGCCAATTTTATGTATGTTTTTTGCTCCTTAGATAAATAATGTTAAACATACATAATAAATATTTAAAAGCAACAAAATATCGAACGATTTTATTAATTATATAATTTAATGTTCGTTTTTACATTGACTTTTAATACTGGTAATTGATAAACTTAGTATGTTGTAAATATGACATTTACTTTTATTTTTATTTTGATAAATTTGGGGGCGTTACAATGTCTTCTGTAGTAGTTGTAGGAGCTCAGTGGGGCGACGAAGGAAAAGGTAAAATCACAGACTATCTTTCAGGCCATGCTGAAGTTGTTTCACGTTATCAAGGCGGCAACAATGCCGGACATACCATCGTTTTTAACGGAAAAAAATATAAATTGCATTTAATCCCATCAGGTATTTTTTATAAAGAAAAGATTTGTGTGATCGGCAATGGTGTTGTTGTTGATCCGAAAGCGTTAGTCAAAGAAATTAAATATCTGCATGACAACGGCATTTCAACGGATAATCTCCGAATCAGCAACCGTGCTCATTTAATTCTGCCTTATCATATTAAGCTTGATATTGCGGCAGAAGAAAGCAAAGGTTCAAATAAAATCGGCACTACAAGAAAAGGTATCGGCCCTGCTTATATGGATAAAGCAGCTCGTGTCGGCATCCGCATGGCAGATCTTCTGGAGCCGGATACTTTCAAAGAAAAGCTTGAGAAAAACTTAGAAGAAAAGAACCGGCTGTTAGAAAAGGTCTATGAAACAGACGGTCTGCGCTTAGAGGATATTCTTGACGAATATTTGGGCTACGGCGAAGAAATTAAGTCTTATGTGTGCGACACATCCGTCGTATTAAATGATGCGCTTGACCAAGGAAAAAGAGTATTGTTTGAAGGTGCGCAAGGTGTCATGCTGGATATCGACCAAGGCACGTATCCTTTTGTAACTTCTTCAAATCCTGTTGCGGGCGGCGTTACCATCGGTTCTGGTGTGGGTCCATCAAAAATACAGCACGTTGTCGGTGTTGCCAAAGCCTATACAACTAGAGTTGGCGACGGTCCATTCCCTACAGAATTGAATAACGAAATCGGTGACCGCATTCGCGATATTGGCAATGAGTACGGTACGACAACAGGCCGTCCTCGCCGAGTCGGCTGGTTTGATAGTGTGGTTGTCCGCCATGCCCGCCGTGTCAGCGGAATGACTGATTTGTCATTAAACTGCATAGATGTTCTTTCCGGTCTAGATACAGTAAAAATCTGTGTCGCCTATAAATATAACGGCAAGATCATTGAAGAATTTCCTGCCAGCCTTAATGTCCTCAGCCAATGCGAACCTGTTTATGAGGAAATGCCTGGCTGGAAAGAAGACATTACAAACGCAAAAACGCTATCTGATCTTCCAGAAAACGCTAGACATTATGTAGAACGCGTATCTCAGCTGACAGGCATTCCTTTATCCATTTTCTCTGTAGGTCCGGACCGTGAACAAACACGTCTTGTCCGCGGCGTCTTTGCATAAATATTGACTTTGTTGGGCACCAATAGTTGTTTTGGTGCCTAACAAAAAAATTTAAAAAACCCTTGCATTTATTTTAAATGATGCTATAATTAATTATGTTGTCGCGATAAGTTATTAAATAACGGCAAACATTGCAGAGGAAGAAACAGTTCTCCAATTTTATTCCTCGAAGTAAATTTATTTTTTATATCGTCGCGGGGTGGAGCAGTCTGGCAGCTCGTCGGGCTCATAACCCGAAGGTCGTAGGTTCAAATCCTACCCCCGCAACCACTATTTATCAAATGTATTGCACTGATTTGCTTGAAATACATAATACTGAATGAAATAGGTCCCGTGGTGTAGTGGTTAACATGCCTGCCTGTCACGCAGGAGATCGCCGGTTCAAATCCGGTCGGGACCGCCATACATAGAACGATGAAGAATAACGGCTCGATAGCTCAGTCGGTAGAGCAGAGGACTGAAAATCCTCGTGTCGGCGGTTCGATTCCGTCTCGAGCCACCATTTATAGCAAATTCAGCACGCTGTGTCAGGCAGGGTGCTTTTTAGTTATTTGCCAATCAGAAATTAGAGTTTTTATATAACGGTTTATAAAGACGGCAAGATCTATGGCGTTTTCCGGAAATAACCCCTGTCATCAAAGGCAGGGATGTATTTTTGTGTTCATATAACATATGGCACTCACCGCTCCTTGCCAAAAGTATTTTTCAAGATGTATATCTTTTTCGCGTTTCATGGATATTTACACAAGAATGACAACATCAAAAATTGTCCTTCTGTTTTCTATTTCTTAGTAAAGAAATTAATTTATAATGAAGTTTTCTTAAATGAAAGGTGTTTCCAAAAAAATATCTAATACATAAGATAATGCCTTTCATTGAAACTTCAATCGGCTGCGCAATATTTTCGCTAAAGGCTTAAAAGCAGCATCAACCGCAACGGGACGAATACAAAAGGAGATTTACACAAGGAGTTATTCAATTTTTTTAAAGGGCTTGTCAAGATTTATACAGGTGTCTATGAATATCTGACTTTTTTCTGGAGTGTCAGAGAATGTAATTGATGAAAGCAGCGGTGAATCACCTTCTTTTTTATGCCTTGTCTAAATATAACCAGACCACAATATGGTGAATGTATGGTAAAATAGAAGGAATGAGAAACTATGATTTTATAAGATAACGTTCAAAAAAGATAGGAGAAACAATCGTTTGTTTTCCTGCTCTTTTTGAACAAACACTCATTAAAATGAAGATTAAAGCCAGAAGGGGTAGACCTTTAATGGATAAGAAAATATTAGTTGTTGATGATGAGCAGCCTATTGCTGACATCCTGCAATTTAATTTAGAAAAAGAAGGATATGAAGTTATTTGCGCTTATGACGGCGAAGAAGCTTTGCAAAAAGTTGAAGAGGAAAAGCCGGATATGATTCTCCTGGATGTTATGCTTCCGGTCAAAGACGGCATGGAAGTGTGCAGAGAAATCCGCAAGAAGTATAATACGCCGATCATTATGCTGACAGCCAAAGACTCTGAAATTGACAAGGTGCTTGGACTGGAGCTTGGCGCGGATGATTATGTGACTAAACCTTTTAGCAATCGCGAATTGATTGCCCGGGTAAAGGCCAATCTCCGCCGCCATCAAAACGACACAGAACCAGAGGAACAGACAAGTGAAATCACAATCGGCGCTCTTGTCATTCATCCAGATGCCTACCTTGTCACTAAGCGCGGTGAAGCGATTGAATTGACGCACCGTGAATTTGAATTGCTTCATTACTTAGCGAAGCATTTAGGACAAGTTATGACCCGTGAGCATTTGCTGCAAACGGTATGGGGCTACGATTACTTCGGCGATGTGCGTACAGTCGACGTGACGGTGCGCAGGCTGCGGGAGAAAGTAGAGGACAACCCAAGCCGTCCAGCATGGATTATTACAAGGCGCGGTGTAGGATATTATTTAAGAAATCCAGACCAGGAGTAGTCTAACATGAAGAAAGTCGGTTTTTTTAAATCGATTCAATTTAAATTTCTATTAGTTTATACATTGCTTATTCTTTTGGCAATGCAGCTGATCGGTGTTTACTTTACCGACCAGTTGGAGAAAAACTTTCTGAATAACTTTAATAACTCGCTTAAGTCTCAAGCGAGCATGCTTTCTTATAATATTGGAGAAGCCGTTAAGGAAGCAAGGGAAAGCGGAGAGGGCAACAACCCTAATGATGTCATTGATAAGATCCGGGACCAGCTTTCTGAAACAGGCGGAGGACTGAAAGTCGCCCAAGTTATTGATCAATCAGGCAAAATTATAGCCACATCTGATCCGGCTCATTCAGATATCGTTGGCAAGCGGACAACGAACAATACTGTGATGCGCGATGTATTAACATCAAACGGCATGAAGCTTTATACGAAAAGAGATGCTTCTTCAGGAGAGAGAGTCAGGGTATTGACCGATCCGATTGAAGTTGACAATCAGCATTACGGGATTCTTTATGTTGAGAAATCGCTTGAAGGCGTATATAAAGATTTGAGGTCGATTAACCAAATTTTAGCAACAGCCACACTGTTTGCCTTGATTGTCACCGCGCTTCTCGGCGTCTTTTTGGCAAGAACGATCACGAAGCCGCTTGCCCAATTGCAAAGGCAAGCTGTTGCTGTTGCCCAAGGGGATTTTACAAGGAAAGTCCGGCAGTTTGATGAGGATGAAATCGGCCGGTTAGCCGTTTCTTTTAACAACATGACTGAACGGCTGCATGAGGCCAATGAGACAACAGAAGCTGAAAGAAGAAAACTCAAATCAGTGCTTGCCTATATGACGGACGGCGTTATTGCAACGGATAAAAATGGACATGTGATTCTTATGAATAAGCGCTCAGAGGAACTCCTCGGCGTCTATAAACAAAATGTGCTGGGATCATCCGTTATTGATTTGTTAAAGCTTCAAGGAGAATTTACAACTTATGATCTTTATCATCTAGATGATTCCGTTATTCTTGATTTTAGTTCAGATGACCAAGTTTTTCTTTTAAGGGCTCATTTTTCTGTCATTAAAAAGGAAAACGGCGAATTAAACGGTCTGATTGCCGTTCTTCATGATGTTACAGAACAAGAACAAATAGAAGCGGAACGGCGGGAATTTGTGGCCAATGTTTCGCATGAGCTAAGGACGCCGCTGACAACTATGAAAAGCTATCTGGAAGCTCTCCAGGACGGCGCCATTAAGGAAGAAGCTTTAGCAACGAAATTTTTAGATGTGACCCAAATGGAAACGGAACGAATGATCCGGCTTGTTAATGATTTGCTTCAGCTTTCAAAAATGGACGCTAAGGACTATACCATTAACCGGGCAAGAACGGATTTTGTAGAGTTTTTCCATAAAATTATTGACCGGTTTGAAATGTCCAAAAAGCAAAATATCCGTTTTATACGGAAATTGCCTAAAAATCCGGTCTATGTTGATATCGATCGGGATAAACTCACTCAGGTCATTGATAATATTATCTCAAATGCTCTTAAGTATTCTCCTGAGGGCGGCGCGGTTACATTTAATGTTGTCCATCTGGGGCGTTTTATTAGAATAAGCATCAGTGACCAAGGTGTCGGCATTCCTAAGGATCATTTAACCAAAATTTTTATGCGCTTTTACCGAGTCGATCGGGCCCGTTCGCGGAAACTTGGCGGCACAGGGTTAGGGCTGGCTATAGCCAAAGAATTGATCGAAGCGCATGGCGGAGAGATTTGGGCTGACAGTGAATGGAACAAAGGATCCACGATCTCGTTCACCCTCCCGGTTCATAAGGAGGGAGAAAAGGTATGACACGCGAAACAGGGAAAACTATCCTGCTGACCCTATTGGTTCTGCTGAGTGTTGTACTGACCTGGAATATATGGTTTTATCAAACATCATACAAATCTTCTAAAGGTCCTTCTGATTCTGTTAAAAATATAGCGATTGCCGATTCGAAAAGTTTAAAAGACGTCGTTAAACCAAGCTTAGCGATCTTTTATCGCGGCAATGGCATGTACGGCATAACAAAAAGTGATTCAGTCGGCAAGATTTACTCGCTTTTCCGAAAAGCTAAATTCACAAATGTTTATCCAATATACGGGCAGCATAATATACCGCAGCGCGGCGGAAACAACGGGTATGAAATCGTATTTCCTGCGCCTGTCACTATTGCTGCTCTGCAAAAGCTTTTTAATTTCGATTCAGAAGATCTGTCTGTGCAGAATAACTTAATGATTGACAGAGTTGAGATTTTTAATTCATCGACAAACAATAATCAAGCCATGGCGCTTTTTAAAACGCAAAAGGACAAATCAGCCTTTTACGCAACGGTCAAAGATTTAAATATGAATCATCTGTATTCGCTATTCAGCAATTCAAATTTAGTGTCTTATTATAAACAGCAGCTAAAGGCGAAAACAGTTTATCTGCCAGCAGTTAAAACAAAAGTCAGATCTATTCTGAGCTTTTACGATACAGTATCTTTTACTGACTTTGTCCCCATTTTGTTCAACGATCCGGATAATGCGGTTTATAGCAAAGGCTCTTATTCGGATGGCAGCCATCAGCTCGAGAAGTCGGGGAATGTCTTGCAATATGTTAATCCGGCAATCAGCGACAACTCAGCTGATATTGAAGATCCTATTATTCACAGCTATGAGTTCGTTAACGGCCATAAAGGCTGGACCGATGATTATATTTACGACGGCATCACGGGCAATTCGTTTTCAGAACATCAGGAGGTTAACTTCCGTATAAAGATCGGCAATTACCCTATCATTAGTACAGAAGCGTATCCTAACCAATACTTATGCCTGATTAACCTTGCTTGGAAAGACAATGAACTGCAAAAGTTAAATAGGACATTATTAAATCTTAATCCTATTGACCAAAGGGAGTCTGTAACGTTAGAATCTGGACAAGAAGTGCTCCAGATGCTCAAAACAAAGGCGTCTATCATGCCTAAGGACATTGATGATTTACGGATCGGTTACCGGATGAAAACAGTCTCTGATTCTAATTCATCCATTAATTTAGTACCGGAATGGTTTTACAAACAAAAAGGAAAATGGCATTCAATTTATGATGCCGCGCAACCCAAAAAGCCTTTAGAAGGGGAGTCGAGTGCGTCATGAATTGGAGCAAAACAAAAACAATCTTTATCATTTGTTTCTTGCTTCTCGATCTTTTCCTGGGCTATCAGCTTTATGAGCGGCAAGTAAGAAATGAAAACTATGATAATCTCGTCCAGAATAGCGCTGAGGATATTTTACAAAAAAATAATATCAAAATAGACGTTCCCATTCCTGATGTGGAAAATAAAAATATAACATTTTTAAAGGGAAGAAGCTTAAAATTTGTCGACAGCTCGGGAGATTTAATTGATGATTTGAAGACACTTGAAGGCTCTAAGGATAACCCGAAGGAAAAAATTACAGCCTTCAAGAATGGGACGCTGATAGAGGGAACCCTTTCCAAGCCTGTCCCGGTTCCAAAAAATAAATCTGAACGAGAGGACTTTTTGAATCAGTATATTTATAAAGGCAGCGACTATTCTTATTGGAAGCTAGACGAAGAAAACCACATGATGCTATTTGTACAAAAATATGAGGACAAACCTGTTTTTATTAAAGACAGGAAAGACATTAATATCCTTCAGTTATTAATTTCTGACGGCAAGGTGACAGGCTACCGTCAAACCTATTTTAAATTTAAAAAGACGAATCA
Source organism: Scopulibacillus daqui (assembly GCF_016908855.1). Taxonomy (GTDB): domain Bacteria; phylum Bacillota; class Bacilli; order Bacillales; family Sporolactobacillaceae; genus Scopulibacillus_A; species Scopulibacillus_A daqui. The sequence continues at coordinate 45,298 of NZ_JAFBER010000009.1, read as the reverse complement.
ACTGGATATTATTAATCCGACGACAGCGATTAATAACTTATGGAGCAAGAACGTTTTGCCTGTCAGCGAACATCCAAAGATTAAGAAAATCCAATTAGGCTATTATAATCTCGTCGGTGATGTTAACACCAATCAGCCATTAATATTTGTTCCAGTGTGGTATTTTAAAGTGAAAACCGACTCCGGACAGCATGAATACTTCGTCAACGCTGTCTCAGGATCGGTCCAGCCTACAGACGATAAACAAGATACGGAGTGACACGATGACTTTAAAGTATAGTGTTCTCGCCAGCGGAAGTACAGGCAATGCGATATATATAGAAACTGAACAGAAAAAGCTGTTAATTGACTGCGGATTAAGCGGGCGTAAAATGACCCATTTATTTAATAAAATCGGCAAAGATCCTCAAGATTTGGACGCCATTCTTGTTACCCATGAGCACAGCGATCATATCAAAGGACTCGGAGTATTTGCGAGGCGCTATAAGACGCCTATTTATGCCAATGCGAAGACATGGCAAGCCATGTCTTCAATTATTGGCGATATTTCTGTTGATCAGAAGTTTACCTTCGAAACGGGAACAACGAAGGCTTTCGGTGATATAGAAGCAGAATCTTTTGGCGTATCCCATGATGCGGCCGATCCTATGTTTTTCGTTTTTCATGCTGGCGGCAAGAAATTAACATTATTAACGGATCTGGGGTATGTGTCGGACCGCATTAAAGGAATTATCAAGCACTCTAACGCATATATCATAGAGTCGAATCACGATATTCAGATGCTGATGATGGGAAGATACCCTTGGAATATCAAGCGCCGCATTTTAGGGGATTCCGGGCATATTTCAAACGAAGATGCCGGGTTGGCTTTATCTGAAGTCGTTGGCAATGAAACAAAAAGCATATACTTAGCGCATCTTAGCAAAGATAACAATATGAAGGAGCTTGCTAGAATGAGTGTCCAGCAAAAGCTCGAGCAATACGGAATAAAAATAGGCGAACATATGTCAATTTACGATACAGATCCGGAAACGCCTACAGCTTTGGCTGCAATTTAAGGTTTAAAAAACAACGATTTTGGTTAAAGAATAAAAGCGTGAAAATTTTGCGTAAGTTATCAAAAATGTCCCATATTTAAATGAAAATGGGTACCTAGAGTTATAATAAATATAGATCAAATGACGCATAACAGAAGGGTAAGGTGATTATTTCAAATGGGATTCTATGATAGTGAGCATTCCTCTTCAGAAGAACCTCGCCGCAGCGGACCCCGTCGAGGCGGATGGTTTCTCGCAGGCCTTGTCGGGGCCATTGTCGGCGTTGTCGTTATGCTAGTTTTAACACCTGTTTTATCTAATTTAGGCTTCCTTCCTTATAATGTTAATACACAAGGTCAAACGGATGTTACTGGCCCGACAACAACGAAGAATGTTAAGGTTGATGTCAATTCAGCCGTTACAAAGGCTGTTTCCGATGTTTCGCCAGCGGTTGTCGGCGTTATTAATGAACAGAAGGGCCAAGACTTCTTCAGCGCCCTTAATGACCAATACAGCGAAGCAGCTTTAGGCTCAGGCATTGTTTACAAGAAAGATAATAACTATGCCTATGTTGTCACAAACAACCATGTTGTTGAAGGCGCCAGCAAAGTTCAAGTACAGCTGGATAACAATACGAAAGTCAATGCACAAATTCTAGGCAAAGATGCTCTATACGATCTTGCTGTCCTAAGAATTCCGGCTGACAAAGTGAAAAAAGTCGCTCAATTCGGCGATTCATCTGACTTAAAACGCGGCGAACCGGTTGTTGCTATCGGCAATCCGCTCGGTTTCTCCGGTACAGTTACAGAAGGGATTGTCAGCTCGAATAACCGCGTGATTCCGTCAACACACGGCAATGTTTCTTATCAGGCGCCGGTTATTCAAACCGATGCAGCCATCAACCCTGGTAACAGCGGCGGCGCCCTTGTTAATATTGAAGGGCAAGTCATCGGCATTAACTCATCGAAGATTTCGGAGCAAGATGTTGAAGGCATCGGCTTCGCTATTCCAATCAATGTCGCAAAACCAGTTATTCAACAGCTTGAAACAAACGGAAAAGTTGAACGCGCCTACCTTGGCCTTCAAATTATAGATTTAAGCATGATACCGGCTGGAGAATTGCAAAAACTTAAAGTTCCAGCTAATGTGAAGAGCGGCCTTATCGTAGCTAAGGTATCCAATGGCTCACCAGCCGATAAAGGCGGCCTTGAAGCCGGCGACGTTATCACAGAAGTCAACGGCAAGAAAATCACAAGCTATATTGACTTCTCAACTTACCTCTATACGAAGCTGAAACCAGGTGATACAGTGAACATGAAAGTATACCGCTTCGGCAAAGAAAAGAATGTATCATTCAAACTCGGCGGCAAAGAATTCTCATAATCAAAAACGGGAGCAGGAGAGCTGGGACTCTCCTGCTTTCCTGCGTTTTTTGGAAATTGCTATTCTAGAACAGATTAATAAATAAAGAAAGGATGAAAAGCTTGAAGCGATTTGTCTGCTTAGAGCATGTCGAACTAGCATTAGAAGAGGTTGTTGACAACTATCAAACCGCACCTGTCATTGAAAAGATAAACAATGAGAAAGATTTATCCACAACATGTGAATACTGCAAAAAAACCGCGGAATATATAGTAACAAACTAATGTGCCCATACACTATATGGACCACTTATGTGGATATGTGGATAACTTCTGTGTATAACTTGTTTATAGAGAGGGATAACTTGTGAATATCAGTATATTAACAGTTGGCAAACTAAAAGAAAAATATCTAAAACAAGGCATCGGTGAATACGTTAAACGGCTGGGTCCTTATGCCAAAGTCGCCATTGCTGAAGTGCCAGATGAAAAAGCTCCCGATCAATTAAGCGACGCCGAAGTTGAAGAAGTCAAACGGGTCGAAGGCGAGAAACTCCTTGCCAAAATCAATTCCGACACATACGTGATAGCCCTCGCTATTCAAGGCAAACAGATGACTTCTGAACAATTAGCGAAGAAGATAGACGAGCTGGCCACTTACGGAAAAAGCAAGATTGCCTTTGTGATTGGCGGATCACATGGACTAAGCGATGCCGTGCTGCAGCGCGCGGATATGCATTTATCTTTTTCTAAAATGACTTTTCCGCACCAGTTGATGAGATTGATTTTGGTAGAGCAAGTGTATCGGGCTTTTAAGATTAATCGGGGGGAGCCGTATCATAAGTGAGCGGTGTCTCCCTTTTAAAAAGCCTGAACTAAACAAAAGTAAAGTATTTATCAGTCTTACCCTAATCAGCAATTTGAAGGACAAAATCCATTCATATCGCCAAACCTTGCCCCTCACGTTATAAATTAATCATCCAATTTATTCGTAAAAGATCCATTAATGCACCTCAACAATCTTAAAGTTAAATTTTCTAGCTCTTTTAATCTCTTTTAAAACCTATGATTTTATACCATTCATAAACAATAGAGCGAAAACTCATAAACTTCCTCATAGTTTACAACTGTACATATAGTTTTTAAATATTTAAATCTATTGACAATAGTGGTAGACTATTAGTAGGACATATTTGATTCGGGAAAGATGTGAGACTTTGCGGCATCCTGATTTGCTTGTAAAAGTCAAACAGGAGCACAGGCATCTTTTCTGCAAATCTTAGTGTATAGGGATGAAAAAAATGAGCAGCAGACGAACTAAAACAGACGTTATTTTAATTGGTGCCGGCATTATGAGTGCGACTTTGGGGACAATCTTGAAAGAGCTGGCACCAGACTGGGAAATTACAGTGTTTGAGAAGCTCGAAAATGCGGGAGAAGAAAGTTCCAACGAGTGGAATAATGCGGGAACTGGGCATTCTGCACTGTGCGAACTTAACTATACCGTCGAAAAACCGGACGGCTCGATAGATATCAGTAAAGCGATCAGAATTAATGAACAGTTTCAGGTGTCAAAGCAGTTTTGGTCTTATCTTGTAAACAACAACCTTATCCGTCATCCAGAGGACTTTATTATGCCGTTGCCTCATATGAGTTTGGTTCAAGGAGAAACAAATGTAGCTTTCTTGAAAAAACGATTTGAAGCGCTTTCAAAAAATCCTCTGTTTCAAGGGATGGAATTTTCCGATAATCCGAAAAAACTGAAGGAATGGCTGCCGCTTATTATGGAAGGGCGCACATCGAAGGAACCCATAGCGGCAACAAAAATCGACTCTGGAACTGATGTCAACTTTGGGGCTTTAACGCGCATGCTGTTTGACCACTTAAAAAGCAAAAACGTCGATATAAAATTCAAACATAGGGTGGATGATATTAAACGTACTGAAGACGGCTCATGGGAATTGAAAGTGCGGAATGACAGCGGAGACACCGAATATCATTCTGCAAAATTCGTCTTTATCGGCGCCGGGGGCGGAAGTCTTCTTTTATTGCAAAAGACAGGTATTCCTGAAAGCAAACATATTGGAGGATTTCCGGTAAGCGGACTGTTCCTCGTATGCAATAATCCAGAGGTAGTCAAACAGCATCATGCAAAAGTATACGGCAAAGCAAAAGTCGGTGCCCCTCCAATGTCGGTCCCGCATCTTGATACACGATATATCGACAACAAAAAATCATTGCTTTTCGGACCGTTTGCCGGCTTCTCGCCAAAATTTTTAAAAACTGGCTCAAACATGGATCTGATACGTTCTGTAAAACTGAATAATGTCTTAACGATGTTAGCGGCAGGCACAAAAAACATTCCTTTGACAAAATATCTCATTCAACAGCTTATGCTATCGAAAGAACAACGTATTGAAGAGTTGAGAGAATTTGTTCCGAATGCTAAAAGCGAAGATTGGGATATCGTCGTAGCAGGCCAACGGGTACAAGTGATTAAAGATACTGAAACCGGCGGCAAAGGAACACTTCAATTTGGCACAGAAGTTGTCAGCGCCGCGGACGGTTCGATCGCCGCATTGCTCGGTGCCTCACCAGGTGCTTCCACTGCCGTTCACGTCATGCTTGACGTAGTTAAAAGGTGTTTCCCGCAACATATAAAAGAGTGGGAACCGAAAATAAAAAAAATGCTTCCTTCCTATGGTTTGTCATTAATGGAAAATCCAGAACTTATCCAAGACATTCATGCTTCTACAGCACGGGCGCTTGGCTTAAGCGAAAACTTGCCGATTCAGGATGAAACGAATGAGCTGCGTTATTTTGAAAAAGAAACCGTGCCCGTTTAAAACTTTCAACAAAGCATTTTAAAGGTTGTTTATCATTTTCAATTAGGATCATAAAGTTTGGATATTTATAAAAAAGGTAAGAATGCTCATTTGATGGCGTTCTTACCTTTTTCTCTTCGTTGCTGCCGGAAGCAAATACCTCGGAAAAGATGCCGCTCATTCAAAAAAACATGAAAGCATAAAAAATACACAAAAAGAAAAAGGCCAATTTTAAAACTTTATACCAAAAGGTGAAGCATTCTAATAAAAGCAAATCCCAATACATACAGATAAAATAATCACAATGGTCTCTTCCATTAATAGAGGGGGCCATTCTGTTGTTCCATATTAATTTTAAAATGATGAAACGTCTGTGTTCCACGTGAAACATATCTTTAAAGAAAGCGTATCTATTTAAAAGGGGAAATCCATACATACAAAAATAGTTTATAATAGTAAAGGAATATGAACTACAGGAGAGAGGCTATTGGACAGACAAAACAGCAAGTATAGATGGGTTGTTTTTGTGTCGGTGTTGTTTACATATCTTTTAATTGTCAGTCAGAGGACAGCGCCCGGATTAATATCTGACCAGTTGATGAAAGACTTTCACGTGTCGGCGGCTGCAATCGGGTTAATGGCGAGTATTCAGTTTTTGGCGTACGCTGGTTTGCAAATTCCGATTGGGATATTATCTGACCGGTTCGGACCAAACTTTTTTCTTATTATAGGAGCGCTTCTTGATGGTTTAGGCACTTTAATTTATAGCCTTGCAGCGAATGAGTTTGTTCTTCCTGCTGCCAGGCTATTGGTGGGCATAGGCGATGCGACAATTTGGGTGAATATTGTCTTGATATTAAGCCAATGGTTTAAATCCACGGAATTTGTTTCATTGCTTGGCCTGGCGGGAATGACCGGGAGCCTAGGCTTTTTGACGGCGACGGTGCCTTTTTCGGCATGGATTGCTTTAGCGGGTTGGAGGCAGCCGTTTTTCGTTGTAGGTCTTATCATTTTTCTTTGTGGTGTTCTTCTTTATTTTGTTCTGGTCAAGAAACCAAAACAAATATTTAGAGATTGTTCACCAGCCGGCAAATCTTCGTCGAAAGGCAATGCTAAGCGTGAAAAACTGCTTGTCATGCTAGTCCGGATATTCTCAAATCGTCAAGCTTGGGCAACCTTCTTATGCCACTTTGGTCTTGTCGGTACGTATGTAGGATTTATCGGTTCTTGGGCCGTGCCGTATGGAATGCATGTGTACGGCATGACACGTTCGGGAGCGAGCCAGTTGATAATGATCGGCCTTTTTGGAGCGATCATTGGTGCGCCTCTAGGCAGTTGGATTTCTAACCGGTTAGGATCGATAAAGCGGCCTTATACGCTCGTCCATTTACTGACGTTTTTGTGCTGGGCTGCTTTTCTATTATTTAACGGGAAGCCGCCGTTTTTTATGCTGATTATTCTTTTCTTAATCATTGGTTTCGGGAACGGGGCAAGTGCTTTAACGTTTGCCGTTGTTCGCAAATCCTTTGACATTAAAGAGGTTGGTGTCGTGTCTGGGTTTGCCAATACAGGGGGATTTCTAAGCGCTGTTCTATTGCCAAGCCTTTTTGGCAAGGTGCTGGACCATTTTCAATCGGCCCCAAGCAGTGTCGGTTATCATTACGGATTTATTATTTCAGTTATATTCTCAATGCTTGGTTTAGCCGGCGGCATTCTGATTAAGGAAAAACGCCGGGAAGCAAAGCATAAACAAGCTATCAGCGGCTAATTAAATGAATGTTAAGGGAAGGCGATGCGGCGAGCATTGCTTTCTCTTTTTTATGCTTTGGAAAGTAGAGCCGCTTTTTATCGGTGCATTAGCTGAAATTCTTTAAAAGCAGGAGCCGTCTCCAATCCTATTGACACAAAAGAAAACGTATGTTATTTAAAAAGTGTTTAGCACTCAAGTGTTTAGAGTGCTAATGTGCAGGGATTGTTATAAAATAGGACTAGAACTATTTTATGAAAGGGGAAATATAAATGGAAAAAATACAGTTTAAAGCTGAGTCCAAACGCTTGCTGGATATGATGATTAACTCTATTTATTCAAATCGCGAAATATTTTTGCGCGAGCTGATTTCCAATGCCAGCGATGCGATTGACAAAATCTATTATAAAGCGTTAACCGATGATGCATTAACTTTTGACAAAGACAGCTACTATATAAAAATAGAACCTGATAAAGAAAATCGCACATTGAAAATTATAGATACCGGGATTGGCATGACAAGGGAAGAGCTTGAAAATAACCTTGGAACAATTGCCAAAAGCGGTTCTTTAGCATTTAAAAATGAAAATGAAATTAAAGACGGTCATGATATTATCGGACAATTCGGGGTCGGATTTTATTCAGCTTTCATGGTAAGCGATGAGATTACGGTCATCACGAAGGCTTTAGGCAGCGATGAAGCGTATAAATGGAAATCTAAGGGTGCCGACGGTTACACGATAGAACCGTGTGAAAAAGATACAGTCGGTACAGAAATTATTCTGAAAATAAAAGAAAATACAGAAGACGAGAAGTATGATGAGTATCTCGAAGAATACCGCTTAAAAGCCATTATCAAGAAGCACTCAGACTTTATTCGCTACCCAATCAAGATGGAAGTTACACAAAGCAGGCTGAAAGAAGGCAGCGAAACAGAGTACGAAGAATATAAAGAGGAAAAGACCATTAACAGCATGGTTCCAATTTGGAGAAAAAATAAAAATGAACTGACTGATGAAGACTATGAGAATTTTTATCAAGAGAAGCATTACGGTTTTGACAAGCCGATCAAACATGTCCACATTAAGGCCGACGGTACAATAAGATATAACGCGATTTTATTTATTCCGGAGAAAATGCCGTTTGATTATTATACGAAAGAATTTGAAAAGGGTTTAGAGCTTTATTCTAACGGTGTTTTAATTATGGAAAAATGCCCGGATTTGCTGCCTGATTATTTCAGCTTTGTCAAAGGCATGGTTGATTCGGAAGACTTGTCTCTTAATATCTCAAGAGAAATGCTTCAACAAGACAGACAGTTAAAGTTAATCGCTAAAAATATTAAAAATAAGATTAAAAAAGAATTAGAAAACCTCATAAAGAACGATAGAGAAAAATATGAAACTTTCTATGAATCATTTGGCAGACAGTTAAAATTCGGCGTTTATAATAACTTTGGACAAGACAAGGACGTATTGAAGAATTTGCTCATGTTCTATTCATCTAAAGAGAAGAAACTTGTCACTCTGGATGAATATGTGTCAAGAATGGCTGAAGATCAAAAGTATATTTATTATGCGACTGGGGAAACGAATGAAAAAATTGAAAAGCTGCCGCAAACTGAACTTGTTGCCGAGAAAGGCTATGAAATTTTATATTTCACTGATGATGTCGACGAATTTGCGATTAAAATGCTGATGTCCTATAAAGATAAAGAATTCAAATCGGTATCAAGCGGGGATCTTGGCATTGATGAAGAAAAAGAAAAGCAAACGGAGTCTGTTGAAAAGGAAAATAAAGATCTCTTCGCCTATATGAAAGACGTATTGTCCGGGAAAGTTAAGGATGTTAAAGCATCAAAACGGTTAAAAACGCACCCTGTTTGTTTAACAGCTGGCGGCGATGTTTCGATTGAAATGGAAAAAGTGCTCAATGCGATGCCAAATAACCAAAATATTAAAGCGGATAAAATATTAGAAGTGAATGTTAACCATGAAGTGTTCCAATCGTTAAAAACGGCATTTGAACAAGATAAAGAAAAGGTTAAATTATATACAAATCTCTTGTACAATCAAGCGCTTCTGATTGAAGGCCTGCCAATCAGCGACCCGGTTGAGTTTACGAACGATATTTGTAAAGTAATGGTGTGATGAAGGGTTCGGAATGTCTTTCATTTTGCCTGCCTAGATAAATGGTCTGAACGACAAAGCGTTCAGTACGGCTGACGAGGACTTCAGCGTTATAGGCATATTGCTTTTCATTTGACATAATTATTTTGAAGAGGTTTATTGTCATTATATGGCGATAAACCTTTTTTAAATCTTTAAGCGATTTCTTCAAATAACGAGCAAGCCGTCCTGCTTGATTCTGAACTATCCTTGTTAAGCATCATTAGAAATAATACAAAAGGCATCATTTGGGATCTGGACTGAGAAACAAAAGCTTGGACTGAAAAATGAAAAGCGGAAAAGCGCCAGGTATGTACAAACAATATTAGTGTGATATAATAAACATAGAATATGAAATATTGAATAAAATAAATAAAGCCAACAGCGCGCGAACACTGTTGGCATACAATAGACCGAACCCCATCAAGGTGGGCTAGGCTATACTGAGGAATAATAATCCCCCATTCGCCGGCAAGCACATGAGGGGATTATTTATTTTTACTGGACATTATCGCCGCTATCAGCGCTCCAAACGAAATCATAAGCGTTAACGTTTGATAAATATCCAGAGGCAACACCTCCCTTCCTTGGAAATCTCCAATCAAGAGACACGTCAGAAGGTTACAGTGTGCCCAACCCCTCATGCGAAGTCGATCTATTGTTCTTACTATTATAGCACATAAGTTTGAAAAATATAGATTATTAAAATTTTTATTGCGCCAGTGAAAGCAATTTTAGAACTTAGTGATAACCGGCCTTCTCCGTCCCCGTTTTTTTAAGCCTGAAATATCTGGTCAATCCTTTCAATTTCTTCATCTGTCAACTTAACATCTAATGTTTTTATGTTACCGGCAACTTGTTCCGGCCGCTTGGCCCCAGGGATGACGGCATCTATGGCCTCCCGTGTTAAATACCATGCGAGCACTATATTTGCAGCCGCTGTATTTTTTTCATCAGCCATTGTTCGTATTTGCTCGACTTTTTCTATGCTGCGGAGGTATGTTTCTCCTTGAAATAGCGGTTTATCCTTGCGCCTGTCAGTAAATGTTGAGTCCTTTGTGTATTTTCCGCTTAAGAGCCCTGATGCAAGCGGAAAATAAGGGATAAATGATATGCGGTTTTCAGCTGCATACGGCAGCAGGTCTTTTTCCGCACCGCGTCTTAACAGATTATATTCAGATTGTACCACATCGACATAGCCGTCTTTGTTTGCCTCTTTTAATTGATCGATAGAAAAGTTTGACACGCCGATGGCCCTAATTTTACCTTCGTCTTTCATTTCTTTCAGGACACCAATAGCTTCGTCCTTTGGCGTTTTTTCATCAGGATAGTGAATATAAAATAAATCGATATAATCGGTTTTCAGCCGTTTTAAACTGCCCTCGACAGCTTCTCTTAAAAAAGAAGGGGAATTATCAATGGAAACTTCACCATTGACGAATTGATGCGCTCCTTTTGTAGCTATCACCACATCGCTTCGGCTTCCGCTTTCCTTGACAACTTGACCGACCAATTCTTCTGAACGCTCGGGGCCATAGATAAAGGCCGTATCTAAAAAGTTAATGCCATTCTGTAAAGCGGTACGCACGATTTCCCTTCCTGTTTCATCACTGAGGTTCGGAAAAAGGTTATGGCCGCCGACAGCATTTGCACCAAGTCCAATTGGCGTCACGTATAAATCTGTTCTGCCAAGCCGGTTTTTTTCAACCACTTTATCAATCATCTCCTTTTCAAACTTATTATTATCATAACAAGGATTAAATGATTATTGAAATCATTCGAATAGTAAAAAAATCACGATAATAAATATTCGTAATTTTTGCCCACAATTGAAAATAGGAATACAATAGCAGTTATAAACCAATGGGAGGGACTCACGTGGCGAAAGAGATATCGGCGGTAATGGCTGGAAAATACTCAGATCAGCTAAATGGACAAGAACAGCATCAAGTCATTAGAAACGCAATAATGAAAAATGGCATTGACGCAGCGACCGTAAATAGTGAGGTAACGAGTACGATGATCCAAGTGTTCTCCGAAGAGATCCAAACCGGAAAAGTGACTAATCAAAAACAGAGCGGCAGATGCTGGATGTTCGCCGCACTAAATACATTCCGCCATAAAATGAACCATGTTTTTAAACTTAATGACTTTGAGTTGTCGCAAAACTATACAAATTTCTGGGATAAATTCGAGAAAGCTAATTTTTTCCTTGAAAGTGTGCTTGAAACGGCGGATCAGCCATTAGACAGCAGGTTAGTCGCTTGGCTTTTGTCAACGCCGCAGCAAGACGGCGGGCAGTGGGATATGCTGACATCCCTTATCGAAAAATATGGTATCGTTCCTAAGCAGGTTATGCCGGAAACTTTCCAAAGCAGCAATTCTAGGAAACTCAATGCTGTTTTGAATGCTAAACTCAGAGAAGATGCGATTAAATTAAGAAATCTGCACGATGAAGGGAAATCAAGGGGAGAATTGGACCAAGCAAAAGATGATATGCTGTCTGAAATCTATAAAATCCTTGCCTTTTGTTTAGGTGAACCGCCAAAAACGTTTGATTTTGAATACAGAGATAAAGACAACGTGTTTCATAGAGATCAGGGGATAACGCCTCATGAATTTTATAAAAAATATGTCGGTTTAAATCTGGATGAGTATGTAAGTATTATTAACGCGCCGACGAAGGATAAACCTTATGGAAAAACTTATACAGTCCAATACCTCGGCAATGTCATCGGAGGCAATAGGATCAAATATTTGAATGTTGATATGGAAACGCTGAAGCAGCTGGCCATCAGACAAATCAAAGATAATGAAACTGTCTGGTTCGGGTGCGATGTCGGCAAATTATCCAATAGGGATCACGGTATAATGGACACGGAACTCTATGATTATGAGAAGGCTTTCGGTATGCCGTTTCAAATGACAAAAGGAGAAAGGTTGGACTATCTGGAAAGCTGCTTGACCCATGCGATGGTGCTTACAGGCGTAAATTTGGTAGACGGAAATCCAAACAGATGGAAAGTAGAGAACAGCTGGGGTGAAAAGGCAGGAGACAAAGGCTACTTTGTCATGAGTGACAAATGGATGGATGAGTACACTTATCAAGTGGTTGTTCATAAAAAGCACCTTTCAGAAGATCTAAAGAAAGCATGGGATCAAGAACCTATTCAGCTTAAACCATGGGATCCAATAGGTTCACTGGCTATGATGAGATAAAGAAGAGCAAAACAGTTACCGCTGGATCATTGCAACTGGTTGGCAATCAGGCTGGCCAGTTCTTGTTTTTCGCTGACAAAGGTACCTTTATTGAAAAAATGATTTTCTTTTGATGCTGATTTAACAAGACTATTCGCCCTTTTCTGACCCTTATGTGTTATACTATTCTAAAAAAAGGAGGCAAATAATAATGGAAGAAAGGGCAATAAAAGCTATTCAAGATGATTATCCGGATGACTTTGCCTGGTGTTACGGCTGCGGGCGGATGAATGAAGACGGCCATCATTTTCGAACTGGTTGGCAAGGGGAACAGACGGTGACGATTTATACACCGAAGCCAGAACATACAGCCCTTCCCGGTTTCGTCTACGGCGGCATTATGGCTTCACTGATCGATTGCCATGGCACGGGTTCGGCAGCCTTGGCCCTGCACCGTAAAAATGGCCATGAACCGGGAGATGGCTCTGAGCCTCCGCGCTTTGTGACAGCTTCATTGAAAGTAGACTTCCTAAGGCCAACCCCTCAAGGCGTTCAGTTAAAAGCGGTTGGAACCGTGCATGAAATACATCCAAAGAAATGGAAAGTTGACACTAAAGTATTTGCTGATGATTCGCTTGTTGTCCGGGGGGAAGTTATTGCTGTTGTGATGCCAAGTACATTTACGAAAAAAGCTGCGGCAGAATGATATATTTTTGCAAAAGGCAGGTATCGTCCTGCTTTTTTTATGTGGTCGTCTCTAACGAGAGTGATTTAATCTAAGTGCTCGTGCATGGACGCCGATATGCCGGGCACATCGCAAGTTCAGCTGAAATTATCCTCTGATACAATGGCCATCAGATGATAAATCCCTGCCAATGATCCATAAATAGATCAGGTAATTTTATAACGAACAATCATACAATCCATTCCATTAATAGAGTGAGAGACCTTTTTGTGTGAACTCATGTATTTTCTGATTGCCTTCAACAAACCAGAAGCCTCCTAAAAGAAATCTTTTGGATCATATATCTCTTTTCGATCGTCCAATTAATAGACTGTCTCCAGCTATTCTGATGATAAGAATGCCTGCTATCAACCATTCAGTATGAGAACGAGTCGGTTGATACGGATAATATGAGATTAGAATGAACATTAATCCTATGAATATTATTATAAGATTTTTTAGCAGTTAACGCTGTTTTTTGGACAAGAGGAAGCCCTCTTTTTAGTTATTACACCATTATTATACATATTATATTTAAATGCTGAAAGTAAGATTAATTTTAACGTGCCATTTTAAAAACGTATATTTCCTGGGAATTTTATTTTCATGCCATTATGTAGCAATTAAAACAACTTTATCCGAAAATGATATTGACTATATAGGAAAATATATCTATTATATATGGAGTGTTTATCTGGTATTATGCATTTCAATGGCACTCATTGGTGTTGTATCTGCAAATGCTTTTGCAAAGGGAAATGCAGCAGATACCCAGTATAATCTTATTTTTCATAAGGGATATAAGCAAGAACTAAATATCATGACTATTCCGTTTATCAGAAAAGCGGGTGGATTGGGAAAGGATAAAACAATGCGCTTGTGGTTTTAATAGGAGGCTCTTTATGTTTATTTCATTGCTAAGAATGGACTTTAAAAACGTATTTTCTTCCAAAAACTTTTGGCTATGTTTATTAGTTTTAACACTTTTATTCTTTGTTGATTTATATATCAGTGTATATGCCCCTTTAAAGATTGAAGGTTTCGATAAAGAGCATTTAGGATTTTCTTTATACTTCTGGCTGGGGACGAGCGGTTCCAGTATATCTACTTTGTTGTTTTTTACTATAGCAATTATTAGCTGCATGCCTTATTCAATAAGGTTTTTAGAAGAAAAGAGTAAGGGTTACCATATCTTTATTGTTTATCGCAGTTCTTTAAAAACGTATTTTTCTTCAAAAGCTATTGTAACTTTTATTAGCGGGGGATTGTTATTTACTTTTCCTTTTATCATCTCTTTTTGTGCTGCCATCTTGATGTTTAAAAATAAAGTTTTAGAGAAATCTTTTTATGATAATCTTTATCTGTTTCATCATCTTTTTCCCAGCCATGGCATCACCTATATGGTTATATACCTGATGATTATGTTTAGTTACGCTGGTGCTATAGCTGTTTTCGGGCTTTGGATATCTACATTTGTTAAGAATATTTATGTCGCTTATTTGGCGCCTTTTTTTATTTTGCTTATACTTCAGCCATTTTTTGAGATTGTATATCCTCAACTTTCGCCTATGTATCTTGCAAATCCAATTCAGCCAATTGCGGATGTATCAGTGTTTCATTTAGTTTTGGTTCCTGCTGTTATGTTAATCATTTCACTCATTGGCAGTTATAAAGGAATAAAAAAATATGTTAAGATCTAATTTCTTGTTTAATAGTATTTTAATTGAACGAAATAGACTTTTTATAAGTTTCGCTGCCTTATTTTTTGTCAGCTTTGTCACCTATCATAATAATTCTGCGGTATTCATAGAAGGCAAAAGTATTACACCTAACATTTTAGATATCTTTTCATATCTTTTGGAGCCGCCTACACACATCATTACTTTGGGAATATTTCTTTTTTTCAGCGGCAATGTTGGTTTGTCTCATCACTTTGTTTATAGATTCAATCATAGATTATCTTATGCTTTATTTCTTTTGAAACAATCGTTTTTGCAGATCATCATTTTTATCACATGTGTTATAGCAGTGACTTTGATCAGTACAATGATATTGAGCCCTAGACTGTCTTTATCTTTAAGCCAAGGTTATATGAATGCTGTCAAATTGCCTGATAGCATGCATCATATTGCTTTATATCATTTAGTGCATTTCCTTTGTCTTCTGTTAGGCTGGTTTTTATTATTAACTATTTCAAAGTTTGTATTGCTTATTTTTGATTTATGGTTTCGTAAAAACGGTGTTTGGTTTGGTGCTTTTTTGTTAATGTTTATTTATATTTCTGATCGTACTTTTTCGTTTTCTTTGTTGATAAACCAGGCTATACCTAAGTCATTTCTTTTTGTTCCTTATTTTCATCTATTTATAAATATCTTTTATCTGATTTCAATAACAGCCGTTTTGTATTTTATTTTTATCAGTCTAGTGGATAGGTATGAGTTTTTGGGCAGGTGATAGGATGTATCTGTATGATATTTGCAATATATGGCGCAAACTTAAGAGGCATTGGTTTATATGGTTATTTGCGATCGCTTGTTTGGAGTTGCTGAATATTCTTGTTATGAAAGGTCAAACAAAGATAAGCATCAATACTTTATGGCAGGCTTCCATGGGGAAAGGGAATTTTGTTTTCCCTTTCCCTTTTGCCTTTATTTTTAGTTATTTATTGTTTATGAATGGCATTTATTTATACGGCGAACAAAGAATAAATGCTGCTTCAATAATAATGATAAGGGGTTCATCACGAACGAAGCGGTTTTTAAGCAAAGCCCTTTTTAGTTTGAATTTGAGCTGGATCTATGTCTTGCTCTTATTAACAGTCATTCATGTTTTTGTTTTTTTATCGGGGGGCGCATTTAATTATTCTTATGACACCTTATATTCTTTTTTTACGGTTCTTTTTGTTTTTATTTTATTAAGCATTCTTCAAGGGTGCCTCATATTAGTCCTCAACTCGGTCTTAGCATTTATCATTTTGTTTACAATGATTTCCATATCTATATTTTATAAAAATATGTACTTGCCAGGCTACTATTTAATGGCAGATCATATTCATTTGGTTAAGGGACAAACATTAAAACAAGCGCCATTTTTTATGATTTCACTTTTATTTATTAGTTTGTCGGTGATTTTATCCTTACAATACGTAAAAAAGAAAGATATCTTATAATTTTGCAAGGAGAATGAATGATGTTTACTTCACTTATGATTAGCGATGCAAGTAAGACAATTAAATCTCAAATGGTTCTGTCGAATGTAAATTTAGAATTGTATTCGGGAAATATTTATGGGTTTAGAGGCATTAATGGTTCCGGAAAGTCAATGCTTTTTAGAATGATGTCGGGATTGTTAATTCCTGATAAAGGAGAGGTTAAAGTTAACGATAAAATCCTGCATAAAGATATTTCCTTTCCTGAAAGTTTAGGTCTTCTGATTGAGAATCCTGAGTTTTTGCCTTTTTACAATGGAGGAAAAAATTTACAAATACTTGCTTCAATAAAAAATAAAATAGGTTCTGCTGAAATTGATCATGCATTAGAGATTGTTGGCTTAGATAAAAACAGCGCACTTAAATATAGAAAATATTCTTTAGGAATGAAGCAGAGACTTGCGATTGCCCAAGCGATTATGGAATCTCCTGATATACTGATTTTGGATGAACCAACGAATGCCTTAGATGAAAAAGCCATCAAAGATTTGGAAAACTATTTAAAAAGCTATAAAACGAAAGATAAATTAATTCTTGTTTCGAGTCATGATAAATTATTCTTGGAGCGGATAAGTGATGAAATCTATCGTGTTGAATCAGGAAAAGTATTTAAAGAGGAAACTTTAAGCCGCAGAGAGAATACAAAATAAGCTATGATACCAATCTATTAATGGTGATGAATGATTGATGGTGAAGCCTAGTATCGGTACGGAAGAACGGGAGCTATCGCTCAAAAAACAGATTTGCCCATTCTTTCAAAAATAACTGATTGGACATTTCAGGGAATATAATTGGAATAAGATGTCTATTTTTAATAGAACCATTGGTTGCAGCATCATGAAATTTTCAGTACTATAGTAATGATTGTAAAGATTTGAAAAGAGGGTAACCAATGAGCAAATCATCCATTTATGGATTGACAATAGATCAATTAACATCGTGGCTTGAAGAACATGGACAAAAGAAGTTCCGAGCCCAGCAAGTCTGGGATTGGCTGTATAAAAAGCGGGTCTCACATTTTTCTGAGATGAAAAATGTGAACAAAGCGTGCATTCAATTATTAGAAGATCACTTCGACATGCACACGTTGCAGCAAAAAATAAAACAAAAATCGTCGGATGGCACGACAAAATTTCTGTTTAAATTAAAGGACGGCAATCTAATTGAAACGGTGCTGATGAGGCATCATTACGGCTTATCCGTTTGTGTAACAACGCAAGTCGGCTGCAACATCGGCTGTACTTTTTGCGCCAGCGGTTTATTAAAGAAAAACCGTGACTTATCCAGCGGAGAAATTGTGGAACAGATAATGTATGTTCAGCGCCATCTGGATGAAGCAGGTCAAGGCGAAAGGATCAGCCACGTTGTTGTGATGGGAATCGGTGAGCCTTTTGATAACTTTGAGAACACGGTCGACTTCCTGCGTATTATCAATCACCAAAAAGGTCTGGCGATTGGTGCAAGACATATTACGGTGTCAACGAGCGGTCTTGCGCACAAAATTTATGAATTTGCGGATATTAATCTGCAGGTGAACTTAGCGATTTCATTGCATGCGCCAAATGATGAGCTCAGGACACGAATCATGAAAATCAACCGCGCTTTCCCTATAGACAAATTAATGAAAGCTGTCGATTATTATTTAGAAAAAACCAACCGGAGAGTCACGTTTGAATATATTTTGCTGAAAGACGTTAATGATCATAAGGAAGAAGCGGCGCAGCTTGTCAAGCTTCTAAAGGATAAACGTCACCTTTCTTACGTGAACCTTATCCCGTATAATCCTGTTGATGAACATAATCAGTATCAACGAAGTGATCAAGAATCCGTGCAGGCGTTTTATGATATATTGAAGAAACACGGCATCAACTGCGGCGTTCGCCAGGAACAAGGCACAGATATTGATGCAGCCTGCGGACAGTTAAGAAGTAAACAAATTAAAAAGGCTAGAGCCATTTAGTTAAGATTAAGGACCTATAAAAAGATCGAATGAATCTTTTTATAGGTCTTTATCAATTTAACAACATAATTTGCAAGTTTAGGCATTCTTACTTTTGAAAAAGGTTAGCTTGTATCGGCAAGGATGATGCTTAAGCTCGCTGTTCGAAGAGTTTTGCAATTTCAATGATCACTTCTGTTGCTTTGACCATCGATTCTGCTGAAACATATTCGAACTTGCCGTGGAAATTTTCCCCTCCGGCAAAAATGTTCGGAGTAGGAAGCCCCATGTACGAAATCTGTGCACCATCCGTACCGCCGCGAATAGGCGCAATATGAGGTTTAATATCGAGGTTTTCCATTGCTTGATAAGCAATATCAACGATTTCTTTTACCGGTTCAATTTTTTCTTTCATGTTGTAATATTGGTCTTTTATGTCTAAAATAATGCTGTCTTTTCCATAGGTTTCCCTAAGTTCTTCAGCGATTTTTTCCATCGTTTCTTTTCGTGCGTTAAATTGATCTCTGTCAAAATCCCTAATAATGTAGTTCATTTTTGTTTCTTCAACATCGCCGCTGATTGAAACCAAGTGATAGAAACCTTCATAGCCCTCTGTAAGTTCAGGGGCTTCATCGGCAGGAAGCTTATTGTGAAATGCCATGGCGATTTTAGCCGCATTAACCATTTTTCCTTTTGCTGTCCCTGGATGAACACTGTTTCCTTTAAATGTCAGTTTGGCTGCTGCGGCATTAAAGTTCTCATACTCAAGTTCGCCAATCGGCCCGCCGTCCATTGTATAAGCATAATCAGCATTGAAAGCTTTGACATCAAACTTATAAGGGCCTTTGCCAATTTCTTCATCAGGCGTAAAGGCAACTCTAATTTTTCCATGTTTGATTTCCGGATGTTTAACCAAATAAGCCATTGCCGTCATGATTTCAGCAATGCCGGCTTTATCATCTGCGCCGAGAAGTGTCGTCCCGTCTGTCGTAATTAACGTTTGTCCTTTATAATTAGTTAATTCAGGAAACTGTTTCGGCGACAGAACGATATGTAAATCTTTATTCAATACAATATCACTGCCATCATAATGATCTACAATTTGCGGATTGACGTTAGCGCCTGTAAAATCTGTGGCTGTATCCAAATGAGCCAAAAATCCGATTGTCGGCACCTGCTTATTAGTGTTAGAAGGCAATGTTGCCATTACGTATCCGTTTTCATCAATAGTTACTTCTTCTAATCCAATTTCTTTTAACTCATCAACGAGCATATTGGCAAGCGTCAATTGTCCAGGTGTAGACGGGCATGATTCGCTTTCTTCATTAGATTGTGTGTCAACCTTTACATATGAAGTGAATCTTTTGATGATTTCTTCCTTCATATCCTCATCTCCTTTAGGCGTTATATGTTTATATTATCATGTAAAAAGATGTGCGGCATAAAAGAAAACTTGCCGCTCGGCAATCCTGAAAAGAGTAAATAGAGATTAAAAAGGCATATGAGGGGCAAACATAAAAAGAAACTTTCTTAAAAAGAAGCGGGACTGTGATCGAGAAAACAGCCTCATCATTTGGTGGCTAGTTATTCAAGTGATTTTAGCAGGATGTTCCGCTATCGGATCGAATCATATAATCTGAGTTTCAGCTTTATTAAAAATAAAAACTAATACGGGAGAACGCAATGAAAAAAAAGATCGTTGTTTTATTAGTGCTTGTATTAACGGTTCTGTCCGGCTGTTCGTTTGGGGCAGATTCTCATGGCAGCCAGAAAAAAGAAAGCGTAAAAAAGATTGAGCAAAAAAATCAGGCTGTTAAAGGAGCGAAAAGTGAGTCGCTAAAAAGTCCGCATACTGTTGACACAAAAGGATGGATCAGCGTGAAAAAGCCGGCGCATATTCCTATTCTGATGTACCACAGCATCTCTAAGGGAAACAGTTTGCGTGTGCCTAAAGAAGAATTCCGTGCGGA
Source organism: Scopulibacillus daqui (assembly GCF_016908855.1). Lineage (GTDB taxonomy): Bacteria > Bacillota > Bacilli > Bacillales > Sporolactobacillaceae > Scopulibacillus_A > Scopulibacillus_A daqui. Next base: position 25,121 of record NZ_JAFBER010000009.1, on the reverse strand, counting down.
AATGAAATGGCTTAAGGACAATGGCTATTACACGCTGTCGCCCGAAGAGGCCTACGCTGTTTTAACTCAAGACAAAAAGCCTCGTCAAAAAACGGTATTAATTACTTTTGATGACGGATATTCTGATAATTACACGGAAGCTTATCCTATTTTAAAGAAATACGGCATGAAAGCGACCATTTTTATGATTGGCAGGTCCATTGACAAAAAGAACCATCTGACAAGAGAGCAAATGAAAGAAATGAATCGGAACGGCATTTCCATTGAGAGCCATACGATAAGCCACCTGGAGCTAAATACCTTAACGCCGGAACAACAGCGGCACGAAATGTCAGAATCAAAAGCGCTCTGCGATAAAATGTTTGGCCAAAATACGATAATGCTAAGCTATCCTGTCGGCCGCTATAACGATGAAACACTGAGATTAGCCAAAGAAACGGGCTATAAGATGGCTGTTACGACAGAACCCGGCGGCGCGTCGCGTGATCAAGGGATGTTTGCATTGCATCGTATTAGAATTTCTCCTGGCATGTCAGTGAAGGGCTTTGGAGCAATCGTTGATCGGGCCAATGGATAATGCATAAAAAGCGCCGAATCTCAAATACTAATTTTAATCGGTGATAAGGGAGGAGCTATGATATGGCTAATAAAGAACAATTTGATCATCAATTTAAATCGAGAGGACACACCGGCGAACATAGAAATGGGCGCCTCAGTCAATTTAAGAATCATAATTCCAAAGGGAAAGGCCGGCCTAACGAATATATTAATGAAAATAACGAATAATATATAATAAATATGTCTCAAGATTATTTTGAGGCATATTTTTTTATATATTTCTAAATATATTCCCGTTATTTTCAAGTAAAAAAGTTATTATATAATAAAGGTAGATTTGAAAAAAGTTTTACATAACGCTAATCTTTGGAGAGAAGTTATGGAAAAAAAAATTAACCACAATGAAGTTATGGAAGTTTGTCTCCTTGCCGGCAAGATCATGATGCAATCCGGTGCAGAAACTTATCGGGTTGAAGATACGATGAGGCGCATTGCCGATGCCTTAGGCAATCATCCGTCGCACAGCTATGTAACACCGACAGGCATTGTATTTTCGATCGACGGAGCAGGAACGAAAATTATCGGTATACCAGCGCGTTCAACAGATTTAAAGAAAGTGACGATAGTTAATAGCATTTCGAGGAAAATCAGCAGCGGCGATTTATCGGTAGAAGAAGCTTATCATGCTCTGAAACAAGTAGAAACGGCTAATCTTGCTTACCCGGTTCCAGTGCAAATTGCCGCAGCCGCACTGTCAAGCGGCTGCTTCTTAATTATGTTTCTGGGCGGCTGGCATGATTTTATACCTGCCTGCATAGCGGGGGGATTAGGTTTTTCCGGCCTTATCTATTTTCATCGGCTGGTAGAGCTGAAATTTTTTGCTGAAATTTTAGCCTCTCTAATCATTGGTTTAGTGTCCTTTTTATTTGTTATCACCGGCATCGTTCATCAGTTGGATAAAATTATTATTGCCTCAGTCATGCCCCTTGTTCCCGGCCTATTAATTACGAATGCGGTGCGCGATCTTATGGCGGGCCACTTGGTATCGGGATTAGCCAAGGGGGCAGAGGCTTTTTTGACGGCATTTGCGATTGGAGCGGGCGTCGCTGTTGTTTTGGCGCTTTATTAAAATGAGAGGAGCTCGTATAACATGATCGTAGAACAGATTATCACAAGTTTTATTGCATCGGGCGCCTTTGGCATTATTTTTAATATGCCGCAAAAAAGCTTAGTCAAGTGCGGCCTTGTAGGTATGATAGGCTGGATGGTTTACTATTTATTGTTTAATCATCATGTCAATAACGTGATGGCTTCATTTGCAGCGGCTTTCCTTGTCGCAGCGATCAGCCAAGTTTTTGCGAGACGTTATAAGACGCCGATGATTGTATTCAGCGTTGCCGGCATCATTCCATTAGTTCCGGGCGGTACGGCATATGATGCTATGAGGCATATTGTTGAAAATCAATATAATACAGCGATTCAGCTGGCAACAAGAGCTTTTATGATATCAGGCGCTATTGCTGTTGGTCTTGTTTTTTCCGAAGTCCTCAATCAATTAATCATCAAATTTAAGCAATCGAAACGGTCTAAATCAGCCGGCAGACAATGATTGCAAAAAGTTATGGAAACAAGGGATGATCATAAAAATGAGTCTTTTATCAGCAGAAAATTTATATAAAACATATGGTGAGAAGGTATTATTTGACCATATATCATTTGTTGTCTCAGAACAGCAGCGCATTGGCCTGATCGGTGTTAATGGCACGGGAAAATCGACTTTATTAAAAGTTATTGCCGGCATCGAATCTCCAGATGAGGGCGAGATTCTTCACGCGAACCAGTTTAGCATTGAATACTTGCCCCAGAACCCGGAATTTACCGAAGAGTTAACCGTTCTTGAACAAATCTTTAAGGGCGGCTCCCCGTTAATGCAAGTGTTGAGGGACTATGAACAGGCATTGGCTGATCTTGAAGCTGATCCGGAGAATGCGAAAAAACAAGAAAAGTTTTTAGCGATGCAGCAAAAGATGGACGAAAGTGATGCATGGGATGCCAATACATTAGCTAAAACGATATTAACCAAACTTAATATCACTGATTTTTCACAATCAGTAAAGCATTTATCAGGCGGACAGAAAAAGAGGGTTGCGATTGCCAAGGCGCTGATTCAGCCAGCTGATTTATTAATTTTAGATGAACCGACAAACCATCTGGATAATGAAACCATTGAGTGGCTTGAAGAATACTTAGGGCAATATCCGGGGGCGCTTCTTCTCGTTACGCATGACCGTTATTTCCTAAATCGCGTGACGAACAGGATTTTTGAATTGGATAAAGGAAAGCTTTATACCTACGATGGAAATTATGAGTTGTTTCTGGAGAAAAAGGCGGAAAGGGAAGAAAAAGCAATTTCCGATGAAAGAAAACGCCAAAATCTCTTGCGAAGGGAACTTGCATGGCTTCGGAGAGGCGCTAAAGCGCGGTCTACAAAGCAAAAGGCGCGAATCGGTCGAGTAGAAAAATTACAGCAGCAAAAAAGCCGTGTAACCGAAGGGCAGATAGATATCGCCATTGGATCGTCACGCCTTGGCAACAAGGTGCTGGAGATAGAAGATGTAACGGCGTATTATGAAGGAAAGCCGCTCATTGACCATTTCAGCTATATTGTCACGCCAGGCGAACGGCTTGGAATCATTGGGCCAAACGGCAGCGGGAAGTCAACGCTGTTAAATATACTAGCGGGCCGCACCGAGCCTGATTCAGGGTCCGTTGAAATCGGCCAGACCGTGAAACTCGGCTATTATACCCAAGATAATGATAATATGAATGAGGACTTGCGGGTCATAGAATATATTAAAGAAGCTGCAGAAGTGATTCGAACAGCTGATGGCCAAGTCATTACGGCAGAACAAATGCTGGAACGCTTTCTATTCCCTAGAGAGGCGCAATGGACATATATAAGAAAGCTGTCAGGCGGAGAACGGCGCCGTCTGTATCTATTAAGAACGTTAATGGGAGAACCGAATGTCCTGTTTTTAGATGAGCCGACAAATGATTTAGATACACAAACACTAACCATTCTTGAAGATTATTTAGATCATTTTCCAGGCGTCGTGATTACCGTTTCCCACGACCGCTATTTCTTGGATCGGGTCGTTGATCATCTGATTGCTTTTGAAGGCAATGGCGTTATCCGCCGCTTTGAAGGGAATTATACGGAGTATTTGCAAGTTAGAAACAGAGAAAAGGAAAAGGCTTTGAAAGCGGAACGTTCTAAAGCAAAAGAAGAACCGCAGAAATCGAAAGACAAGAAAGATCGCCCTAAGAAATTATCGTATAAAGATCAGCAGGAATGGCAGCAAATTGAAGATCGCATTGCAGGGCTTGAGGAACAGCTTGCCGCTTTGCAGAAGCAAATTGAAGAGGCGGGCAATGATTTTGATAAGGTCCAAGAACTTTATCAAAAACAGCAGGACGCAGAACAAGAATTGGAACAAGCGATGGAACGTTGGGCAGAACTGTCTCTGCTAGTGGAAGAGATTGAGAACAGCCGATGCTAGGTGTTTTGATTTTTAGATGCGAAAGTTGAATGATGAATGATTGATAGGGCCGTTCAGCATGAAGTGCTGCGGCCTTAACTTTTATTTCAGGGGAACTGAAAAGTTATTTGTTTAAAATAGTTTGATAACTTTATAGTTTTATTCTATATTTAAAGTAAAACAAAATAGGCAGGATAAAAAGACTATGACATTCAAAACAAAATTATACTTAGGATTTGGCATTTTATTCGGGTTATTTATTATCCTACAGGTTATTTTAACCATGATGCTGGATAAGCTTGATGAAAATATGGATGGGATTTCTAAGAATTATCAAATGGTGAAGCTGGCAAACACGATTCAGGAGGAATTGAGCATTTTCAGCATGGATTCCAGAGGTTTGATTGCCAATCCCCCTGAAAAATTCAGATCGGAGTTAATGAATGGGAAATATAATGCTTTAAAAAGGGCAAATTCAGCCATAGAATCTCTGAGAAAACTGGATAGAGAGGAAAAGTCCCAAAAGCTCATTAAAGACTTAAGAATGATGAATAAGACTTTAACCAAAATGGAAAAAAAATCCGATGAACTTTTTGCGACTGGCGATACAGAGGAGCTGACCAAATTATACTGGTATAAAAGCAGCAAAGTCAGAGAGCAAATGACTGAAAAGGCCGATGAACTGCAAAATATTCAAGTGAAAGCAGTGAACAATAAGATCGATCAGTCAAAAAAAACATACAATCTTGCTCTGAAGATGGTATCTATCTATATCATCGCCGGTTTGCTGGCAGGGCTTTTCATAGCTGTCTGGATTCTAAGAAGCATAACGTTCAACCTTAATAAAGTGACTTCTGTTATGTCAAGAGTCAGCTTAGGCGAAAGCGGCAGGCTTCCGCGCATTAAGGTTAATACAAAAGATGAGATCGGGATCATAGGAGAGGCTTTTAATAAAATGGCGGAGTCTATTGAAATGCAGGCGATGCAGGAAAAGAAACTTAAACATTCTGCCGAGGAACAAAGCTGGTTAAAAACAAAGGTCTCAGAAGTTTCCAACATGTACCCCGGCATAGATCATTTAGATACTCTGGCTCATCGTTTTATTATGAAGATCGCTCCAATGGTAGAAGCAAGCTACGGCGTTTTTTATATTAAGGAAGGCAGCGGGGACGAACAATATCTTAAAAAGGCAGCCGCCTATGCCTCAAATAAGCCCCATGATATCGGTATAGAGAAATTTCGCCTCGGAGAAGGGATTATCGGACAATGCGCTATTGATAAAAAAATGCTTGTTCTTAATGATATTCCTGAAAATTATATGAAAGTCACTACCGGTTTAGGCATGGCATCCCCGAAAACTATTATTGTTATGCCTGCGGAATTTGAAGGTGAAGTGCTGGCCGTTGTTGAATTAGCCTCGCTAAAACAATTTACGCCATTGCAAAAAATGCTGCTCGAAGAGGTTATGGGCAATATTGGCATAACAATCAAAAGTATTTTGAGGCAAATGCAGGTAGAGCAATTATTGCAAGACTCACAAGCTTTAACAGAAGAATTGCAGACTCAGTCGGAAGAATTGCAGATGCAGCACGAAGAATTAAGAACCGTTAATGAGCAATTGGAAGAGCAATTTAGGCAATCTGAACAAAAGACGAAGGAACTGGAAGAAGTAAGAGAGATCCTTGAGGATAAGGCAAAGCAGCTGTCACTGAGCTCGCAATACAAGTCGGAATTTTTGGCTAATATGTCCCACGAGTTAAGAACGCCGCTTAACAGTCTATTAATTCTGGCTCAAATGCTCGCTGATAATCCTGAGAAGAACTTAACTGAGAAACAAGTAGAATACGCGAAAACGATTCTTTCATCCGGCAACGACCTTTTGCATTTAATCAATGACATTTTAGATTTAACAAAAGTTCAACAAGGAAAAATTGAGGTTAATCCAGAGGCGTTTGAGTTAACAGAAATAAAGGCATTTGCGGAGAGGCGCTTTATTCATTATGCCAAAAAGAAAGGTATCCGATTTTACGTGGAGCTGGCGTCTGATTTGCCAAAAGTGATGTATACGGACAGCCAGCGTTTGTGCCAAATTTTGAATAATCTGCTGTCAAATGCTTTTAAATTTACTGAAGAGGGTGAAATAACTTTGCGGATTAAAAGGGCCGACAATCAATTGAGTATTAGGAAAGACGATGACTATGCTTCAAGCCCGCTGCTCGCCTTTTCTGTAAACGATACAGGCATCGGGATTCCAAAAGACAAGCAGCGGATTATTTTTGAGGCATTTAAGCAAGCAGATGGAACAACCAGCCGAAAATACGGCGGGACAGGTTTGGGCCTGTCTATCAGTTTAGAGATTGCCCGGTTATTGGGGGGATATATTGACGTTAAAAGCATTGAAGGAAAGGGAAGCACTTTCACTCTATATCTTCCAGACTCTATACATGATAAAGCCGTGACAGAATTATCAATATCCAAGCATGAAGCGGCTGCAACACTTTTGCCGGATGCCAGCCAATCGCCGGAAGCGCCAGTACAAGTGGATGAAATATCACATTATCCTAAAGAAGAGAAAAACCTGCTTAAAGATAAAAAAATATTGATCGTTGATGATGATATGCGCAATATATTTGCCTTAACAACAGTGCTTGAGAATTATCAAGTAAAAGTTGTTTTCGCAGAAAATGGCAAGGGCGGCATCGACGTACTGAAAGAACATCCGGATATTGACCTGATTCTAATGGATATTATGATGCCTGAAATGGATGGATTTGAGGCCATGCGCATCATACGTCAAATTCCTGAATGCTGCAATATCCCGATCATTGCCTTAACTGCGAAGGCTATGAAGCATGACAAACAGCATTGCATTGAGGCTGGAGCCTCTGATTATATCAGCAAGCCAGTAAATATAGAACAGCTGTTATCTATCATCCGGGTATGGCTTTACCAGCAGAAATAGGTGTTATGGTTATGGAGTATTTAGGTAATGAATATACCAGTTTCTTAAGACCTGTCGACAACTTAGAAAATATTGAAATTGCATTGCTGCTTGAAGGGATATACCGCTATTACGGATTTGATTTTAGAAACTATTCCATTCAGTTTATAAAAAGAAGAATTTGGCATCGCATGCGTACGGACAATATAGAAAACATTTCAGGATTGCAGGAAAGGGTGTTTCATGATCCCAAAATGATGGAAAAATTGCTGTCTGACCTTTCTATTAATGTGACTGAGATGTTCCGGGATCCGAGCTTTTTTTCTTCATTTAGAACCAAAGTTGTTCCGATTCTTAGAGACTATCCTTTTATAAGAATTTGGCATGCAGGCTGTTCGACAGGAGAAGAAGTTTATTCAATGGCCATTCTCTTATATGAAGAGGGGCTATACGAAAAAACAAGAATATACGCGACCGATATAAATGGAAGCGTCATAAAAAGCGCTCAAAAAGGGCTATTCCCTTTAAACAGAATGAAAAAATATACGAAAAATTACCTTGAAGCGGGCGGAACAAGGTCCTTCTCAGAATATTATATTGTCAAACATGAGCACGCTTCGTTTCATCCATTTTTAGCAAAAAATATTGCCTTTGCCCAGCATAATTTGGTTTCGGATCAATCCTTTAATGAATTTCATGTGATCATCTGCAGAAACGCCTTGATTTATTTTAATAAGTTATTGCAAAGCCGTGTCCATCAGCTGCTCTATGACAGCTTATCCTTATCGGGGATTCTTGGCTTGGGAAGCAAAGAAAGCATACAATTCAGCGGCATTGCAAATTATTATGAGGAAGTTGATTCAGTTGAAAAAATTTACAGAAAAATCAAATGAATATATTTCAAGTCAAATCAATGAACATATTTCCGCTAAGGGAGCCACACGGTCAGAGGCCAATCATGAAGAAAATAATATTTTAATTGTTGATGATCATCCGGAAAATCTGTTAGCTTTAGAAGCTGTGCTTAAATCTGAAAATTATCGTTTAGTCAAGGCTTATTCTGGGGAAGAAGCATTAAAATACGTTTTGAAACAAGAATTTGCCGTGATTTTATTAGATGTGCAAATGCCGGGCCTCAATGGGTTTGAAACAGCCCGGCTCATTAAGAAAAGGGAAAAGTCAAAGCACATACCTATTATATTCATCACAGCTATTAACCAAACAATAGAGTCTGTTTTGCAAGGTTATAACGTTGGCGCTATTGACTATATTTTCAAGCCGTTTCATCCCGAAGAATTAAAATTAAAGGTTCAAGAGTTTGTGAAAATCCACCAAAGCATGAAGCGGGAAAAACAGAACAGCCTTCTTAAGATTAAGGAAATCAATGAAGAGTTAAATCGGAAAAATTTTGATTTGCGCAAGAATGAGGTTTTATCAAAGGTTATTGGCGAAACGCTGTTAGATGCCATTGTCACCTTTGACAGCCAAGGTTATATTTTATCTGTTAACCCTTCTGTAAAGCATATGTTCGGCTATAAAATGAATGAATTGCCGGGGCACCATGTGATTAACCTTCTTCCGGATATCAAGGATATTAATGGAGATCAGCGCTTAATCATGAAAGACCGTTTTAAAAATATGAAGAATAAAGTGATTGAGACTGAAGCCCTTAGCAAAGCCGGGCAAAGATTTCCCGTCGATATTCAGATCGGAGAAGCAACGGTAGAGGATGAGCATATTTTTGTATGTTCTATTCGAGACATCACTGAACGGAAAGAATTAGAAAAGGAACGGAAACACCAATATAAGATTTTGGAAGGGCTGGTAGAAGAGCGAACTCGGGAACTTATGCGAACTAATAAAAAGCTTCAGAGTGAAATTCTAGAAAGAAAGAAAACAGCAGAGCATCTCCGTATTTCCCGGGAACTATTTTATAAGATATTTCAGTCTAGTCCTTGTATGATCGCCATCCGTTCAAAAGAAGACGGCAGATACATAGATGTTAATAAGAGCTGGCTTCAATATACAGGCTATGATTACAGCGAAGTCAAAAATCAAACATCCCATATTTTGAAGATTGAAGAAGAAGATCAGAGCGGCAGGCCGCATGGGAACCGTAGCTTAGATACAGAGGAGTCTATTCATAATAAAAAGATTCATTATCTGACCAAATCCGGTGAATTAAAGGAAGGGCTTCTGTCCACAGAAGCTATCGACATAGACGGCGAAAGGTGCATACTGAGTACGATAACGGATATAACAGAGCGTATGCAATTGGAAAAAGAAATGGCGCGCCTGGATCGTCTGAATTTAATCGGAGAAATGGCTGCCGGCATTGCCCATGAAATAAGAAATCCTATGACAACAGTTCAAGGTTTTTTGGAATTATCAAAAGGCGACCCCGAAAATATATCTATACAATATATTGATTTGATGTTAGACGAGTTAAAAAGGGCCAATGCCATTATTTCAGAGTTTCTTAATTTGGCTAAAAATAAGGCGACAAATAAAATGCCCAAACAGCTCAATGACATTGTTAAAGCATTATACCCATTGATTCAAGCAGAAGCTGTTCTTGCCGACATGTCAGTCACTCTTGATTTAAACGACTGTCCTGAGCTTTATTTGGATGAAAAGGAGATTCGCCAGTTAATTCTCAACTTATCCATGAATGGTTTGGAATCGATGTCTCCTGGAGGAATGCTGACGATCAGGACGTATGCGGAAAAACAGTCTGTTATATTAGAAGTAAGTGATCAAGGGTCTGGAGTAGATCAAGAAATTATTGATAAGATCGGCACCCCTTTCTTTACGACAAAGGAGATGGGGACGGGGTTAGGGTTAGCTATCTGTTACAGCGTAGCGAATCGGCATCATGCTGATATAGATCTGAAATCGAGCGATAAGGGGACGTCCTTTTTTATCCGTTTTAACAACATCGTTTATAAAAAGTAAAGGTGGAGGGTACAGGCCCTCCACTTTTTATGAATAGAGGATGGCTTGCCAAAATGAGTTCTAATTTTCTGCCTGTGGCGGCAAGGGACTTCGTTTTTGGCTCCTGTTCACCGATGATATAAATTGCTTCAGGCCTATGCGTTGATTGTTTTAAATAAGCAGCGGTAAGGTTTGCCGAGGCAAGGGCTTCATCTTCAGCGCAGGTATGCCCAAATGATTTAATTTAATCTTGTTTCCTAAGTAAAGTGTACCATCAAGGTCGAAAATAAATGCATAAGGTTTACGAAACACGATGCATATATTCCTTTACATGATTAATCATACTTAACATCCTCTGATTTGAAGTGTTAAGGAAAAGTTAAGACCATAAACCCCATAGGGATTCGATAACCGCCAAATGATTAAGTTTAATTAATGTGATGATAAGGGTATAGAAGTACGTAGGAAAATTCAGCACCAGGAGATATGTAATGGAAAACAAACCAAAACACGCCAACACATCCATGGGATCTTATGACGCCGTTCCATGGCATTTTAGGCTATGCCTGCATGCCCATCCGCCATAGGCTTCAATACATACAATATACGGCGCAAAAGCGTTCAATATGAATGAAACTTTCACTGTTTATAGACACAGAATAAGATAGAGATTTATAAGATAAACTATAGGAGCAATAAAAACAGTGAAGTGTAATGAGCAGCAAAAAAATTGCAGGAAAGAATATTTGATATTTTAGAAAAAATAATGCTGATCGCATGACATGGACAAGAAAAGTATGTTAAGGTAATAAACGTTATTTAGCAGGAGCCGAATGCAAATTTTTGACAAGAATGCGTTGAATTATTCATCTAATCAGCGTGTCCTATGGCTAGAAAGGAGATGGTTCATTTGCATTCGAAAAAAAGAAAGAAAAAGAATTATGTTGAGGACGCCGGGTTTACGCCCTTTCATGCTCGGCTTACATTATATTCCTCAGGCGGTCCTTTTTTAGATGGATATATCTTAAGTATCATTGGAATCGCCCTTACACAAATTACACCTCAGCTCCATTTAAATGCGGTATGGAGCGGATTAATCGGCGCTTCTGCTTTATTAGGTATATTCATCGGCGGATTTTTCGGGTATCTTACCGATAAAATTGGCAGACAACTCATGTACACCCTCGACTTTATCGTTTTAATCGTTGCTTCTATTTTACAATTCTGGGTTCAAAACGGCGCGGAATTATTCATCTTAAGGCTCATTTTAGGTATAGCTGTCGGTGCTGACTATCCGATTGCGACATCGCTGTTAGCTGAATTTGCACCGCGTAAACACCGCGGAGCTATGCTCGGCGTCACACTTTTTGGATATTACGTTGGTTCGACAGTAAGTTATCTTGTCGGTGAATGGATGCTGCGGTTTGGACCGGATGCTTGGCGTTGGATGCTTGCCAGCAGTGCCATTCCGGCGATCATTCTTGTCCTTTTAAGGCTCGGTACACCGGAGTCTCCTCGCTGGCTATTAAATCAGGGGCGGAAGAAAGAAGCGGATAAAGTTGTTAAGCAAGTTTATGGTGAAAAGGCTTCGATTGACGAAATTGTTCCGCCGGGTTCTGAAGTCGAGGAAACCAGTTTCAAAAAACTATTTTCTCCTGGTTATTTCAAACGAATTATGTATATTGGCCTTTTTGAGACGTTTCAAGTGGCCCCGTTATTTGCGATGTTGACATTCGGACCTGAGATGCTGAAGTCATATCATCTATTTGAAGGTTCTACCGGCTTAGGATCGGCAATCATCAGCTTCCTATTCCTGCTTGGCTGTGTGCCGGCATTATTGCTTGTTAATAAAATGGGCCGCCGCCCGATGATGATAACAAGCTTCGCAGGCATGACGGCAGGTATCTTGCTGCTCGGCTTGTTCCCGCGCGGACCAGTCGCTTTCATTGTTATCGGCTTTGTCCTCTACGCTATCTTTTCCGGAGGGCCCAATGTCATGGACTGGCTTGCGCCAAATGAATTATTCCCTACGGAAGTGCGGGGGACCGCTGTTGGCGTAGCTACTTCTATGAGCCGTGTCGGGGCGTTCTTCGGTACTTACTTATTCCCGATTGGGCTGCAAGATCTCGGGATTGGACCAACCATGATTATCGGAGCCATTGTTACCTTTGCCGGATTACTTGTTTGTATCTTTATGGCCGAAGAAACTAAGAACCAAACATTGAATGAAGCAAGTTCGGTTGAATAAATATGGGATATTTTGATAATAAACGCATCTGTAACCTCTGGATTACAGGTGCGTTTATATTTTATGCGCAGGGACTTTTTACAGGTATAATGAGGAAATTAGGATAAAAGGGTATCAGCAGCAGAAACAGTATTGCCTAAACTATAAAATAAACGGGTACGATATTAAAAAATGATCTGAGTACAAACTTTGCAGGAAGTGGACATTAAACTCTATGTGGGTCGTATCTTAAAGCGGCATGAATTTAGTGAAACGGCCCGAGATCAATGAACTTTTTGCTAATATAAATAATAAGAACTTCGCAATCATCAGACATTATCTATAAAGGGGAAGATATAAATGTATAGGGTCATGATCGTAGAAGATGATTTAAATATTTCAGAGCTGTTAAGCACCCATATAGAAAAGTATGGATATGAAGTAACAATAGCTGAAGACTTTGAGGATATTTTAAGTTTATTTAAGAAATCCAAGCCGCATATTGTTTTGATGGATGTTAACTTACCCATGTTTGATGGTTACTATTGGTGCCGAAAAATCAGGCAGATATCGACTTGTCCGATTATTTTTATTTCCGCTCGTTTGGGAGAGATGGATCAAGTTATGGCAATTGAAAGCGGTGCTGATGATTACATTACAAAGCCGTTTTACTATGATGTTGTTAAAGCGAAAATTAAAGGGCAATTAAGGCGGGCATACGGCAGCTATGCGCCGAATGCGGAAGAAAGGATCCTGGAAGTAGAGGGGCTTAGTCTATATCCTGAACGGCTGGAGCTTTGCTTTAATGATGAATGTGTGACGTTAACCAAAAAAGAATCCATTTTAGCAGATTTGCTGCTGTCGAAGCATCCTAAGGCGGTCAGCCGGGAAATGATGCTGTCAAAGCTGTGGGATGATGAAAGCTTCGTTGAAGAAAATACATTAAATGTTAATATCGCCAGGCTGAGAAAGAAATTTGAGGATTTGAACATCAAAAATGCCGTTGAGACAGTTCGCGGGCTGGGTTACCGTTTGAACATATCATGGAGGGAATAAGATGAAGGTATTTTTCTATGACCATTTACCCTTCTTGCTGATATATGTTTTTAACTTTGTTTTTTTATTTTTTATGTACAGCTTTGCCGGCGGTTTTGAAAGCAATAAAATATATTTTGTTTTTATAAGCTTATTCGTATTGGTTTGTTTTCTCGTTTATAGATATTTAAGTCATCGGATGCTGTATAAAAAATTGACTGCTGAACCAAAAAATTTGGAAGAGATTATGGTTGATGATCAACATACCGTTCTGTCGAGAAGCATCCAAAAGTTATTAAAAGAACAATATCGGCTATTTCAAAAAGAGATGCATAAAAAGGAAAAAGCACTTAAAGAGCATGTTTTATTTATGAATCAATGGGTTCACCAGATGAAAACACCGCTTTCTGTATTACAGCTAATGGCTCAAGATTATGAAGATGAACCGTTTGCCCCAAAGATGAAAGAGCAGTTAGATAAATTGAACGGCGGACTTAACATGGCTTTGTATATGGCTAGATTAGATACATTCGAGCATGATTTCCGTCCGGAAGTCATTCAGCTTCATTCATTGGTTAATCAAAGCGTTAACAGCTTAAAGGAATTTTTTATACGCAAAGGCGTTTTTCCGGCCGTAAATGTAGACAAAGCGGCAATTGTTCAATCTGATGAGAAGTGGCTTTCCTTTATGTTGCAGCAGTTATTAAGCAATGCGATTCGCTACTCCGGTGAACCGAATAAAAGAGTTTATATTTCAGGCTATGTGCAAAACCATAACACCATTTTAGAGGTAAAAGACGAGGGAGTCGGCATCCCGAAGAAAGATATACGCAGAGTATTTGATCCCTTCTATACAGGGGAAAACGGCCGGCAATTCAGAGAATCAACAGGCATGGGCTTGTATATCCTAAAAAAGGTGTGTGACAAACTTGGCCACGAGGTGCAAATTGAATCAGCCGTCGGTAAAGGTACAACAGTAAAGATTGTCTTTCATGCTGCCAAAAACAGCTTCTTGCCGTCAAATCTTACAGAAATGTAAGGTTGATGAAATAAAAAGCGATAGCAGTCAATGCTTAGATCATTTAAGGTGCAATTATAAAGCATCTCGCCAGAAATTGAGGAGGCATCATCTTGGAAGTATTGAAAATAAATGACGTTTCGAAGGTATATGAAGGCAAAGTTGCTTATACAGCACTGAAAGATATTAACCTTTCCGTTGACAAAGGAGAATTTGCAGCCATTATGGGCCCGTCCGGCAGCGGAAAATCTACTTTGTTGAATGTTATTTCTACAATCGATTTTCCTACCTCCGGTGAAGTTATTTTAAATGGACAAATGCCTCATACTTTGGAAAAGGAGCAGCTTGCAAAATTTAGGCGCCGTGAGCTGGGCTTCGTTTTTCAAAACTTTAATTTGCTTGACACCCTTACAATCGGCGAAAATATTGTTCTGCCGTTAACTTTAGATGCGGTTCCAGTCGATAAAATGAATAAGAGGCTAAAGGAAGCTGCGTCTAAGTTGGGCATTGAAAAGATTTTAAATAAAAGGACATATGAAGTTTCCGGCGGACAGGCCCAACGTGCTGCTGTTGCCCGGGCCATTATTCATTCGCCATCGCTTTTGTTGGCCGATGAACCGACGGGAAATCTTGATTCCAAAGCAGCAAGCGATGTTATGGAACTTTTTGAAACCATTAATCAAAATGAGCAAGTGACGACACTTATGGTAACGCATGATGCCCAAGCTGCCAGCTATTGTCATCGTGTCATTTTTATTAAAGACGGACAATTATATAACGAATTGCATCGCGGGGAGAGCCGAAAACAATTTTATCAGCAAATTATTGATGTTCTTTCTTTGATTGGGGGAGCAGCAAAGTGAATTTTCGTCAGTTTGCTTTTAACAATGTGACGAGAAATGCTCGGACTTATTTAGCGTACTTCCTCAGCAGTGCTTTTTCTGTGATGATTTTTTTCTCGTTTGCAGTCACTTTATTCCATCCTAATTTAAGTGTTGTCGCTGAAGGATCAACAATGGGGTTAACGATGCAAACGGCGGAAATCATTATTTTCTGTTTCTCTTTCCTGTTCATTCTTTACTCGGTTAACTCCTTTTTGAAAGTGAGAATGAAGGAATTCGGCATGCTTATGGTTTTGGGTATGTCAAAAAAACAGTTTAACCGGCTAATTTTCCTTGAAAATATGATGATTGGATCTTGTTCGATTGTTGCAGGCATTATTATCGGCCTTGTATTCTCTAAGTTTTTCTTATTAATCGGAGAAAAGATTTTGTCAGTTAATCATTTTAACTTTTACTTCCCTGTTAAAGCCATTATTCTTACGATTGTTGGTTTCTTCATTTTATTTATGATTATTTCAGCTTTGACTCCAATACTCATAAGGTCAACAAAAATCATTGAATTGCTGAAGAGGGGGAAGGAGCCAAACAGGGAGATTAAATTTTCCTGGTTATTATCTGTTCTAGGCTTTGTCTGCCTAATCGGCGGTTATGGATTGGCGCTATCCTTTGGAGGAGCAAATACATTTTTAAATGATTTAGCAGAGAACTTAGGCAATCCCATGCTGGTTATAACCATAATCGTGTCGATAGGAACATATTTTTTCTTTTCGCAGCTAAGCATCTTAATGATTGATCTTTTTAAGAAGAAACAAAGCTTTTACATGAAGAAAACGAATATGCTATGGATTTCCGACTTGGCTTATCGGATAAGGGATAATGCCCGTATGCTATTTATCGTGACGATCCTCTCAGCGATAGCCTTTACAGCGATTTCTTCTCTATATATTTTAAGTCAAAACGTGAAGAGTCAAACGACAAAAGTCTTTCCATATCATTTTACGTATATCGCAACATCCAAGGATCGCCAAGAGGGAACCCATATTAAGGCGTTAGAGCGGCAGCTGAATAAGCACCATTTTTCTTATAAAAAGCATGTTACACATTTTATAAAACAGGAGATTAATGGCTCCTTTTACTTTGTTATGAGCGAATCTGATTATAATAAAAACGCTCACATTTTGCACAGAAAAACGATTCATTTGGGAAAAACTGAAGCTTATCTCATTCCAAATTACCCAAATGTAAGTGTTGATAAAAATCCATTTCTAAGTCAAAAGACAGTGTCATTGAACAAGGGGCATTTAAAACTAAGTGTGATAGACAGAGCTGAAGGGAATATTTTGCCTAGCGGTTTGGGCAACACTATTATCGTGAATGATAAGATTATGAATAGTATAACTCCTATTGATGACAAAATGACTTACTACGGGTATCAAGTGAAGAACTGGGAAAAAACTTATCCAATTGCCCAATATCTTCAAAAAAAGTTTGAGCGAAACAGTACCGCCCCTTCATTCTATTACTTCGCTTCATCGGATTTGTACCATGCTGAAAAATTGACGAAAAATTTGATGCTGTATATCGGCTTCTTTATCGGTGTGATATTCTTTATCGCAGCGGCAAGCTTCTTGTATTTCCGTTTGTATACGGATCTAAATAAAGAACAAGAAAAATATTATAATCTGTCAAAGGTTGGCCTTTCAGAGAAAGAAATGAAAAAGACGTCAACCATTCAAATAGCAATTTTATTATTTGCGCCTTTTGTTTTGGCTGCTATTCATACAATGTTTGCCCTTGGTGTTTTAGAAAGCATGATGGGCACCTCTTTAAGAACAGAAGTATGCAGTGTTTTAGCGATATTCACTGTCATTGAGGTGATCTTTTTTATCGTGATACGCTCGCGCTATGTGCATCACTTGAAACAATATATTAACAGATAAGCCATGGTCACCAGGAAAAGGTTAAACGTATTTTATGTTTGATATATGAACGTGACTGTTGGCTAAGTCCCTATAAATAAAGCAAGTGAGGAAAAATAGTCTTTTTCTCCACTTGCTTTGCATTTTTTCGAAATGAGAGAGTTAAGTTTCAATTCTTAGGGGAGGGGACCCAATACAACATAAGATTTTAAAGAAGCAAAATCAAAGCTTATCGGAATTTAAGGCATATGTCAGAGTCGAACGCTTGCATCGGTTTAAATGATGCCGGTTCACTTCAAGTCTTAAATAGGAGGCAAGAAAGGAAAAAAATCATTTGAATGACAGACAGCTTTTAATACAAACAAACAAGTTTGCATGTTTATAAAAACGTTTTCGTGTAAACGATATTGTGAACATATTCCGCGTCAAGTTGTTAGCGTTTTTGTTTACGTCCATACATATATGTAAACGTGTAAACAGATTAGAAAACGCTTGATCCTAATTAAATGTTATATATCCTATGCTTTTAAAGATGTTTTTTGTTGATCGAAATAACAATCGAGATTTTTAAATATCTTAGGAGGATGTACAGATAAATGATACAGCTCCCATTTTCATCAAAAATAACGTAAACAAATAAGTTTACTTGTTTGCTTAAAAGCATACTTGTAAACAAAGAGATGATGACCTCCTGAGTTCATCGAGTTAGCGTTTTTGTTTGCAAGTTTTCTTATTTGTATACATGTTTACGATTTTGAAAACGAAACTCGGCAGCATCAAAGCTATTTTAGAGTGGGAAATTACCTCACATTTTTTCCTGTTAAAAAATGGCCTTCAAGTTTTTGTTTATTTTAAGAAGGCGGTAAAATGTTTATTCCAGATCGCTTACACCTAAACACACAAAAAACGAATAACTTTAACGAACCGTTTTATGATTCCTGCTATATTTTGGTGTACGAAGATAAGAGTTTAATAGAAAGAGCGAAAAAAATATATACAAAAGTGTTTACGAGTATACAAAAATGTTTTCAAGTGAACATAATTGTTTACTTGATGTCGGGAGTAATGTTCACGTTTTTGTTTACGAGTTTTCGAATATGTAAATATGTTTACGCATTTGAAAACAAAATTAAGATTCAATGAAAGTTATTGACGAAAAGTGTAAGCGAATGTACGCTTAACATATAATCAAGAAAATTCTTTATAAATAATTCCTATTAACTGAAAGGAATGGTGTAAAATGGGTAATTTTAGCAGAACAGCAGCGATAGATGTTGGAAACGATTCATTAAAAGGGCTGTTTGGACGCTTAGAGTCAGAATTGTACATACCAAATGTAGTTGCGAGAGATAAGGCTGACCGTCCAATTATCGGTATAGAAGATTTAGATAGTAAAAATCCAATAGATGAACTCCATGTTAAGGTGCATTCTCCAGCATTACAAGAAAACAATGCTATTTATCGGGTTGGGAAATTAGCTTCTAAAGTGCCAAATGCGACTGAACTGGATCCAGGAAGCAATAAATCTGAAGAAGATCAAACGTTGGTTATGCTATTTACAGCATTGGCTCTGGATGCTGTCAGTGACGAAAATAAAAAAGTTTTTAACCGGTCAAACGATATTGTTGATGCGAATTATACGCTGGGCACCGGTCTTCCTTTGCGTGAGGTAAAACAAGGAAAAGATGTGAGCTTTAGGGCTAAGC
Source organism: Scopulibacillus daqui (assembly GCF_016908855.1). GTDB lineage: Bacteria > Bacillota > Bacilli > Bacillales > Sporolactobacillaceae > Scopulibacillus_A > Scopulibacillus_A daqui. The sequence goes on along the minus strand of NZ_JAFBER010000009.1, from coordinate 6,402 downwards.
TGCTGGGTTCTGTTCATCAAGTTGAATTTCTTGTCACACCTAAGCACCGGGGATTAAAAGTAAATATAAGATTTAGCGATGTGAAAGTCTATCCTGAAGGATTCGCTGCCTTTATAAACCTTGTCATGGACAACCATTTGAATATTGTAAATAAAGACTTGATTCATAAACGGCTCCTAATCCAAGATATTGGCGGGCTCTCAACTGATATCGCTGTTGTAAAAGACAGCCATGTTGATGATGATAAGGCGCAAGGATTTAATCTTGGCGTTTCTGAAGCGCTTGAGCAGATCAGAGAAGAAATTAGAATGAAACACGGTGTTGAATTGGACAGCCGCAGAGATGTGGTTGAAATTATTACTAAGAAAAATGACCGAAACCATATTATGGTTAAAGGCAGCCGGACAAGCGTTCATGACATCGTGGATCGTATTTTACTGGACTTGGCTAAAAAGCAATACCGTCATTTACGCAATGTTTGGCAGAAAAACTCACAAACCGAGATTGCTTATTTTATAGGCGGCGGATCGATCATCTTAAAAGATTATATTAAAAACTTAAATAATAGTTTAGACGGCTACAATATTGATTTCTTTGAAGATGAAAAAGAAAGTATCTGGATGATGGCAAATGCCTACTATAAATTAATTACTGAATACATTCAAAAGCAGAAGAAGGGTTCGGAGCAAAAGCATCAAGAAAAACAAAAAGAAAAGCAACCAGTAAAAAAATAAGGTGATGATATGGTAAAAGCCGCACCGAAGGCTATTACACGAGGGCAATCCATTGCTTTTCGCATTCCTTCTGATACCCCGGACTATATTTTGCAGCACTTGAATGAATTAAAACAAAGAGAGAGAAGAAATTTTTCGAGTCAAATAGCAAATTATGTGTTTAAGGGGATAGAAGCTTCACTATCTGATGACAAGGAAACAATCACCATTCCTCTCCCTAAGAAGTTAAATAAGGAGCAAAGGGACTGGCTGAAACACGAACAATCTGAGGCGATTATTGGAAAGATTGTTTATCAAATATTAGCTGATCCTTTTTCTATGATTTCTTCTGTTAATGTTCATTCAGAGCCTGTAGGCAAGTCTTTAAATCTCTCTGAAGAAGCTGCCTCCGATGACCTTCAGAAAATGGATCTTGATGACTTTACACTTGACGATTTTAATGAAGCTAAAGAAGCAGATAAAAATGAAGAGCCTCAAGAAGATAATTCAGAGGAACTCATTGGAAACTTCCTTGCTGAACTCAATAAATAGTTGAACAATCCGGTTTATCTTATAAGGTAAACCGGATTTTTTCTATATTTTTCATGATTTGTTTGGTATATATAAAAGTAATGCCAATAAAATGGTATAATTTATATATAGAGTTATTTTTAGGAGTATCATACTAGGCATATAGTAAGGAGATAGATAATATGGAGGTTTCCAGGGAGGCCTTACAGCAACTCAAACATCATATAGAAGAATTAAAAACAGCCTTAACCCAGCTAAGAATGCTTAATCAGCAAGCGAATCATGTCATACACCAAACTCAATCGGCTGTTCATAGAGGGACATCTGATCAATATTGGCAAGGCAAGAAAAAAGAGCATTTCATGAACGAATTCGAGCGTACGACACAGCAAGGAACTGTACTGTTGCAAACGATAGATGAACAAATCCAATTGGTTCAAAACAGCATTCAGTATTTAATTCAAAAAGAAAGTCAACTTGCTCATCAAATCGAAGAAAAAGAACAAAGGGAAAAGAAAGAAAGACTAAAAATGATGAAAGGAGACTAAGAGAACGTGCCATTATTTAAAGTCGAACCCGAACCCCTCAAGAAGGCTGCCTGCTCATTAGAAAATAGTTTCAAAGAAATGTCAACATTATATAAAAGTTTAGAATCGCTCAATACCCATATTAATGAGGTCTTGAGCCGCTGCGGATCTACCCCGTATACTTCTTCAGTCTATCAGAAAAGTGAACAAATTATCACTTCTTCAGGACAATTAGGAAAGTCTTATATAGAAGCAGCTGATGAACTTTCACGATTTATCCTAACCGCTGAAATGGCTGATATGGCTCCAATCTCACTGCTAACAGGATTTTCCGCAGGTATACTAAATATGTATGATAAATTTGGTAAATTTAACGATTTCCAAATGATGGCGGATGCGGAGAAGATATCACAGGAGAAGCTGATGGCGGAGATATTTGGTAAAGTGACGCCGGAGGAATATGCGAAGTTATCATCGTTGGCTTATCAAGATGAAAATAAAATTAATAAAGAACTGAAAAAATTTAAAATAGGGAAGGTGAGGTTGAGAAAAATAAGTGGAGAGATTGTCCATCACTATAAGAGTGGTTTAGATGCGGTAATATTTCAAATTGGAACATCAAATAATTATATTATTGCATTTAGGGGAACTGAGAGTAATTTTATAACATCTTTTAAAGATGCATATAGGGATGTCAAGAACGATACTACTGGAGTTTTAGGAATCCCTGCTTTATCACTGACAGGAAATGTTTGGGGTTCACCTGATTTAGCAATTACAGGGGTAAAAAGAGGATATTCTTCATCACAGGATAGAGATGCCGATAAATTTATAAAAAAGGTAAAAAGACAATTAGGAGATAATATAAATTTAACATTTACTGGTCATTCTCTAGGTGGGTGGCTTGCTGACAATCAAGCTGATAAATATAATACAACAGCAGTCACCTTCAATGCTCCCAGATATACGCCAGGTTCGAAAAAAGAATTTCTTAAAAATAATAATCAAAAAATGGTTAACTTTAGGGTTGAAGGTGATCTTATTTCCGAAAAGCACAAAAAGCCTATTAATATGAAATATTCTCCTGGAATAAATATTTCCGTTCCAAACGTGGCACTTGAAAGTGGTTTAAAACCGCATGAAATTAATAGAAGTTTCCGTTTTGATAAAAGGGGTAACATATTAATTGATTCAAAGCAAAGGGAAATATCAAATGACATTAAACTTACCGATACTGCAAAAGTAAAAGATGATTTAATATCAAAAAAACAATTAGAAAACATAGAAAATCGGGTAATAAATAACCGAATTTATAGCAATCATAATCGAGTTGATGAAAAATACACAAATGATTTATTGTCAAAAGTTAATCAAATGATATCTAATTTAGAAAAAATGGATAAATTCCAAAATATGGGGGACAGATACATTCCAGAGGAGTTAAATAAGGAGGAAATCGGAAATTACGCTAAAAAGCTTATAAAGCTTCAGTTAAATAAAAAACAACTCGAGAAAGAGGTTAATTCTAACCTTTATGATCAGGATCCTTTTATTAATCATGAATATATAAAAAATCTCGAGATTAATAAAATCCATTCATTTGAAAAAGAAATTACTGAAATAGAAGCTAAAATTGATGATTTAAAACACAATTATCACACAAATGATGAAAAAATTCTTAATGAATTAAAAGGATACAAACATGAACTTGAACAATTGTTACAAAGGAGTCAGAAATGAAGAAACATAAAGTACTATTAATTATATTAGGTTTTATTGTTCTTATTATAATAATAGGGGTGGTTTGGTTTATGTTAAAACAATTAATGGAAGCTAACGAAATTAAAGATATAACAAAAGAGCAGCTTGAGCAAAGGTTTCATAGGCCTGTTACAGTAACAAATGTGGATAAGCAATGGACAGAAAATGGTAGTATGTATGACGTTAAAGTAAAATTACAAGGAGTAAATGGTACCTATGAAATCGGAGGCTATACAGGAGAGTTTTACAACCTTTGGAAATACGAAGTAATAGATGATATATGGCATAAACAATTTACAAAAGAAATGAAAAAAATGTTTAATACTAAAGGTTTTAAATTAAAATATATTGATGCTGATGCTACAGTTCCAGAAAATATACCTATAGATATTTCGAAACTACCAACTATTCAAGAAGTAAGGAAAGAGTACGGACAAAAATTTGTGTCAAATGATATCCAAGTAACGCTCCAAACAAAGTACCCTGAAACTAAAAAAGGTCAATTAGAAGAGAATAAGAAAATATTTACTTTATTAAAAGAGATGGAGAAACGAGGAATAGCAAGGAATCTTTATTTAGTAATAGAATATAGTGATTTTAAGCAAATCTATGTAATTGGAGTCAAAGATCCAAAGACAAATCCATACCACAAACCTGAAGATTTAAATAAAGCAAAGACTAAATAAAATTTTCTTAGGAAAATGAGATGTAATAAAAGAAATGAAGAAAATACCACTTTGATAATAGGCCTTTCAATTAGGTGACCTTGGACAAGCCGGCATTATACCTTTTCAGAGACCAGAGGATTTAAATAAAACATGGTCAAAATAAAAAACCGACCGGACAAAGTATGGAGAAAGCATGAAGAAACGTAAAATAAAGATAATAATTCTTTCAAGCATAGGTACTGTCTTAATTATCATTGCAGCGATAATCGGATGGTTTTTACTTAAAGATTATATGGAAGAAAAGGAAATTAAAGAAACAACAAAAGAGCAGCTTGAGCAAAGGTTTCATAGGCGAGTAACAGTGACAAACGTAGATAAGCGCTGGACAGAAAATGGTAGTATGTATGACGTTAAAGTAAAATTACAAGGAATAAATGGTACATTTGAAATTGAGGGTTATACTGGGGAGTTTTACAACCTTTGGAGATACGAAGTGATAGATGATATATGGAGTAAACAATTCGCTCAAGAAGTAAAGGGTTTATTAAAAAATATGACTTTGGGAAAGTTGATAATATAGTAGCTTATTCAGGAGTCCCTGAGAATTTACCTATAAATCTTTCAAAGTTCCCATCATTTCAAGAGGTAAGAAAGAAATATGGCAACAATTTTAGCTCTAACAATATACAAATAATGCTTCAAGCAAAGTATCCTAAAGATAAAGAAGGACAAATGGAGGAGAATAAAAAGGTCTTTGCGCTATTAAAAGAAATGGAAAAGAGGGGAATGGCCCGCAATTTGTTTTTATTAATAGAATACAAGAACAATGAACAAATTTACGACATAGAATTCGATAGTTCAAAGAAAAACCCATATCACAAACCAGAAGATTTAAATAAAGCATTAATGAAGTAAATAGAACTCTTTGTGACATTGTTAGAATTAATGGAGATTACCATGAAAAAACACAAGGTCTTTATCATAGTTTCTATTATCATTTGTATTTTCATCATTATTTCCGCGGGAATAGTTTGGTACATGATAAAACCGCCAATATCAAGTAAAGAAATCAAATCGCTTGTTACAAAACAGGTTGAGGACAGATTTCATCGTCATACGACAGTAACAAGTGTCGAGCAGCGCTGGACAGAAAACGGCTATTATGCCGATGTTAAATTGAAGGTTGAGGGAATAAATAAAACTATTTTATTAAGCAGACCAAGCACTTCATTTTACGGTCTTGAAAGATATGACATTATTGATGAGGCATGGGATGAGCAATTTAATCAAGAGGTTAAAAAAATGTTTAAAGAAAATGGTTTTGGTAAGATCAAATTTTCTGTAGCAACGGCTGATGTACCAGATAATTTGCCAATTGATGTTAGTAAATTTCCAACCATCCAAGAGATAAGGAAAAAATATGGACAAAAGTTTGAATCCAATGACATACAAGTTCATCTTCAAAAAAAGTATCCCGAAGATAAAAAAAGCCAATTGGAGGAAAATGGTAAAATACTTTCCTTATTAAAAGATATTGATAAAAGAGGTATTGGCAAAAATTTATTTTTAAGAATACAGTACCTAAATAACAATAAAATCTTTGACATAGAATATGATAGTCCAGAAACTAATCCATACCATAAGCCAGAGGATATAAAGAAAGCACAAATTAGATAAAGATAATTCTTTGCGTATAAATGCTAGCGATGAAGAACGTTTGTGACTGATAATATCCTTTTTAACAGTAGGTGCAATATATCTGCTTAATAGTAAAATTTAGGGTCCCCTTAATAAATTTAAAAGTCTTTCTTTAATTTTCTAAATATAAAAGAGTTAATGCAAAGTAATATAGGAGATTTAGCATGAAAAAACGCAAAATATTCATCATAGCTTTTACAATCATCAGTGGTTTTATCATTATTTCCGCGGGAATAGTTTGGTACATGATAAGACTACTAAGACTTTCATCCGTTCGCCACGGAATTCATTGATCGTGCGAAAGTCTGGTTGCTGCACCGCCGCCAACCACATGGCAGGGATATTTTCTCTTGTCAATTTTTCGAAGCCGCGACAAGAGTAAACCTTTTGGGAATAAGCATAGAGAATAATTTTAAGCATCATTTTCGGATGATAGGAACTTCTGCCGCCGCCTTTATAATGAGAAAACAATTGGTCATCTGGCACAGCTTCAACCATTTCATC
>NZ_JAFBER010000008.1 GCF_016908855.1 Scopulibacillus daqui | reverse complement strand
ATATTATTACATCATCAATATAAATCAACGGGATATCAGTTGGGTTAAGGAGTAGAAGCTATTACTCCTACCCCAACATTTGACGTAGAACCAAAAATCAATAGGACATCAGTTAGATTTAGGGCAGGAGCTATGACTCCTGCCCTTACTTTTGAAATAAGCTTGTCTCTTACTCTTACTTCCACCAGCGGTCAAACATTGTCGCGGGCAATTGCCGTTTATGTTCAGAAGCTATGTATCGCTTTTCAATCTTTTCGGCAATGTTTTTGGAAACTTCTTTTCCTTCAAGATAGTTATCAATATCTTCATAAGTGAGGCCAAGTTCAAATTCATCAGTTTGCCCTGGCTTTTCATCCAGGAGGTCAGCAGTAGGCGTTTTTAAATACAAGCTTTCCGGGGCGCCGAGTTCTTGTAACAATGATCGGCCTTGCCTTTTAGTCAGGCCGGACAAAGGCAGGATATCCGCACCGCCGTCGCCGTATTTTGTGAAGAAACCCGTCACTGCTTCTGCGGCATGGTCTGTGCCAATAACGAGCAGGTTATGCTGGCCCCCGATAGCATATTGGGCAATCATTCGCATTCTAGCCTTTACATTGCCCTTATTAAAGTCAGTGAGCTTTTCTTTCATTGCTTCCGGAAAGTACCTTTCAAAAGCATCAACAGGTGAGGCAATATTAAATTCAACTGCTTCGTCTGCCTCTATAAAGCTGAGTGCCTTTTGAGCGTCACTTTCATCATGCTGGGTGCCATATGGAAGACGTACAGCAATAAATTTTGCATCATAACCTTCATTTCTGCATTCTTCAACCGCCAATTGTGCAAGTCTCCCTGCAAGCGTAGAATCTTGCCCCCCGCTGATGCCGAGAACAAATCCTTTTGCTTTTGATTGTTTTAAGTAATCCTTTAAAAATTGAATCCGTTTGCGAATCTCTGCTTTCGGATCAATAGATTTTTGGACGTTTAAAGCTTTCATAATGTCTTCTTGCAGCGACATATTTAAAACCTCCTATTGATATAATGAGTGACTCTTAATATATTCATAACAGGATTCAGGGAGCAGATACCGCGGTTCTCCGCCGCGCGAGAACTCTTCTCGGATGTATGAGGAAGATATCTCCATAGCAAGCCCTTTATCGATGAGATGAAATCTTGTACCGTCATCATGGTTTCTTAACAGCGGTGAATGGGAAATGGTTTTTAACATATCGATGCCATCCCGAGCCATCACAATAAATTTATTATTCGCGATCAGCTCTTCAGCAAATTTCCATTCTCCATTAGCTATATCAACTAATAAATCAGCACCCATGATGAAAAATAGTTCATCTTCTGGATACTCTTTCTTAAAGTGCTCCATTGTATAATAAGTGTAGATTTCCCAAGCGTTTTGATGTAATTCATAGTCATTAGCCGTAAATTTAGGATTATCGGCTATCGCAAGTTTAATCATGTTCCAACGGTGTTCGTCAGCCGTTTTCATTGTTTTATCCGTACGATTGCTTGAGCAAGGCAAGAAGATAACTTTATTTAATTTGCAGCGGTGTGCAATTGTGCTTGCCGTCCACAAATGAACATTCGTAATAGGGTCAAAACTGCTTCCGTATATTCCGATTTTAGCCATTGGACAGTCCCCCTTATTTTAACCTTTTTCTTATCCGGGTCCAATAAATTGCTTTTATATCTGTCTTTTCAACGTGATTGATATCATTTTTGGCTTAACTGTGCGATTTTTTCTTTAACCTCATCAATTTTCTTCATTTTGTTGTCCCAGCATGTTTGGCTTAAATCAACCGGGTATTCTTCTGGATTCAATATTCGTTTGTATTCATCCCATAAAATAGTAAGGTTTTCTTTTACATAGTCTTGAATATCTTGAAGATCCGGACATTCATAGACCAGCTCTCCGTTAGAAAAAATATCTTGATGAAGTTCTCTTGCTTCGAAATCTGTAACGAATTTGCTGATAAAGGTATGAGTAGGGTGAAACATTTTCAGTCGATCTTCTTCCTGAGGTTGTTCATATTCCATTGCAATATAATCGCCCTCGGATTTATCATTATGTGTATTAATAATGCGGTAGACTTTTTTCAGTCCCGGTGTTGAAACCTTTTCCGGATTCGCGCTGATTTTGATAGTATCGGCCATATCGCCATTGTCATCTTCAATCGCTACAAGCTTATAAACGGCGCCAAGAGCCGGCTGATCATAGGCGGTGATTAACTTTGTCCCTACACCCCAAATATCAATTTTGGCGCCTTGGGATTTTAAATGCATAATCGTTTGTTCATCCAAATCATTTGATGCAATAATTTTTGTATCTTTAAAACCAGCCTTATCAAGCATTTTCCTGGCTTCCTTAGACAAATAAGCTAAATCTCCGCTGTCAAGGCGAATCGCTTTGAAATTGATTTTATCTCCAAGTTCTTGAGCAACTTTAATCGCAGCAGGTACGCCGGACTTTAAAGTATCATAAGTATCAACGAGAAAGACACAATCTTTATGGCAGCTGGCATATTTACGGAAGGCTGTATATTCATCCCGATAAACTTGAACCATTGCGTGAGCATGAGTGCCTGATACCGGAATGCCGAACATTTTTCCTGCCCTCACATTAGAAGTGGCATCAAAACCGCCAATGTATGCTGCTCTTGCTCCCCATAAAGCGGCATCCATTTCTTGTGCTCTTCTGGATCCGAATTCAATGGCCATTTGGTCTCCGATAACTTGCTTAATGCGAGAAGCCTTTGTTGCGATGAGCGTTTGATAATTAATGATATTTAGAATCGCTGTTTCAATCAGCTGGGCTTCAACAAGCGGGGCTTCAACACGCAAAATAGGTTCATTGCCGAAAACAAGTTCGCCTTCTTTCATTGAACGGATGGTGCCGGTAAAACGGAGTTCTTTTAAATAATTCAAAAACTCATCGGGATAACCTAATTCATCCCTTAGATATTCAATATCTTCCTCTGTAAAACGCAAATTTTTCAGGTACTCAATAACTCTTTCAAGACCGGCAAAGACGGCATAGCCGTTTTTAAAAGGCAAGCGGCGGAAATAGACTTCAAAGACTGCTTTTCTGTTATGCATATTGTCTGACCAATAGGCCTCTGACATATTGATTTGATAGAGATCAGTATGAAGAGCCGTTCCATCATCTAGATACCTTTTATTCATTGATATACCCCCGATTCATATCACTTTAGCGTTTAAACAATGTTTAAAATGATCTAATGCCCATTGATGGCCTTCCTTGTTAAAGCTTGCGACTGCTTTTTCATGAATAACAATAGAAAAACCTTTATTATAGGCATCAACAGCAGTGTGCAATACACATATATCAGTGCAGCATCCTATGAGGTGAACCTTTGTGATGCCTCTTTCACGTAATTTCATGTCCAAGTCTGTCCCTGCAAAAGCACTGTAACGTGTTTTATCCATCCAGTAAACATTGCTCTTCTCCTTATATTTTCCATATAGTGTGCCCAGCATGCCGTATAATTCCCTGCCTTTTGTGCCTTCAATATTATGCGGCGGGTATAATTTGTTCTCGGGATGATACTTGTCATCTTTCTTATGGCAATCGACAGCAAAGACAACATAATCGCCGCTCTCAATAAATTGCCTCGTAATAGAGGTTATTTCCGTCTCTATTCTTTGTCCTGGTTCGCCGCATGTTAAAGCGCCTTCTTGGTCAATAAAATCATTTGTATAATCAATAACAATTAATGCTTTTTCCATCTTAACCCCTCCAGAAAATGATTAGACTAATAGCGCGCGGTATAAATGGGTTTAACAATATCCATATCGATAAAACGGTACAATTGTGTTGGTTTCTTCGATGTTCTAGTTGTTGTTTGACCTTTGGCTTCTTCTAAAAATGGCAGTGTTTTAATTTTTCGTGCAAATGCCTGGTCACTCGAAATCGCCGGGTCATTGGAGACTGTCAGAAGCACCGCTTGCAATTCAGAATAGGTGAAAAGCTCCGGCAAAAAGTTTTTTGCCGCGGTTGTTTGCAGCAAGTCATTTTTTATCATTTTGAAAGCATCTGAAACAATCATTTTATGATCAAAGGCCAAATCCATTTGCTTAATGTCATTTAATGAAAAAAGTTCAACCTCGGCCGCGTCATCATTCGCTTTTCTATCGGCCAAAAAGTGTTCTGGGACAACGGCATAATGGGCATTTGATATAATCCAGCCGCGGGGATCTCTTCCCGGTGTATCATAAACACCGAAGTGCTTAAGATGGACATGGCGGACACCGGTTTCTTCTTCAAGCTCCCGTTTGGCTGCTTCAAAAGCTGTTTCGTTCGGTTGGACAAACCCTCCAGGCAGCGCCCATTTATTTGCTTCAATATTAGGATTGCATTCTGAATCGGTTTTCGAACGCTTAATAAGCATTAATTTGAGTGTCATTTTGGGCGGCTTATAATTCGCAGTCTGACTGGTAATGGTAAAGACAGCAATATCAGATGTATAACCGTCCGGTGTTTTGTATTTGCTCGGATTATACTGTTTAAGGGCATCCTGGTTTGCCATTGATCTTCCTCCTGCCGTTCATGTTAGTACAAATGCGGAATTAATATTTAACAAAATGTTAATTGTTAAATGCATTATAACCGATTTTGATGATAATTAAAAGATAATTCCCAAAAATTTTTATAAGCATTTTTGAGCAAATGATTCAACAATCATAAGCGAAATTTGATAAGGTTAAACTATCCTTTAGTAACTTTTTAGGAGGGATTCGTGTGATCAAAGGCTTATCCGATCGTGTTGTTTTACATAACGGTGTTGAAATGCCCCGATTCGGGCTGGGGGTCTATAAAGCACAAGAAGGCAAGGAAGTCGTTAATGCGATTAAGGCAGCCGTAAATGCCGGCTACCGAAGCATTGATACAGCGGCTTTTTATCAAAATGAATCAGGCGTTGGCGAAGCGATTAAAGCCGTCGATGTTCCTAGGGAAGAATTATTTATTACGACAAAAGTATGGAATGACAGACAAGGGTATGAATCAACATTGTCTGCGTTTAAAGAAAGCCGTGAAAAGCTCGGCTTAGACTATATTGATCTTTATCTTGTTCATTGGCCTGTGGGAGGCAAATATAAAGAAACTTGGCGCGCGCTTGAAAAACTTTATAAAGAGGGCTACGTTAGGGCGATTGGTGTTTGCAACTTTAAGCCTCATCATTTAAAAGACTTGCTGGCCGATTGTGAATATAAACCTGTCGTTAATCAGATTGAGCTGCATCCGCGGCTGACTCAAGAGGAAACACGCGCTTTTTGTCATGATCATCAAATCAAGATTGAAGCCTGGAGTCCATTGATGAGAGGGCGTATTTTTGATCACCCGGTCTTAACAGACATAGCTAAGAAATACGGCAAGGCACCTGCACAAGTCATTTTGCGGTGGGATTTGCAGCATGACTTCATTACCATTCCAAAATCCGTTCATGAACATCGGATTAAAGAAAATGCGGATATCTTTGATTTTGAATTAACGCAAGGCGAAATGGACCGCATTGATGCCTTAAACAATAATGAACGGACAGGCCCTGATCCTGATGAATTTGTATAATTGATATAAAATCATTTAAGGGTATATATCGTACAAATGAAGGCATTTCCTTCTTATTTTGAAGGGGGTGCCTTTTTAATTTGCAAAAGTTGTGATAAGAATAACGGCAATGAACAAGGTCATATTAAAGAAGAAAGGAGGGACCTGAAAAATGAGCAATCCGAGAAGACATCCGGGACATTTTGCTCCGCATCATCTTGGGGAACAACCAAGAGCTGCTCACAGCAACAAAGGAAAGAAAATGGCCAACAAAACCGATGAAGAACCGAATTATATTCCTCCAAAAGGGAAGTAGGGGGTGAATATATGGATAAGAAGAAACAGCATGAAAAAGAAAAAAATGAACCGACAATGGCCGCTGGCTTAGATGATGATGAAGAGTTAAGCACAAGTGCTTCAGAAGAAGAAGTTGATAAGGGTGAATATACGCGCGTTATTCGGCTGACTGAAGATGCTGATATGGCGCCTGAATAAAACCTAAAGCGTCCGTAATAACGGATGCTTTAGGTTTTAAATGTTTCAATGAATTTTTCAGCAGCTTTTGAAAGATGGTTATCATTGCGCCACATGACAACAGGTTCCGATTGAAGAGATGTTTTGCTCGATAATTCTAAGATGCGCAAATGATGATTATAAGCCATGTGAAATTCAGATTTAGGAATAATTGTGATGCCGACACCCGCAGTCACAAGTGCTATAACGGTTGATACATCAGGGCATTCTGCGATCACGTTTGGCTTGAAACCTGATTCATAACACTCCTTAAAGAGGCTCTCAAACATACTTGTCCCTTTAATTCTTTTGAGCATAAGGATTGGGTAAGGAGCAATGTCTTTTAATTCAATCTTGTTTGAGAGGAAATTGGCCTGCCATTTAGCTGGCACAACAACAATAAAAGGTTCTTTTGGGAGCCTTTTGATTTGAAAATGCTGCGAATCAACGGGAAGCCGTGCAACGGCAACTTCAATATCTCTGTTTTCAAGCAGCTCTTCTAAATAATAAGTATCTCCTTGATAAATTCTGAAATACAGATCGGGGTGGGCCTCCCTTAATTGCTGTATACGATCAGGAATATAGGACATGCATGCAGACGCCGCACCTATCGATAAAGTCCCTCGAACGCCTTCGCCAAGCTCTTGGATCTCGCTTTTTGTCTCGTCCATCAAATTTAATAAATGGACCGCCCGTTGATAAAGAATTTTTCCGGCTTGAGTCAGTTCAAGCTTTTTAGCATGGCGGATGATTAAGGCAGTTCCTAATTCTTTTTCTAAGGCTTTAAGCGATTGGCTGAGCGGCGGCTGCGCCATATGAAGAATTTTGGCTGCCCGTGTAATTTGTCCCTCTTCGACTATTGTTCGAAAATAATGAAGTTGTTTGATATCCATAAAAAGCCACGTCCTGATTTATTTATATATTTTATATATGCAAATATTATTATATAGATATTTTTCATATTCTTAAACCTTTGATACGATAAAAATGCGGAATTGAAAAAGAGATGGGATGATATTCATGCGGATTATTGTTGGCATATCTGGTGCGACTGGCGCCGTTTTGGGCATTCGCATTCTGGAATTTCTTCGCACAGCAAATATTGAAACACATCTAATTATTTCAAAATGGGGAAAGGTCAACATTGGACTGGAAACACCGTATTCTGTTTCTGAAGTTGAACAGCTTGCCAGTTTCGTTTATGACCCGGGAAATCAAGCCGCAAGTATATCAAGCGGTTCGTTTCGGGCTGACGGCATGATCGTCGCCCCATGCAGCATGAAGTCACTGGCATCGATTAGAACGGGTCTTGCAGATAATTTATTAACTCGGGCGGCTGATGTGATTTTAAAAGAGAGAAAGAAATTGGTCCTTTTAACACGTGAGATGCCATTGAATGATATCCATTTAGAAAATATGCTGGCTTTATCAAGAATGGGCGCCACCATTCTTCCGCCTGCGCCTGCCTTTTACAATAAGCCTGAGACGATTGACGATATTGTCAATCACATTGCTGTGAGAACGTTAGATCAATTTGGCATTGATAGTCCGGAAGCAATAAGGTGGAACGGCATTCGGAACAAATAACGCGAATGATGAGGAGGGACATGTATGGCTTATCGAGATTTTAGAGACTTTCTAAAGACATTAGAAAATGAAGGCCAACTGTTGAATATTAATGAAGAAGTGATGCCGGAGCCGGATCTGGGTTCGGCGGCGAGGGCTATTAGTAATTTGGGAGATAAAACTCCGGCACTGTTATTTAATCGCATTAATGGGTATCATAACGCCCGGATTGCTATGAATGTCATTGGCTCATGGCCTAACCATGCTTTGATGATGGGACTGCCGAAAAATACACCGCTTAAAGAACAATTTTTTGAATTTGCCAAAAGGTACGGCCAATTTCCAGTGCCTGTTCAAAGAGAAGAGACAGCGCCGTTTCAAGAAGTTGAAATCACAGATGATATTAATTTATTTGATATTCTGCCATTGTTCCGCCTAAACCAAAGCGACGGCGGATTCTATATTGATAAAGCGGTGGTTGTTTCCTGTGATGTGGAAGACCCTGATCACTTCGGGAAGCAAAATGTAGGGATCTATCGCCTCCAAGTCAAAGGGAAAGACCGTCTCGGCATTCAGCCGGTACCGCAGCATGATATTGCGATACATCTCCGCCAAGCAGAAGAACGCGGAGAAAATTTAAAGGTTGCGATTGCCTTAGGAAATGAACCCGTCATTACGACAGTAGCGGCAACGCCATTATTATACGATCAATCCGAATACGAAATGGCAGGCGCTATTCAAGGGGAACCCTATAAAATCGTAAAAGCCAAAGACACCGACTTGGATCTCCCATGGGGAGCAGAAGTCGTTCTTGAAGGAGAAATTATCGCCGGAGAGCGGGAGTTTGAAGGTCCATTTGGTGAATTTACCGGCCATTATTCAGGCGGACGCAGTATGCCGATAATAAAAATTAACCGTGTTTGCCATCGCAAGAATCCAATTTTTGAATATTTATACTTAGGCATGCCATGGACCGAAATCGATTATATGATGGGGCTTAATACATGTGTGCCGCTCTATCAGCAACTTAAAGAGGCATTTCCAAATGAAATTGTTGCAGTTAACGCTATGTATACTCACGGCCTTTTAGCTATTATTTCAACAAAAAGCAGATACGGCGGTTTTGCAAAAGCGGTCGGCATGCGTGCTTTAACAACACCTCATGGATTGGGCTACTGCAAAATGGTCATTGTCGTTGATGAGGACGTTGATCCGTTCAATTTACCGCAGGTGATGTGGGCGCTATCAACAAAAATGCATGCGAAACATGACGCCGTTATCATTCCTGACTTATCTGTTCTTCCTCTTGATCCGGGCTCTGAGCCTGCCGGCATCACGCACAAAATGATTTTGGATGCGACAACTCCAACAGCACCTGAGACTAGAGGCCATTACTCACAACCGTTAGATTCGCCTTTGGAAACAGAAAAATGGGAGAAAATCCTAAAGGTCATGCTGAATAAATAGAAGGAGAGTGTTAGGAATGAAAACTTGCCCGCGATGTGAATCGAAAAAGACAGAAACGGTATCACAGTCACCGGTAAAAGGCGCTTGGGAAGTCTATTTATGCCCGGTTTGTATGTTCACTTGGCGCTCATCTGAACCTGAGAGCATTACAAATCCTGAAAAATATAACAAAGCTTTTAAAGTTGACCCGCAAGATATCCCGCATGCAGCTAAAGTGCCGCCTGTTCCAGAAAAAAGAGCATAACACGATTGAGTTTAAGCTAGTCTTGGAAAAGGCTGGCTTAAACAATAAAGTGTAACTTTCATCAGCGGGGGCTCATCCCCGACTGACGGTTAGTGAAAGCTTTGCGACCGGGATAAGGAATAGAAAGGATTGAAAGTCTTGAGTTTGAATGCAAAGCAACTTCCTGCGAACCTATATGAATTGCTAAATGGAGAAAACCTCGCCGATAAACAGCATGAAGCGATGATGCTGTTAACAATGGATGAAAGCATGTGGCCGCATACCGCTATGATCAGCGTCGGAGAAATCATAGCTATAACGCCAGAAAGGCTGAAACTTAGTCTATGGCCTAATACAACGACAACAAATAATATCATAAGAACAGGTAAGGCAGCTTTTGTTGTGTTTTTTGATGGGGCTGCTCATTATGTCAAGCTTTCCTTAGAAAAACTCCCGGAATTAAAAGGGGCAAAATACCATCGCGAACGTTTTGCCGCAGATATCGTTTCTTATAAGGGCGACATGGCCAAATATGCGGCAATCACTTCGGGCATCCAAATTGAACTTAAGGACCCTGACACGGTGATCAAACGCTGGGAGGAAACGATTGCAGAATTAAAATATTAAAAAGTAACCCGTTAAAATTGGGTTACCCTTTTTTTATAACCTTATATTCTTCATGTGAAAGGACAGTCCGCGGCTCGAGATTTAATTCATTGAAATTATCCATGCAGGTGAGATCCGCAATCACTGTATTATTAAATACAGAAATAACCTTAGCTTGTAAGCCGTTCCAAAATTCAATAAGATCGTTTATTTCAGCCTTTTGCATGTTGATTCGCCCCTTTAAAATTATTCCTGCCCACACTCTATACCCTTTTTTGAAAGAGTTGAAACATGGTTTCATAAAAACTTTAGCAAAAAATGTATATTTAATAAAGGGGTTTCATAGCAAAACAATAGGACTCACTAAGCGGTGAGTCCTAAATGTATTATTCAATTTCTAATGTATTGTCGGGTTTAGGATATTTCGGCCCTCTTATTTCAAGAATACCATTGTGATACCTTGCCCGTGTTTTTTGTTTGTAAATGCTGTATGGTAAAGCAACAATGCGCTCAGCCCTCTGGAATCTTCGTTCTCTCCGAAAGAAGTTATTGACATCGTTATTTTCTTCTGTTTGCTGCTCATCCACAACAGATATTCTTAGGCGGTCGCCCAGCGGTTCAATATGAATGTTTTCTTTATTAACGCCGGGAATTTCTGCTTTTACAACCCACTCTGAATCCGTTTCGTATAAATCAACGGGGAAGTACGACATAAATGGTGCTGCCGCCTGCTGGAAAAAAGCATCTATTGAGTCGAGAATGCTTCTATGCGGCTCATTTGCAAAAAAGTTGTCGAATTTCTTTATAAAATCATGTGGAAAACCGCTTGCTGGTTTGTCAGGAAGATGATTGTTATTATTATCCATGGTTATCCTCCCTTGTGATAAGTTTCTCAACAATATCTTATGGGAAGAGGATAATTTTGGTATGGGCAATGCCCTAATATAAACTTCGAATGGGTACGTCATCAGGCAGCTTAAAAGGGTTTTCTTTATTTATGCGATCATAGAACATCATGCCGTTTAGATGGTCAATTTCATGCTGAATGACAATCGATGCATAATCTTTTAACTTTATTTCTAACATTTTGCCGTTTTCATCATAAGCCTTTACTTTAATTCGTTCGTACCTGGGAACAAAACCGGGGACGCTGCGGTCAACAGACAAGCACCCTTCGCCTTGCGGCAGATATATCATACTGACCGAATGGCTGATGATTTTAGGATTAACTAACGCATATTTGTGCAGCCGGCCTTTTTCATCGTTGAAGTAAGCTGTAAACATGCGCTTATTTAAGCCGAGCTGATTGGCTGAGAGTCCAACTCCCGGCCTCAATTGATATCGTTCAGCCAATTCCGGATCCTGGCTATCTTTCAGAAATTGCATCATATTAAATAATATTTGCTTATCTTCCTCTGAAGGGGGAACAGGCACTTCATCCGTTACCGTTCGCAAAATCGGGTTTCCTTCTCGGACAATATCCTTCATTGTGAGCATATTTTTCCCTCCTTTTGCCTATAAATCAATAAAAACATCATCCTGAGATTATAAAATGCCTGATCATTAGCAATCATAATTAATGATGTTTATGATGATGAACTGAATGATTGGGGAGAAACAGACTTTGTTAAGCCTTTTAAATCTCTTAAAAAAACATTATCTTATAGTGATCGGCATCATGCTTCTTTTATTATACTTGTCTCCTTATGTCATTTTGGGAGAAGATGCTCATATCAGGGTCCATGACAATCTTGATTCCAATGTGGCATGGTATAAAGTGCTTGCTGACAGCGGCAAATTATTCGGCGGCGTTCATGAAAAAATCCCCAACATTATGAATGGCCTTTCAAGGAATTCGCTTGAACCAGACTTTAATATACTGGTTCTTCTTTATTTCATTTTTAAACCGTTTACAGCCTATGTGATGAATGAATTCTTGATGCGTTTTCTTGCTTTTTTCGGCATGTATTTACTGTTGAAAAGGCATTTTATCAAAGAAGATAAATATTTAATCATTGTTGCCGGGACGGCGCTTGCTTTTGCGGTTTTGCCTTTCTGGCCATCCGGCGGCGGATCAATTGCCGGTCTGCCTCTTGCGCTTTATGCCTTTTTAAATATTAGAAACAGGCAAGGCTCAAAGATTGATTGGTTAATCGTGATTTTACTTCCATTTTATGCGAGTTTCGTGTTAAGTTTTGCGTTTTTTTTAGCTTGTATGGGCGTCTTTGGGCTTATTGACTGGATCAAAACGAGGCGGTTTCATTATTCATTTTTTTCAGCTATCGTGATCATGACTATTGTATTTTTATTTGTAAACTATCGCATTATTTATGAAATGTTTTTCAGCCCGGAATTTATATCGCATAGGGAAGCCTTTAACCGAGGCAATTGGAGTGCTGTTATTTCATTAGCGATTGCTATTGGTGTTTTTATTTTTGGACAGACTCATGTTATTCGTCTGACGCACTATATTGTGCTGCCGGCTATTATCGCGGCTTTTATCATCGCTCACAGAAAAAAGGTTAATGTCCGTTTGTTAAAATATTTATTTTTGCTTAATCTGCTTTTTTCATTCATTTTTGGGTTGTATTGTTGGGGCGGGCTAAAAAAAATAAAGGAAAAATGGAGTATTTTTGAAACCTTTAATTTCGGCCGCTTTCATTTTCTTGAGCCGCCGGTTTGGTATATTTGTTTTGCTTTGGCATTGATCGTTATTTGGCAGTCGACCAAAAAATTTGGGAAACCCATTGCGCTGTCCCTTCTTTGTGCTCAAATTATTCTTTTGTTTTTGTTTAATGACGAATTAAAGTACCGTTATTTCCATTACCCGTCATACGCTGAATTTTATTCAAAGCCTTTGTTTCAAGACATCAAGAAATATATAGGGAAGGATCCGGCCGATTACCGGGTCGTCAGCATTGGCATTCATCCGAGCATTGCTCAATATAACGGCTTTTATACTTTGGATGGTTACGTGGTCAGCTACCCGTTGGCGTATAAGAAAAATTTCAGGGAAATTATTGCCCCAGAACTGGCAAAAAACCAGTCAATCAGAAGATATTTTGACAATTGGGGGAGCCGCGCTTATATCTTTACAGCAGAACTGGGCAAGCATTATATGTATGATGGCGGACGAAAAAAGATTCATCATCTCGATCTTAACACAGACGCATTAAAGCGAATGGGCGGGAGCTATATTCTATCAGCTGTCCGGATTCTGAATGCCAAGGAGGAGAGGTTAACCCTTTTAAGATCATTTCAGAATAAAGCATCGCCTTGGAAAATTTATTTGTATAAAGTGGAATAGCTGTTAAACGGAAAGAGCATGACAGTCTGAAAAAAGTTTTATATTTTCTATTGTATTTGCTAATCATAAGAATAATATAAACACTTAGGGCCAATTGGGGAGAGCACATGATACAGCGGACTTGTAAAAGTCTTTTAAGGAGGATATGAACATGGAAGAACAAGAGCAAATTTTGCAGCGTGCCATCGATGCTGCAGAGCAGGCGCGGCAATCGTGCGAGAAAGCCAAATTAAAGGGAGATCCCCGTCTGATTGAAAAAGCCGAAAAGCAATCGCATGAAGCACAAATGCTTCTTCTAAAAGCAACAACTCAGTGTGAAGGGGATGACTCTATTCAGGAAATAAAGAAAGCGAAGGATGAGCTGGCGGAATTGCAATTTTCAATGCTGGATCTAAAAGAGGAATAATGAAAAAGCTGACTGTGAAGGTACAGTCAGCTTTTTCATTAATAAGCCAAGCTAAATAGCCCTTTAATATGTGACAAGTAGCGAACATTACTAGCTTCTTTCATAAGGGATGCCGGAAGTCCTTTAAGCGGTGTAGAGTTGCCGCCGATAATAGCAACGGCGTCTTTGCGTCCTAAGCTTGCAAGCGTTCCGGAATTGACAAACTTAAATGATTCAAATGCTTTGTTTTCTAAGTATGCGTATAAATTGTAGCCGATAAGCTCGCCCATTTGCCAAGCAATCTGTGCAGTTGGCGGATAAGGACGGTCATTCGGGCCAAAGAAAACAGCGCTGTCGCCAGCTACAAATACATCTTTGTGCGACGTTGATTGCAAGTATTCATTAACTGTTGCCCGTCCGCGGTTTACTTCAAGGCCTGATTCACCTATTAGAGGATTACCTTGTACACCGCCTGTCCAAACGAATGTATTGGCTTTAATTTTTTGGCCGTCTTTTAATTCAATCACATTGCCGTTAACTTTTGTAACAGGAAGCCCAGTTAGGAACTTCACACCGCGTGCTTCAAGACTTGTTTGGGCACGCTCGATTAATTCATCCGGTAAAACAGGAAGGATTTTTGGACCTGCTTCAACAAGCATCAATTTCACGTCTTCAGGATTGATGCCGTATTTTTTCGCAAGCTTAGGCATTTCATCAGCGATTTCGCCAACGAGTTCAACGCCGGTGAGTCCGCCGCCGCCAATGAGAATAGCGGCATCTGCTTCATCTTTTGTTTCAGCGTATTTGCGAATTTTTTCGTTAATATGGTTAAATATCTTGTTTGCGTCATCCGCAGATTTTAATACCATGCTGTTTTCTTCTAGTCCCGGAATGCCGAAATAAGCTGTTTGGCTTCCTAAGGCCACAACGAGTGCATCATAAGTTAATGTTGTGTTATCAGATAGTTTTACTTCTTTGTTGTCTACAGAAAATGATTCAACTTTAGCGATTTTAAGATCAATATCTTTTCCTTTGAAAAGTTTCTCTAATGGCAGTGCAATCGCCTGCTCAGAAACATTCCCTGCTGCGAGGCGGTGCAATTCTGTGATGATTTGGTGTGTCGGATACTGATTAACGACTGTTACTTTGGCTTCTGATTGGCTGAAATATTTGCGTACATTTAGAGCAGCAAGAACGCCGCCGTAACCAGCGCCTAAGATGACAATTTGTTTTGACATAGTATTATCTCCCGTCTTTTTCTAATTAAGTATCGAAAATAAATTATTTGTTGTTTTCACGAGCTGCAGAGATTTGAAGATAAGCATTAATGAAACGGAAGAGTTTCTGTACTTGCGGGTCTTTGATCATTTTAATCAGACCAAAGAGACCGATCACTTCATTGCTAACCTCTGCGCGGTCTTTTGCTTCGATAGCTGTTGCTGCGATGTTTTTCACCGAATCTTTCACCGGATCGGCAATTTCTTTAATTGCGCCTACAGTATCATTCTTTAATACTTCGTCGGTAGTGAGTGATTGAGCAAGATCATAAGTCTTAGTTAGAATGTTGACGAGTTCAGTCAACTTTGGAAGCTGCTCGACTAAGACAGTTAAAGATTCCTGAACTTCAGGTTTTAACAGCTGGTCAAGCACATCAAGTTGTTTTAGGTTTGCAGACGAATTAACTGCTTCTTGTTCAGGTTTTGCCTGAGTAATTGTTTCTGACATATCCGATTCTCCTCTACGTTAAGCACAGCTTAAATTTTGGAAGTTTAAGGGGCTTCCAAGGACCTCTGAAGACTTAATAGTTCATAAAAAATCTTGTGAAGGACTTCACAAGCATCCATAAAAAATAATATACCTAATTTTATAAACTATCAATACTTCTGCTTGATTTTACAAGAAAAGGGATAACAGCGGAAAGCAAAAAATGGTTCATTTAAAAGTTTTTCTCTTCCTATTTAATTGTGAACCTGCGCGCTGATGCCCAGCGGCCCGGCATCTGTTTTTCTATATTTTCCCTAATGCTGTATACCCGTACAGCTGGCCTTTCCGCTTACATTAGGGAAAACTTAGGCATTTGAGCCAGGTTAGACTGTTCTGTAAAATAATAAATAACATGAGATCAGAAAAAGGTGTTTGTATGCAAAATGTTATAGTCATAGGAGCAGGTATTCTTGGCGCCTCGGCAGGTTATCATCTTGCTAAAGGCGGGGCAAACGTTACGATAGTTGACCGTCAAGACCCGGGCCAGGCCACAGACGCTGCTGCAGGGATTGTCTGTCCCTGGCTTTCGCAAAGGCGGAATCAAGCCTGGTATCGGCTGGCAAAAGGCGGGGCAAGATATTATCCGGAACTGATTAAAGAGCTTGAAGCATGCGGCGAAACTGATACAGGGTACGCGCGGGTTGGCGCAATAAGTATTCATCAAGATGAACAAAAGTTAGAAAAGATGGTGGAAAGAGCGATAAAACGCCGCCAAGACGCACCGGAAATCGGCGAAATCACTCAACTGACGCCTGAGGAAACACGGGCATTGTTTCCGCTGTTAGCCGAAGGATACGGCTCTGTACATGTCAGCGGGGCGGCGAGAGTCAATGGACGCGCCCTGTGCCGGTCTCTGATACATGCCGCTGAAAAATACGGGGCTTCTGTGATTCGCGGGCATGCTGAAATCGTCTGCAAAAATAATGAGCTAACAGGTGTTAAGGTGGACGGTGAGATACTGGCTGCCGATAAAGCGGTCATTACAGCAGGTGCTTGGGCGAAAGACCTTGTTAAGCCATTAGGAATACATTTTCTGGTGACGTCACAGAAAGCGCAAATCGTTCATCTTCATTTGCCCAATACTGATACAAGCCAATGGCCGGTTGTTATGCCGCCGAATGACCAGTACCTCTTAGCCTTTGACGGCGGCCGGATAGTGGCGGGCGCTACACACGAAAATGATGCCGGACTTGATTGCCGGGTGACAGCGGGCGGACTTCATGAAATCTTTGATAAAGCTTTTGCTGCTGCGCCGGGATTGGCTGACAGTACAGTAATAGAAACGAGAGTAGGATTCCGTCCGTTCACCCCGGGATTTCTGCCTGTCATTGGTGAGCTGCCGGGATATAAGGGGATATTAGCTGCCAATGGACTGGGCGCTTCAGGACTGACAGTCGGACCTTATTTAGGAGCTGAGCTGGCGAAACTTGCTCTTGGCGAACCATTAGAAATTAATCTTAGTGACTATGATGTGGCTGGAGCTATCGAAGGAAAATCCAGCGCTAAATAATGCCCTGTTTACCATTAGGTTAAAACAGCCGGATTCACGCCTTTTTACGAGGATATCAGGCTGTTTTATTTGATGTTCTTCGATTATGGCAATCCTTTCTTCCGGGCAAGCGCTGTCTTTGACATCTGCGCGTGAACGCCTTTCCGTCTTATTAACGGTTTTGATTTAAAGTAAGAGAATAAATAACAGCCAATAATGACGATTGCACTCCCGAAGACCTGTATCCATGTCATTTGCTCTCCTAATAATAGAAAAGCTAAGACAGCTGTAAAAATTGGATTGAAATTCAAGAAAATGCCCGAAGCTGAGGCGCCTAATTTTTGGACCCCTATATTCCAAAATACCATGCATAGGACTGTAGAGACGACGCCTGTGTATAAAAGGGATTCAATAAAAGAAGCGTTAATATGTGATATTGTAAAATCAGACAAATTAAATGGAAGAAGAAATATAAGCCCGAATAGGCCAGAGTATAATGTCGACATCATGGGCGATGTCTTTGTCGTTGCCCATCTTGAACACACTGAATATATCCCCCATATGCCGACAGCTGCCAGCATCCATAAGTCGCCTTCATTAAAATGCAGTGAAAGTAAAAGGTCTATGTTTCCTTTGGAGAGAACAAGAATAACGCCAGAAAATGACAGAATCATAGATACAGCCTGCAAAATATTTATTTTTTCTTTTAAGAATAAGAAAGAAAAAGCAGCGATTGAAATGGCATTTAATGTTGAGATTAATCCGACATTAGTTGCGGTTGTCCTTTCCAATGCCCAAAATTGAAAAAGATTGAATAGGACAACCCCCGTGATGCCCATGAATGCTAAGGGAAGAATGGCATCTCTTGGCGGTAAGATCCGTTTTTCTTTTCGCCATACAATGGGAAAAAGACAAACAACGGCAATGATCCATCTTAAGCTCGTTAAGGTTGCCGGCGAAGCGTGGCCAACCAGCGACTTTCCAACGACAAAGTTTCCTCCCCATAATAGGCTTGTTAACAGCAGCAATAAATAATAGAAAATCTCCATGGACCTGACTCCTTTTCATATGTCGCTCAAAAATGAAAAACATTGAAACTGCAAGGTGCAATGAATTAGAATGGTTATATATTTTTTAAATAATTTTAACACTTTACGATGTTTTGTTTTGTTGAATAACATAAATTCAAAATAAAATTAAACAAATGATATTAAAAATTTAGTTATCTTCATTTTCTTGGGCGAAAAAGCGCTGTTTTTCGAAGATTTGAAAGGGGAGAATAAAGCTGGAATCATTCGTAAGCAAAGAATTGGATGATGTTGACATTCAAATTTTAGATGCGCTGCAAAAAGAGGCGCAATTAAGCAATGTGGAGCTGGCACGGCGTTTAAACTTATCTCCGCCGGCCACGCATGCCAGGGTAAAAAGATTAGCCGGCAACGGTTTTATTGACCGCCAAGTGGCCATTTTAAATCGAGAAAAGCTTGGTTTCGATCTGTTATGTTTTATTTTTGTGAGTACGAATATTCATCAAGCTGAAAAGCTCGAAGTGTTGGAGAAAGAATTAAAGTCTATGCCGGAAGTATTGGAGTGTTATTGTTTAACGGGGGATTATGACTATCTTTTAAAAGTTGCAAACAAAGATCGGAAGGAATTAGAGGCGTTCATCAGGAAATTAAACAGGCTTGGCATCACAAGAATTCAAACAAGCTTGGCACTAAGGGAAATCAAATATTCAACGGTTCTGCCAATAAATGAACCTCATCATCCCTATGACTAATAAATAAGCGGCCTGCTCCGGGGACGGCTGCTTTGATAATAAATAATGTGATGTTGCGAAAAAGCACTTTTTTGGATACATTTATCTAAAGAGGTGCTTTTTGGTTAACTATTAAAATACCGTCATTAATTAATAGAATGATGATTTTGTTTATACGTAAGTTACAAAATTGACGGGGGGTGGGGAAAGCGATGCAAGAACCGCAACAAAGGATTTCGCCGAATGCGGTAAAGGTGTGGCGGATCAAATCTGCCATAGAATGTGTCATTGGATTTTGCATATTAGGAGTGCTGTTATATCTGCACAATCATTATCATTGGCCAAATTGGACAGCAGTGGTTCTTTATGCTCTTGTCGTTTCAGCCTTGTTTTATTACGCTGGAGAAATATTATTTTTTCCTGTTTACCGTCAACGGACTTGGCGATATGAGATTGATGAGAATTACATTCAATTAAAACACGGAGCATGGAAAAAAACACACTTAATGATCCCAATGACAAAGGTTCAATTTGTGAATACAAGACAGGGGCCGCTGCTGCGCCAATACGGCTTGGCTGCAATCGAGATTGGGACGATGGCCTCGACCCATAAAATACCGGCTATCCCGGAAAGAGAAGCGGAAGAGCTGCGGTCGAGTATCGCATTTTTAGCGAAAGTGACTGAATCTGATGAAGAGATAGGAGTTTCATTAAATAATGAACAAAGTTCGTAACGATATGCATAAAGCCCGGCGAATGCATCCGTTCTGGATAATTTCTTCAATCTTTGCTTCCGCTAAGGAATTTCTTGTCCCATCTGTCATGGTTTTTATGATTCACATGGGCTCAGATTCTATCATTATGAATCTTGTAAAATTCGGATTGATTCTCTATTTGATTTACGTTGTGATTTCCGTATGGCTGCACTGGCGGCGTTTTAAGTATTATTTTACAGATAAAGAATTGTATATTCATGAAGGACGTTTCATTGTGGAGAAGCGTATTATTCCATTAGAGCGCATTCAAAATGTCCAACAGAATACTTCCTTTTTTCATCGAATATTCAACCTTACGTCTCTTACCCTTAATACCGGGGCGAGTGGTAATGAGTCTTCTGTCAATCTTGAAATGATTACTCGTCAGGAGGCTGTGCGAATACAAGATTATTTGAACTCTCGTGCCGGAAATAAAAAAGAGCAGCCGGGCGAAGAACATTCAGCAGATGACGCTTTACGAAAGGTTCATTATGAGATGACGTGGAAGCAAATGATGGCAGCGTCCTTCACATCATTAAGTTTATTTGCGCCTGCTCTTGTGCTGTTCGCCCTTTATTCTAAAATAGATGATTTATTTTCCATCGAGGGGTATATAAGCGAGATGATTCATTTCTTTGGAAAGTCATGGTATTTATCGGCATTCGGCGCTGCAGTTCTGTTGGCTGTCATGATATTTCTTTCGATGGGAAAGAACTGTATTCAATATGGACTATTACGAGTAACGTCGGATCAACAGCGGATTTATATTGAAAAGGGGGTTTTTAACCGTACTGAATTTTCAATTTCAAAGAAGAAAGTGCAAGCCATTAAGTTTAGTCAAACTTTTCTGCAAAGATGGTTTGGTTTTGCAAAGGTTGAACTTGTGAGTGCCGGCGGTGTCGGAAAAGAAGAAATCGAAGTCGCAAGTACAATTTTTCCCTTTATCGCTAAAAAGGAAGCTTGGCCGTTATTATCAGAAATCCTTCCATTAATTGAATTTAAATCAGAAATGACAAAACTGCCAAGATCCTCCCTTTTTGTCAAACTATTGCGTCCAAGCTATTTATGGATCATTGGGACTATAGCAGTGCTATACTTTTGGCCGTTATTATGGTATATCTCGCCTGCGTTGTTGATTTTTATTGTTATTTATCGTATTTTGAACTATTTTAACAGTTATTATGTCCTGAACGGGCCTTATATTCAACTTCAAACAGGTGCCTTTTCAACTGAATTATTTTTAACGACACGAAGAAAAATTGAGGAATTAGAAGTCAGTGACTCATGGCTGCAGCGTGCATTTGGTCTTGCTTCCTTGAAAATATCAACACGGGCCAAGCCCATCCATGTGTCAGCCATTTCCGATATTCCTAAAGAAATGGCAATCAAATATTACAAGTGGTACGCCAACCGGTGATCGGGTATTTTTACTATATTTAGAACAAATCAATAAAAAGTATAAAAGGCCGGTATTTTGTCCGACCTTTTATAACGAAACCATGCTATCATTTGGCTCAGCAAAAATGATCCTTAGAATTTGGATTAGACATGCCAAACAGCGGGCGAAGGTAAAGCGCTGCATAAGATCCGATCAAAGCCATGATCATCCAAACCCACCCATGGAGGCTGAATGATGATATGCCGCTGAAGTAGGCGCCAATGTTGCAGCCGAAGGCAAGCCTTGCGCCATAACCCATAAGCAGGCCGCCGATAATAGCGGCAAGAGCCCGGCGCAATGTGATTTTTTTCAAAAGGAATAAGCCGCCGAGTGTTGAGGCTAGAAAGGCGCCAATAAGGATGCCGAAGTCCAAAACACTTGTGGAGTCGGTGAATATGGATTGGTGAAGGCTGGCCGCCCGGCCGCCTGACCAATAACCCCATTGCGATACATCAATACCCAAAGCGCTTGCGATTTTTGATCCCCATAATGCAAATCCTGAAGTGATTCCCCATGGTGATCGTCTAACCATTAGAACAGCAGCATTAAGTACAGCTAATACAATCGCTGCGATCCATAACGGCCATGATCCGCGGAAAATCCGTTTCCATCCTGAGGCTGTCGGCAAAGGCTTGACCCTTGGCGGCCGCCGTTTCTTTTCAATCCATAGTGTCAACAATGTTATGAACCCAAATATTATGATTTGAACGGCCCATGCTCCGAAATATCCAAGGCCGGTGCTTGTTGCAAGAGAAATTGGCTTAAATGACGGCATCTGATTGACCCAGAAGTCGAAATGCCAAGCGCCGATGACGGATCCTGCGATAAAGGCGATTAAAGTCAAAAACATTTCCGAACGGCCGCCGCCAACAGCGTAAAGGGTGCCGGAAGCACAGCCGCCGCCCAGCTGCATGCCTATGC
The DNA here is from genome assembly GCF_016908855.1 of Scopulibacillus daqui. Taxonomy (GTDB): domain Bacteria; phylum Bacillota; class Bacilli; order Bacillales; family Sporolactobacillaceae; genus Scopulibacillus_A; species Scopulibacillus_A daqui. The sequence goes on along the minus strand of NZ_JAFBER010000008.1, from coordinate 92,023 downwards.
CAAAGATAAAAGCACCGAAAATTAAGCTCGTGCCAACTGGGGAAACATCTCCTTTCGGGTGACCGCCGAAGAAGCTGATGCCTGTCGAAAGGATAATGGCAAATAAAGTACTGGAAATGACCAGCATTAACATATGAGCTCTGATTCCCTCACCGTTGCCTACTGACAAAAGTCTGCGAAATGCTGATGTAAATCCGAATCTCGCATGAAATAATGTATAGCCTAATAACAAGCCAATCCAAAGCAGTATACCTTGCCTTATGCCGCCGATTGAAATAGAAAAAAAGCTTAAAATGATAGTAATCAGTGCAGCGGCAATAATTAACATCGTTTGCGGAGAACCAAGGCTGTTCGTTTGCTTTTTTATCGGCTGTTGTTCTTGATGCTTCTGCAAATGATGATGAACGGCTGCCAATTAAATCACCCCATTCCTATGAAATTAGTAGGATTTAATATTTTATACCATCATACACGATTTTGTGTCAATAATAAATAATTATCTTCGTTCGAAAATAGGGAAAATTTTTTCGGGTGGCCAGGCTGGGAGATTACAGAGAAGCGGCCCCTCCCCAAATATGGAAACGAGCCGCCTCAACACCTCTGCGTCTTTAAAATCTTAGACCTTTATATCTGCTTCTTTTTCATTCAGTTTGGCTTTACTTCGTGACGGTGAAAATCTTGGAAAACCAACCAATATGGAGATAGAGCCGCAAATCCCAATAAGAATAGGGTAAAAGGAATAAGCCATGATGCTTACGGGCGAAATAGAGGCTAATCCAGCGGCAGCCAGAAGCTGTGCGCCATAAGGGATAAAGCCTTGCCAGCAGCACGAGAAAATATCCAATAAGCTTGCTGACTTTCGCGGGTCAATCTGATATTTATCTGAAATATTTTTCGCCAAAGGCCCCGCGATAATAATTGAAATGGTGTTATTGGCTGTAGACAAGTTTGTCAGGCTGACCAATCCTGCAATACTAAATTCAGCACCTTTTTTCGATTTAATTTTGCGCGTCACAATATATAACAGGTAGTCTATGCCGCCGTTATAACGGATGATTTCTACTGTACCGCCGATCAAAATAGCCAGCATCGCCATGGTTTGCATGTTCGTGACGCCGTCGCCGATTTTTTGTAAAAGGCTTAGCCAATGGTAGCTGCCATTAAATAATCCGATTGCACCGGCAAAAATAATGCCTCCAGTTAATACAATCATCACGTTCACGCCGCACAATGCGGCAATTAATACAGCCAAATAAGGCAGAGTCTCCAAAATATTAAAATGATGCTTAGCTACTTCTGCATGGCCGCCCATTGTTAAGAAGGCCAAGATGACAATGGTTATAATAGCTGCCGGCAGAACGATAAAGAAATTGGTTTTAAATTTATCACGCATCTGCGTATTTTGGGTACGAACAGCCGCAATCGTTGTATCGGAAATAATGGACAAGTTATCGCCGAACATGGCTCCGCCAATCACAGCTGCCATTGACAAAGCTATTGAGATGTCGGTCTGGTGGCTGATACCGATGCCAATCGGCGCTAGCGCAACGATTGTTCCCATTGAAGTCCCCATAGACAAAGAAATGAAACAGCCTATAACAAATAAGCCGACTATGAGAAGGTTTTGCGGCAAAATCGACAGCGTTAAATTGACTGTGGATTCAACAGCACCCATGCCTTTAGCCACTTCTGAAAAAGCGCCTGCTAATAGGAAAATAATCACCATTAAAATAATATTAGGATGACCGGCGCCTTTACAAAAAATTTCAACCTTATCATTCAAAGGAGCCTTCCGATTCATAGTCAAAGCAACGCCCGCCGCAATAAGAATGGCTACAATGACCGGCATTTTATTAAAATCGCCGGATATGATGCCTGTCCCGAGAAATAAAACTAAAAATATAATAAAAGGCAGCAGTGCTATAGGATTTCCCTTGCTTTTTTCCATTCATCATCACCTCTCTGATCATGTTGTCTTCTATGCAGGTTTGAGAGGCCATATAAAAAAGACCTCATCTTGCCAATAAGAAGAGGTCTTATAAAGTATATAAGAAACACTCTTCTTATCTTCCAAGCCTTGAGCTTGCTGGATTTGGCACAGCACTCTCTATGGAGTCCGCTGCCGAGACTTCATCGGGCCAGTCCCTCTGTCTCTCTTGATAAGAAGATGAATTGTTAAGATATTCAAAAAGTTAGAAGAAAGTGACTTGCTTTTTCTGCTTGAAAACAAATGATGATTTCATTTTTACTATCTTACAATAAAGCGTTTAAGCCGGATTGTCAATGGAAAAATTTTCATGTTCAAAAAGATTTATTGTCTTTCATACTTATTTCTTATCTGTTTTAAAAAAGTTAAGAGAAATATATAAAGTGCTGGGAAATCTAGTATAATAGAAAATAAGCTGAACAAGTACATAGGTTATGAGATCAGGTGCTCCATGCTTTGCTTGGAGCTTAAAAGGGAAGTTTGGTGAAAATCCAGCGCGGTCCCGCCACTGTGAATGGGAAGCAGTCTAAGAACGCCACTGTATGATAAGCGCTTAGTCATTATTGAGCGCCATATGGGAAGGTTTAGGCTGCGATGACCATGAGCCAGGAGACCTGCCTGATTTCAGAACACCAATGGCCTACGCGGATAGGGGAGGTGTTGTTTAGAACAGGGCGCATGGTCTGATGATAATCGGATTTTCTTCTGTTTAAAACACACGGCACATCTCCGGTAAGCAGGGAGATGTTTTTTTCATGTCTTTAAAAGAAAATAGGAGGGATTTCAGTGAAAAAAAGATTGCTGGCATTTTTCTTAACATTGATGGTCATCCTTGGCGTATTAGCCGGATGCGGAACAACAAATCAGGATCAAAAGGCCGATAAAAGCAGTCAAGGGCCAAAACAAGAACAAACGGCCTTTCCGGTAACGATCAAAGATGGCCTTGGCGAAAACGTAACGATTAAGCATAAGCCGAAAAGAATTGTTTCAATCATTCCGAGCAATACGGAAATTGCCTTTGATTTAGGTCTAGGCAAGCAAATTGTCGGTGTGTCCGATTTTGATAATTATCCTAAAGCCGCTCTTAAAAAGACTAAAATCGGCGGCCAAAAAATGAATGTAGAAAAGATTATCTCATTGAAACCAGATCTCGTCTTAGCCCATGCCTCGTCAGCGAACAGCAGCCGTGACGGTATAAAGCAGCTTCGCGAAGCGGGTATTCCAGTCCTTATTGTCAATGATGCGGAAAGCTTTAATCAAGTCTATCAATCTATTCAAATGATTGGAAAGGCGACAGGGACAAGCCATAAGGCCGATCAAATCATCAGCGATATGAAAGCCAAAGTGGCGTCTATTAAAGAAAAGGCGAATAAAGTGCCAAAAGATAAAGAGAAAAAAGTCTATATTGAGATTTCTCCGGCACCGGATATTTATACGGCCGGTCAAGGCACCTTCATGAATGAAATGCTGAATCTCATTCATGCGAAAAATATTGCTGCTGACAAAAAAGGCTGGGTCAAGTTATCAGATGAATCTATTGTTAAGGAAAACCCGGATGTTATTTTAGCAACATACGATCAAAAAAGTGCTGTTAAGAACTTGTTGAAACGTTCAGGATGGGGCAACGTGGCAGCGGTTAAAAACAAGCAAGTCTATAGTGTGAACAGTGATCTTGTGAATCGTCCTGGGCCGCGATTAGTGGACGGCTTAGAACAAATGGCACAAGTGATTTACCCTGATGCATTTAAGAAATAAGCCCGGCTTAGAAACGGCCGCCGGTATTTGCGGCGGTTATCAAATGTTGTGTGAGCAGCTTATTGATGAAGCCGGAACAGATACAGGGGAGATAAATAAAAAGGTTCATGGTTTGGGACTTATTCCAGCTGTCACCCGCTTTCAACTAAATAAAAGAACCATCAGGTCAACAGGGGCTGTGCATCCCAAAACAGGGTTGCCGGCCGTCCCTATTGAAGGTTATGAGGTTCATCTCGGCAGAACAGATCCGCTTGATGCCAATATGACTGGGACTCCCTTTGTGTTGTTAGAAGCCGGCAAAACTGATGGCGTTTGTATTGATCAGGGGAGAATCATCGGCACTTATTTTCATCATCTATTTCATAATGATGAATGGCGGACAGTATGGCTGAACAAGCTCCGCAAGAAAAACGGCTTGCCGGAGCGTCCGTATCATCAGTCTCGCCGATCGGGTGAAAATTCATTTGATCAGCTGGCAAGACATGCAGAAGCTCATTTAGATATTGATTATTTAATCGATTTGGCTGTCAAAAGGGAGAACATTTGACGAAAAAATGGCTTGAGCGATAATCATCGGCTTGTGTTTTTACGGCATTTCCCATTCATCAAGCCATTAACCTCAGCAATAGAAATATCCGTCGGGTTATTCAAGTTCATTAACGGTTGGTTTGATGTGAGCGCTGCCTTTTTCTCATATCGGGATCGGGATAAGCGTCTGGCATTTAGGCATCCATTTAAATGTCCCGAGTCCTAATCTTGCTTCACAAGCGATTAGCGTTATAAAGAGACAGCTGCCTCTTTCCCAGGAAATAAATGAATTGTGTCGAAACAGTTAAGAGAGAGTCAATTTGGCGATTGAGAGGGAGCGGCTTACGGAGAATAGAAAGATATTGCAAATTATAGGCGGCTGGCGTTGCCAAAATGCAGCGAAAAGCGGGCTAGAGTCAATGTGGTCTGATTTGGAACCCGCAGCAAATTTAAGGATATAAATAGACAAGAGGTGATCAAATGAAAATTTATACTCGAACCGGCGATAAAGGGAAAACAGGGCTGATCGGCGGAAGGGTTGACAAGGATGATGTCCGTGTTGAAGCTTATGGCACTATTGATGAAGTGAACAGCTTTGTCGGCAAGGCGATGACAGAGCTTGATAGAGAGCGATTTCAGGATGTATTAGCAGATCTTGAAAGCATTCAGCATGAATTGTTTGATTGCGGCGGTGATTTAGCCAATGTAACGTCCCATCGTGTTTATAAGCTAAAAAAGGAATCTATTGATGAATTGGAAAAACGAATTGATCAATTTATTGAAGAAGCGCCTGATGTCGAGCGGTTTATTCTTCCCGGCGGCACAAGCGCAGCGGCAACGATTCATATTGCAAGAACAGTGACAAGGCGTGCAGAACGCTTGATCGTTAAATTAATGAAGACGAGCGATGAAGCGCCGCCGTTAGTACTCGCTTATATTAACCGGTTATCGGATTACTTCTTTGCCTTAGCCAGAGTCATTAATTTCAGGTTAAATGTCAAAGATGTTGAATACGTTCGCAGCGCTAAAGTGTTCAGGGACGGCAAACGAAAGGATAAGGAATATTAAGCGAAGCGCCGGGCAGAAAAACATTTGTTTTTAGTGAAAGGTACCGAACCGCTTTTTTAACACAGCTGACATTAAATCATTTGGAATAAGCATATTTTGCTGCATCCCCTGAGGTTCTTATTTTATCGCCCCTGAAAAGGAAGTTTGCTTTGATACGTTATAGATTTTTCGCTTCTGCTGATTGATAACGGTTGATGCCGGGATTTCTCTGCTGTTTAAAATCCCGGCAGTTTCAATAGTTATAATCCTTCCAAGGCCTTCATTTTTCATAGTTTCACTCATCATAGAATGGCTTTTCGGAAACCCTCTAACCTCTGTCCCAAATTCATCATGACCCTATTTAATTAATAAAGGCAAAAAAAAAGAGGGCTGTTGATTAGCCCAAAAGAATGTATATTGAACGGCGGGGGAAAACCGTTGTAGTTATAGTCTGGCCAAGTTTCATAGATTTATACATAAAAAATAAGATTTATTGAGACGCGCGTTCAATCATTGATCATAATGATACTTACACATGTGATATATTGGGATATATAGCTCGTATACGGTTAACAAGCCCCTTAGATGCAAAAAATATATATGAGTTAAGTTTTGTACATAAAGGAGTTATTGCTTTGACAAACCATCATTCAACGGAGAAAAGGAAATCTGAACATATAGACATTGCTTTGACGAAACAAGTGTCAGGGCGGGGGATAACGACCGGATTGGAAAATTATCGGTTCATTCATCAAGCGTTGCCGGAAATTAATTTTAACGATATCGATATTTCAACGGCATTTTTAAACAAAAAAATGAAAGCGCCCCTCGTGCTGAGTTCGATGACCGGCGGAACGGAAAGAGCTTGGAAAATTAATTTAAATTTGGCTGCCGCAGCTGAAAAAAGAGGCTGGGCGGTCGGTACCGGCTCTGTCCGTGCCGCTTTTGAAAACCCCGAGCTTTCTTATACATACAATATGAGGAAAGCGGCACCGTCTATCCCGATTTTTGCAAACCTGGGTGCCGTTCAATTAAATAAAGGATATGGCATAGATGAGTGCCGCCGTACTGTAGATATTGTACAAGCGGATGCACTTGTGCTGCACCTTAACAGCATGCAAGAAGTCTTTCAAACAGAAGGTGATACAGACTTTAGTCATTTACTGGAAAAGATTGAAAATATTTGTATGGCCCTTGGAGTTCCTGTAGGCATTAAGGAAGTAGGTATGGGCATTAACGGACAGCTGGCTAAGCAATTGTTTGAATCCGGTGTGTCATTTGTTGATGTTGCAGGCGCGGGCGGAACGTCTTGGATTCAAGTTGAAAAGTTTCGTTCAAAAGATCCTATCCGCATTCAGGCTGCTGAAGCATTCTATGATTGGGGCATTCCTACTTCGGAATGTATTGTCAGTGTGCGGGAGCATATCTCTGAAAGCAAAAAAACATTGATTGCAAGCGGAGGGCTGTCAACAGGCGTTGATGCTGCAAAAGCCATAGCATTGGGTGCTGACCTGGCGGGGTTTGGCAGATCGATTTTACGGGATGCCGCCGAATCTGAAGAAGCCCTTGACCAGACCCTTGAACGAATTGAAATGGAACTTAAAATTGCAATGTTTGGCATCGGCGTTAAGAATATAGCATCGCTGAAATCAACTCCTCTTATAAAAAAGATTGTTTAAAAGCCGCCCTTATTGGAAAGGATTGTGATTAAAATGTTAGTTTAGCAATCTTTTTCGAAAGAGGTGAATATTTATGGCAACGCATACTGTGCGTTTAATAGGCTTTATATTTCTTGTCATTGGCATTGTCGGATATTTTGTTCCGTTTGAAGGGCTTTTCTCACTAACGTTAAACCACAATATGGTGCATTTGCTTTCTGGTCTCATTATGCTGTTGAGCACGAGCAGCGAAGCGCGCAGCTCATTATCCGCAAAAGTCTTCGGCGGTCTTTACCTGCTGATGTTTTTGGCGGGTCTATTTACCCAAAACATGATGGGTATGAGGCTGCTTCCGGCCGATACAATTATGCATTTCATTATAGCTTGCGTCTTATTGTTTGCCGGCTTTAAATCAGCTGGCCTTACAAGAAATAAAACCAAAGATACTTCTATGTAATAAAATAATCTGGCTGGCCTCTTTCTCATCTTGAGAAGAGGCTTTTGTTGATGATTGAGATATATCCCTTGAAATCTGCCTTTGTTTGGGAATGCATCCCATTTTATATTAACCCTTTTAAAAATAAACTTCTCTATGTTATGATATTAAAAGATCTTGCTATTAAACATTTAGATATATGCCGGCTAATATTAAGGCACCAATATATTCTTAATTGAATAGATATAAAATCCTCATCATATAAGTAAGGTGAGGTAGAGGTCGCGGTTTTTATGAGTAATGCAGAGGAGACAAAGAGAAGTTTATGAATCTGCATGAAAGGAAAAATCGCCGAAGTTTGTTCAGGTTTCTCTTACTGGACAGGCTGGGGCTGTTACCGAATAGGGACAGAACTGTCACGCGGGCAATACCCGCGTGTTGAGCTATCGATGGAAGGTATGATGAGGGTCTTCGATACCGTCGAGAGCTTCGGCGGTATTTTTTTACCCTTCTCCTTCCCAGAGTTTAAAAGTGTGTGTTCAATTTGAACACCTTCTAAAGGAAAAGGAGAGTCAAATGATGTTAATGGATGATAGTCAACCCGAAAATGAATCAAATGAGTTAAAAAGAGGACTGAAAGCTCGGCACTTAACGATGATTTCACTGGGCGGAGCTCTTGGCACCGGCATTTTCTTGGCAAGCGGCGGTGCGGTTCATTCGGCCGGACCCGGCGGTGCGCTGACAGCGTATCTTATTATCGGTATTATGGTATATTTTCTCATGACCAGCTTAGGAGAACTTGCCGCTTATATGCCGACGAGCGGTTCTTTCAGCACTTATGCTGCGAGATTTGTCGATCCGGCCTTTGGTTTTGCGTTAGGATGGAATTATTGGTTTAACTGGGCTATTACTATTGCAGCGGAACTTTCTGCGGCGACGCTGGTTATGAAATTTTGGTTTCCGCACAGCCCATCTATATTATGGAGTGCTTTGTTTTTAGCTATTATTTTTATTCTTAACTATTTATCTGTTAAATCCTACGGCGAGTCCGAATATTGGTTCGCCTTTGTAAAAGTAGCGACTGTTATTATCTTTCTTATTGTCGGCATATTAATGATCCTCGGGATTTTTCACAGCGACACAGTAGGTTTGAAAAACTTTACAATCGGTGATGCGCCGTTTCACGGCGGGATCTTGGCAACCTTCGGCATCTTCTTAGCTGCGGGGTTCTCCTTCCAGGGCACTGAACTTTTAGGTGTCAGCGCCGGTGAAAGTGCAGATCCCGAAAAAACTGTTCCCCGGGCAATGAAAAGTGTTTTTTGGCGCATACTGTTGTTCTATATATTATCGATTTTGGTCATCAGCTTAATTATTCCTTATACGAATAAAAGTCTGGCAAGCGAAAACGTTATGGTCAGCCCGTTTACTCTAGTCTTTAAAAAAGCGGGGCTTGCTTTTGCGGCATCCGTGATGAACGCGGTTATTTTAACTGCTGTATTGTCGGCGGGGAACTCTGGACTATATGCATCAACACGTATGCTTTATGCGCTGGCCAAAGAGGGAAAAGCCCCCCGTTTTCTAACAAAAGTTAACAAACGCGGCGTGCCGGTCTGGGCGCTTATCATTACTGCTTTAATTGGCGCATTTGCCTTTCTTGCGTCCATTTTCGGAGACGGCATCGTTTATACGTGGCTCCTGAATATTTCCGGGCTATCTGGATTTATAGCTTGGCTGGGCATTGCCGTCAGTCATTATCGATTCAGGAAAGCTTATGTTGCCCAAGGACGCGATTTAAATGACTTGCCGTATCGTGCTAAATGGTTTCCATTTGGACCGATATTTGCCTTTGTTGTTTGTATGATTGTTGTCATCGGGCAGAATTATAATGCTTTTCTCGGCGGACATATTGATTGGAAAGGGATATTTGTTTCATATATCGGCATACCGATCTTCTTAGTGATTTGGCTGGGATATAAGTTTATTAAAAAAACAAAAGTCATTCCTCTTAAGGAATGTGACTTTGAATCAAAAATAGACTAAGTTCTAAATGGAATGATGTGACATTAATATTCAGTTGACAAAAAAAGAATTTGTTTTATACTTTAAATATCTTAAACAACTGAAGAAAAAAACGTTTCATATATAAAGCATTCGATGAGAAAGAGAGTAGTTATTTTTTGATGCCTTAGCGAGCCGGGGATGGTGGAAGCCTGGTGCTAGAAAATAATGAACCGCACTTTCGAGAAGCAGTTTGAACGACATGATGATGTTTACTAGAATTTGCCGGGGCATCCCGTTATCAGATAAAAGAGGTTCTTCAGTTTGAAGGACTATTAGAGTGGCACCGCGGAAAATCCGTCTCTTAATGAAGAGGCGGATTTTTTATTTTATCAACTTGTATAACTTACTATGATCATAAAAAACTATACTAGACGTAAAATAAATTGATTGACAAAGGGGTGAAAGGTATGACGAAGCAAGCGAACGATATTCAGCAGACACCATCCGCTTCTTCAACTGAACTAAAGAGGGGGTTGAAAGCCCGGCATCTTACTATGATTTCTTTAGGCGGTTCAATCGGTACAGGACTATTCCTTGGAAGCGGCACTGCCATACACACGGCTGGTCCCGGCGGAGCGTTATTAGCCTATATTCTTATCGGTGTTATGGTCTATTTTATCATGACCAGTTTGGGCGAATTGGCAGCTTTTATGCCGACAAGCGGTTCATTTAGTACGTATGCCACGCGGTTTATCGATCCTTCGCTTGGTTTTGCGCTTGGCTGGAATTATTGGTACAGCTGGGCGATAACTTTAGCTACTGAGTTGTCCGCCGCGGCTCTCGTCATGAAATTTTGGTTCCCTCACAGCCCATCTTTATTATGGAGCGGGTTATTCTTGGTGATCATGTTTGCTATCAATTACCTTTCCGTTAAAGGTTACGGTGAAGGCGAATATTGGTTTGCCTTTATTAAAGTAGCGACTGTTATTATTTTTATTATTGTTGGTTTATTAATGATTTTTGGCATTATAAATGGACACACTGCCGGCTTTAAAAATTTTACAATGGGTGACGCGCCGTTTCACGGGGGAGCTTCAGCAGTATTTGCCATTTTCTTAGCGGCAGGATTTTCATTTCAGGGTACAGAATTAGTAGGTGTTGCGGCAGGAGAGAGTGAAAACCCAAGGGAAAATGTTCCGCGCGCGATTCGCAGCGTCTTCTGGCGGATTCTGCTCTTTTACGTTTTGGCGATTCTTGTGATTGGTTTAATTGTCCCATATACCAACAAGAGCCTAATGAGCGAAAGTGTCATGGTCAGCCCGTTCACTCTAGTATTCAAAAAAGCTGGACTCGCCTTCGCGGCTTCGGTGATGAATGCTGTTATCTTAACGGCAGTTCTTTCAGCCGGCAATTCAAGCCTTTATGCTTCAACGCGGATGTTATATGCAATGGCGAAGGACGGCCAGGCGCCGAAGATATTTGCTAAATTAAACAAACGCGGCGTGCCGGTTTGGTCGCTCATGGCTACAGCCATCATCGGCGCATTGGCTTTTCTAGCTTCTGTATACGGTGACGGCGCCATCTATAATTGGTTATTAAATGCTGCGGGGGTTACAGGATTTATATTTTGGATTGGCATTGCCGTCAGCCATTATCGTTTCCGCAAGGCCTATGTTGCTCAGGGATATGATGTTAATGACTTGCCATACCGTGCAAAATGGTATCCGTTCGGACCGATATTTGGGTTCGCTGTATGTTTGATTATCTTGCTCGCACAGGACTACCAAGCTTTCCTTGGAGGACATATAGATTGGATGAATCTTATTGTCGCCTATCTCGGTATCCCGCTCTTCCTTGTCTTATGGTTTGGCTATAAAATTGTCAGGAAAACAAAAGTCATCCCATTAAAGGAATGCAAGATTGATCCATATGAATATCTGTAAAAGATAATAGGGTTCATTTTTTATACGACATATAAGTGGGAGGGGAAGTTCTTGAATCATCGCTTAAAAATAGGTTTGATCGGTACTGGCGTCATGGGGAAAGGCATGGCAGGACAACTCATGTCTGCCGGCTATCATGTCAATGTCTATAACCGCACAAAGGAAAAAGCCCATTCTTTAGTAGAAAATGGCGCTGAATGGTTTCCTGCTGTAAAGTCTCTTGCAGAAGCATCGGATATTATTATAACGATGGTTGGCTATCCAAAGGATGTCGAAGAAGTTTATTTTAATAACGGCATTTTAGATCATGCAAAGCCGGGGAGCTTCGTTATTGATATGACGACATCTTCTCCGAAACTCGCTGAGAAAATATATCAGGAAGCAAAGAAGAAAGAGATTCATGCGTTAGATGCGCCGGTATCAGGAGGGGATATCGGGGCAGAACAAGGCACATTGTCGATTATGGCCGGCGGCGATGAAGCCGATTTTAATGAGATGCTTCCGATATTTCGCATCATTGGAGAAAATATTGTATACCAAGGGCGGGCCGGCGCTGGCCAGCATACGAAGATGTGCAACCAAATAACGATAGCTTCTAACATGATAGGTGTTTGTGAAGCCCTGGTATATGCTAAGAAGGCCGGCTTGGATGAAAATCAAGTATTAAAAAGCATTACCGCCGGAGCGGCCGGCAGCTGGTCATTGTCTAATCTAGGTCCGAGAATGCTGAAAGGCGATTTTGAACCAGGTTTTTACGTTAAGCACCTTATTAAAGATATAACCATTGCCCTGAATTCGGCAAAAGAAATGGGGATGATGACGCCTGGTCTTGAACTGGCAAAATCCCTTTATGAACAACTTGCAGCCATGGGAGAAGAAGACAGCGGCACGCAAGCATTATATAAATTATATCAATCTTAACCGGATCCCCCGATGATTGCTGATGATCATCGGGGCTTTTTTATTGGATATTTGAAACGGACAAGTATTGGGGTTATACTTTAGATAGTATTTATACAGGAGATGTTGTGATTGGACGGCTCATTTATCCTCGGTTTATTAGAGATTATTCTAATAAACGTTGTGTTAAGCGGCGATAATGCTGTTGTGATTGCATTAGCTTGCCGCAATTTGCCTAGCGGACAGCAAAATAAAGCGATTTTCTGGGGCAGCTTTGGCGCAATTATTTTAAGAATCGCGCTTACTTTTGCGGCTGTATGGCTGCTGGAAATTCCGTTTGTAAAGATTATCGGCGGAATATTATTAATATATATGGCCATTAACTTATTAATCGAAGAAGAAGATACAGACCTTAAAGCAAGTTCAAATATTTGGGGTGCCATCCGGACGATTGTTGTGGCGGATTTTGTCATGAGCTTAGATAATGTTGTTGCAGTCGCAGGAGCCGCCCATAATAATATTTTTCTTATTATAGTCGGGTTAGCTGTCAGCATTCCGCTCATTGTATGGGGAAGCAAGCTTCTTATGAAGTTGATGAACCGTTTCCCTATCATTGTTATAATTGGCGCAGCACTGCTTGGCTACACTTCCGGTGAAATGATCTTAGGTGATGAAGCGGTTGACCAATGGTTTATTAATCAAGGATTCCCTTATGATAAATTTCTTGAGTTGACCTTGGCAGTTGTTGTTGTCGCCGCCGGCTTGCTTTTAAATAAGAGAAGAAAGATGAAGAACGAAAATAGAAAGAAGAAAAAGCATCCTAAACTCCAAGAAAATCATTAATTATAAGCTCATATGGGACTAGCATCACAGCTGGTCCTCAATTTTTATATGAGGGGGCTGTGAATAAAAATGAAGCAGCAGTTATTGTTACATGAAAAGTGGAAAAAGGCCCTGTCTGAAACAGATCGTCATTTGGTAGAAATGATTTTTCGGAGAAGCCGGGGAAGTGATGAACTTACTTTCCAAAATATTCGTGTCGCAAAAAATTATCAACAAGATATTTTAGCTACAGTTTTAATTGAGAATTTCACTCAAAATCAAGTGTCGCTGCCATTTACGCTGATGTACTGTGAAAAGAATCGAAAAGTGGCTGAATTTCACTTTGCGGATTATCAATTGGATCTGCCGGCGTATACGAGTATGCCGTGGACATTTATATTTCCAAAGCATTGTATTCTATGCGAACCAGAGTTCTCAGATTGGCATCTGGACCTGAAAAGGTGATTGCTATGAATAAACCGCTGATAAGCAAGTGGCCTTTAAAAAAAATCGTTAATCATCGAATCATCCAAGAAGAAGAATCGATCGCTCGAGAAGTGCCGCTTACAGTTATCCTTAATGGGCAAGAATTTGCAACATTGGTTTGCTCTCCGGCGGATGTTCGAGAACTTGCCGTCGGTTTTTTAGCGTCTGAAGGCGTTATTCGTACCATTGAAGATGTTCAATCTATGTCAATAAATGAAAATCAAGGGTTTATCTATGTCGAACTGAAAAATCCTCAACCCATAGCTCCTTCTGATATGTCGAAACGGTTGATCGGATCTTGCTGCGGAAAAAGCCGGCAATTTTATTTTAAAACCGATGCAGCAACCGCCAAAACAGTGATGTCAAAGACAAAGATAACTCAAGAACAGTGTTTCCGGTTAATGAAAGCCTTGAATGCCCGTTCCGAAATATTTTTTGAAACGGGCGGCGTTCATAACGCTGCGCTTTGCCACCCGGATAAAATTATTGCAGCAAGGACAGATATAGGCCGCCATAACGCATTGGATAAATTATTTGGCTACATATTAACAAATCAATTAAATGTTAAAGACTGCGTTATTGCGTTCAGCGGCCGTATATCTTCAGAAGTACTGTTGAAGGTGTCAAAAATGGGCATCGGGATCTTATTGTCGAAATCAGCGCCGACAGATTTAGCGTTAAAAACAGCTGTAGATCTTAATATCACAGTGGCGGGATTTATTCGGGAAAGCAAGATGAATGTATATACACATTCTGACAGGATAATATGTCAATAAAGTTAAGTTCATTGACCATTGCAGGGCTTGAGAACTATAATTAGTTATGTTTCCAGAACCCATTACGAGCTTGCGGTAAGGATGATGAAAAGACATGGCGAAAGAAAAAAATAGTCTATTGGGGATACATGAAGGCAAGCTTGCCCCATGTCCTAGAAAGTTCAACTGTGTTTCCACGGAACACCCGGACTTGAATCGTAAAATGCTTCCGATTTCTTATCAATCACTCACGCTTTCACAGGCAAAGGAATTGCTCATTCATACGATAAAATCATTGCCTAAGACTGAAATTAAAGAGCAGGCTGATCAATATATATATGTTGAATTTAGAACGCCTATTTTAGAGTTTTATCATGATGCTGAATTTTATTTTGATGATCAGCAAAAGGAAATTCATTTTCGTTCAGTGTCGCGGGTAGGGTTTGCCGATTTCGGAGCAAATAAAAGGTGGATGCAATCGGTTGTTGCCCGATTTCTGGAAGCTGTTCCGGAAAATGAATAAAATGCTCATTTGCAGTTAAATTGAGATGCATCACTCACAGCTGTTCTCTTATTGAGAACGGCTTTTTTTGTATCATTTACATAAATCTATTCATAGTCTGTCTAAAAAAAGCATATATCTCTCATACCAATTTTTTCGAGGCAAGTGCCAGAGATTAACACTAATATTCATGGGATGGGAGGTTAAATTGTAAATGAAAGGAGTATTCTTTATGTCATTAGATGATACACCTTTTATAGAAGATTTCCAAACAGATGATTGGAATACTTTTTTTGACAAAAAAGACAGATATGATGTTTATGTAAATGGCGAATTTGTCGGTATGAAAAAATTGTTTAGTGGAAATGAAACGATTGATGATATAAATGACTTTTTGGCTGAACATGGATTTTCATCTTACAAAGCTGTCTGTGATGGCGATTATTATCATATTTACACCAGCCGTCATCCGGAAAAGCTTAAGGAAATCCTCAGCTTTCATTTACAAAGCAGATAAGGCCGTCTTGGACGGCCTTATAAATATATCGTTTTTCTTTCATTTTTGTGAATTTGCAGAGCTTGGCGGGATTAAATTGGAAAGAATATGATATGATGAATATGCGGCCAAACTAAAGTACCTATACAGAAGGGTGAGAGAAGTGATGTCCAAGCTCTTTATTATTTTGGGAAGCGCCTTAGCTTTTCTTTCCGTAGCACTTGGTGCTTTCGGCGCCCATATTTTGAAAGCGAAAATCGGCGAACAGCATCTCAGTGTGTTCGAAACAGGCGTTCAATATCAAATGATGCACGCCATTGGCTTAATTATAGTGGGGATTCTTTCAATGACGGCTTTCCAAGGTCAATCTTCGCTCCTAAATTGGGCGGGTTGGATCATGCTTATTGGCATCATACTGTTTTCTGGAAGTCTTTATATGCTCAGCACCACTCAAATATCTGCATTCGGTCCGATTACGCCTATTGGCGGAGTTGCCTTTCTTGTCAGTTGGTTATTGGTTATTATCGCTTTTATTAAAGGATAGGGAAAAAGGCACGTGTGTTTTACAGAAGCACACGTGCCTTTTTCTTGGTATGTTAAGAAGCTTTTTTACCGGATTTTAAAGCCAATGCAACATTTCGATGTTTCGTTTCGTCAAATTCTTTTTCGCTTTTTGATACAACAATAGCAGCAATGCCGTTTCCGATTAAGTTGACGATAGCGCGGGCTTCACTCATGAAGCGGTCAATGCCCAGCAGCAATCCTAAGCCGGCTATTGGAATGACATGCAAAGCAGAAAGCGTAGAGGCAAGGACGATGAAACCCCCGCCGGTCACTGCTGCGGCGCCTTTTGATGTCAGCATAAGAATAAGGATAATCAACAGTTGTTGTTCTAAGCTGAGCGGAACATGAAAGACTTGGGCAAGGAATACGGTTGCCATTGTCAAATAAATGCACGTGCCGTCAAGATTGAAAGAATAGCCCATCGGAATAGTCAGGCCGACAACAGATTTTGGACAGCCGAACCGCTCCATTTTATCCATCATTCTTGGCAGGACAGATTCAGATGAACTTGTACCAAGGACAATGAGAATTTCATCCTTAATATATTTTAAATAAGTCCATAAGCTAAAACCGTATAGTTTACAAATAGTACCCAGAACAATAAACACAAATAATATCATTGTGACATACATACAAATCATGACTTTTGCTAAAGGTCCGACTGTTTCCAGACCGAACTTGCCGATCGTATATGACATAGCGCCAAATGCGCCGATAGGAGCCGCTTTCATGACATAATTGATAATTTTAAAGAAAACGTCCAACAATCTATCAAACAAATCAATAATCGGCTGTCCTCGCTTCCCGAGTGCCGACAATCCAATACCGAATAAAATGGCAAAAAACAAAATTTGTAAAATGTCGCCTTTGGTGAAAGCATCAAATACATTAGACGGTACAATATGAGCAAAAAAGTCAATCCAGTTAATTTTGTCTCCTCCGCCTGACGTAAACTGCGATACATCGCCTTTTGGTATTTTATGAGGATCGATGCCTTTTCCAGGGTTGACAATGTTAACAACGATGAGTCCGATAATAAGCGCAATCGTCGTTACAACCTCAAAATAAATAATGGCTTTGCCGCCGACTTTGCCAACCTTTTTCATATCGCCCATTTTGGCAATGCCAAGCACCAAGGTCAGGAAAATAATAGGGGCAATGACCATTTTAACAGCATTAATAAATGTATTCCCAAGAACATCCAAGTGCTGGGCGAACCCAGGCCATATCAGTCCGACAATAATGCCTAATATAATAGCGGCAATGACTTGAAACGTTAAATGCTTCAGCAATTTCTTCATAAAGAAACTCCCCCCTCACTGTACATAATCAAAGCGTTAATCAAATACAGCTCTGAAATAATGATAGCGCTTTCTTACAAATTTGTGAACATTTATTTTGAATTTTTCTTGAATAACTCATTTTTTACTTAACAATGTAAACTATTATTTACATTAAGTTTAAATAATTTATAATGGTAAATAGGGCGGGAATTTTTATAGATTTTATTGTTGTCTGTCAAGTTTCAAAATTCTAGAAACGCAGTAAAAAATCTCTTAATCCCAAATCTGAAAAATTTATTCACCAGTGTAAAGGGAGGTAGCAGTACTTGTACGTGACTTCTAATGATCAGAAATTTAAAAAAACACCGGAAACCGGTTTTTTAGGACATCCCCGCGGATTATTCACCTTATTTTCAACGGAATTGTGGGAACGATTTTCCTATTATGGTATGAAGGCTCTTCTTATCTACTATATGTATGATAAACTTTCAAACGGCGGTTTAGGCATAGATCAAGGAACCGCGGCCGCCATAATGTCAGTCTATGGCTCCCTTGTCTATATGTCAGGAATGATTGGGGGCTGGATTGCCGATCGTCTGCTGGGCAACAGGCACACTATTTTCTGGGGCGGCGTCTTAATTATGACGGGGCATATAGCGCTCTCCTTTCCAGCAGGGCTTACCGCCCTATTTGTTTCAATGTTCTTTATTGTTTTAGGAACTGGCTTATTAAAACCAAACGTTTCTAAAGTTGTCGGAGATTTATATAGTAAAGAAGACACTCGCAGGGATTCCGGCTTTAGCATTTTCTATATGGGCATTAACTTGGGAGCCTTCATTGCGCCTTATATTACTGGTACATTGGGCCAAAAGGTCAATTATCATTTAGGATTTGCAACCGCAGCCGTCGGCATGGCGCTTGGCCTTATTTTCTACGTCATCACCGGGAGAAGAAGCCTTGGAGATGCCGGGCAAAGGGTGGCCAATCCTCTTAAACCAGAAGAACGCAAAAAAGTGTTAGCCAGATTTTTGATAGGTGCAGCTATCATTATTGTTTTAGCCGCTGTCGGTTATGTCACACATACATTGACGGTTAAAGCGTTCACTAACCTGATTAGTATATTAGGCATTGTGATTCCGATCTGTTATTTTGTTGTGATGCTGGTCAGCAAGAAAACAACAGCTGAAGAAAGATCGCGTCTTTTGGCTTATATCCCGCTGTTTATAGCTTCTGTTATGTTTTGGTCTATTCAAGAACAAGGCTCTGTTATTTTGGCCATCTACGCGGATAACAGGACACAATTGGATTTATGGGGCTTTCATATTCCTTCTTCTTGGTTCCAGTCTCTAAATCCAGTATTTATCATTATTTTTTCGCCAATTTTTGCACTATTGTGGTTAAAGCTTGGGAAACGTCAACCCGTTACGCCTAATAAATTTTCGCTGGGGTTAATTTTATCCGGCATATCTTTCTTAATTTTGCTAGTGCCGGCAATCATGTATGGGACAGATCATTTGGTCAGCCCGCTTTGGCTTGTGCTGAGTTTCTTGCTTGTTACATTTGGCGAGCTGTGCTTATCCCCGGTAGGATTATCGGTCACAACAAAGCTTGCACCTGCCGCATTTTCGGCGCAAACCATGAGTTTGTGGTTTTTATCCAATGCAACAGGACAAGCGATTAATGCAAAAATCACCCCATTATATAATAGCCATACAGAAATCACCTATTTCGGCACTATCGGGGCAATCGGAGTGCTGTTAGGCATTATTCTTTTATTTGTTGCGCCAAAAATTCACAAGCTCATGCGCGGATTAAATTAATTAACGGTAAAGGCATGAACGGATATTGCTTCGTTTATGCCTTTTTATTATATTAAAGGTTCGCTCAATGAATGAACGGATCCCCGAACGAAAGAAAATAAAAACCGCCATAAATGTGAACGGCGGCTCATAAATAAGACCGTATGGATGTGAAAAATTTGACCATTTGGTTATTTGCGGAAAAAAAGAAACTGTTTAAACGCGAACATTCATATGATCAAGTCAATCATTTACAAGCGGTTATATGGCGGCTGTTGAGCTTTATTTATTCATAAGGATAAGAATAGTTCATAGGGCCTTGGAAAGTAACGTAGTCTACATAGACCATTGGAATCAAATAACGTGTGCCTGTATTGGTGTCATTAATAATCACGTGGTCGCGTCCGGCAGCCTCTACTTCACCGCGGAAGACTTTAGCATTCCATTCTTTGTTGTTTTCAAAGGTACAATATACAGATGCGACTTTTTCTAAGTTAAGTCTTAAAATATTTTCAATAAATGATTGTTCGGTGGTTGGTATGACGGCTGAAGGTGTTGCGCCGGCATATGGCAAAGCTCCTTGGCCTCCTGGACCGGCATAGGATACGCCCGGCGGCTGCGCTCCTTGATAACCAGGGCTTGGCGGACCGCCTTGTGTCATTTGTCCGCCTTGATATTGGGAGCTTGGCATCATTCCTGCACTCGGATATGGTCCATGAGTCTCAGCTCGCACAGGAGGGCCAAAGCTGTCGCCTCCCGGGTAAGCCGAGGAACCGTAAGGCCAGCTTCCGTAAGGGGATGATGGTTGATAATTCATGACATTCACTCCTTATTTTTCAAAGTGGATAACGGTTGTTTGCCTTCACTTAATACTCACATTCAACTCTATGAACATTTTTATGACAGGGGGGCTTATTTATGACAAAAAAAAATCCCCCTCAATTTTTAGAGGGAGAGCATCCAGAATTTTATGAGTGTGATAAGAAAGTGTCATTTCGGTCCGTTTTCTAAACCGTCATCATTTGTGAAAAGCGTTCTTTGTTAAGAAGCACGCCGACATAGAAAGCGCCAAATTCCCCGTAACGGGCACTGACTTCATCGAAGCGCATCTCATAGACTAGCTTTTTAAATTGAAGAACATCTTCAGCAAATAAGGTCACACCCCATTCCCAGTCATCGAAACCTACCGAACCCGTAATAATTTGCTTCACCTTGCCGGCATAGCTTCTGCCGATTAAACCATGGCTTTTCATGAGCTCACGGCGCTCATCCATTGACAGCATATACCAGTTATCATTGCCTTCACGGCGCTTGTCCATTGGATAAAAGCAAATATGCTGCGCTTGAGGCAGAATCGGATGTAAGCGGGCTTTAATATGCGGATTTTGCATAGGATCTTCATCTGACTTTCCAGCCAAGTAGTTGCTTAATTCGACAACAGAAACGTATGAATAAGCCGGGATTGTATACTCGGCTAATTTTGTTTTATTAAATGCGGTTTCAATGTCATTTAATTCAGCCATTGTTGGTCTGAGCCACATAAGCATAAAATCTGCTTTTTGTCCGACAATGGAATAGAAAGCATAACTGCCTTCTTTATTTTGTTGTATAAGGTCCCATTTATCCAAAAATTGATGAAACTCTTGAAGAGCTGCTTCACGTTCGTTGCTTGAGAGCCGTTTCCAAGCGGTCCAATCTATCGAACGAAAATCATGTAAACAATACCAGCCATCTAATGTTTGAGCCGCTTCACTCATAGTTGTCACTCCTTTAGTCAATTTCTTAATCTAAATATATCATAGACAAAGGCTTCCTTGTAAAAACGGCGCCTTTTGTTTTTGTTTTGTCAAAAACAGGGTGGCTGTGTCTTCAAAAATTCAAGTATTAAGAAAAATAGGAATTGGGAAGGTAAACGATTTCATCTGCCTTTTTTGGTTTATAAAAACAATGATAAAGTGTATTCTAATGGTAGTGAGATTTACGAGGAGGAAGAATGATGACTCAAATGTTTGAGGATATGAAAGACCAAGTAAAAAAAGCGCAGCCAACGATTGTTTTTCCAGAAGGCGGTGACCAAAGGATCGTTGATGCGGCTGTTCGTCTGGCTGAAGAAAAAGTGATAAAACCAATCTTAGTTGGTGAAAAAAGCCAGTTTGATCATAAAGTACAAGAATTAGAAAAAGCCGGACAGCTTGAAGTGCGCCATCCTCATGATGATTCCGGTTTTGAAGAACTCGTTCAAAAACTTGTGGAAAGAAGAAAAGGGAAAACGTCAGAAGAAGAAGCAAGAAAATGGCTTCAAGATGAAAATTATTACGGCACAATGCTTGTTTATACTGGACAAGCTGATGGATTAGTCAGCGGAGCCGCTCATTCAACAGCTGATACAGTTCGCCCGGCACTGCAAATTATTAAAACAAAGCCCGGCGTTAAAAAAACATCCGGTGCTTTCATTATGGTTAAAGGCAATGAAAGGCTCGTTTTTGCCGATTGCGCCATTAATATCGCTCCCGACAGCAACGATCTCGCTGAAACGGCGGTCGAAAGCGCTAAAACGGCAAAAGCCTTCGGTATTGAACCGCGTGTCGCTATGCTCAGCTTTTCAACAAAAGGTTCAGCTAAGGCTCCTGAAGCTGATAAAGTGGCTGAAGCGACAAAGCTTGTTAAGGAAAAAGCACCTGAACTTCTTGCCGACGGCGAAATTCAATTTGATGCCGCTTATGTACCAGAAGTAGCAGCAAAAAAAGCGCCGGATTCACCGCTTAAAGGGCAAGCCAATGTGTTTGTGTTCCCAAGCCTTGAAGCAGGAAATATTGGTTATAAGATGGTGCAGCGCCTCGGCGGTTATGATGCTGTAGGTCCAATTCTTCAAGGACTTAATCAGCCTGTAAATGACCTTTCAAGAGGCTGCTCCGCAGAAGATGTTTACAACTTGGCTTTGATTACAGCTATGCAAAGCATTGCTGAATAAAAAAACCCGTTGATTGGCAAGCAGTCAGACAGCGAATCCGGGGTCTTCTCGAAACAGGCGTCACTGAATCGTGGCACCTGTTTTTTTAAAACCACCCGAATAAAAAGTGCAGAGATGATAATTGTTTGTTTAATTGTCATCCATTTTATAGTCTATCTTCTCTGCAATAAACCTTTATTAAAGCAAACAAAATAAATAGAACGGCGGCAATCGTTAACAGCATCTCGGACGTTATACGGGGCGTCGCCATTTTATATTCCGCAGGTGCCGCTTTCAGTCTGTTTTTCTTTACTGTTTCGAATATTTGTGCTAATTTAAGTCGTGACTGTCCCAATAACAGACGCTGCCGACGGACGTTAAAAAAATCAAGTCAAGAGGAGGTATAATGGTGGAACACATTGTCAATGGAAAGGCCATTATTGATTTAATTTCAAATCTTACAGCCATCCCCAGTCCCTCAGGAAATACGGAACGAGTGATCCGCTATGTTAAGGAATACTTTAACAGCCTTGGCATTGAGACACACCGCAACAATAAGGGCGGTCTTTTACTTACAATAAAAGGCACCGACGATACAAAACATCGGTTTCTGACTGCGCATGTTGATACACTTGGTGCAATGGTCAAAGAAATTAAATCAGACGGCAGATTAAGGCTGACAACAATCGGCGGGTTTCCATGGAATTTTGCAGAAGGTGAATATTGTGAAGTTGAGACCGCAGAAGGGAAACGTTATACAGGCACCATTTTAATGCATCAAACCGCTGTCCATGTCTATAAGGATGCCGGTAAAGCGGAGCGCAATGACGAAAATATTGAAGTTCGTATTGATGAAAAGGTCGCAAATAAAGAAGAGACCGAAGCCCTCGGCATACGCACGGGCGATTTTGTTTCGTTTGATCCGCGTTTTTCCTTTACTGAAAGCGGCTTCGTAAAATCAAGGCATTTAGATGATAAGGCGAGTGTAGCAGTGTTAATGCATGTGATCGCAAAACTAAAGGAAAAGCAAATTAAACTGCCATATACGACACACTTCTTAATATCTAATAATGAGGAAATTGGATACGGCGGTAATTCTAATATTCCGGAAGAGACAGTTGAATATTTGGCGGTTGACATGGGAGCGATCGGCGATGGTCAGGAAACTGATGAGTACACGGTATCCATTTGTGCAAAAGATGCCAGCGGACCTTATCATTACGGTTTAAGAAAACACCTTGTTAAACTGGCGGAAAAATATCATATTAATTATAAAATTGACATTTATCCATTCTATCAATCAGATGCTTCAGCGGCAATCAGAGCAGGCTATGATTTTGTACACGGATTAATCGGTCCGGGAATAGACGCTTCGCACGCTTATGAAAGAACCCATCAGGATTCCTTATGCCATACGGGAGACTTGATTTATTATTACTTACAATCCGAATTGGCCTGAAAAAGATTTATACCCGCCTAAAGCGGGTATTTGTCTTTAAGCTGAACTTTCAGCGCATGATTTCTAGAAGCTGAACGCCTTTTCATTGCGGTCAATCATTCGTTCATAGCTCTCTTCAAAGCGTTTGACTTCTTCTAATGTCAGTTGCGAAGGTATAACTTGGCTTGACGATTGCAATGTTTGGTAAAAAAGCATCATCACTTTGCCAACATCAAGCGGTTTGCCAGTTAACTCCGATAAAGAAGCCATGGTTTCAGGCTGAATCACAGGGTATTCGAAATGGGTTTTCTCGCCTTGTAAACTTCTTTTGTAAAATTCCCCAATGAGAGCTGCCCGCTGTGAGCCGCTGCCGTCAACGCATATATAAATCTGTACAGCAACACCGCGGCGAAGCCGGCGCTGCGATATGCCGGCAAACTTTTTGCCGTTAACACTTAAATCATAACGTCCCGGGCAATATGATCCAATAATTTCTCTTGCTTCAATCTTTAAATGGTAAGGTTCAAGCATTTTATCTATTAATGACACCATTGCCTCATAACCTTGGTCAATAGAAATGCGGCGGTTTTTTTCAGGGAAAATTAAAGAAATATTTAAAACACCTTCATCAAGAACTACGGCCAGCCCCCCGGAGTTGCGGACAACGTAATGATACCCTTGAGATGCTAAATAATCTAATCCATCCTTGAGATGGGGAAGCTTCGTATCTTGAATCCCTAATATAATCGTATCATGATGTACCCATGTTCTGGCTGCACAGCTGGAATTTCCGCTGCCGACCGAGTAGCAAAGCGCGTCATCTATGGCAAAGGATTGCTTAGCTTCAAAGCTTGGTCCGAGTGTTGTTTGATCAATCACCCGCCATTGAGGTTGATAAAGTATGGCATCCATGTCAATTCTCCTCGTCTCACTAATATCCGCACATATTATACCATGATTGATCAAGCAAGTTCATAAACATGACAAAGCGCTTTTGTCGAAAAAAATTCATGATTAGCCGTTTGGCCGGTCTGGACGTTTTTTTGCATCAATCTAAAATGCAAAAGCTGAAACAGCCATTTAAAATTTATTTTGAACAAGCTATAATAATGACATGTTTAGACAGGATGTGAGTTCAATGTCTCAAAAGTTTGCTGAGCTTGATGAAGTCAAGGTGTTTAAAGATCCCGTTCATCGTTATATTCATGTAAAGGATCGGTTAATTTGGGAACTCATCGGTACGCCTGAGTTTCAAAGGCTGCGCCGTATCCGCCAATTAGGGACAACCTTCCTAACGTTCCATGGTGCCGAACACAGCCGTTTCGGCCATTCGTTGGGGGTGTATGAAATTACGAGACGCATCATTGAGGTTTTTGACGGGCATCCGCAATGGCATCCTGATGAACGTTTGTTATGTTTGTCGGCGGCGCTCCTTCACGATATCGGCCATGGCCCTTTTTCGCATACGTTCGAAAAAGTCTTTGATACTGACCATGAAAAGTTCACCCAAGAGATTATTTTGGGCGATACTGAAGTCAATCGGGTATTGAGAAAGGAAGACCCTGATTTTCCGAAGAAGGTAGCCGAAGTCATCGCGAAAACGTATGGAAACAAACTTGTTGTCAGCTTGATTTCAAGCCAAATTGACGCTGACCGTATGGATTATTTGCTTCGTGATGCTTATTATACTGGCGTAAGCTATGGAAACTTTGACTTGGAAAGAATTTGGCGCGTGATGCGTCCTTATGATGACCAAGTGGTGATTAAACAAAGCGGCATGCATGCGGTTGAAGACTATATCATGAGCCGGTACCAAATGTATTGGCAAATCTATTTTCATCCTGTCACACGCAGTGCGGAAGTTATTTTATCCAAAATCCTAAAACGGGTAAAATCATTATATTTGAAAGGATATGAATTTAAACAGCCGCCGATTGCGCTTATTCCGCTTTTTAAAAACCAATTATCGCTAAAGGATTATTTAAAGTTAGATGAGTCGGTGATCATGTATTATTTTCAAGTTTGGCTGGACGAAGAAGACCAGATATTACAAGATCTGTGCCAGCGGTTTATCAACAGACGGTTATTTAAATACATTGAGTTCAGCCCAAACAAATATTTCGATATATTTTCCGATCTTCGCGAAGCCTTTTATGAAGCTGCGATTGATCCTGACTATTATCTTGTCGTTGATTCATCTTCAGACTTGCCGTATGATTTCTATCGGCCGGGCGAAGAAGAGGAGAGACTGCCGATACATTTGCTGATGCCTGATGGCACACTGCGGGAATTGTCACGCGAATCAACGATTGTCGAAGCGATTTCCGGAAAGATGCGAACGGACCATAAACTTTATTATCCCGCTGATTTTATTGAAGATATGTCTCATCATCAGGCGGCAAAGAAAAAAATTAAGGACCTTTTAAACTATTAAGGGAGGCTGTCATTTAATGCTTGAGGATCATGCCAAGCTTGTTTCTTTACTTAACCTGGCCGGAGAGGTTGTCGGCAGAAAAAAACTGCAAAAAATCGTCTACATATTAAAAAAGCTGGACTATCCGTTTCAGGAAAAATACCAATTTCACTTTTACGGGCCTTATTCGGAAGAGCTGACATTTAGAATAGAAGAATTATGCAATCTCGGGTTTATCAATGAGATAAAGGAAACGAAAGGGGGATACCATCAATACCGCTACACGTTAACGGAAGAAGGCAGCGAGTTCTTATCCCGCTATCAAATTAATATGCCTAAACTGTGTGAGTTTATAAAAGACTTAAACGATCAAAATTCAAAGTTTCTCGAGCTGGTCTCAACGATACTTTACTTTAATAACCTTTCAAAAGATGAGATCGTGAATAAGGTTAAGGTTGTAAAGAAAAAACAAAATTACAGCGATGGCGATATCCAGCAGGCTTTCGCATATATAGAACAGCTGAAAAACAAACAATCAGCCAGTTAACGTCGTTAATTGGCTGATTGTTTTTTATTGATCTAGGCATAATTGATCCGGCATAGGTTATACATGAAGGCCGAGATTTCCCGTCTTATTAGGAATCAGGGTTCAACTCGTTAAGCACAGCTTTTCTTTGGAGGTGAAACGGTATGTTAAGAGAAGAACCGCAAAGCTTAACACAAGAGCAAATGGTTTCTGCAATTAGATATGGACTGACAAAGACGCAGACGCCAAAGAAAATCATTATTGTCGGCGCCGGTATGGCGGGTCTAGTCGCTGCCTCTTTACTTAAGGGAGCGGGCCATCATGTAAAAATCCTTGAGGCTTCTGATAGAGTCGGCGGACGCGTCTATACGTTACGCACGCCGTTTTCAAATGGACAATATGTTGATGTCGGCGCTATGCGTTTTCCTAATGTTCACTTATTAACCATGGCCTATATCAATAAGTTCCGCCTGCCGGTTAATCACTTTATTAACAGTACACCGAATGACATCATCTATGTTAATGGGATAAAGGTCCGTTCAAAATTATACAGCCGAAATCCGGATATTCTAAATTATCCGGTTTCATTGAATGAAAAGGGAAAGACAGCCCAACAGCTCATAAGATCGGCAATCCAGCCGATTTTAAACTTTATCAGGCAAGATCCCAAACGGAATTGGAACATTGTTATTCATGATTTCGACAAGTATTCATTAGAAGCTTTTTTGCGGCATAATCCTGTTGGTGCTCCGATGTCTCCGGGCGCATCAGAAATGATAAAAGTCTTAACAAGTGAAGAAGGCGCCTCAGAAATATCGCTGATGGAAACGCTGAGAAAATATATGATTTTTTCAGCGCCTGACCTTCATTATGTTGAAGTTGCAGGGGGAAATGACCGCCTTGCCAAAGCGTTTCTTCCCGAATTAAAGCGTGATATATTATTCCGGCACAAAATGGTGAAAATCAAACAAGACGATCGTCAAGTCACTATTCATGCCAGACATACAAAGACGCTGCAACCCTATCAAATCAGCGGAGACATTGCGGTTATAGCCGTTCCATTTTCAGTCTTGAGGTTCGTTAATGTCGAACCGAAGCATTCTTTTTCTCATCACAAATGGAAAGCAATTCGGGAACTTCATTATGAGCCTTCTGCCAAAATGGGCATTCAATTTAAAAGGAGGTTCTGGGAAGAAGAAGGTATGTTCGGCGGCAAAGTAACGACCGATCTTCCCATTCGTTTTGTAAAGTATCCCAGTCATGGATTCGGTCAAGATAAGGGTGTTGCTTTAGCCAGTTATACACGCGGAAACGATGCCTTAATTTGGGATAGTATAAGCCAGGAAGAGCGTGTCATTCAAGCTTTAAAGGAGCTTGCGGCCATTCATGGCAAAGGCATCATTCATGATTTTGAAGCAGGGGCAGCCCACAGTTGGGTGCAATACCCCTATTCCGCCGGATCTTTCCCGAAGTTTAAACCTGGACAAGAAACAGAACTATTCCCTTATATTCAAATCCCTGAAGGAAGGGTCCACTTTGCCGGAGAGCATACGACAACAACGCACGGCTGGGTGCAGGGAGCGATAGAATCAGGAATAAGAGCGGCATATGAAGTTAACGAACGCCGGGATTAGACCTGAAAAACAAAAAACCATCTCCATTAATGGGGAGATGGGGAATGCCTTTAATTACCTAAAATCTTCTTAAAAAACCGCTTGTTTTGCTTTTGTGCGAGGCTTGCGGCCGCTTCTAAGTTAGATTCTTGCCATTTTGTTAATGAGCCCATGATTCGTTCTTCGCATGCTTCTAATTGTTTTGCGATGGTCTGGTGATGTTTATTAAGCGCTTGAGCTAATTCTTTCTTTAAGTTTTGGTTATCATTGTAAAGCACCTGTATCAGTTCAAACATTCTTTCATGGTGTTCTTTGTGCTGCGATAATTCTTCATAAATTTTGGGTACCGGGTTTTCTTTAACGGGAGAAGAAGAGGGCTGAAGATTTTGGCTTTGATTTTGATCCTGAACCTGATCTTGATCTTGATCTTGATCTTGATCTTGATTTTTCCCAATGACCGCTTTTATCGCATTTTCTAAAGTCATGCCTTGTTCTTTACTAATGACCTTGATTTGCTCCATGATTGTAACGTCATGTTCAAGAAATTCACGCTGATCATGTTCGTTCCGATGAAACTGGTATCCATTCTCCTCTAGCAGCCGGGCATATTTTCGAACCGTCCCTTCCTTAATGCCGATCATATTCGCGACTTCCCGCGTCCAGTAAAAGCGTTCCTTTCCTTTTGTGCCGTTGGACATGACGGCTCACCTCCTATTATTTAAATATTCTAAAAGGAGTTTCGATTCCCTTTGTCTAATATTAGACATTAATGTTGGATTGAAAAAAAGATTATAGGGACTTTTGTCTAATCGCAAAAAGGGGATAATGCGTCATGTTTACATTTAAAGTTGATGAACAAATTGAGTTAAGGCTGCTGGAAGACAATGATGCCGAACCGTTGTTTGCTTTAGTTGATAAACAGCGTTCTTACTTAAGAGAATGGCTGCCGTGGGTTGACGGTGTAACATCAGCGGCAAATTATAGTTCGACAATTAAAATGTGGCGGAAACAATTTGCCGATAATGACGGATTTCAAGCCGGCATACTTTATCAACAAGAACTTTGCGGGATGGTCGGTTTTCATTCTTATCATTGGGCCAACCGCAGCACTAGTATCGGATATTGGCTTTCTAAAGACTTCCAAGGGAAAGGCATTATGACAAGAGCCTGCCAAGCAATCATCCGTTATGCGTTTTCGTCGCTTCATATGAACAGAATCGAAATACGTTGTGCAGAAGAAAACCATAAAAGCAGGGCTATTCCAGAAAGACTTGGTTTTAAAAAGGAGGGAACGGTCCGTGACGGAGAATTTTTGTATGACCATTTCGTTAATACAATCATTTATAGTTTATTAAAAGAGGATTGGAAAAAGTTACAACAGAAGTCTTGAGCGGTCATATATTGACATCTTCCACTGTTGATTTTATACTTAAACGCATAAAAGCATAGAAGCACAAAAGCGATGAAACATATCGAGTAGCTTGTTGCGAGTCAGCAGAGAGAGACTTAGTGGCCGGTGCAAACTAAGGACAGCAGCAGGCGAAATACAAATGTGGAGCTGGATGATTCCCGGACATTCCGTTAACAAAAATGAGAGAGCCTGATTGATGTGAACGCACTGTTCCGAAGCATCTTGAAAGGCTAACGTTGGGTGGTACCGCGATACAATTCGCCCCGATCAATGGATCGGGGCGTTTTTTATAGACATCAGAGAAGGATACTTAATTTGAGAGGAGTATAAGAAAGTGAAGAGAAAACCAAATGGCTGGGCAGCCGTGTTACTGGCAGCCGTCATGTTAGCTTTGTTGATGGTAAGCCTCATAGGTTTGAAAACACAGGCCCATCTTCCGCTTTTAGGATGCATCATACTCATTTCGCTGTTCGCTGTTTGGCACGGCGCGAAATGGAAGGATATAGAAAAAGGATTAATAGACGGTATTGCCAAGGGTCTTATCCCTATTATGGTATTGGCATTAATAGGAATTTTAATTGGGGTTTGGATGGCCAGCGGCACGGTCCCATATTTAATATATATCGGCTTTGCATTGATTAACCCAAAGTGGTTTTTAGTAACAGCATTATTAACAACAATGCTCGTTTCTACTTTTACAGGCAGTTCTTTTACAACAATTGGTACTGTCGGGGCAGCGTTAATGGGCATTGGCCTCGGGTTTGGCATTCATCCAGCTTTATGTGCCGGAGCTGTGATTTGCGGGGCATGCTTTGGCGATAAAATGAGTCCGTTGTCGGATACAACAAATTTTGCTCCTGCTGTTGCTGGCATCGATATATTTACTCATATTAAGCATATGGTTTGGACAACGCTTCCGGCAATGATCATTTCTTTTATACTATTTCTGATATTAGGGGAGCATTCTTCGGCACATGTTTCTATGCAAGATATCGTTTCAGCCCAGCAAGCATTGGCTGCTCATTTCCGCCTTACATGGCTCGTTATGCTATCGCCGTTAGTCGTGGTGATATTGGCATTTAAAAGGATGCCTATTCTGCCTGTTCTTATTACTGGAATCGTAACAGGCTGCATAACAGCGCTGCTTGTCCAAAAAGGCGTCAGTGTCAGTGAACTAATGGCAGCAATGCAAAATGGATTTCATCTTAACAGCAAGAATGAGATGATCACAAACATTGTCAACAGAGGCGGACTTGAGTCGATGATGAACTCTATTTCCCTTATATTTATTGCGCTGGCCTTAGGCGGTATAGCTCATAACATCGGACTCATTGATTTAATGATTAACGGCTTTATCACAAAGTTTAAATATAAGGGCCATTATGTTACAGCAGCTGCTTGTTCTTCCATCAGCGTTAATCTTATCACCGGTGAACAATATTGTTCGATATTACTTCCAGGGCAAGCTTATAAAAAGGCTTTTGAAAGTAAAGGCATTCCTTTGAAAACTTTATCGCGGTCGCTTGAGGATGGAGGTACATTAGTCAACCCGCTCATCCCATGGGGCGTCAGCGGCGCCTTTTTCTCTCAGGCGCTTGGGGTTTCTGTTGCTGAATACTTGCCGTACGTCTTCTTCCTGTATCTTTGCCCAATATTTACGGTTTTGTATGCGTACTTGCCAAAGCTTCGTACGCATGCCTTATATGGAACGCCAAGTGTAACTCAAAAATAATCGGGTATAAATATAATAAAGAAAGTCTTGAAAAGGAAGGATGCGCCATTAAGAAGATCATGATCTCTTCACTTGAAAGAATAGGCGATAAAACGCCGGTTAGGCAAATCAAGCCTGTATCCGGCGGGGCGATCAATGAGGCTTTTATGATAGAAACAGAAGCTTGCCGCTATTTTATTAAGCTAAAAACCGGTGCACCGCGCCATTTTTTTAAAAGAGAAGCTGAAGGATTAAATCTTATAAAATCAACTCATACAATACGGGTGCCGGAAGTCTTCGATTATTGTGATGCTGACGATAAGGAAAATGATGGGATTTTAGTTTTGCAATGGATTGAAGGCAAAGCAGATAACCATACTGAATTAATGCTGGGTCAGCAGCTGGCTCGGATGCACCAGCATGAGGCTGAATTTTACGGCATTAAAACACAAACTTATATAGGTGAATTGAAGCAATATAATGGGTTGTTTTCGTCTTGGAGCAATTATTACCGTGAACAGCGCCTTTTTCAGCAAATTGAATTAGGAAAACAACGCGGGACGATAAAAAATCATAGGTATAAAAGGCTTATAGCATTATTGGATCATTTAGACCGCTACTTGTCTGATCATGTTCCAGCCAGCTTGCTTCACGGCGATCTGTGGGGAGGCAACTGGATGGCGGGCCCTGAAGGAGAGCCTTATCTGATCGACCCGTCTGTATTTTATGGAGACAGGGAGATGGATATGGCATTCACTGAAGTGTTTGGAGGATTCTCGTCAGAATTTTACAATGCTTATCAAGACGTTTACCCTTTGCCAGAAGAATATAAGGATAGAAAACCGTTATATCAACTCTATTATTTGCTTGTCCATCTTAACTTATTTGGAGAAAGTTATGGCTCAAGCGTCGATCGTATATTAGATTATTATGTTTGATCATGATAACCGGCTGTCATTTCAGATGCAGCTGGTTATTTTTTGTTCAGCTATACATAAGAGCCGGCAAGTTTCTTTTGTTGAAAAAGATATGATCGGGCGTTTTTTAGTCGAAGCAAGCGGGATTTTGGCATAAATTATTTCCTAGGGAATAATTTATAGGAACACCAGTTCTAATTTACTATTTCATATTTGTGAAAATATGTTACTATTAAAATTAACAGCGGGTCTATTAGAGTGTGGTATCCCCAAATTGAAAGGGGGTGTCACTATTATATGACGGCTTATCAAGTCATGACATTAATGATCAGCTTTGGTTCGTTAATTGTTGTTATTATGAACAGCAAAAAAAAGTAACCCCATGTTAAACATAGGGTTACGGGATTGACGATTACTGCTCTAATATAAGAGCCGCTGTATGGAGGTCAAAGGTGTGGCAGCACCTTTGGCCGTTTTTTAGTCATTATAACACAATTTAAGCTTTGATAAAATGAAATCCATTGTGACAAATTCATGCCTGCCCCCTTGTATAGACAGACCGATCATTTCCGGCAGAAAGAGACCGTATGAACACCCTGTGAGCGTATAAATGCGATGTTCAGTGCTATGAGTTTTACCCATTCACAGGATATGGCATAATAAGATATAAGAAAAATAAAATAAGGATCGAAAATAAATATATAGTTGCGGAATATAGGAGGGCATAGGATGGATATTTTCGAAAATAATAAGAAAAATTCTGGATTCAATATTTTGTCTGGGAATTCAACATCAGGCCACGGCGGTTTTGGTGTAGGCGTCATTAATCTGGATAATATTTCGCCTGTGATCATTGACGTAGAAGAGGGAGAAGCTTTTGTTGATCTTGGGGCGCTTCATGCAAGAAGCAAGGTTGAAAGGAGGATTCGCTTTTCGCCGGATAAAGAAACAGCTGAAGGGGGCAAGCTGTACTGGCTTGTCTGGGTTAATACTGAGGGCAGTGAAGCGGGGCCTTATTATGCCGGCGCCGGAGCCGCTGATATGATTATTAACCGTGAAACACGCAGAGGCTATAAGCTTCTTCCGGATCATGTCAATAAAATGGACAAAGCTTTAAAAGGCAAAGTAGCTGTTGATCACATGGATGAAAAATCAAAGAAAATATTGCGCGATTATCTTATGAATTTTGACAAAGGCATGTGGGAAAGAGCCAATGAAGATTTGAAAAGACAGCTGGATGTTTAACAGCTGCGAGCTGCGCGAGTTTCTAACACCATGAATAGAAAGCGCCCTGAGAAACCTCAGGGCGCTTTCTGTTAATGAAACCAATGAAACCACCTATTGAAAAATCCTTTATGTTTTTTGCGGCCATTTTCAGGTCCTTTCTCTTTATAGCATCTATGACTGTACTCGTTAGGCGCCGTACCTTTTAAGTAATACGTGTAGCGGGCATTAGGGCATCCTTTTGCTGCAAGCTTGCCGTTTTTAGGGTCCACTAATCTGCGGACAACCCCTTTGGGCGGTTTGAAGCTGTTTTTTGGCTGCCCTTCCAAAGCGGATTCTGTAAAGTGTGCCCATATTTTTTTTGCGTAACCTGAATCGGGGTAGGTACTTATCGATTGGCCTTTGTCATATCCGACCCATACAGCGGATACTAAGCGCGGGGTAAAGCCAATCATCCAGCTGTCCGCAGCCGTTGATCCTGATTTTCCGGCGACTTTATGCGTTAATATATGAGCAATACTTGCACCAGTAACTTTGGAATAGCCGTTAAGTTTCTTATCGAATACACCAGTCATTAATTGAGAAAGTACAAAGGTTGCGGCTTTATTAAGCACTTGTTCTTTTTTTGGATGCCATTCGTAAATGGTCTCTCCTTTTTGGTTGACGATTTTTGTAATGTAATGCGGTGTTACCCTGGCACCGCCGTTAGCAAAAGCGCTGTACCCCTTCGCCATTTCAAGAACGCTGACGGGTTGGGATCCGAGTGCCAGAGACGGGATGTCAGCTAAAGGCGCTTTAATCCCTACCTTTCGCGCCGTTTTGACTAATTGATCCATCCCGATTGATAAGTGGGCCTTCACTGCATAAATGTTATCGGATAAAGCCAACGCCTGTGCTAAAGTAATCGGACCGTTGGCATAGTAGCCGCCAAAATTGCTCGGAGCGTATTTAGATTTTCCTTTATTGTAAGTAAAGGTTGTCGGTTCGCTGCGCAGTGTCGTTGAAGGTGTAAAACCGTTTCTTAATGCCGCATAATATAAAAATGGTTTAAAAGAAGACCCGGGTGATCTCATTGCTTGTACGGCACGGTTATAAGAACTTTTGTGATAATCGCGGCCGCCGACCATGGCTTCAACAGCCCCATTTTGCGGATTCATGGCAATGACGGCTGTTTGAATATCTGAAGCAGGATTAATCACTTGTTTAACCCAGTATTCCGCCTTTTTTTGCATATTGCTGTTTAAAGTGGTATAAACTTTAAGTCCTCCGGCAGCCAATGTTTTTTGATCAATATGCAATTGATTTTGTAAGACGCTTTCGACCGCATCCTGAAAATAGGGTGCTGTTCTGTTCATAGGTTTATGCTTATGAACGAGGCGGATGGGTGCGTGAAAGGCTGAATTCGCCGCTTGTTTCGTGATATATCCGTTGTTTACCATCGATTGAAGCACGATTTTTTGCCGCTGTTTGGCTCTCTTGAAATTATGGTATGGCGAATAGTAACTCGGCCCTTTTGGAATGCCCGCAAGTAAACTAGCCTCGCTAAGCGTTAACTCATCCGCGTTTTTATTAAAATAATATTTTGCCGCCGCTTCTATGCCATAAGCCCCGTGGCCATAGTAGATTGTATTTAAATACCCTTCAAGAATTTGATCTTTTGAGTAATTCATCTCTAGTCTCATCGTATACAGGGCCTCGGTTAATTTTCGCATCCACGTCTTTTCGTGGTCCAGATATAGGTTTCTCGCATATTGCATGGTGATGGTGCTTGCGCCTTGCTGTTTTGAAAAGGATTTGACATCGGCGAGCACTGCACCTGCCAAGCGCTTGAGATCGAAGCCATGATGCTGATAAAAACGTTTATCTTCAATGGAAAGGGTAGCATTCACTAATGATTTTGAAATATCATCCATATGAACCCAGGTTCGGTTTTGGTTTTCGTGTTCAACTTTGCCGATCAAATAATGATTTGCATCATAGATTCGGGTTGTTTGCGGCACCTTAATAGGTGGCGGCCCTTGTATTTTGGCAAAACCCCAAAGGCTTAATATGAAAAAAAGAAATAAAAATAAACAGCCAATGCCCGCTGTTATCAGCCATTTTAATATCGTTTTTGCTTTTTTCTTGTGTTGATCAGTGACCAGTTCCATAGCGGGTCTCCTCTTTTTATTTATCTTGTATTTTTAGAAGGTTTGTCGCGGTGAACAAAGTCAGCCATTGCTTAAGTTTTCTGCTTGGCTGTCTTTGTACATTGGATTAAGATCATTTAAGTAGTATTATTATGGTAAAAAGAAGCCCCTTCTAAACATATAGGCGGACGCGCATTTAAAGTGGCATTTTGTCCTTGCTTTTTAAGTGAATTCAACTATACTTTTTTTGTATTGTTGTAACGTTAAAGCCTGTAGTGTTTAAATATTTATTAAGAAAGGATCATTAAACATGGAATTATGGTTTACAGAAAAACAAACCGACAAATTTGGAATTACAGCTAAAATTAAGCGGACATTACATACCGAACAAACACCTTTTCAAAAGTTAGACATGATTGAAACTGAAGAATTTGGCAATATGCTGACGCTTGACGGTATGGTCATGACAACCGAAAAAGATGAATTTGTTTATCATGAAATGGTTGCGCATGTTCCTTTGTTTACTCATCCTAATCCGAAGCATGTGCTTGTCGTCGGCGGCGGGGACGGCGGCGTTCTTAGAGAAATTGTTAAGCATCCCGAAGTAGAAAAAGCAACATTGGTGGAAATTGACGGGAAGGTCATTGAGTATTCAAAAAAATATTTGCCGTCGATTGCATCTGCTTTCGATCATGAGAAAGTGGAAGTTAAAGTCGATGATGGGTTTATGCATATTGCCGAAAGCAGAGATGCCTACGATGTTATCATGGTTGATTCAACTGAACCTGTAGGTCCTGCGGTTAAATTATTTGAAAAGGGTTTTTATGAAGGGATTTCTAAAGCGCTCAAAGAAGACGGTCTGTTCATAGCCCAAACAGATAACCCGTGGTTTAAGGCGGATCTTATTACGAAAGTCTTTAAAGATGTTAAGGAAATTTTCCCAATTACAAGACTCTATACGGCTAATGTGCCAACCTATCCAAGCGGCCTTTGGACATTTACAATCGGTTCTAAAAAATATGATCCGCTTAAAGTTCGTGAAGACCGCTTCCATGACATTGAAACCAAGTATTATACAAAAGAGCTCCACAAAGCTGCTTTTGTTCTCCCAAAATTTGTAGATGATTTAATAAAGTAAGGAGCGTTAGACATGGAATTTTTTGATGAAGCCTATTCAGGGAAAGTATTCATCATGAGCCGCCACAATTATAAAGATGCTGATATTGTCATATACGGCATGCCGATGGATTACACGGTCAGCTTCCGTCCTGGTTCCCGGTTCGGCCCTAATCGCATTCGTGAAGCTTCGATTGGTTTGGAAGAATATTCTCCATATATGGATAAGCATTTGGAAGAAATTAAGTATTTTGATGCTGGGGATATGCTGCTGCCATTCGGCAATGCGGCGCGAAGCCTTGACATGATTGAACAGTATGTAGATAAGCTTTTAGAAGACGGTAAGTTTCCAATCGGTCTTGGCGGTGAACATCTCGTGACATGGCCGATCATTAAGGCGATGTATAAAAAATATCCGGATATGGCTTTGATTCATATTGACGCTCATGCAGATCTTCGCGAACAATATGAAGGAGAAACATTATCCCACTCAACCCCGGTGCGAAAAATTTGCGGCTTAATTGGTCCTGATAATGTCTATTCATTCGGCATTCGTTCGGGTATGCGTGAAGAATTCGCTTACGCAAAAACATCCGGTATGACAATGGAAAAATTTGAAGTGGCTGAACCGCTGAAGAAACATTTGCCGAAACTCGCGGGCCGTCATGTGTATGTAACGATCGATATTGATGTCTTAGATCCGGCCTATGCACCTGGAACGGGGACTGCTGAAGCGGGCGGTATATCATCGAAAGAATTGCTTGAAGCAATAATGTTAATTGCCCAGTCTGATTTAAAAATTATCGGTGCTGACCTTGTTGAAGTCGCTCCGGCTTATGACCCAACTGAAAAAACACAAATTGCAGCCAGCAAGTTCATTAGAGAAATCCTTCTAGGATGGACAAATAAAAAATAAATCCCGCCGACCGGCGGGATTTATTTCGCTTAAAAGCACGGAATTAGGAACTGCCGAAAGTGGATGAAGGATATGCTTTGCTGCGCTGATTAATGCATCGGTTATTGGATTAAAGCTCATATCTTAGCAATGTTTTAAGTCCTTAAAGGACTTTTTGCAGACGAATTTTATTGTACATTGCCTATAATATTTACTATAATATTATAGTTAAAGTGTATATAGGAGTGTTTAGAAACTAGCATGCACGATGTGAAAATAGTTTTAGACAGCAAAATGGTATATGAAAAAGAAGGCCATACTGAAGAGACAACAATTGAAATAACTGGTCAAGTGATAATAAAAAATAATGTCTTATTTTTGCGATATGATGAAACAATGGATGATATAGGAACGATAAATAACACTGTTAAAATAAAAGATGATGAAGCCGTTATCATTAGGAAGGGCGCTGTTTCTATGAGGCAGCCTTTAAAGAAGGGCAGTGTCACTGAAGGTACATATCATCATCCATACGGCAAGATGTTAATGACGACAAAAACAAAGACATGTCAATGTTCATGGAACGAAGATAAGAAACAAGGGCTGATTAAGATTGACTATGAATTCGCGATGCAGGGTCAGCATGTCGGTCTTTGCCAATTGATTTATAAAATAGGAGGGATATCATGACAGTTGTAGAAAAAGTTAAGCAGCAATTAAAAACAGAAATTGCTGAATCTGTAGTTAAAGCAAATTTGGCTGAAGCATCGCAGCTCCCGGATGTCATTTTAGAAGTTCCAAAAGAAAAATCTCACGGGGACTTTGCGACAAATATGGCGATGCAGCTTGCTAGAATTGCCAAAAAAGCGCCAAGGCAAATTGCCGAAGAAATGGTAGAGCACTTCGATTTAGAGAAAGCCAATATTAAAAAGATTGAAATTGCCGGACCTGGATTTATTAACTTCTTTTTAGATAATCAGTATTTAACTGACCTTATTCCTAATATTCTTAAAGAAGGCGAAGATTACGGCCGCTCTCAAGCAGGCAGCGGACGCAAAGTGCAAGTTGAATATGTTTCTGCAAACCCGACAGGAAGCTTGCATCTTGGACATGCCCGCGGCGCCGCGGTAGGGGACTCGCTTTGCCGTATTCTTGACAAAGCAGGGTATAAAGTCAGTCCTGAATATTATACAAATGATGCCGGGAAACAAATTGAAAATCTTGCTTTATCTATTGAGGCAAGGTATTTTCAGGCGCTTGGACAAGATAAGGAACTTCCTGAGGACGGCTATTTCGGCTCTGATATTGTCCAATTAGGAAAACAGCTAGCTGAAAAGCACGGGGACGAATATGTAAACATTGACGAACGGGAACGCATTAACGTTTTCAGGCAAATCGGCGTTGAGAAGTTAATGGAAAATATTAAGAAAGATCTCGGTGATTTTCGCGTTAATTTTGATGTCTGGTTCTCCGAAGAAAGTTTATACCAATCAGGCGAAATTGAAGCTGTTCTTGAAAAATTAAAGAAAAACGGCCGCACGTATGAAAAAGACGGGGCGCTATGGTTTGAATCGACTAAATTCGGAGACGATAAAGACCGGGTTTTAATTAAGAGCGACGGTTCTTATACTTATTTGACACCGGATATCGCCTATCATTTAAATAAGCTGGAACGCGGTTTTGATCAGTTGATTAATATTTGGGGAGCGGATCACCATGGTTACATTCCTCGGATGAAAGCGGCTATTGAAGCGCTTGGCTATGACCGTGACCGCATGGAAGTACAGATTATTCAGCTGGTCAGCTTATATAAAGACGGCGAGAAAATGAAAATGAGCAAGCGTACGGGGAAAGCTGTGACGCTGCGGGAACTCATGGAAATGGTCGGCGTCGACGCGATGCGCTATTTCTTCGCGATGCGGAGTTCTGATAGTCATCTTGACTTTGACATTGATCTTGCAGTATCAACTTCTAATGAAAATCCTGTCTACTATGTTCAATACGCTCACGCCAGAATTTGCAGCATGTTAAGGCAAGCTGAAGCGTATAGAGATATGCCTATCGAGGAAGTTAATCTTAACCTGCTGACAAGCGAAAAGGAAATTGATTTGCTTAAGAAGCTTGGGGAATTTCCTGAAGTCGTTGTTGAAGCTGCTGAGCGCTTGGCTGTCCAGCGTGTCACCAATTATGCTTTTGAATTGGCTTCAACGCTTCACAGTTTTTATAATGCAGAAAAGGTTCTTGATGATTCAAATAAAGAGTTAAGTGCCGCAAGAGTGGCGTTGATGAAAGCTGTTAAAACAACATTATATAACGCGATGTCACTAATCGGCGTGTCCGCACCTGAAAAAATGTAATGATTGAAAGCCTCTTGTTCTAAGAACAGGAGGCTTTTTTGCATGACACTGGCTGTTTTAGCAGACAATAAAACAACTTAAGAAGGAGCATAACGCATCAGGTTACAAACATCGATAAGGTATATTGGAGGTTTTCTGGATGCCTTTTTTTGAAACAAGTTCAGGGGTAAGATTGTATTACGAAAGACACGGACAAGGCAAGCCATTGATTTTTATCCATCCGCCATTATTAGGCCACGTCATTTTTAAATATCAAAAAATATTAAGTGAGAAATATCAAGTTATTCTATATGATTGCCGGGGGCATGGACAAAGCACATATCAAAAAGGCGATGATGTCATAAAAGATCATACTGTTGACTTATATGAATTAATCACACATCTAAATTTAGAGAAGCCGATCATCGTCGGTTATTCAAATGGCGGCTTTATTGCCATTAACTATGCGCTGGAATATCCCGATAAGATAGGTGCAATGATTTTATCGGGAGGGTATCCTGAGGTTAGGACAGGGCTTTTGGCTTTTGAATATTATGCCGGCATATGGCTGATGAAACGGCGCTATAAGCATTTTCTCAGCCGTTTATTAGCTAAAACGCATAAAATAACCGATGAAGATGAAGCGATTATTTATCGCTATTCAATGATGGCAGACATTGAAGCTGTTTTAGATTTATATCAATCCGGTATTCGCTACAGTAAAATGGATCAGCTTTACCGCCTGAAGGAATTGCCTTCGCTGCTGGTCTACGGAACAATAACCAAGCACATCTATAAGCATAAAATGTATTTTGAAAACAGAATGAATCAATTGGATGTCGTAAAAATTTCCCGAGCAACACACCAAATTCCGACAAGATTTCATAAGTCTTTCAACAGTGCCATTGATCAATTTTTAAGCCGCTTTCATTAAAAAATTCCTCTCTTTTCAGGAGGAATTTTTTATGGTGAGTTTTTCTGCAATCAGTATGATTTTACAGCAATGGCGCTAACGCATTCGACAACACTGTTTTTCCTTTTTCAAAAATAGAGCGGTTATTGACGTCGGAAAGCGTCACTTCGGTCGACTTTGTAAAATCAATCTTAACCATATTTTCAATTTCTTTAATGACATCCCTATCATAAATAAATCCGCTGATTTCATCATTCCAAATCAGGCTTCTCATATCAAAATTGGCTGCACCGATGCAGCAGCATGCATCATCAAAAATAAAAGCTTTAGCATGGTAGAACCCTTGATAAAAATGATATACTCGGCCGCCTTTTTCAAGCAATGGTTTCAAGTAATGATATGACGCGGGCTTAACAAACGGATGATCCTTTTTTGAAGGGAGAAGGATGGTAATGTTAACACCTTGCGATAATCGTTCAAGCAATGCCTGCTGCAGCTTTTTGCTCGGGATGAAATAGGGCGATCCAATAATAATGGATTGCTTTGCCTTTTGGATCTGTTCAAGCAGAGCCTCTTCCAATTGCCTGCCATCCGTTGCAAGAAGGGTCATGGCAACCGGACCTTTTTCGAGCTGAGGATAGAGATTCGGCCCTTCAATTTTTTCTTTGGCCGCTTGTTTCCAGTCTGAAATGAACTGTTCTTGCAGATCCCTAACGCCTTCACCTTCAATTTTTAAATGATAATCGCGCCATAGACCTAATTGAGGCTTTTTGCCAAGATATTCATCCCCGATATTAAACCCGCCAAAATAACCTGTTTTTCCATCGATTACGGTAATTTTCCGATGATTCCTTCTGCTTAACGAGTAAAAGTAAAAAGGAAAATAGGTTTTTGCTGAAAAAGCAAAATGGATACCGTTATTTTCTAAACGTTTAACCGCCTTTTTTGGAAAGGCATGGTTTGCAACGGCATCAATGAGAAGGCAGATCTTGACACCGGATTGGGCTTTCTTAATTAAGAGATCGATAAATTCTTGTCCGATGGTATCATATCGGAATATAAAAAATGACATATGTATATGATCCTTAGCATTTTCAATATCTTTTTTCAATGAGTCATAAAAATATCTGCCTTCCATAAACAGTTCCGTATAACAAGAACTATCCTTTGGGCTGTACAGCTTTGCTTGCCTGTGCTTTACTTTAAAACCTAAATAAAGGTCGAGAATGATGCCTAATATGATTAATATGATGAGAACAGCGATAATCGCTAAAATCACTAAAAATGCCATTGAGAGAGGATCCTCCTCTGTTTTCTCTTATGTTTAGATTATGGTATTAAATGATTTTTTATCCAAAATCAGCTTAAATATTAAATCATAAGCCAACCCCTGGTATATGTCAGGAGTTGGCTTTCATTCAATCAATTTTTGTATCGGCATATATCCCGGAATGGAGGCGGATAAA
Organism: Scopulibacillus daqui; assembly: GCF_016908855.1. Taxonomy (GTDB): domain Bacteria; phylum Bacillota; class Bacilli; order Bacillales; family Sporolactobacillaceae; genus Scopulibacillus_A; species Scopulibacillus_A daqui. The sequence goes on along the minus strand of NZ_JAFBER010000008.1, from coordinate 50,003 downwards.
GCGGTAGACATGAGTGACGATAACTTTTAGAATGGCATAACCGGGTACGGCCAAAATAATGCCGATGATTCCGAAAAGATTGCCCGCGGTCAAAATAACAAAGATGACTGTAATGGGATGAACATGCAAGCTTTTGCCCATCACTTGCGGTGATATGACTTTGCCTTCGAGCAGCTGAACAATAACCCAGACTATCGCTAATTTCAAAACCATAAAAGGCGACGTTACAAAGGCTATGACGAGGGCTGGCGAAATCGCAATAATTGGACCCAGATAAGGGACAACATTCGTGACCATAGCGATGACTGCTAATAATAAAGCATAAGGCAGCCCGATAATCAGATAACCAATAAATAGCAATATCCCTAAACAAACAGCGACAAAAATTTGCCCGCGAATATACGCGCTTAATGCATGGTTCATATCCCCTAAAATCTCTTTTGCCTCATCTTGTGATTGATTGGGCAGAAATTTGACAATGTATTCAGGAAGTTTCTTGCCATCCTTTAACAAATAGAAGAGCAAGAAAGGGAAGACGACGATAGATAAAATCACTTCAGTAAGTGTGCCGACAAAGCTGACGATGCCTTGAGAGAAATTTGAAACATATTTGCTGAGATCGCCGGATATATTTTTTGCTATTTTACTAATGTCGGAGTTTATGGATGCTCCGGCTTTTTCGACAAGTCTGCTTTGCGTCACATCCTTGATAAGGCTTTGCACTTCTCGGGTCAATCTAGGAATATTATCGATTAGACTTTGTATTTGATCGCTTAAAGGCGGAATAACGGAGCCGATAATCAATGCAATAATCCCGATGATGATGAGATATAATGCCAAAATAGATATGATTCTTTTAATGCCTATTCTTTCTAAGACATTAATAATGGGATTGAACAGGTAGAAACAGACGCCGGCTAATAAAACAGGTAAAAAAATCGTTTCTATAAAAATCATGACCGGTTTTAAAATAAAAACGATTTTAGATAAAGAAAAAATAGTGATACTCATGATAAAAATAATCATGACCCACACAACAAATTTATTATTTAAAACTTTTTCTCTGAAAAATGTTCCTTTTCTAGGCTCCAACCCTTTCACTCCTTATATTTAGAAATATTGAGTGTACCGTATAGTAAGCATTATATCCCCATTCTACTCATAAACTCCAGTATATAAAATAAAAAATGACCAATTTTGTAAAGAAAACTCGGCTGGTGAAAAATCTCAAAGAAAGTGATGAGACAGTCCTATTCCTGAAAATAAAAGAGACTGTATTGAAAAAATATTTCTGTTTCTTTAAAGGAAATAAGGCCGCTTGCTTCGAAAGATTAATATGACAGTTAAAAAATAAAGTGCCGATAAGCTATATAGAAACGATGGAAGAATTCAAGGAAGATGCTATTCGAAATCTCGATGCGAAATGTGAACGCTTAAATGCTTTTGATTTTTAAGAGGCTGCAAATGATCCAAGCTATTCCTATTTAAGGAGTGTGGATGCATGAATGTTTTAATGAAACAGTATAATTGGGTTAGTTCTACAAGGGAGCAATTATTTAGATACTGCGAGACATTGAATCCTGCTGATTATATAAAGGAATTAGGGGAATTTGGAGGCAATTCAATTCGAAACCTCCATGTGCATGTCGCAGAATGTTATCAATCATGGCTAGGAATTTTCGGATTAAAGAAGAATATTACTCTTGTTGAACCTTCTTCTGTAAACAAAGTCCAAGAAATTCGTCAAATTTTTAATGAAATAAACAATCTTGTTTATGAATTTATTAATAAGTTCGAAGGGAATTGGGATTATATCCTTACTGGTTATGTACCTTGGAGTCATCAAGAAGAGGGGCTAACAGCTATGTGGCTTTATACACATACTATTACTCATGAATTTCATCATAAGGGGCAAATTGTCTCAATGGGGCGGCAGTTAGGCTATATTCCTTTAGACACAGATCTTATTGCTCCATCTGAACTTAAAAAGTTTAACATCGATTTGTATTGAAGGGGATGCCATATATATCAAAGACTTTCGGAGGTTTGTCCCTGAATCGGCTGAAGATAAAATATCTGCTATTCAAGAAAAGTATTTAAAAATACTGACTGAATGCTCACTCATTTTTGAAAATATGTTATAATTGGTGACAGAAAATTTTATCCATTCCGAATCGTTTGTTTCAATCTTTGGGATAGGAAGGAGAGGGCTCATGAATTCATTACTTATCGTTAATTGGGTGGCTTCCTTGATTGTAATCGCTTACGGTGTTTATCTGTTTGCCCATGTTTTGAAAACGCGATACGAATTTATCAAATTAGGCAAAAAAGCAGAATGGGAACAAACAATGAAAGACAGGTGGAAGGCCATTGGCGTTTACGTCTTTGGGCAGAAGAAACTGCTCAAAGATAAGAAAAGCGGCATCATGCATGTCATGATGTTTTATGGATTTATCCTTGTTCAATTCGGCGCCATTGATTTAATTTGGAAAGGACTTGCTCCGGGTTCCCACTTACCGTTTGGACCGCTTTATCCGGCTTTTAAATTGCTTCAAGAAATTGTTGTTTTAATGATTCTTGTTGCGGTTATTTTTGCTTTTTACAGGAGATATATTGAGAAGCTTGTCCGTTTGAAGCGCGGTCTAAAAGCCGGACTGGTTTTGATATTTATCGCAGGTCTCATGATTTCTGTATTATTGGCAGACGGTATGGAGATCATTTATCAGCATGATAACTATACTTGGATGCAGCCAATGGCTTCTGGCATCGCTTATATTTTTCATTGGATCAGTCCGCTTGCTGCACACGTTGTCTTTTATGTCGCTTGGTGGGTGCATTTACTGATCTTATTAACATTCCTTGTCTATGTACCGCAATCAAAGCACGCCCATTTGATTTTCGGGCCGGTCAACGTGTTTCTCGGACGCACTCATAAAGTTGGGCGTTTAAAATCTATTGACTTTGAAGATGAAACACAAGAAACTTTCGGTGTTAATAGCATTGAAGAATTTACGCAGAAACAGCTTGTTGATTTGTATGCATGTGTCGAATGCGGCCGCTGTACGAATATGTGTCCGGCGACGGGGACAGGTAAGATGCTCTCGCCAATGGATATCATTGTTAAGCTTAGAGATCACTTAACCGAATACGGGGCGGCGGTGACCTCAAGGACGCCATGGATGCCTGCCTATGCTTTTGCCAATACAAAAGCTAACCAATTAGCGGCTGCATCAAGCGTAAGCAGCCGGCAAGAAACAGCCGCTGCCGGGATTGTCTCCGGGGGCATTATCGGCAATGTTATAACGGAAGAGGAGCTGTGGTCTTGTACAACTTGCCGAAACTGTGAAGACCAATGTCCGGTCATGAATGAACATGTAGATAAAATTATTGACTTAAGGCGCTACTTAGTTCTTACAGAAGGCAAGATGGACCCTGATGCACAGAGGGCGATTACTAATATTGAACGACAAGGCAATCCATGGGGGCTTAACCGCAAGGAACGCGAGAATTGGCGCACAAGCCGTGATGATATTGAAGTGAAAACAGTTAAGGAAATGGAAAAAGCAGGGGAAACATTTGAATATCTGTTTTGGGTAGGCTCAATGGGTTCATATGATAATAGGAGTCAGAAAATTGCTTGTTCTCTGGCAAAGGTTATGAATGAGGCTGGTATATCTTTTGCTATTTTAGGAAATAAGGAGAAAAATTCTGGGGATACACCGCGCCGGATTGGCAACGAGTTTTTATTCCAAGATCTCGCTCAGAAAAATATCGATTTATTTAAGAAACACAATATCAAGAAAATCATTACAGCAGATCCTCATGCATACAACACATTTAAAAATGAATATCCTGAATTCGGTCTTGAAGGCGTTGAAGTGTACCATCATACTGAGCTGATTGACCAATGGATCAAGGAGGGCAGAATTACTCCTCAATATGAAGTGAAAGAACGTATTACTTACCATGATTCTTGCTATCTTGGCCGTTATAACGAAGTTTATGATCCGCCGAGGGAAATTTTAAAGGCCATTCCGGGTGTGGAATTAGCAGAAATGAAGCGGAATCATGACACCGCCATGTGCTGCGGTGCCGGCGGCGGCATGATGTGGATGGAAGAACGTACAGGAAACCGCGTCAATATAGCGAGAACTGAGCAGGCTTTAGAAGTAAAGCCAACAGTTATCAGCAGCGCCTGTCCATACTGTTTAACGATGATGAGCGACGGGACAAAAGCAAAAGAAGTAGAAGATCAAGTTGGCACTTACGATATTGTGGAATTAGTGGAAAGGTCAATTATTCCGCCTGATGAAGCGGTGTAGAAGCCCCTTGCTCAGGGGTTTCCTTTTCAAAGTGATATTGAGCGAGCGTTCAATCGGTAATCAATTCTGATTATGTAAACCACATACAAAATAAAGGGGGAAGTCATGTGGCAAAAACAGTCATTGTCAGTGCGGCACGAACACCTTTTGGGAAAATAGGCGGGAGGTTATCCTCTTTGTCAGCCGCAGAGCTTGGAGGAATATCAATCAAAGCTGCGGTAGAAAGGGCACAAATTAAACCTGAACGAGTCGAAGAAGTCATTATGGGTACGGTGCTTCAAGGCGGCCAAGGGCAAATTCCGTCGCGGCAAGCCGCCCGTCATGCCGGCCTGCCGTGGACAGTCAGAACGGAAACGATTAATAAAGTATGCGCTTCGGGATTAAGAAGCGTCACGCTGGCCGATCAAATCATTCGCTCCGGCGACGCCAGGGTGATTGCTGCCGGAGGTATGGAATCTATGAGCAATGCGCCGTATGTACTTCAGGAAGCGCGCTTTGGACATAAGATGGGCAACATGCCGTTAATAGATTTAATGGTTCATGATGGGTTGACCTGTCCGTTTAATCATCTTCATATGGGGATTTATGGTTCGGAAACAGCAAAAGCCTATAACATTTCAAGAGAAGAGCAAGATAAATGGGCGCTGCGCAGTCATGTGAGGGCGGCCAAGGCGATTAAAGAAGGCAATTTTCTAGAAGAAACCGTTCCTGTCGAAGTTCCGCTCAAGCGCGGCCAATTAATAACTGTTGAAACGGATGAATCGGTAAGAACTGATACAACATTGGAGAAGCTGGCGGCTTTAAAACCCGCTTTTAGCAAAGACGGCACTGTTACTGCCGGGAATGCGCCAGGCGTTAATGACGGGGCCGGGGCCTTCATATTAATGGATGAAGACCATGCCAGACAAGAAGGGCTGCAGCCGTTAGCCACTATCCTTTCACATGCAGCCATTGCGGTGGAGGCTAAGGATTTCCCTGAAACACCGGGACTTGTCATTAATGAATTGTTAAGAAAATCAGGCAAAAGTCTAGATAGTATTGATTTGTTTGAAATTAATGAGGCTTTCGCTGCGGTTGCTTTAACGAGCCAGAGAATAGCTGATCTTGATCCGGAGAAAGTCAATGTGAATGGCGGGGCAGTCGCGCTTGGCCACCCTATTGGCGCAAGCGGTGCAAGAATATTAATGACATTAATATTTGAGCTGAAACGCCGCGGCGGGGGACTAGGAATAGCCTCAATATGCAGCGGCGGCGGTCAAGGCGATGCGATTTTAGTTGAAGTCTAGAAAATCATACATTAATTAAAAAGACGTAAAATTCCGTGTTGGAAAAGGAGAGATTACTCATGAATATTAAAAAAATAATGGTGATCGGTGCCGGGCAAATGGGCGCCGGCATTGCCCAAGTATGTGCGGTCTCCGGTTATGACGTTATTTTGCATGATACGAATGCTGAAGCGTTAGATCACGGTTTTAAAGGCATTGAAAAACGGCTGGCTCGCGACGTTGTCAAAGGGAAATTATCTGAAGATGATAAGCATGCCTCAATACTTCGGATAAAGAAAACGGATGCCATTGATGAAGCGGCAAATTGTGATCTCGTCATTGAAGCCGTTGTTGAAAATATGGATGTCAAAACAAAGATATTTTCGCAGCTTGATCAAATAGCGCCAGCGCATGCGATTCTTGCCACGAATACATCTTCCTTGCCGATTACAGAAATTGCTGCAGCCACGAAGCGCCCCGATAAAGTCATCGGCATGCATTTTATGAATCCGGTGCCTGTCATGAAGTTAGTCGAAGTGATTCGCGGACTGGCGACTTCTGATAAAGTGTTCGAAACGATTAAGCAAACGGCTGAATCACTAAATAAAACAGCAGTTGAGGTGAATGATTTTCCGGGATTCGTATCTAACCGTGTCTTAATGCCAATGATTAATGAAGCGATTTACACTGTTTATGAAGGGGTTGCTGAACCGGAAGCTGTTGATGAAGTGATGAAGCTCGGGATGAATCATCCGATGGGCCCTTTGACACTTGCTGATTTTATTGGTTTGGATACGTGCCTTTATATCATGGAAACGCTTCATGAAGGTTTTGGCGACGATAAGTACCGACCGTGTCCGCTCCTTAGAAAGTACGTTAAAGCCGGATGGCTTGGAAAAAAATCCGGGCGGGGTTTTTATTCATATTCTAAGTAAAGGCGGGTGTCTGATGGATTTACTTTTTACAAAAGAACAAGAAATGATGCGAAAGATGGTTAAAGATTTTGCTGAAAAAGAAATCGCCCCTTTCGTTGACAAAATGGAAGAAGAGGATATTTTTCCATTAGATATTGTTAAAAAGATGGGAAGCCTCGGCCTTTTAGGCATTCCGATCCCTGAAGCCTACGGCGGATCAGGCATGGATTTTATCTCTTATATTATTGCGATTCATGAATTATCTAAGGTTAGTCCAACAATCGGCGTTATTATGTCCGTTCATACGTCTGTCGGCACAAATCCCATCCTTTATTTTGGAAGCAAAGAACAGAAAGAGACTTACATTCCGAAGCTTGCATCAGGAGAATATATTGGCGCCTTTGCTGTTACTGAACCTGGCTCAGGCTCGGATGTATCCGGCTTAAAAACAAAAGCTGTCCGAAACGGCGATCACTATTTATTAAACGGTTCCAAAGCTTTTATTACTAACGGCGAAGCGGCTGATACATTTGTAACCTTTGCCAAAACGGATCCCGAGAAAGGAAAGGACGGGATTACCGCGTTTATTGTCAAAAAAGGAACTGAAGGCTTTTCGATCGGCAAGAAGGAAAAGAAAATGGGGCTGAACGGCTCCAGCACTGTTTCGCTTAACTTCGATCATGCTAACGTTCCAAAAAAAGATCGTCTGGGAGAAGAAGGTCAAGGATTAAAGATTGCTCTGGGAAACCTTAATGTTGGCCGCATCGGAATTGCAGCTCAGGCGCTTGGCATAGCTGAAGGCGCATACAGTCATGCGGCAGCCTACGCAAAAAGCCGCGAGCAATTTGGCCAATCAATCGGAAAACAGCAAGCGATCGGCTTTAAACTCGCTGATATGGCAGCAAATATTGAAGCTGCCAAACTATTAGTCTACCAAGCGTCATACCTCGTTCAAACCGGGAAGCCTTGCCGCAAAGAAGCATCGATGGCCAAACTGTTCGCCTCCCGAACGGCTGTTCAAACGGCTATCGAAGCTGTGCAAATATTCGGAGGCTACGGTTATACAAAGGATTATCCGGTAGAACGATACTTTCGCGATGCCAAAGTCACCGAAATTTATGAAGGAACAAGTGAAATTCAACATCTAGTCATCAGCAAGCAATTATTAAGCTAATTTATCCACAGTTTCTGGGATCAGGCCTAAAAACTGTGGATAACATCTGGAAGGTGGAACAATATATGAATTTTCAACTTACGGAAGAACACGAAATGCTTAGGAAAATGGTGCGGGATTTTGCTAAAAAGGAGGTAGAACCGACGGCTGCTGAACGTGATGAAGAGGAACGCTTTGATCGAAGCATTTTTAACAAAATGGCTGAATTAGGTTTAACGGGAATACCTTGGCCTGAAGCCTATGGCGGCATTGGCTCGGACTATTTGAGCTATGTCATAGCGGTAGAGGAACTGTCGCGGGTTTGTGCTTCTACAGGCGTAACACTGTCTGCACATACGTCGCTCGCAAGCTGGCCGCTGTACAAATTCGGCACAGAAGAGCAAAAGCAAAAATATCTTAAGCCGTTAGCGCAAGGCGAGAAAATAGGTGCCTATGGTTTAACAGAACCTTCATCCGGCTCAGATGCCGGTGCAATGAAAACGACAGCAAGAAAAGACGGCGGCGGTTATATCTTGAATGGCACGAAAATTTTTACAACAAACGGCGGCGAAGCAGAAATTTACATCGTCTTTGCCTTGACAGATCCTGAATTGAAGCATAAAGGAGCAAGTGCCTTTATTGTTGAAAAAGGAACACCAGGTTTTTCTTTTGGCAAAAAGGAGAAAAAATTAGGCATTCGATCATCGCCGACATTAGAATTAATTTTTGAGAATTGCTGGGTGCCAAAAGACAACCTTCTCGGCAAAGAGGGGGAAGGGTTCAAGATTGCGATGATGACTCTGGACGGCGGCCGCAACGGCATCGCTGCCCAAGCGGTTGGAATTGCTCAAGGGGCGCTTGATGCGGCGGTCAACTATGCAAAAGAACGTGAGCAATTCGGAAAGCCAATCGGACGCTATCAAGGTATTAGCTTCAAACTCGCCGATATGGCAACAAAAGTAGAAGCTGCTCGTCTGTTAACCTATCAAGCGGCATGGCTGGAGGGAGCAGGACAACCGTACGGGAAGGCGTCGGCAATATCGAAACTTTTCGCTGGAGACACAGCAATGCAAGTCACAACTGATGCGGTCCAAGTATTCGGCGGCTATGGCTATACGAAAGATTATCCTGTCGAGCGTTATATGCGCGATGCGAAAATTACCCAAATCTATGAAGGCACTAATGAAATTCAAAGACTGGTTATCTCAAGGTATTTATTAAAAAATTAAGGGGATCAGTTCCTGTCTGGCGTCTAAGTAATCCCCATTATTCACTTTATCCACAATTTCACGGGGGCAGACCCATTTTAAGGGGGACGTGATGGAAGAAAAGAAAAGTGTAGCAACATCTGTGAAAAGCGAGGAGCTTATCCAAAAACGGCGTAAACAGCTTATTAAGGCAGCCGTCAAGCTCATTACTGAAAAAGGATTTCATAAAATGACGACAAGGGAAATTGCTAAGGCTTGCGGGTTCAGCATTGGAACGCTGTATGAGTATATTCGCTCTAAGGAAGATGTCCTTTACCTTGTCTGTGATTACATTTATGAGCAAGTCAGCACCCGGCTGAAAGAAAACGTTGATTTAACCGGCGACGGGCTCCAATGTCTGCGTGACGCTATAGCGACTTTTGTTGCGGTCGTCAATGATATGCAAGATGAAATTCTTATTATGTATCAAGAAGTAAAATCATTAACACGCGACGCATTGCCTTATGTCTTAAATAAAGAATTAGAGATGGCGGCTATATTCGAAGATATTCTTAAATTTTGCATCAGTTCCGGGCAGCTGAAGCTAACGGATAAAGAAATTAAATTGTATGCTCATCATATTCTCGTTCAATGTCAAATGTGGGCATTCCGCCGCTGGGCATTCAAAAAGGACTATTCAATCACGGAATTCCAAGATATGCAAATCAAAGTGTTGTTATTCGGATTAAGCCATATTGAAAAGCATCCATTCTCTATAGAAGGGGAGAAGAATAACCATGTCGGAAGTACAGGTCTATAAACCGAAAAATCACGTTCGCTTTGTGACGGCATCAAGTTTGTTTGACGGACACGATGCTGCAATTAATATCATGAGAAGGATTTTGCAATCAAGCGGTGCCGAAGTCATTCATCTTGGCCACAACCGGTCTGTTGAGGAAGTGGTTCAAGCGGCCATTCAAGAAGATGTCCAAGGCATTGCTATTTCCAGCTATCAGGGCGGTCATATTGAATATTTCAAGTATATGTATGATTTGCTGCAGGAAAAAGGCGCTTCCCATATTCGCATATACGGCGGCGGAGGCGGTGTCATTATTCCCAAGGAAATAAAAGAGCTGCATGATTACGGGATTTCAAGGATTTTCTCGCCGGATGACGGCGCAAAATACGGTCTGCAAGGCATGATTAATATCATGCTCGAAGAGTGTGATTTTCCAACGGTCACGTCTTTGAATAATGAGATTGAACTGGCCCAAAAAGGCGATTTTATGTCGATTGCTAGATTAATTACCGTTGCCGAGAACGGTGTTAAGACTTCTCAAGAAATATCTGCAGCGCTTGATGAGATTAAATTATCTTCACCATTTAAAGACACCCGGCAAGCGCCGCCCGTGCTTGGCATTACGGGAACCGGGGGCGCAGGTAAAAGCTCCTTGACTGATGAGTTAGTGAGAAGGTTTATTAACCAGTACCCTGATAAGAAGATTGCTATTCTTTCCGTCGACCCGACCAAACAAAAAACCGGCGGCGCACTGTTAGGGGATAGAATCAGAATGAACGCTATCCATCATCCGAATATTTATATGCGCTCGCTTGCAACAAGACATTCGAAATCTGAGCTGTCCGCAGCGACGCAGGATGCCCTTGAAATCGTAAAAGCAGCCCCGTTTGATTTGATTATTGTTGAAACGAGCGGGATTGGCCAAGGCGATGCGGAAATTACCGAGATTTCAAACGTATCAATGTACGTGATGACCAGTGAATACGGCGCCCCTTCACAATTAGAGAAAATTGATATGATCGATTATGCTGACTTAATCGTCATCAACAAATTTGACCGCAAAGGCTCCGAAGATGCCTTGCGTGACGTAAGAAAGCAATACCAAAGAAGCCATATGCTGTTTAATTCTCCGTTAGAGGATATGCCAGTGTACGGTACAATCGCCAGCCAATTTAATGACTACGGGACCAATCGGCTGTTCCGGGCTCTTATGGAAACGATCAATGACAAATGCCAGCTCGAACTGCCCGTCCCAAAGACAACGGATTTAACGGTTAAGCAGCAAAGTGTGATTATTCCTCCAGAACGGTCGCAATATTTGTACGACATTGTCAGAACGGTCAGAGACTATCATCAATTTGTAAAAGAACAGGTAAACATTGCTCGGCGTGCCTTTCAAATTGACGGAACTATCAAAGTTTTGGGAGAAGAGCAGGCAGATATCAATGCCATCGAACAGATGGAAAGCCTAAAACAGAAATGGCTTGAAAAACTTCATCCTGAATCAAGGAAAATATTAGCCGGATGGGATGATCTAAGAAAAAAATACGCCGGTAAGACTTTCACATCTATCATTCGCGGCAAGGAAGTCGTTACTGAAATAACAACAAAAAGCTTGTCAGGGTTAGATATTCCTAAAGTCGTTTTACCAAAATATGAGGACTGGGGCGAAATTCTAAAATGGGTTTACAAGGAAAATGTCCCAGGATCATTTCCATTCACTGCCGGGGTCTTTCCATTCAAGCGAAAGGGCGAGGATCCAAAAAGGCAATTTGCGGGTGAAGGCACACCGGAAAGAACGAATAAAAGATTTCATTATTTATCAAAAGATGATGATGCCAAACGGCTGAGTACTGCCTTTGATTCTGTGACGTTATATGGTGAGGACCCTGACCGCCGGCCGGACATCTACGGCAAAATCGGCGAGAGCGGTGTCAGTGTTTGTACCCTTGATGATATGAAAAAGCTTTATGACGGTTTTGATTTGTGCGCACCGTCAACATCGGTATCGATGACTATTAACGGCCCTGCCCCGATCATCCTTGCTATGTTTATGAACACTGCGATCGACCAGCAGCTGAAACGATTTGAAGAAGAAAACGGCCGCAAACCTAACCAGACAGAAGCCGAAGAGATTAAGGCACGCACGTTATCAACAGTTCGCGGTACGGTGCAAGCGGATATTCTTAAAGAAGACCAAGGGCAAAACACTTGTATTTTCTCTACTGAATTTGCTTTGCGCATGATGGGCGATATTCAGCAATATTTTATCGATAACCGTGTAAGAAATTATTATTCTGTATCAATTTCCGGCTATCATATTGCTGAGGCGGGTGCTAATCCTATTTCACAGCTGGCTTTCACATTAGCTAACGGATTTACTTATGTAGAATATTATCTTAGCCGCGGCATGCATATTGATGACTTTGCCCATAATTTATCCTTTTTCTTCTCGAACGGCCTTGATCCAGAGTATTCAGTGATCGGCCGCGTTGCAAGGCGCGTTTGGTCAACGGTAATGCGCCGAAAATACGGAGCAAATGAACGGAGTCAAAAGTTAAAATATCACATCCAAACATCAGGACGGTCGCTTCATGCTCAAGAAATTGACTTTAATGATATTAGAACGACACTTCAAGCGCTTATGGCCATTTACGATAATTGCAACTCGCTTCATACCAATTCTTATGATGAAGCGATAACAACGCCATCAGAAGAATCAGTCCGAAGGGCAATGGCCATCCAAATGATTATTACTAAAGAACTTGGTTTAGCCAAAAATGAAAATTCCTTGCAAGGGTCATTTATAATAGAAGAGCTGACTGATCTTGTCGAAGAAGCTGTTCTCAGCGAATTTGAACGAATCAATGCACGCGGCGGCGTTCTAGGCGCAATGGAAGTTCAATATCAGCGAGGGAAAATTCAGGACGAATCAATGCTATATGAAATGAAAAAACATTCCGGCGAACTTCCAATTATCGGTGTGAATACGTATCTAAATCCTAACAAAGAAGAAGAGAAAGAATTGGAACTTACACTGGCCAGGGCAACAAAGGAAGAGAAAGAACAGCAAATTAAAAATCTTAATGCCTTCCAAAAGGCTCATGAATCCGAAGCGGAACAAGGCATTGAAAAATTAAAAACAACGGCACTTGAAGGAGGCAATATTTTTGCCGAACTAATGGAAACTGTCAAAGTTGCAAGTCTTGGACAAATCACGCAAGCTTTATATGAAGTTGGAGGAAAATATCGCCGGAATATGTAAGAGATAGATGGAATTAAAATGAGGCGGCTTCGTTCCTAATAAACGAGGTCCGCTATTTTTCTTTATTTTTTCTAAAATGTAGCATACTCGCTCGTTTTTTGTTTATAATGGTTGATATGTACAAGGGCATGTTCAAAAGGGCTTTTTGAACATCTTCTTAGCTAACGGACGGAAAGGGTGTTAATTCTTATGACGGAGCAACAACTGTCTCATGATAAGCCAATGATAGAAAGAGTTTACGATATCTTAGAAGAAGCTAAACAGCCAAGAAACTTCTATGAATTAGCTGACCAAATCGTTGGAAACGAACTTTCAGATGAAGAAAGGGTAGAAGCGCTTGCAAGGCTTTTTACAGATATGAACCTTGACGGGCGTTTTCTTAACATCGGAGAAAATTCCTGGGGTTTAACAAGCTGGTATCCGATTGAACAGCGTGAAGATGTAGCGCTGCACCTGACTTCTAAAAAGAAAAAGAAAAAACAAGAAGACGATGACTTCGATGATTATGATGTACTCGATGAAGACCTTGATGAAATAGACGAAGATTTTGATGAAGAAGATTTTGATGAAGAAGATTTTGATGAATACGCAGATTACGACGATGATGATGACGATAAAGATGTAGATCATGATTTAGTTGAAGACGAAGATGAAGACTATGCAGAGGACAATGAGGAAGAAGGCAAATAGTATAAAAAGGTAGTTGCCTCATCCCGCATACTTTGGTAAAATCACTTTTGGGCTATTAAATTATAGGACGAAAGAAAACAATCTTTATAAACGAAAGCAGGCCCTCTCAACTATAGGGAGCGGGTGTCTGCTTTTGTTTTTTTTATATGGTCATTTTTTGAGCATAATAAAGCAAAAAGGGGATGAATGGTCTTGGCAAAGTATATTTTTGTTACCGGCGGTGTTGTGTCATCACTTGGTAAAGGTATTACTGCGGCTTCATTGGGCCGTTTGTTAAAAAATAGAGGCGTTAAAGTAACAATTCAAAAATTCGATCCGTATATTAATGTTGACCCGGGCACTATGAGTCCTTACCAGCATGGTGAAGTGTTTGTAACTGACGATGGCGCTGAAACAGACTTAGATTTGGGCCATTATGAACGCTTTATTGATATTAATCTAAATAAGAACAGCAATGTCACAACAGGAAAGATATATTCAACTGTTTTGAAGAAAGAACGCCGCGGTGATTATCTAGGCGGAACTGTCCAAGTTATTCCGCATATAACAAACGAAATCAAAGAACGAGTTTTCAGAGCTGCAAGAGAAACTCATGCCGATGTGGTTATCACTGAAATTGGCGGAACAGTTGGCGACATTGAAAGTTTGCCTTTTCTAGAGGCTATTCGTCAGATTAAGAGCGATGTTGGCATTGAAAATGTTATGTATATCCACTGTACATTAATCCCTTACCTAAAAGCTGCAGGCGAAATGAAAACCAAGCCGACGCAGCACAGCGTTAAGGAATTGCGCAGCCTTGGCATACAGCCAAACGTCATTGTGGTAAGAACAGAAGTGCCTGTTTCTCAAGAAATGAAAAGCAAGATCGCTTTGTTCTGTGATATTGATGAAAAAGCGGTAATCGAAGCGAGAGATGCTGACACATTATATCAAGTTCCGCTTGATCTTCAAGAGCAAAATCTTGACGACATTGTATGCAAGCATTTAAAACTTAAATGTGCGCAAGCGGATATGAGTGAATGGAATAAGCTGGTAGACAAAGTGCTGAACCTTAAAAAGTCAGTGAAAATTGGCTTGGTCGGAAAATATGTTGAACTTCAAGATGCCTATTTGTCAGTTGTTGAAGCATTGCGGCATGCCGGCTATGAATATGATGCCGATATTGATATTAAATGGATTAATTCAGAGCATCTTAATGATAAAAATGCTGAAGAGCAGCTGTCGGATGTCAATGGTATATTAGTGCCGGGCGGATTTGGAGACCGCGGTATTGAAGGAAAGATTACGGCTATTAAATATGCGCGTGAGAACCGTGTGCCGTTTCTAGGCATATGTCTGGGCATGCAGCTGGCATCTGTTGAATTTGCGCGTCATGTTCTAGGGTTGGAAGGCGCTCATTCATCAGAAATCAACCCTTCTACGCCATATCCGATTATCGATCTGCTTCCGGAACAAACGGAAGTTGAAGATATGGGCGGAACGCTGCGTCTAGGCCTTTATCCATGCAAAGTCAAGGAAGGCACCAAAGCTTATGAAGCTTACCAGGAGCCTGTCATTTATGAGCGGCACCGCCACCGTTATGAATTTAATAATGAATACAGGGAAGCGATGGAGGAAAAAGGTTTCGTCTTTTCCGGCTTGAGCCCTGATGATCGTTTAGTAGAAACTATTGAAATTAAAGATCATCCTTGGTTTGTGGCTTCCCAATTCCACCCAGAGTTTAAGTCGCGTCCAACTCGTCCAGAACCGCTGTTCAGAGGGTTTGTTGGAGCAGCAATGAATCATTAAAAGGGTTTCTTAGGGGAATTTGAGGTTTAAACCATATTATGAATGGGAAAAAGCATGATGCAGGGGAATATTGTTGAGGATTATGTCCTATTTGGGAGAATAGGGAAGCCTGTGAGGAAAGACCCATTCCTCAATAGTATAATTCCCCCTCGATTCCCTAAATCCCTTTAAAAAACCTAAATTTTTTACATGTTTAGTAAAGCTCTTGTTCATCAAGCATGTCTATCGTTGTAAGATAAACAGCTAAATAGGCGTATAGGGAGGCCATTGAGGACGGTTTCCCTATTTTTTTGTCGTCATTCAATGGTACAATAGGCCTATTTTTGCCGGTTTGAATGACAATATCTACATATTCATAACCGTTTTCCCCCGCATTTTCAAAAATGCCTATGACCGGGCAGCCCTTATTTTTTAATTCTCTGGCAAGCGACAAAGCTTCTTCTTGATTGTTTTCATTTGCAGCAATTAAAACAGCATCCATGGGTTCTATATCTTGATTTTTAAGGTATTCGGCTTTAGGCAGCTTGTTTTCGCCTTCAACCGCTTCGACAGCCACTGATTGATAAGAGCCTAAACCATGGACAATAATTTTTCCATCTGAAATGACAGCCTGGGCAAGCAGCCGTGCACTGTCTTCAATGTCGTTTTCATTATTCTTTTGTATATCATTAAAGACGCCCAATAATTGTGTAGTGAAAATTTTCAACATCGTTAAAACCCCTTTCGACTTTATTATAGGTTATCAGCCCTGATTTTGTAAGAACGGCGGATGGTTCATTTTTGTTCGATCGTCTTAAAAATGGTTCATCATCATAATGATAGACTTTAAACATTCTCCGCGCAGGAGCACCGAGCAGGGCTTCACGAAAATACTGCGATCTGCGACGAGAACCGGCCACGCTTCTCAGAATAAGCAGCGGCGCAGGAGCACCCGCCTTTTTTTGCGACGAGCTTTGTAAAGCTTCTCTGAATTTCTTCGCGCAGGAGCAGGAGATTTTAAATGAGAAGCGAATTAACCGTGTAGTGGCTTTTGGCTTAGTTTGTCATTTTTATACATATAATAGATGATCATTTTAAAAACCAAGGTGGGGAGAAATACAAATGGTTGGTGCAGAAAATAGTAAAATTTTAATCGTTGATGATCAATTTGGCATTCGGATTTTGCTGAATGAAATTTTTCAAAAAGAAGGCTATAAAACATATACGGCCGGCAATGGCGTTCAAGCTTTAGACATTGTAGAAAAAGAAGAACCAAAGCTTGTTATTCTCGATATGAAAATACCAGGAATGGATGGGCTGGAAATACTTAAAAGAATTAAAGCCAAAAACAGCGGCATCAAAGTTATTATTATGACAGCTTACGGAGAACTTGATATGATCCAAGAAGCCATTGATAACGGTGCTATTACACACTTTGCAAAACCGTTTGATATCGATGATGTATTGAAAGCGGTTCAAAAAGAATTACCATTATAAAAGGAGCATATGAGATTATTTTTAACCCGATTTTATGGTATGCTATACATGTTGAGTCGAAGGAGCGAAACAATAATTATTGTTCCTGTGCCTCTTCTTTTAACTGACAGCAGGTTGCAGCTGACAGTTGAAAGAAGTTTGTAAATATAAAGGAGGGTTACATATGCCTTTAGTTTCAATGAAAGAAATGCTTGAAAAGGCGAAAGCCGAAAAGTATGCAGTAGGTCAATTTAATATCAATAACTTGGAGTTTACTCAAGCGATTCTTCAAGCTGCTGAGGAAGAGAAGTCACCAGTTATTTTAGGTGTTTCCGAGGGCGCTGCAAGATACATGGGCGGTTTTAAAGTGACTGTTGCAATGGTTAAAGCGCTAATGGAGGAATTTAATATTTCTGTTCCTGTAGCCATTCACCTCGATCACGGTTCATCTTTCGAAAAATGTATGCAAGCCATTAATGCAGGATTTACATCTGTGATGTTCGACGGTTCACATTATCCGCTTGAGGAAAATATTGCCTATACTAAGAAAGTTGTCGACGCTGCTCATGCAGTAGGCGTATCTGTTGAAGCTGAACTCGGCCGCATCGGCGGACAAGAAGATGATCTTGTTGTTGAAGATGCAGAAGCAGCATATGCTATTCCATCAGAATGCGAAAAGCTTGTTAAAGAAACTGGCGTTGATTGTTTTGCTCCTGCGCTGGGTTCTGTTCACGGACCGTATAAAGGCGAACCTAACCTAGGTTTCGAGCGCATGGAAGAAATCAACAACCTCGTAGGTATTCCGCTTGTTCTACACGGCGGTACAGGTATTCCTACAAAAGATATTAAAAAGGCTATTTCACTTGGCCACGCAAAAATTAATGTAAATACTGAAAACCAAATTGCATCTACAAAAGCAGTAAGACAAGTGCTTAATGAAAAACCAGATTTATATGACCCAAGAAAATATCTAGGGCCGGCCCGCGATGCTATTAAAGAAACAGTTATCGGCAAGATGCGTGAATTCGGCTCATCCGGCAAAGCATAAAATCACAAGGTTTCAAAAAGTGTGAAGCGCAGCAAGATGTTCCAGCGGAAGAAATCTGCTTATGGAAACAAACTGAAATAAACTCGTTTTGTCAGCATCTGTTACCCAGACTTTTTGACCGCGGCCTTTCCGGAACTTAAATAAAAAATCGATACATTATAGCGAATGCCCAAGCGTCCGCTATATGTTATCGATTTTTAATCTTTCTGCTACATGAAATCCAATGAATTTGAGAACCATAAAAAAGAATATGATTCTCTTATGGATTGATATGAACTAAATTTACCAGGGGGCAATGATAGTGAAATTCTTTATAGATACGGCAAATATTGACCAAATCCGTGAAATTAACGATTTAGGTGTTCTTTCTGGTGTGACGACTAACCCTTCTCTTGTTGCCAAAGAGGGTGTTGATTTTCATGATCGTCTTCGTGAAATCACTTCAATTGTAAAAGGCTCTGTCAGTGCCGAAGTTGTATCAACTAAAGCTGAAGACATGATTGAAGAAGGCAAAAAGCTTGCAGCCATCGCACCAAATATTACTGTTAAAGTACCGATGACTCAAGAAGGCCTTAAAGCTGTCCATGCTTTTGCCAAAGAAGGTATTAAAACAAATGTTACGCTGATCTTTTCAGCTAACCAAGCATTGCTTGCAGCCCGCGCCGGCGCAACTTATGTATCGCCGTTTGTCGGCCGCTTAGATGATATTGGACAAAATGGCATAGAGCTTATTGCACAAATTGCTGAACTGTTTGATATCCATGGACTTGATACAGAAATCATTGCTGCTTCTATCCGCCATACTATGCACGTCACAGAAGCTGCAGAAGCAGGCGCACACATTGCAACCATTCCGCATAAAGTATTTATGCAAATGATGAAACACCCATTAACCGATAAAGGGCTAAGCGACTTCTTAGCTGACTGGGAAAAATATCAAAATCGATAAAGATAGTAGTAGTAGTGCACCTCTTTTTAGAGGTGCCCTGCATTTTTTTTATTTATCTAACATCTTAAATTATTTGAATTTACATGTTAGAATAAAAATCGGTCCATAATAATTAGTGTAATGAAAATCTGGTCAAATAGACTGACACGGAAAAGGAGTTTATCATGGAGAAATTAATGATTGAAGGCGGTCATCGTCTCAAGGGAACCATCCAAGTAAGCGGTGCCAAAAATAGTGCTGTTGCGTTAATACCTGCTGCCATACTTGCGAATTCAACGGTGACAATCGAACAACTTCCAAACATTTCCGATGTCCGTACTCTTTGTGAGCTTTTAAAAGAAATAGGCGGTAAAGTAGTGTATGAAGGACATACATTAACTATTGATCCTTCTCAAATGATTGATATGCCATTGCCCAATGGTCCTGTTAAGAAACTGCGCGCTTCATATTATTTAATGGGAGCTATGCTCGGGCGTTTCAAAAAGGCTGTCATTGGTTTGCCGGGAGGATGCAACCTTGGCCCGCGCCCCATTGATCAGCATATAAAGGGATTTGAGGCGCTGGGAGCTTCTGTAACCAATGAACAGGGAGCTATTTACTTGCGTGCAAAGGAATTAAGAGGTGCGCGGATTTATTTAGACGTTGTCAGTGTTGGTGCAACAATTAATATCATGCTGGCTGCGGTCAGGGCTAAAGGGCGGACAATTATTGAAAATGCGGCAAAAGAACCAGAAATTATTGATGTAGCTACACTCCTGTCAAGTATGGGTGCAAAAATTAAAGGTGCAGGAACAGATGTGATCCGTATTGACGGTGTTGATGAGCTGCATGGTTGTCGCCATTCAATTATTCCTGATCGTATCGAAGCTGGTACATATATGATTGTGGCTGCGGCAATGGGCGACCGTGTTCTTATTGATAATGTGATTCCGCGGCATTTAGAATCATTAACTGCCAAGCTCAGAGAGATGGGCATAACAGTCGATATTTATGATGACCAGATTGCGGTTTCGCGTCAAGTAAATGAATTAAAGAGCGTTGACATTAAAACCCTCGTATATCCTGGCTTTCCAACGGATTTGCAACAGCCTCTGACCAGTTTGCTTACACAGGCTAAGGGAACAAGCATTGTAACAGACACTATTTATGGTTCGAGATTTAAGCATATCGACGAATTAAGGCGGATGAGCGCTGAAATGAAGGTGGAAGGCAGATCCTCAATTATTACTGGACCGACAGGATTACAAGGAGCCAAGGTGAAAGCAACCGATTTAAGAGCCGGCGCTTCGCTTGTTGTAGCTGGCTTAATGGCCAATGGAATTACAGAAGTGCTTGGCGTTGATCACATAGATCGCGGGTACAGCCAACTGGTAGAAAAATTGCAGGGAATAGGTGCTAACATATGGCGCGAAGACCTGGATCTTCATGAAATTGAAGAAATAAAAGCCAGCAGTTAAAGAAACCTTGGCTGGCGCAAACCTGGGGGAATGCATCCTCTGCAACATATTTGAAGAGGCGTCAGCGTTTCAGCTAAAGCTGCAAAGAAACTTTTCCGTGTTTAAATGCTGCTTTAGCGCCGGCTTATATTTTCTGGCTTAACCGATGCAAACTCGTCAGCGAGTCTGATTTTCATTTGAAATAGCATAAGAGATACAGCATTTGTACAAAAAAGAGGATAAACCGGACACCATTTTATAGGTTGTGGTTATAACAAGGGGTGACTTTTGTGGAAAGAAGTCTTTCGATGGAACTTGTAAGAGTAACTGAAGCTGCTGCGTTAGCCTCCGCGAGTTGGATGGGGAGAGGAAAGAAAGAAGAAGCTGACAATGCGGCAACTACCGCCATGCGCAATGTATTTGACACCGTTCCCATGCAAGGGACTGTTGTTATTGGCGAAGGAGAAATGGACAATGCACCGATGCTGTATATCGGCGAAAAGCTGGGAACCGGCGTCGGGCCGAAAGTAGACGTTGCCGTTGATCCATTAGAAGGCACTAATATAGTCGCGGCCGGTACTTGGAATGCGCTTGCAGTTCTTGCTGTTGCTGAACAGGGCAATCTTTTGCATGCACCGGATATGTATATGGATAAATTGGCTGTTGGGCGTGAGGCTGTCGGGCAAGTTGACATCAATGCTCCTATCATCGATAATTTGAAAGCCGTTGCAAAGGCTAAGAATAAGGACATTGAAGATGTCGTGGCTACTGTTCTTGACCGTGAACGCCATGCCCGCATTATTCATGAAATACGTGAAGCCGGCGCCAGAATTAAATTAATTCCGGAAGGTGATGTGGCAGCTGCCATTAATACCGGCTTTGATGATACAGGCGTTGATATTTTGTTCGGTGCTGGCGGTGCTCCGGAAGGCGTGATCGCAGCCGTTGCTTTAAAATGTTTAGGCGGGGAAATACAGGGCCGTCTATTGCCTCAAAACGATGAGGAAAGAGAACGCTGCAAGAAGATGGGCATTGAGGATCCGAATCAAGTGCTTCGCATGGATGACCTTGTGCGCGGAGATGATGCGATATTTGCGGCCACAGGCGTCACAGACGGCGAGTTGTTAAAAGGCGCCCGGATTCATGGGGCAAGGGGAACAACGCATTCGCTTGTTATGCGCGCGAAATCGGGAACAGTACGATTTATAAAAGGTTCGCACAGTTTGATCAAAAAGCCTCATTTAGTTATAAAAGAAGATTAATTTGGGTTATTTTTCCTGAATAAAAGGCACTAGCATTAGCTGGTGCCTTATTGAAATTATAATTGAACAAGAGTATAATAAGTCCCGCATATAAATAATCTATTTGGAATATTACCCGATTTGATTAAAACTTAAAGATGTGGTAAGAATAATGAGTAATTCAATGGACTTTCTTTATACAGCTCCTTAATCTCTTCCTTTCCTTTTGAAAGAGTCCTTCATGTGCCGTTCATTCATTTTTAGTTTTTATACTATCAGAAAATATATCTTGGCAACATAAGAAGCAGGCTCAGTGCAGCCGCTAAGACAAGGAAGATAGTATAAAGTCGTAGCAAAAGGGAGACTGCGCGGAACAGAGTGAGCCATGATACTCTAAAGTTCTTGGCAGCTGCCTGTGCATTTAAGGCTTGGCACCAGCCAAGTTTTCTTTAAAATCAGTGAAGTGTGGTGTCATAATGGGAGTAACATTAGCAGAATTAGAAAATATGAAACTTAAAGATTTATATGAGCTTGCACGCAATTATAAAATTTCTTATTACAGTAAGCTTACAAAACGGGAACTTATATTTGCGATTTTGAAAGCGCGCGCTGAACAAGACGGTTTTTCATTTATGGAAGGTATTTTAGAGATTATCCCGTCTGAAGGATTTGGTTTTTTAAGACCGATTAATTATTCGCCGAGTTCAGAAGATATTTACATTTCTGCTTCGCAAATCAGAAGGTTCGATTTAAGAAACGGTGATAAAGTTTCCGGAAAGGTTCGTCCCCCGAAGGAGAATGAACGTTATTACGGATTGCTTCATGTGGAAGCGGTTAATGGAGAAGATCCTGATACATCAAAAGAACGGGTTCATTTCCCGGCACTAACGCCTCTATATCCGGAAAAGAAGATGGTTTTAGAAACAGATGAAAAAAGCATTTCGACTCGGATTATAGATATGATCTCACCTGTAGGATATGGTCAGCGCGGTTTGATTGTGGCACCACCTAAGGCAGGCAAGACAATGCTTTTGAAACAAATAGCCAACAGCATTTCAACCAACCATCCTGATGCGGAGCTCATCGTCTTGCTTGTTGATGAACGTCCGGAAGAAGTTACTGACATTGAACGTTCAGTCAAAGGTGATGTCGTCAGCTCAACATTCGATGAAGTTCCCGAAAATCACATAAAAGTATCAGAATTAGTTTTAGAGCGAGCCATGCGTTTAGTTGAGCATAAAAAAGATGTTGTTATTCTAATGGATAGTATTACTCGATTGGCGCGTGCTTATAATTTAGTTATTCCGCCGAGCGGAAGAACGCTGTCCGGCGGGATTGATCCGGCCGCTTTTCATCGTCCGAAGCGTTTCTTTGGAGCAGCTCGAAATATTGAAGAAGGGGGCAGTTTAACAATACTGGCCACCGCATTGGTAGATACAGGGTCCCGTATGGATGATGTTATTTATGAAGAATTTAAAGGGACAGGCAATATGGAGCTGCACCTTGACCGACGCTTAGCTGAGCGCCGCATCTTCCCTGCGATCGATATCCGCAGATCCGGGACAAGAAAAGAAGAAATGCTTATTGACAAAAATCACCTTGATAAGCTCTGGGTGATGAGAAAAACAATGGATGATTCGGCTGATTTTGTTGAACATTTTTATAAACGAATCAAGCAAACGAAGTCTAATGAAGAGTTTTTTGCCTTATTTGATAAGGAAAAAAGCGGCGCTCTAAAATAATCATTACATTTTTTTGAGCGGGTTATAATTTTAAATCTTTGTCAGGGATATCATTGAGACGAAAACAAGGGTTTTTAGACACTTTTTGGTATCCCCTTGAAAACAGGCAATGATCTTGTTATACTAGATGCTAGTTGTGATTAAACTCTGGTTTGAGATAAAATCAGGGCGAAAAGGAGATGAGTAGAATGAAGCAAGGAATCCATCCTGAATATCATAAAGTTACTGTAAAATGTTCTTGCGGTAATGAATTTGAAAGTGGTTCCGTGAAAGAAGGTCCGCTACGCGTAGAAATTTGTTCTGAATGCCATCCTTTCTACACTGGCCGTCAGAAATTTGCTGATAAAGGCGGACGTGTTGATCGCTTTAAGAAGAAATATAACCTTAAATAATTTTTGTCATTCATACAGGCAAGCTCTTTTCTTGCCTGTTTTTTCATATACTTAATCTTTGTTAACAGCTACATGTCATTTTTTTTAACTTATACTTACGGAGTGTTATGTAAGAAAGGATGCTTGTCATGCAATTGACAAATCAAACGGGCTGGATTGAATGTATTTGCGGAAGCATGTTTTCCGGAAAGTCGGAAGAACTGATTCGCCGCGTGCGCCGTGCCAGTTTTGGTAAGCTGAAAATCCAGGTATTTAAGCCTGCTATAGACAATCGCTATGCTGAGGAGGCAGTTGTCTCGCATACTGGCAATTCTGTAAAAGCCCTTCCGGCAAGCACGTCTGAAGAGATTTTCTCCAGGGTAGAAAAAGATACTCAGGTCGTTGCTATTGATGAAGTCCAATTTTTTGATGAGGGTATTGTTGATGTTTGCGGAAAGTTGGCTGACAGCGGTGTTCGGGTTATTGTCGCAGGTTTGGATCTCGATTTTAAAGGAGAGCCGTTTGGCGCTGTCCCGGAATTAATGGCAGCCAGCGAAACAGTGACTAAATTAAATGCTATTTGTATGGTTTGCGGATCGCCTGCAAGCCGTACACAACGTTTGATTAATCATCAGCCGGCATCTTATCATGATCCAGTTATTCTAGTCGGTGCCTCTGAATCATATGAAGCAAGGTGCAGGCATTGTCATGAAGTGCCGGGAAAGCCCCAATCCAAAAGAAATAAGCTGGCAGAAGAAATGGTATAAGAGAAACTCGCCGATTGGCGAGTTTTTCCTTTTGATAGAAATCCTTACTTAAATCGCCTCGCCGCTTGCTGTATAGGATCCCAGACGCTGTTAAACGGCGGAGCATAAGAAAGATCTAAATTCTCTAAATCAGTGATTGTCAGACCGCTGTATAATGCTGCTGCAATGACATCTGTCCGTTTGGCCGCGCCGTTTCTTCCGATAACTTGGCCTCCGAGCAATTTTTTAGTGCCTTTTTCCGCAATAAGTTTAACCCATAATGGTGTCTTTCCCGGGAAGTATCCGGCGATATCTGTCGATTTAATTTTAACGGCCTCAAAATCGTATCCGAGCTTGGCGGCATCTTCTTCTGTTAAGCCGCTTCTGCCAAGTTCCAGATCAATAAATTTAATGATAGATGTTCCTGTAATGCCTGCAAACGGCCGTCTTTCGCCAATCATATTCATTCCGGCGATGCGCCCCATTTTATTAGCGTTTGTGCCGAGCGGTATGTAATCGTAGGCCTTTTTTAGCCGGTGGTATTGAAGCGCGCAATCACCGGCAGCATAGATATTTTCTGCGCTTGTTTCCATATATTCATTGACTTTAATAGCATTCTTAATGCCCAGTTCAACAGGTGTATGTTCAAGGAAAGATGTGTTTGGCGCAATGCCGGCGGCGGCGACGGCAATGTCCGCTTTATATGATCCTTTATCTGTTTCAACAGCTTGGACAAACTCATCGCCTTTAAATTCTTGGACTTCTTCGTTTAAAATAATTTTTATCCCCTTATTTGCTGCCTCTTCATGAATCAGCTCAGACATATCCGAATCGAAGACTTTGATTAACCGGGAACCTCTGTCGATCATTGTAACTTTAAGTTTCCGTTTATAAAACGCTTCTGCAACTTCGAGCCCGATATATCCCCCGCCAATAATCACAGCGTGCTGAACATCCCTTGATAATCCTTTTATCATTTTTTCTGCGTCAGATATTGTTTTCAAAGTATAAATCCCTTTAAAGTGTTTGCCGCTCCAATCTGGGAACACGGGGTCGGCTCCGGTTGCGATTAATAACTTATCGTAAGAAATACTGAAGGGTTTATGATGTTCAACTGTTTTTCCTTTGACCTGTTTTGCTTCAGCATCTATTTCTGTTACTTCATAACCGCATCTTGCATCAATCCCGTATTTATTTCGAAAAGTATCTATAGAACGGGCAATCAGTTTTGAAGAAGACGTGATATCTTGACCGATCAAATAGGGGAGGCCGCACTGGCTGTAAGAGTAGATATTGCCCTTTTCCAGGGTGATTACCTTTGCGTGTTGATCATGTCGAATAATTTGCATAGCAGCGCTCATGCCTGCCGCATCTCCGCCGATGATGACATATTGCATGTTGTTCCCCGCTTTCGCTTTAGTTTTACAGAATTAAAACGCTTTTATAAGAGTGTAATACTTAAATGGCAAATAAACAACTTAGGCAGCTTTGACTGGCTGCAAACCCTATAATATAATGAATATATTATAATGGTTGTTCAAATTTGAATACGTATTTATTGGTATAGGAAGAAAATGAGGTGAAGACGGTGCTTGAACGTTTACAGTCACTTGAAGACCGTTACGAAAAATTAAACCAGCTATTATCTGACCCGGATGTCATTAGCGATACAAAAAAACTTCGTGAATATTCGAAGGAACAATCTGACCTTGAGGAAACGGTGCAAACCTTTCGCCGATATAAGGACGTCGAAGACCAGCTGAAGGATGCAAAGGAAATGCTTGAAGAGAAGCTGGATAACGACATGAAGGAAATGGTCAGATTAGAAATCGCCGAGTTAGAGGAAGAAAAAGAAAGCTTAGAAGAGAAATTGAAGGTATTGCTTATTCCTAAGGACCCTAATGATGATAAAAACGTTATTGTTGAAATCAGAGGCGCTGCCGGCGGTGATGAAGCTGCTTTATTTGCGGGCGATCTGTTCAAAATGTATTCCCGCTATGCGGAAGCGCAAGGGTGGAAGACTGAAGTTATCGAAGCAAGCCCAAATGAAGTCGGCGGCTACAAAGAAATTATATTTATGATTAACGGTACGGGAGCATATTCCAAACTTAAATATGAAAACGGCGCCCACCGCGTACAGCGTGTGCCGGAGACAGAATCAGGCGGGCGTATCCATACCTCTACGGCAACAGTTGCTGTACTCCCTGAAGCCGAAGAAGTTGAAGTTGACATTAATGAAAAAGATATTCGTGTGGATACATTTGCTTCGAGCGGACCAGGCGGACAAAGCGTTAACACGACGATGTCAGCGGTTCGCTTAACACACGTTCCGACGGGTATTGTCGTCTCATGCCAAGATGAGAAGTCGCAGATCAAAAATAAAGAAAAAGCAATGAAAGTGCTTCGGGCAAGAATATACGATAAGTTCCAAAAAGAAGCACAGGAAGAATATGCGGCGCACCGCAAATCAGCAGTTGGAACGGGTGACCGTTCTGAACGCATCCGCACTTATAATTTCCCGCAAAGCCGTGTCACCGATCACCGGATTGGTCTAACGCTGCAAAAGCTTGATCAAATTCTTGAAGGCAAACTTGATGAAATCATCGATGCATTAATCGTTGATGAACAAGCGAAGTTAATTGAACAGGCGGAAGCACAATGACAATGAAGATATATGAAGCCCTTAATTGGGCTTCTTCTTTTTTAAAAGAACACAATAGAGACGAAAATGCGGGAGAATATTTGCTTTGCCGCCGGTTAGGAATAAGCCGAACCGAGTTATTAATAAATATAAGGGAATCTTTATCGCTTGAAGATCAACAATGGTATGAGAAGAAAATCCATGAGCATGCTGCCGGCATTCCTGTCCAATATATCATTGGTTCTGAATGGTTTTACGGACGGGAGTTTAAAGTGACGCCGGATGTCTTGATACCTCGGCCGGAAACGGAAGAGCTTGTTCAAGGTGTCTTGAAAATGGCAGACACCGAGTTTCCTAAAGGAAAAACATTAAAAGTATGTGATATCGGAACCGGAAGCGGGGCGATTGCTGTCTCGCTCGCGCTGGAAAATCCCAATTTGGATGTTTATGCAGTTGATATCTCTCAAAAGGCATTATTTGTTGCGAAAGAAAATGCAGCAAAGCTTGGCGCTAACGTTAATTTTGAACAAGGCAGTTTTCTTGAGCCGTTTTTAGGGAAACAAACCTTTGATATTATTGTTTCAAACCCCCCGTATATTGCCGATGAAGAGCTTGTCGGGCTGGACAGCCTTGTTAAAGACTATGAGCCTGTTCTGGCATTGTCGGGAGGCGCTGACGGTCTCGATTGTTACCGGAAAATTATTCGGCAAATTCCGCAGGCGGTATCATCCAAACTGATTCTTGCTTTTGAAATAGGCGCTGAACAGGGAAAAGTGTTATCGGAAATGGCGGCGTCAGCCTTTGGCAGCCAGCTTCGCTCAATAACTGTTCAGAAGGATATTAATGGGAAGGATAGAATGGTTTTCGCGGTTATAGAGAAGGGTTAAAGGCATGGGAGCCGCTGCTGGTTATTGAATAACATTATCCTTTATGTCTGGCAAATGCCGAGAAGCGGCAATGTGCTTTCTGCAAAGTCTATTCGAAGAAGTATAGCCAGCTTCTCGTTCAGCTCGAACCCTATTCGAGAAGTGTCGCTTGTTGTTGAACGTTTTGATGTTTGTTTTGTGATCATCCCGTCAACACTATGTTGTGAAAGGGGCGGGATGGTTATGAAACATCGTTTAGCACTTATCATTACTTTTTCTCTTATTCTATTTATTATGTTTATGCAGTTTGAGCAAAATCTATCAAAAGCAAATGAATCAGTCAGAATTCCTGATAAAGCTATTCGTCTTAGAATATTAGCGAACAGCAACAGTGCCAATGATCAAGCGGTTAAGCGTCAAATTCGCGATGCTGTTAATGCGAATATTAACGGTTGGGTCAAAAACTTGAAATCATTTGATCAAGCGAAGCACGTGATCCGTTCGCATATGGATGATATCAATACAACGGTGCAGCATCAATTGGACGACATGCACTTGCATGAAAATTTCACAGTAAAACTTGGTCCGGCTAAGTTTCCGACGAAAATGTACGGCGGTTATGTCTATCCGGCCGGTACTTATGACGCATTGGTTATTACTCTTGGAAAAGGGGAAGGCGCCAATTGGTGGTGCGTGTTATTTCCTCCGCTTTGCTTTCTGGATTTTAGCCATGGCGATGCAGTGAAGCCGGATCATCAAGGTAATCATCTTTCAAAAACAGCAGACTCTCATTTGCAAGATCAAAAAAACAACAAAGATGTTAAAGTGAAGTTCTTTATTGTCGATTGGATTGAAAGTCTTGTCCAGGCGGTCAAAGGCATGTTTTCATAAGATAGATTTTTTAACGCCTTTTTTAAATAAATAAGTCTATTTCCTCCTTATCTATCATATATATTTAATAGAATGTTCATTGATAGATTAGGAGGACTTAATATGGATACGGTTGTTTATATTGCAAAGGCTGAAGACAGGGAAAAGGTTAAGAAGTTTACGGAAAAAGCAGGTGTCAGCCTGCCGGAATCAACTGACAATATTCAGTTTTTATTGTTAATGGATAAGTCGAATGCACTCATTGGCGTCATTGGCATTGACTTAATAAATCGCGAAGCGGTCTTGCGTTCGTTAGTGATCGATGGAAGCAAATGTAAGACTGACGATATCATTTACTTTCTAAATACAGCTTTAGCTTATGCTACCAAGAAGAAAGCCACAAAGGTTTATTTTGCAACACCGGTGGGTTCTGCTTTGTTTGCGCCGTTAGGTTTTGAAGAGGTCGCTTTTTCCAATTTGCCTGAATATCTTCAAAGGGATTGGGAGCAAACTTATACAAATTATCAACAACGAATGATGTTTTTATTTAAAGAGTTATGCACATAATCAATGTGTTTATCCACAGATGTGTGAATAAGTCCACTGGCGATTGTGGGTAAACAGCAGTAAATAAAGGGGTTTTAGCAATGACAGCAACAAAGCAATGGCATGTTAATAAAAATGTGGATAACCTAAGCGGCTGTCCACAAATCCAAGAAGCTGCTGCATGCCTAAAAGGCAATGAAGTGGTGGCATTCCCTACGGAAACAGTCTATGGTCTGGGAGGGAACGCCCTCTCTGATGAAGCTATAGAAAAAATTTATAGAGCGAAAGGAAGACCAAGCGATAATCCGTTAATCGTTCATGTCGCCTCTTTGGAACAGCTGCACCAAATTTGTGACAGCATTCCTGATTCAGCTCAAAAACTGATTGATGCTTTTTGGCCCGGTCCGCTGACAATTGTTTTGCCTAAAACAGGCGCGCTGTCAAAGAGAGTCACAGCCGGTTTGTCAACGGTTGCCGTAAGAATGCCGGAACATCCTGTTGCTCACGCCATTATAAAAGCGGCAAACCTGCCGATTGCGGCACCGTCAGCCAACAGTTCGGGCCGGCCAAGCCCGACGCTTGCTTCTCACGTTTTAGATGACTTAAATGGAAAAATCGCCGGCGTCGTTGACGGCGGCGCCAGTGGCGTAGGGGTTGAATCTACAGTTGTGGATTGCACGGTTGAACCGGTTGCCATTCTTCGGCCGGGCGGTGTTACCCGTGAACAATTAGAAGCAGTTGTAGGTAAAGTAACGACTGATCCGGCCCTGAGCCAGCCTGATAAGCCTCCTAAGTCGCCTGGGATGAAATATCAGCATTATGCACCGGAAGCGCCGGTTTATCTAGTGGCGGGCGGCAAGGAAAAAATTCAGGAATTGGCGAAACTTGCTCAATCGAATCATAAGCGGGTCGGCGTGTTAACAACCGAAGAAAATAAATGTGAATACCCAATGGCCGCAGCCGTTATCGCCTGTGGAAAGCGCGCTGATCTTGCAAGCGTGGCCCATTGCCTTTATGACAGCTTAAGAGCATTTGATGAAACGCATGTTGATATAATACTCAGCGAAACATTTCCAATGAAAGGCATAGGTGCAGCGATTATGAACCGTTTATCTAAAGCGGCAGGGGGAAGAACAATAGAATAAAAATAGAACTTATCAACAATTCACAGGGTCAGACCCTGTTAGCCCCGGTTATTCACAGCTTGTTCTAATTCGCTTCGGACATGCATATTTTTTTGGTAGCGGCATGTTAAGGAGGCGGATTATGATAACGGGATGTTTAATCGGAGAAATCATTACACTGTTTTTAATGGCAACTGCCCTCGGCATGGATGCTTTTTCTATCGGCATGGGGATGGGCATGCTTGAGTTAAGGCTTAAACAAATGATGAAGATAGGGATTGTTATTGGGGTCTTCCATGTCGTAATGCCGCTTTTAGGCATGTTGGTCGGCTTTTTTCTTTCGCATCATTTCGGCAGCATAGCCGCGATGATCGGCGGCGTTCTTTTGCTTTTGCTGGGCGCGCAAATGATGCTGGCGTCACTGACGAATAAGGAAGATAAACCGCTCGTTCAGCCGATAGGTTTTGGCCTCTTCATCTTTGCTGTCAGCGCCAGCCTCGACAGCTTTTCTGTCGGCCTAAGCTTAGGAATTTTCGGTGCCCGCGTGTTATTAACGATTTTTATGTTCGGATTTATGAGTATGATTTTGACGTGGCTAGGCTTAATGATAGGACAAAAAGCCCAGCGGTTTCTCGGCAGATACAGTGAAGCGTTTGGGGGATTTATTTTATTTACTTTTGGATTAAAGATATTATTACATGCTTGGCATTTTATAATATAATAATGGACAAAGGCGCCTGTGCAGGGCGTTTTTCTTATACACTATGAAGGCTGCAACATGAAATAAAGCCTCTTTTGCAGTTTTGAATGGGCTTCTCAGAATTCTGCTGCTGAGGGAGAGCGCCATTAATCAGGCTGCTTCTCTGATGCTTGGCAAGCAAGCTTTCTTTATATTCATGGACATTTAAAAGGAGTGTTAGTGTGAAAAATATCCTGTTCGTCTGTACCGGCAATACATGCAGGAGCCCGATGGCAGAAGCTATACTGAAACATAAGGGGAAGGATATCTTTAATGTAAAATCAGCGGGAGTCTTTGCGAACAATGGCAGCCCCGCACACCCGCATGCCGTTCAAGTCTTAAAAGACAGGGATATTTCAGTTGACCACCGATCCCAGGCCCTCGATAAGTCGTTAATTGATTGGGCTGATTTAATATTAACAATGACTGAGAACCATAAGCAGTTATTATGCGGGCAATATCCTGAATCTATAGACAAAACCTATACATTAAAGGAATTTATTTTACTAGGGAAAGATGAAGAAGAGCAATGGAAACAAATAAAAAAGAAAACGGCTGATCTTTTGGAAAAACAATCGAAACTTATGAATAAAAAAGGTGATGTTAAGCCAAATAAAGACCAAGCTGAAAGGGAAAAAAAATTACGGGAAAGTATTGAAAAGGATATGGAGATAGTGCGAGAATTAGAAGCGAAGTTTCCTAATCTGGATATTAACGATCCTTTTGGAGGGTCTGTTGAGGATTACGAACAAGCTTGCAGGGAAATTGAAGATTTAATTGAAAAACTTGTGAAAAACTTCTAGTCAGAAAGGGCGAATCCAATTGGCGGACGAAATCCAAGATATCCAACAACGACTTGAAAAAGTACTGGACGACTTGAACAGAGCCATGCCTCTGAATCATGAACATTTATTAGTTGTTGGAGCAAGCACAAGTGAAGTAATTGGTGAGCATATCGGGACATCAGGAACTGTTGACGTGGCTCGTGCCATATATAAAGCATTGGTTAAATTCCAAGAAAAAACAGGCGTGCAGTACGCTTTTCAATGCTGCGAGCATTTAAATCGGGCGCTGGTCGTTGAGCGAAGCGTTGCTAAAGAAAGGCATTTAGATTTAGTAACGGTCGTACCCGTTCGGTCAGCGGGAGGTTCAATGGCTGCTTATGCTTATAATAATTTAAAGGATCCCGTTGTTGTTGAATCTGTTAAGGCGGATTGCGGCATCGATATAGGGGATACATTTATCGGCATGCATTTAAAAGAGGTCGCGGTTCCTGTCAGAAGTACGATTCGAGAAATTGGCCATGCCCATGTCACAATGGCGAGAACGCGTCCGAAACTGATAGGCGGGGAGCGCGCTGTCTATCCGGAAAAAGAGAAAATCAATCATTTTTAGAACTTTTAATTATTTAAAAAACTGTTAATAAATCGGCTATTTTTATAGAATGAGTTGTGTTAATATAATGGGTGACAAGATTCGTGAAAGGGGCCGTTGCAATGGAAGCCATTAAAGAGCAAGATTCGAAGGTTTACGAAGCGATTCAGCAAGAATTAAATCGTCAGCGAGACAAAATTGAACTTATTGCATCTGAAAATTTTGTAAGTGAAGCAGTCATGGAAGCTGCTGGTTCTGTTTTAACGAATAAATATGCAGAAGGTTATCCCGGCCGCCGCTACTACGGCGGTTGTGAACATGTTGATATTGTAGAGGATTTGGCAAGAGAACGTGCAAAGGAATTATTCCAAGCAGAACATGTTAACGTGCAGCCCCATTCTGGTGCACAAGCCAATATGGCTGTTTACTATACCATTCTTGAACATGGTGATACGGTTTTAGGAATGAATTTATCCCATGGCGGTCACCTGACACACGGAAGCCCTGTGAATTTTAGCGGTAAACAGTACAATTTTGTTGAATACGGCGTTGATAAAGAAACGCATCGCATCGATTACGCTGATGTTCTTCGAAAAGCCAAAGAACATCAACCAAAGCTTATTGTCGCTGGAGCCAGCGCATATCCTCGGGAAATTGATTTCAAACGTTTCCGCGAGATTGCGGATGAAGTGGGCGCCTATTTAATGGTTGATATGGCCCATATCGCTGGTCTTGTAGCTGCCGGCTATCATCAAAATCCAGTACCGTATTCGCATTTTGTAACAACAACAACTCATAAAACTTTACGCGGCCCGCGCGGCGGCATGATTCTTTGCAAAGAAGAATTCGCGAAGCAAATAGACAAGGCTGTATTTCCAGGACTGCAAGGCGGCCCGCTCATGCATATTATTGCTGCAAAAGCTGTTGCATTAGGTGAAGCGCTTAAGCCTTCATTTAAAGAATATACTGATCAAATTATCAAAAACGCTCAAGCATTTGGCCGAAAATTACAAGAAGAAGGACTCGAACTTGTTTCAGGCGGCACTGACAATCACCTTGTCCTTCTAGATGTCCGCAACTTAAATATGACAGGCAAAGACGCTGAGAAGGTGCTTGACGCTATTGGTATTACAACCAACAAAAATACCATTCCGTTTGACCCGGAAAAACCATTTGTCACCAGCGGCGTGAGAATGGGAACTGCGGCTGTAACATCCCGCGGCTTTAAAGAAGAGGATATGGAGGAAATTGCCTCAATTATTGCCTTTACACTAAAGAACCGCGAAGACGATAAAGCTTTAAGTGAATCAAAAGAGCGCGTGCTCGCTTTGACGAAGAAGCATCCTTTATATAAAAATCTATAAGTGATATCCGAAAAGGAGGTCTAAAAAGGCCTCCTTTTAAAAATGAAGTTGAATCCTTATCTTGTTTTGTGTAAAATTTGTCGAGAGAGAATTGTAGAGGAGGATTTGATGGGACAAGTAAATGTTTTAGATCATCCATTAATTCAACATAAACTGACGCATATTCGTGATTATCGGACCGGGACGAAAGCCTTTCGTGAACTTGTCGATGAAGTTGCAACATTAATGGCTTTTGAAATTACCCGTCATTTGCCGCTTGAAGAAATTGAAATAGAGACGCCTGTTTGTAAGGCCAAAGCTTATCAATTAGCAGGCAAGAAACTGGGTATTATTCCAATCTTGCGTGCCGGTCTTGGCATGGTAGACGGCATGCTTAACCTTATTCCTGCTGCAAAAGTCGGCCATGTCGGCTTATATCGGGATCCTGAAACATTGAAGCCCGTCGAATACTACTGCAAACTGCCATCAGATATCCAAGAAAGAGAGTTAATCGTTGTTGACCCAATGCTGGCAACAGGCGGCTCCGCTTCCGCTGCATTAACGCTTCTGAAGGAAAAAGGTGCGGTTAATATGAAACTGATGTGCCTGATCGCTGCCCCGGAAGGCGTTGAACAAGTTAAAAAAGATCACCCTGATATTGACATATATCTGGGCGCGCTGGACGAAAAGTTAAACGAACACGGTTATATTGTTCCTGGCCTGGGTGATGCAGGGGACCGCTTATTTGGGACAAAATAAGGTTCAGGACTAAATAAACCGGATCTTTTTGAGAATTCTATCAGAGGATTATTCAGGAATGAAGAAAGTAATGTTTCCGCGGTTTTTGAACGCTATTTAAGGACAAGCGGCTGCTTTTTTATGCATTGCTTGTCTTTTATTTAGCGGCTTGTTTGACGTTCACATTTCCGTCGCATTTACCAAAAATAAACGCTATGAAAAATAATAAATTTCATTAATAATATAAAAGTGGAGGTTTAATTGTGACAAACCTGGGAACCTTATGAAACTTTTTTGAACAGATTCTTTTATAGTGTTGACAACAAGATAGCGCTTTCGATACGATTAACTAGGGTTAGGAAAATTTGAAAACAGCTTAAATTTTACCTTTAAAAAGCCCTATAAAGCGAAGAAATATTTCGTGAGTTTTTAAGCTTTTGCGGGTTAACGCTATATGAGCTGACTGTGTTTACGAATGCATACAATATACGAATAACTCGATGAAAAAGATTTATTAGTGTGTGTTTAAAGTATGTTGTAATGTCGCATTTGTCTCTATATTCTGCATTCGCTTCTAAATTGCGCGCTTTTCGAAACTTACCTCACTCACCATCCTTAAAGTAAAGTTACCTTAAGCGTTTAGATGCTAACTTAAGGGAAGGGGTGTCTTGTGAATAAGAAATCAAAAGACCCTTGGCGCATGGTCGGTCTGACAGGAATGCTTGGATTTGAAATTTTCGCCTTTATTTACGGCGGAATTTGGTTAGGCCGTTTTCTAGATGCTCATTATGGTACAGCCCCAATTTGCGTCGCCGTCGGCAGCATCGGCGGCATGATTATCGGCATTGCAAGCGCAATATTCACTTTAATTCATTTTATAAAGGATGAGCAAGGTGACAAATGAATTGATTCGATCTTGCCGAATAACGATTATCCTTTCAAGCTGTATTCTGATTTTCTTAATTTTCCTATGGTTTTTAATTCCAGCCAAATCTATCATTGCCGGCTTTATCATTGGCGGATTAATCAGTTTTTATAATGTGTTCCACATGGCATATCGCGTCATGCTCGCTGGCAAACTGGCAGCTTCAGGATCTCAGAAGCTCGTGGGACTCAAGACATTAAGCCGAATAGCGGTAGTTATATTTGGCATTATATTGGCGTGCCGTTTTCCTGAATGGATCGACTACCGGTCTCTTCTATTGGGATTGCCGCTGGGTCTCATAGTCATGATCGTCTCTGCGGGTTTCTACTATATAAAAAAATCCACTTAATAGTGCGTGTTTTAAACACTATTTAATTAATCTTTTATTATATGAAGGGAGGGATGTTCATGGAACTGACTCCGAAGATAAAGTTCCTTGGGATGACGTTTGATGTAACGGTAATGATTGGCACTGTTGTTACAGCAATTATCGTACTATTGATTGTGTTTTTGTTATCCCGCGGCAGGAGCATGAAGCCGCGCGGCGCACAAAACGTCATGGAGTATGTGATTGAATTTATACGGGGCATTACGAATATGATGCTGGAAGCTAAGAAAGCGGAAAAATACCTTAGCTTTGCGATAACCACTTTCCTTTTCGTATTAATTGCGAACATGCTGGGTGTTATCGTGATGGTAAATTCTGAAGTGCATGGTGCAATCCCTTCGCTTGGCATTACTGAAAAGGCACTAAAAACAAGCCATGAAATCAGTTGGTTTAAATCGCCGACATCTGATATTAATGTTACTGTGGCGATGGCGTTTGCCATTGCATTATATGCCCATTTCTCAGGATTATTCAAAAGTCCGAAGCGGTATTTTGCCCATTATTTCCAACCGTACGCCTTGATGTTCCCGCTGCATCTGATTGATGAATGCGCAAAGCCGGTTACGCATGCTGCGCGGTTGTGGGCAAATATCTTTGCAGGTGAAGTGCTCATTCTGATCCTGCGTGAAGGTATTCCATATTTAACAGCCGTACCAATGTTCCTATGGATAGGCTTTTCGGTCTTTGTCGGCTGTATACAGGCCTATATATTTACTGTTTTAGCTATGGTATACATCTCGCAAAAAGTAGCAGATGAACATTAATCCATTGATTGACTTTATTTATTAATAACAGGGAGGAATTTTCACATGAGTTTAGCAGTTATTGCTGGTGGTATTATGATCGCATTTGGTGCCCTTGCGGCAGGTATTGGTAATGGTATTCTATTTAGTCGTTATCTTGAAGGAATCGCTCGTCAGCCAGAAGCACAAGGCAAGCTTTTCGGACAAGCCATGATCACGCTTGGTCTTGTTGAGGCGCTGCCGATTATTTCAATCGCCTTCGGTATTCTAGTACTCTTTGGTGTTATATAAGATAATTAATTCAGCAGGGGGAGAATCTTGCCCCCGCTTTCTTTGTACACCGGGACGCTGATTCAAATCGTTATGTGTCCATAGGATTCCCGGGCTAGTTGAACAACCAACTTAATTGAAGGGAGTGGCAAGCGTGCTTGATTTCCATTTTGGAACAATGTTGTTTCAATTGATTGTCTTTTTAATCTTAATGATTATCATAGGAAAATTTGCTGTTCGTCCAATGATGGGCGTTATGAAACAAAGGCAAGATTATATAGATAATGAAATCTCTGCTGCAGAAGCGAATCGAGCAGAAGCAGAAGCGTTACTAGCAAAGCAAAAAGAAGAGCTTAACCGCGTGCGCGAAGAAGCAAAGGATATTATTGAACGCGCTAAACGCCAGTCAGAAAATGAAGGGCAGAAAATTATCGAAGACGCAAGAGCTCAATCTGAACGCATGATCGAACAAGCAAAAGAAGAAATTGAAAGCGAACGAGAAAAGGCTATTGCATCGATTCGCGATGAGGTGGCTGAGCTCTCTGTCATGCTTGCTTCTAAAGTGCTTGAAAAAGAAGTGGACGCGAAATCACACGATAAAGAGATTAATCAATTCTTAAAACAGGTAGGGGATCGTCTATGAGCGAAGCCGTGGCGGAACGCTACGCTCGCGCCTTATTCGAGGTTGCAAAGGAACGCGAGACGGTCGATGCTGTTGAAGAGCAATGTCAATTAGTAGGAACGACGATTAATCAACATCGTGAATTAAAAAGTGTCCTTTCACATCCACAAATCGATTCTAAAGATAAGAAAGCCATTATAGAGCAAGTTTTTAAGAAAGAAGTTAACGAAGAAGTCGTTAATCTATTAAAAGTGTTGATTGATCATCATCGCGAAGGCATCTTCAATGACGTTGTAGATGAATTTACAGCGATGGCCAATCAACATAGAGGAATTGTTGAAGTCGTTGTTACGACAGCGACACCTCTCAAAGAAAAAGAAAAAGAGAAATTGGCTGAGACTTTGGGCCAAACTTTAAATAAAAAATTAAGAATTAAGACCAAAGTAGACCCAGATGTTATCGGTGGGCTTTTGGTTCGTATTGGAAATCGCCTGTATGACGGAACAATGGCCGGTAAACTGGCTAGATTCAAACAGGAACTTAAAGTAGCTAGATAGGGGTGAATGTTTTGGGCATTAAAGCGGAAGAAATTAGCTCGTTAATTAAGCAACAGATTGAAGATTATCAATCTAAAGTTCAAGTAAGCGATGTTGGCACCGTTATTCAAGTCGGTGACGGTATCGCCCGCGTTCATGGTCTTGATAACTGCATGGCCGGCGAACTTGTAGAATTCGCTAACGGTGTCATGGGAATCGCTCAAAACCTTGAGGAAAGCAATGTAGGTATCATTATTTTAGGACCATATAAAGATATCCACGAAGGTGATGAAGTTAAAAGGACAGGCCGCATTATGGAAGTTCCTGTCGGTGAAGAACTTCTTGGCCGTGTGGTTAACCCGCTTGGTCAGCCTATTGACGGGAAAGGGCCGATTAATACAACAAAGACGCGTCCGATTGAAAGTCCGGCACCGGGCGTTATGGACCGTAAGTCCGTTCATGAACCTTTGCAAACAGGGTTAAAAGCTATCGATGCATTAATTCCGATTGGCCGCGGACAACGTGAGCTGATTATTGGTGACAGACAAACAGGTAAGACGTCGCTTGCTATTGACACGATTATTAATCAAAAAGATCAAGATGTTATTAGCGTATATGTAGCGATTGGACAAAAGGAATCAACAGTAGCGGGTGTTGTAGAAACGCTTAGGGCTCATGGCGTGCTTGAAAAGACAATTGTCGTTTCAGCGAGCGCTTCTGAACCGGCTCCGCTTTTATATCTCGCGCCATATGCCGGGGTATCAATGGGCGAGGAATTTATGTATAACGGCAAACACGTGTTAATCATCTATGATGATTTATCGAAACAAGCGGCCGCTTACCGTGAATTATCCTTGCTGCTTCGCCGTCCGCCGGGTCGTGAAGCTTATCCAGGGGATGTTTTCTATCTTCATTCAAGACTTTTGGAACGCGCTGCAAAGCTTAGTGATGCGAAAGGCGGCGGTTCTTTAACAGCACTTCCTATTATCGAAACCCAAGCAGGGGATATTTCAGCTTATATCCCAACGAACGTTATTTCAATCACTGACGGACAAATATTCCTAGAATCAGACTTGTTCTATTCAGGCGTTCGTCCGGCGGTTAATGCAGGTCTTTCCGTATCGCGTGTCGGCGGTGATGCGCAAATCAAAGCGATGAAAAAAGTTTCAGGCACTTTGAAACTTGACCTTGCTTCTTTCCGTGAACTAGAAGCATTCGCTCAATTTGGTTCTGACTTGGATAAAGCAACATTGGCGAAGCTGGAACGCGGTCAAAGAACGGTAGAGATTTTGAAGCAAGATCTTCATAACCCGTATCCGGTAGAAAAGCAAGTAGCTATTCTTTATGCGCTGTCACGCGGATTCTTAGATGACATTCCATTAGAAGATGTACAGCGCTTTGAAGCGGAATACCTTGCTTATATGGATGAAAATCATCAAGACTTGCTGAAACACATTAAAGAAACAGGTCAGCTGCCTAACGAAGATGATTTCAAAGAAGCCATTAATGCATTTAAGAAAACATTTGTTGCATCGGATAAATAATGCGTTGATGACCCCAATGCAGTCTAAAGGTGGTGAATCGAAGTGCCCTCAATGCGTGATATAAAGTCGCGGATCACTTCAACAAAGAAAACCCGTAAAATCACTAAAGCCATGGAAATGGTTTCTGCAGCTAAATTAAATCGCGCTCAAGAAAATGCGAGATCATATACCGAGTATACGGATAAATTACAAGATGTCGTAGCCGGGATAGCAGCTGGGGGCGGGGGAGCCGTCAAGCATCCAATGCTTGATTCCCGCCCTGTTAAGAAAACGGGTTATCTTGTCATTACAGCTGATCGCGGATTAGCAGGCGCCTACAACAACAATGTGCTGAAATATGTGCAAGAATTGATATCAGAACGCCATAAATCAAGTGAAGAGTATACAATCATTGTTGTCGGGAAAATGGGATTAAAGCATTTTAACAAACGTCATATGCCTGTAGCGGCAAGTGTCGTTGGTTTGCCTGACCAGCCGTCTTATGATGACGTAAAGGCGCTAGCGAAAAAGGCTGTCGATCTGTTTGCGTCTGAAGAAATTGATGAGCTTTACATGATTTACAATCACTTTATCAGTGCAATTACACAACAATTGACAGATGTTAAGTTATTGCCTTTAACAGATCTTGATACATCAGGCCAAAAGCTAAATTACGAGTATGAGCCGTCAGCTGAAGAAGTCTTAGAAAATTTGCTGCCGTTGTATGCTGAAGGGCTCATTTACGGTGCGCTTCTTGATGCAAAAGCGGCAGAACATGCTGCCCGAATGACAGCCATGAAGAATTCGACTGACAATGCTAATGAATTGATTTCTCAATTAGAACTATCTTATAACCGTGCACGTCAAGCGGCGATTACACAAGAAATCAGTGAGATCGTCGGCGGTGCAGCGGCGCTTGATTAATGTGATTAATCAGTGATGACAGGAGGGAATACGATGAATAAGGGTGTCGTAACTCAGGTAACTGGGCCGGTTGTAGACGTCAAGTTTGAACGCGGTCATCTCCCTGAACTAAACAACGCACTTAAAATTAACTATAAAGCCCAATCATCCAGTGAAGTAGATATTAAGTTAACGCTTGAAGTTGCCCTTCACCTTGGAAATGATACAGTACGTACCATTGCAATGGCGTCAACTGACGGTGTTGTACGCGGTATGGAAGTTGAAGATACCGGCGCACCGATTTCAGTGCCTGTCGGTGAGGCAACGCTCGGACGTGTGTTTAACGTATTAGGTGAACCGATTGATTTAAAAGAAGATGTGTCTAGCGATGTACGCAGAGATTCAATTCACCGCGAGGCGCCTTCTTTTGATGAATTAACGACAAAAACAGAGGTGCTTGAAACAGGCATTAAAGTTATCGACCTGCTTGCACCTTACGTTAAAGGCGGTAAGATCGGTCTGTTTGGCGGCGCCGGTGTTGGTAAAACCGTCTTAATCCAAGAACTTATTAATAATATTGCACAAGAGCACGGCGGTATTTCCGTATTTGCTGGCGTCGGCGAACGGACACGTGAAGGTAACGACCTTTATCACGAAATGAGTGATTCAGGCGTTATTAGCAAAACAGCAATGGTTTTCGGCCAAATGAACGAACCGCCTGGCGCACGGATGCGTGTTGCGCTTACAGGTCTTACAATGGCTGAATACTTCCGTGATGAAGAAGGTCAAGACGTGCTGCTCTTTATCGACAACATTTTCCGTTTTACTCAAGCGGGTTCAGAAGTATCAGCGCTTCTCGGGCGCATGCCTTCTGCCGTAGGTTATCAGCCAACGCTTGCAACGGAAATGGGTCAGCTTCAAGAAAGAATTACATCTACAAAGAAAGGTTCTGTTACATCTATTCAAGCGATTTATGTGCCTGCGGACGACTACACGGATCCCGCGCCGGCAACAACATTCGCACACTTGGATGCTACAACGAACCTTGAACGAAGCTTGACTGAGATGGGTATCTATCCAGCGGTTGACCCGTTAGCATCAACATCACGTGCTTTGGCGCCTGAAATTGTTGGCGAAGAGCACTATAGTGTTGCCCGTCAAGTTCAAGAAACGCTTCAAAGATATAAAGAACTTCAAGATATTATCGCTATCTTGGGTATGGATGAATTGTCTGACGAAGATAAACTGATTGTTAACCGTGCACGCCGAATCCAATTCTTCTTATCACAAAACTTCCACGTGGCGGAACAATTTACAGGACAACCAGGTTCTTATGTACCATTAAAAGAAACGATCAAAGGCTTCAAAGAAATTCTAGAAGGCAAATATGATGATCTTCCTGAGGATGCTTTCCGTCTTGTAGGCCGTATTGAAGAAGTAGTAGAAAAAGCAAAAGAAATGGAAAAGGCTGTTCAAGGTTAATAATAGGGGCGTTCAAATTGAACATCCTTTAAAGCATTGACCCAAGGAGACGAGCCCAGTTTCCCGAACTGCCGTAAGCGCATCGGGAAGAAGGCGGTTCGTCTATGAATATGCTATGGGGCAGGAGCACTTTACTTCTGTTTTAACCAGGAGGGCTTAATCAAATGAACACCATCCAAACAGATATTGTTACACCTGACGGCAAAGTGTTCGAAGGGGAAGTTCACATGGTCTGTGCAAGAGCAACAACCGGTGAGATTGGCATATTGCCAAACCATATGCCGCTTGTTGCACCGCTTGAAATCAGTACAGTACGCTTAAAAAGCTATGGTGAAACGGTATATGTAGCGGTCAGCGGCGGCTTTATCGAAGTTCGTCCTGATCATGTGACCATTTTGGCTGAAGCCGCAGAATTGAAAAAGAATATTGATGTAGAACGTGCCAAGCAGGCTAAGGAGAAGGCGGAAAGCCGTCTGTCTCAGCTTGAAAAAGGCACTAAAGAGTATGAAGAAGCATTGCAAAGTTTAAAGCGTGCGGAAAATCGCTTGAACACTGCTGGTCAAAAATAAATCACGTAAAAAACCGTAAGCAAAAAAGCTTGCGGTTTTTTACTTTTCTCGGGACAATAATCCCTAACACTTGGGAACCTTTTGGTGATATG
Organism: Scopulibacillus daqui; assembly: GCF_016908855.1. GTDB lineage: Bacteria > Bacillota > Bacilli > Bacillales > Sporolactobacillaceae > Scopulibacillus_A > Scopulibacillus_A daqui. The sequence goes on along the minus strand of NZ_JAFBER010000008.1, from coordinate 7,338 downwards.
ATAATACCAGTCAATACGAAAAAAGACTGTTGATAAAATTCATTAAACCGGTCAAATGAAAAAATTGTCACAAATTTGTTAGTTATTTTTGTAAAAACTTATCTTACTCATTCGAAAGAATGAAAAAAATATGTTAACATAATAAGGTAAAATAATGTTTGTTTTTGGGGATAGGGAATAACCTGAAAGGTGGGTTGCAAATTATTGTTTAATTTTGGTGTCCAATCTGCTTTGCATTTAATTGTTCATATCATCGCATTAATTGCCGTATGGTGGGCAATCCAATGCGTGAAACTGGACCTGTTTGTACATAACCCAAGAGGTCCTAAGGCAAGACTTCTGCTTATATTTATAACCATTGCCATCAGTTATCTTGTGGCAGAATTCTTCTTAGACTACTTTGGCTGGTCTCTTAATCTTCCGCAAATATACAATCGCTAAAAAGATGTTGGAAGGGAATTTTTGGACATCAAAGTGTCGTTTCATGCACTTTTTTGACTAGAAGTTTCACGTATGTCCTGCCTCTCCCTGGCTAGACTAAAAAACAGGAGAGGGGTTGGCCGATGTGAAAAAGTCTAATATCACAGCTTTACTTTTTATCATTATTTTTTTCTTTGGTGCTTATTCTCACAGCACAGCTCAATCAAGAAACTATCAAGCGTCTTTTAAGCAGCTTGAAGATATGGTTGATGCAGTTAAAGAGCAGAAGGCGGAAGTATCTCATTGGTCTTTATACGCAAGAGAAATATCTTATCCATTCAAGCGCCCGGAGGATTTTTATGAACAGGCTGGCCATTTTAAGGAGAGCTTGCCTGAGTATAAATGGCAGTCTATAACAAAAGAACAAGGGACTTATCAACTGACAGGTTATCGCATCATCCCGAATACGAAAGCCAAAGAAAGTGTTTCTTTCTTTGCTTACCCCCAAAATAACCAATACAAAACGTATATAATATACGAAGTTCAGGGCAATGAGTGGAACCGGAAAAGCTGGCGATTCAATTCCAGAGAAATCGCAACCAAATTGTCAAAAATTTTTAATGGAAAAGAGACAATATTCTCTTGTGTTAATGGCAAATACAGTGGTAAAATGAAAGCTGGTTTATTAAAAAGAACTGAACAAGTTTTGGCCCATTTTTCGGCTGAAAAAGTTGAACAAGATAATGAAAAAACGTTTGTATCAGTTTCTGCATATAATAGATATTGGAAGGACTCGATCGAAACAAATCAGCGAAAAATGAATCTTCAGGTGGCGTTGAGAACTGTTGGGAATGCCTCTACGATTACTATAGGCACACCAATTATCACGTCTGAATATTAATAAATAAAAAAGATTAGGCGAGAACGAACCATAACTCCTATCATTCAAGATAAGCAAATGGAGTTACGAAATTGGACGCGGAGGGGAATATGTTGGAGAATATCATTGTTCGTGGCGGGAAGCGCCTATCAGGCACTGTAAAAGTTGAAGGCGCAAAAAACGCTGTGCTTCCCGTAATTGCTGCATCAATATTAGCACATAAGGGCACAAGTACAATATATAATGTTCCTGCACTTGCGGATGTTTATACGATTAAAGAAGTACTTAAACATTTAAATGCGGATGTTTCTTATGAAAATAATACAATCACTGTTAATGCCCAAGGTGACTTATTGACCGAGGCACCTTTTGAATATGTTCGTAAAATGAGAGCTTCTTCATTGGTGATGGGACCGCTTTTGGCCCGCGTTGGCCACGCAAGAATTGCTATGCCTGGCGGTTGTGCCATTGGTTCTAGACCAATAGATCAGCACATTAAAGGCTTTGAAGCAATGGGTGCAAAGGTTAACTTTGGCAATGGTTTTATAGAAGCTAGTGTAAATGGCCGTTTAAAAGGTGCAAACATTTATCTTGACTTTCCGAGTGTAGGGGCTACCGAAAATCTCATGATGGCAGCTGTTCTTGCTGAAGGAGAAACAGTACTTGAAAATTGTGCTCGTGAACCGGAAATTGAAGATCTGGCCAATTATTTAAATGCAATGGGTGCAAAAGTGACAGGCGCCGGAGACAGCACGATCCGCATTACCGGCGTAAAGGCATTAAAAGGCGTTGAACATAGCATTATTCCGGATCGTATTGAAGCGGGCACATTTATGATTGCTGCTGCTATTACTGGAGGCAATGTCCTAGTTGAAGGGGCTCGTGCAGCGGATTTACGTCCTTTAATTGCTAAGCTTGAAGAAATGGGCGTTATTATTAATGAAGAATTGAATGGCATTCGCGTTAATGGACCGGATATTCTAAAACCAGCTGATATCAAAACAATGCCTCATCCAGGATTTCCGACTGACTTACAGTCGCAAATGATGGCATTGCTTCTAAAAGCAAAAGGATCGTCAGTCATTACCGAGACTGTCTTTGAAAATCGTTTTATGCATGTTGAGGAATTCCGGCGCATGAATGCGGACATCAAAATCGAAGGAAGATCGGCTATCATTAATGGACCGTGCCAATTACAGGGCGCAGAAGTGTCTGCAACAGATCTTCGTGCCGGAGCTGCCCTGGTTATTGCCGGATTGATTGCAGACGGTGTGACGAGAGTTAATGAATTGAAACACATTGACCGCGGTTATGTTGATTTTGCAGGCAAGCTGCAAAGGTTAGGCGCTGACATTAAGAGAATCGAAGCTGAAGAAAAACTTACAAAAGAACCTGTCAATAATCTTCCTAAGTTGAATATGAAACCTAAATTTGCATAAGGTAAAACAAGGAGCCGTTACAAAGCGGCTCTTTTTTATATGTTAAGTCTTTTAGGTTAAATGACTCCCCACAACCATTTTATGATACATATCGCATTTTAGACCATAAATGATCGCCCATTCATTAAAATGTCAATATTGGTCAGGTATGTTCTAAAGGCTTGTCCTCTGCCATAGGCTAGTACCATATTCATCTAATGATATTGGGGAGGGCAATGCATGAAACGACCTATCATCATCTTAGCTGTACTAGTCACCGTTGTACTGATCATACCATCACTGATTGTATTTCCATTTGAACACCATGCAGATTCGGCAGATCCAAAGAAAAAAACTCACAAGCCCGGCGGAATAGACATGTCCTATAAAACGGCCCCAACGTCGCCTAAAATGAAAGAAGACCCGGCTGTTACTGTCTCTGTCTACAGGTCAAGCGAGAATAAAGTTGAAAGTCTGCCGCTCCATGACTATCTGGTTGGGGTTGTAAGCTCTGAGATGCCGGCCGACTTTGATATTGAAGCGCTTAAAGCACAGGCGCTAACCGCACGAACTTATATTGTCGGCCATCTTCTGGCGAAAGACAGCATTCATTTGCCAAAAGGAGCTGAGGTTACGGATACAACAATGGATCAAGCTTTCGAAGACAGATCCGATCTGAAAAGGTTATGGGGACCTGATTACGATAGGAAAATCAAAAAAATAGATAAGGCAGTCAGCGATACCGCTGGGCAAATTTTAACTTATGACGGGAAACCAATTACAGCTTCTTTTTTCTCAACAAGCAACGGCTATACCGAGAATGCTGAGGACTATTGGAACCGCCCTTATCCTTATTTAAAAAGCGTGCCAAGCCCGTGGGACAAAAACTCACCGAAATATAAGACAAAAACAACGATAACGGTAGGGGCGCTGGAATCTGAATTAAATGTTGCAATCCCTAATCAAAACGGAAAAGTGGGGCAAGTGCTGCAGATTACCCCTGGACATCGTGTTGGAAAGATAAAAATCGGCAATAAAATATTTACTGGAAGACAAGTCAGAGAAAAGCTGAAATTGAATTCAAGTGATTTTACGATGGTAAGGGACGGAGACAGCATAAACGTTGAAACAAAAGGTTACGGCCATGGGGTTGGGATGAGCCAATACGGCGCCAATGGCATGGCAAAGGAAGGGAAAAGCTATAAAGATATTGTTGCTTATTATTATAGAGGTGTAAAAATTTCGAGTATGGAACCCTTTATGAAAGAGATAACTTCAAGATAAGCATTTAATAGGAAAACGGCGGTGCCAAGGAGGAATAGCCCTTGGTCGCCATTTTTCGTATGGAGCGCTATTTCTGCTTATTGATTTAAGGTGCAGTAAGGAATGTTTTAAAGTAAACAGAAAGATATTTAAAAATAATAGAGTTGTCGAAAAATATTTAACACTTTTTTGCCTGTCTATGTATATATCACACCGAATCTGATCAGAATGGTTCGTGAGGTGATAAACATGACGGATAAAAAAGATCCGAAAAATTTGCGTGAAGAAGCTGCAAAATGGCGTTTGCGCAAGTTAACTAGAAAACGTTGGTTTCTTCCAGCTGTCTATCTTGGTGTTGCTGCTTTAATTTTGACCGGTGCTTTAGTATTTCAAAAGGATGGTATGCATCATCAATCCGGGGAGAAACATCAGGCTAACAATATAGCAATCAACAAAAAAGATAAAAACGCTGTACCGGTTAATAGTATGAAAGAAAACTTTAAATGGCCTGTAGAAGACAGAAATGCTGTTAATGTCGTTCAACCATTCTATGATCCAAAAGCTTCAGAAGAAGAGCAAGCAGCCGCCCTAGTAAATTATAATCATTCCTATACGCAAAATACCGGAATAGATATTGCAGCCAAAGGTAATAAATCTTTTGCGGTAACGGCAGCAATGAGCGGGAAAGTTGTAAAAGCGGAAAAAGATAATTTGCTGGGAAATGTTGTAGAACTTCAGCACAAAAACGGCGTTACAACAGTTTATGAAAGCTTAGCTTCAATGTCTGTTAAACCTGGAGAAACCGTTTCTCAAGGTGAGGAAATTGGCAAGGCCGGTCAATGCGAGTTTAATAAAGACGCTGGCGTACACGTCCATTTCGAAATCAGAAAAGATGGCGTCGCTGTTAATCCGGAAAAATACTTTTCAAAAGGATTATCAAGTCTGGATAATGTCAATAAAACAAACAGCAGCATACCAAGAAAAGAAATGCCTAAGAAACCAGAAGGCAAAGATAACAATGAAAATGTTACACCGAATAAAGACAACAATATGAAAAATCCAAATGAAAGCAAAAAAGGATCAACTGATCAAAGTTCAGATAACAGTGATGTATCTTCGTCTAATGCTGGATAAGAAGACACACAACACAAACGGTTTATCCTTTATCTCATTCTAGTCGCCATAAGGCGGCTTTTTTTTTACTTTTCCCATGTTTATATATTCCATGCATGATTTAATATTCCTTCTTTTATGCTTTAAAAAAATGGCATGATGTTTTATTTAGGAACAGGCTGGCAATAATATTTTTTATAAAAAGGAAGAAGGGGCGGAATCTATTAGATGAAAAGATTAACTCAACATCTTATATTAATTATGGGTTTCTTTCTTATGACAACAACAGCCTTAACCGCTTGCTCAAATGGCAATAAAGGGAACAACACGGCTAATCATGTCGATAATAACGGCTACCGCAAGCAGAACGCCGGCTATAACACAATATATAACAACACAGCCCGAAATCAAAATGGGAGTCAAGTTGATTTGAGGAATTACTCCAAGGATCCTGATATAAATACAGGAAGCGAAGATTTTGATGTAATCGGAAAGTATGTTAAAGAGAACAGCAGCGTCATTGTATTAAATATTGACGGCCGCAACATATATATTAAAAAGGCACCTGGATTTAGAAAGGACTTAAAAGGTTTTAAAGGCGGACTGAAAGACAGGGAAGTTGACGTAGAAGTGACTCATAATAACCAGCTTGCCAAGTCGCTTGAACCAGCGCCTATGACTTTGGCCGATCAGGACGGTGTCTATGAACACAAAACCGGCGGTGATGTTAAGGTTATTGGAAAACTTATAGCTATTGATAAGACTCACGTCAGCATCCAAGTGCCGAATGGAATAAAGACTTATGCCAAAACGTCAGACTTTAAAGTACATACTGACGGAAGAGGCGTCCATTTAAAAGGTAAAATGGTCCGGATTAAAGTGAATAAAAAAGGCAAAGTGAAAGAACTTAAATATAATTGGATTGACCAAAGATAATATGGAGCCGCCTCCGGCTCCTTTTTTATGCTTATTTTGGATCATTCATGATTTTTTTAGAAATTAGCGGGAATACTACTTTTGAAAATGAACTGAGCTATATATTAAAGGAGTGGAAACATTTCATGAAGAAAATGCGTAAACAACTCTTATTGGTTGTCAGTGTTTGTCTAATGCTCACTTTAGTTTTAGTTGGCTGTAACACAGCGAACAAGCAGAATAACAAAGATAATGCGCCAACTAAACAAACCGCCAAAGACCAAAATGGCAAAACAGTGGATTTGCGGAAGTATTCTAAGGCTGATGATAAAAATAAGAAAAACGCCGATTTTAATATTACTGGAAAGTACATTAAAGATGACAGTAAGGAAGTTGAGCTCAATATTAACGGCGATGATGTCCACGTTAAAAAAGCCGCCGATTTTAAAAAGAACCTTAAAGGATTTAAAGGTAATTTAAAAGACAAAAAAGTTGATGTCGAAGTCACTCATGATAAGCAGCAGGCCAAATCACTTGAACCAACACCTATGACTTTAGCTGACAAGAACGGCATTTATGAACGTAAAAACGATGGGTCTTACAGTGTCATCGGCAAATTGCTGACCAGTGATAAAACCCACATCAGTGTTCAAGTGCCAAGCGGCAAGAAAACTTATACTAAGACCTCAGACTTTAAGCAAGATACTAACGGACACAAAGTTAACTTAACCGATAAGCAGGTTAGACTTGATATTGATAAAGACGGCAAAGTAAAAGAACTTAAATACGATTGGGTCGACCAAGAATAGAGTATATAGGAGCCATTAATTACAATGGCTCCTATATATTAAGGTTTATGAGGGTAACCCAAGCGCTTTGCATGTATATATTTGATAAAGATATAATCTAATCTTAGTAAAAAATAATTGTTGACTTTATATACTTTAGGTGATAAGATAATAAATGTCGCTATAAAGCGGCTTTAAAAATTAACTTAAAACCAATTAATAATAACAAAAAAGTTATTGACACTAACTTACTAAAATGTTATTATTAATAACGCCGCTTCAAAAGAAGCAAAACAAAAGCGAAAGACAACAAAAAAGTTGTTGACAAGACATTCGCAACTTGATATAATGAAAAAGTCGCTGTCAAACGGCAAAGACTTAAAAATAACGATTGTTCTTTGAAAACTAAACAAAAGCCAAGCGTGATTGAAAGGGCAACTTTCAAAAACAGCTAAGGATCATAACGATTAAAAGTTTAACTGTTTCACAGTTTTTATAAAGGATGTTCAACATCCATACTTTATTGAGAGTTTGATCCTGG
>NZ_JAFBER010000007.1 GCF_016908855.1 Scopulibacillus daqui | reverse complement strand
AGAAAAACATGAAGAAGTAGAGGTAGTCTGTCCTTTTTGTGAAGGTACTATGCGACGAGCAAAAAAGAATCCCAAGTGAAAAGGCTACACTTGGGAAGTAATTAAGTCGCGCTAGCGATTTTGTTCTTTACTTTTTTAATGAAAGGAGGGCAAATAGCATGCTGGATAAAGACTACATGTCTTTAGCTTTAAATTTGGTAAAGATGACTTCAGGTCAGACGAGCCCTAATCCGGCAGTAGGCGCTGTTGTTGTAAATCAAGGCAAAATCGTCGGGATAGGCGCTCATTTAAAAGCAGGGGAAGAGCATGCAGAGGTTCATGCCCTCAATATGGCAGGAGACAGGGCGGCAGGAGGAACCATCTACGTGACACTTGAACCTTGCAGCCATTATGGGAAAACGCCGCCTTGTGCGGATATGATTATTGAAAGGGGTATTTCCCGAGCTGTCATTGCGACATCCGATCCCAATCCGCAAGTCGCCGGCAATGGGATTCAGAAACTTAAAAATGCCGGTATTGAAGTTGTCGTTGGAGTAATGGAGAAAGAAGCCAGGAAATATAATCAAGATTTCTTCCATTATATGAAAACCAATCGTCCTTTTGTAACGCTGAAAATGGCTGTCAGTCTGGACGGGAAAATGGCAACGGCGAGCGGTGAAAGTCAATGGATTACCGGGCCGGAAGCAAGAAAAGACGGTCATTGCTTGAGGCATCAGCATGATGCTATTTTGGTCGGCATCGGTACAGTCTTAGCAGATAATCCATCCTTGACTGCACGTCTTGGCCGCGTCCAAGGGGCTCATCCCGTCCGAGTGATTTTAGACAGCCAATTGAGAACACCCCTTGCAGCCAACATTGTGAATGATCGGTTGGCGCCGACTTGGATCCTGACTTTGGAAGGGCAAAAAGGTAATCAAAAGGCCGAAGCATTAAAGTCCCGGGGCATCGACATATACTATTTTGAAGATTTATCGATTTCAAACATACTTACGTTTCTTGGAAAAAAAGCGATTAAAAGCCTTCTTGTTGAAGGAGGCGCTGCTGTTCAAGACGCTTTTCTGCAATCACGATTAATTGACCAATTGGTTGCTTATATAGCGCCAAAAGTGATTGGCGGAAAAGATGCATTGACTGCTTTTGGCGGAAAAGGGATTTCAAAGCTTGCCGATGCGCTGTCTTTAACATTTGAAGAAACGACAAAAATAGGCGATGATATAAAAATTGTTGCTCATGTGAAAGGGGACTGACTTTGTTTACAGGGATTATAGAAGAAATAGGCACGATAAGAATGATTGATCAATCAGGCGAATCCATCGTCATGACAATTGAAGCACCGAAAATCCTCGAAGATGTTTCATTAGGCGATAGTATAGCCGTCAACGGTGTGTGTTTGACGGTTAATGATTTCAATGGCAGTTTATTTACTGTTGATTTAATGCCGGAAACGGTGAAAGCGACATCTCTCAGCCAATGTCAACCGGGTTCGCGGGTTAATTTGGAAAGGGCTATGCCGGCGAATGGCCGTCTGGGCGGACATTTTGTTTCGGGGCATGTAGACGGAACGGGAACGATAGTGAAAAAGGAAGCCGCCGAGAATGCTGTTTACTACCATATAAAAGTATCTGATGAACTGTCGCGTTATATGGTATATAAAGGTTCAGTGGCTGTAGATGGCACGAGCTTAACCATTTTTGGCTTGGAGAATAATGAGTTTGTGATTTCATTGATTCCCCATACTATGGCACACACGATTTTGGGAGACAAAGGTGACGGAGATATTGTAAACATTGAAACAGATTTAATTGGAAAATATATTGAGAATTTTATCCAGAAGCGTTTTCATAGTGAACATTCACAAGGTTTGACAATAACAAAATTGAAAGAGAGCGGATTTATCAATGGATAAAAATGCGGAACAAACCAAACGCTTTGATTCAATTGAAGAAGCGATAGAAGATTTAAAGGCGGGCCGAGTGATTATCGTATGTGACGATGAAGACCGTGAAAACGAAGGCGACTTTATTGCTTTAGCCGAAAAAGCAACGCCTGAAGTCATTAATTTTATGATCACTGAAGGACGCGGATTGTTATGTGCGCCAATTGATGAAAGCATTGCCTCAAGACTTCAATTACATCCGATGGTTGAGCATAATACAGATGCAAACGGCACGGCGTTTACGGTAAGTATAGATCATAAAGACACAACGACAGGAATTTCGGCGTTTGAACGTTCGAAAACAATCCAAGCGATGCTTGATCCGTTTGCCGCTCCGGAAGATTTTAAAAGACCCGGACACATTTTTCCGCTGATTGCTAAGCCGGGCGGTGTATTGACAAGAGCGGGGCATACGGAAGCAGCTGTTGATTTGGCTCGTCTGTCAGGCTCATTCCCAGCCGGTGTTATTTGTGAAATTATGAAAAAAGACGGGCGGATGGCTAGAGTCCCTGATTTGCAAAAGATAGCTGATCATTTTGGTCTGAAAATGGTCACTATTCCTGATTTAATGAAATTTCGGAATGATAATGATCCGCTGATCAAACGTGAAGTGGCAGTTGACTTGCCGACCGATTACGGCGATTTTAAAGTGATCGCTTATTCCAACAACATTGATCATAAGGAACACTTAGCGATTATTAAAGGTGATATTGCTTCAAACGAGCCCGCGTTAGTAAGAGTGCACTCAGAATGTTTAACTGGCGATGTTTTTGGTTCACATCGATGCGATTGCGGCCCTCAGCTTCATGCGGCTCTATCCGAAATTGAAAGGCAAGGTCAAGGCGTTCTTATTTATATGCGCCAGGAAGGACGGGGGATCGGCTTAATCAATAAACTGAAAGCTTATAAACTTCAAGAACAAGGTTACGATACAGTCGAAGCAAACGAAAAGTTAGGTTTTGCGGCCGATTTGCGGGATTATGAGATTAGCGCGCATATTTTAAATGACCTTGGAGTCAGCCGTATTCGGTTATTAACGAACAACCCGCGAAAAATAAACGGATTGGCTGCATGCGGCATAGAAATAGCCGAACGGGTTCCACTTGAGATGCCGGCAAACAAAAATAATATTAAATATCTTAAAACAAAGCATGAAAAATTAGGACATCTGATTCATTGCTAAAAACGAAAAATAATAACGATATAGACGGAGGTTATTCACATGGGACAAATTTTTGAAGGGCATTTATCAGCAGAAAGCATAAAGGTAGCGATTGTCGTATCTAGATTTAATGACTTTATTACTGAAAAACTATTATCAGGAGCGAAAGATACGCTCAGGCGCCACGGTGCAAAGGAAGAAAATATTGATATTATTTGGGTTCCCGGTGCTTTTGAGATTCCGTGGGCAGCAAAGAAATGTACAGAAAAGGGCCAATATGATGCTGTTATTACTTTGGGAGCAGTTATTCGCGGCGCAACTCCGCATTTCGATTATGTTTGCAACAGCGCTGCCAAAGGGATAGCCGATCTCGCCTTAGCTACAGGAACGCCGGTTATTTTTGGTGTTCTAACAACAAATACGATTGAGCAAGCGGTTGAACGCGCAGGTACAAAAGCAGGAAATAAAGGCTGTGAAGCGGCTTTAGCAGCCATTGAGATGGCAAACCTGAATCGCGTATTATTGTAAGATATTCAAAAAACTTGAGGTGCCGTTGGGGTGTATAGGGGACATTTGCGCTGAAGAGAATACCAGGCATCATCATTTTACGCAAGGCCAAAATATATATTGCTTGTTTTTTTAACTCTTTAATGAAATTATGATGCACATTTCTTTCAAGTTTGGTTATAATATATCACATAGGTATGATTTTGGATATTAGATATTTAAATTATCATATACAACACTTCCGTTGTTATGGCAAGGTTGATTTTCTAAGAAGAGTAAGCTGAGGGGTTTATTATGTTAATTCGCTATAAGAAAAGCTATGAAAAGATAGCTATGGGATTATTGTCCTTTGTTCCAACAGAAAAAGATTTAAAAAAGCTGCGGCAAACCATGAAAAGATATGATGAGGAAAATGATTGGCAGCTTTTTCTGTGGAGGGAAGAGGACATCATAGGGATTATTGGCGTCAAGCTTGAAGGAAATAGAGCCGAAATTCATCATGTCAGCGTCAATCCATCATATCGGGGACAAGGCGTTGGCAAGAAGATGGTTGATTCTCTTCATCGGATTATTGGTGAAAAATATACGATCATTCCTGCAAAACAGGTTAGCGATTTTTATGAAAGCTGCATAAAAAAATAAATCAGTTTAGCAGTGAATCGGCATCTGCTAGACTTTAGGATATAAAAATTACATTGACAGTCTAAACAGCTTACCTGATAATTTTTTTCAATGTTAATTGGTTAAGAGAAAATCGCTTTTTAAAACAGAAAGAAAGCCCATAGATATCTAGTCGAAGTTTTTAAGACTTTGGACGAGGTGTCTTTGGGCTTTCTATTTCTTTTAGAATCGGCTTTAGGCTGGTCCAGCTTCTACATAAAAACGGCCGTTTCAATGAAAAACGCTCTTAACGCTTTCTCCCATACGCTTCATTAGAGCAAAACCCGGCTATCAAAAGCCGAGCCTCTTGCTGATACATTCACTTCTTGTAAATTCCGCATTTATCCTCATATATTTGACCATTGATGTTAGGCCTTTTTTGCATAGTTTATTATAAGAGAATATGCACCATTAATTTTCTATTTTAACAGCTTCAGAACGGGGTAACCATGTCTCCATCCCTAGGGAAGAGCATAATGTGTAAGGGAGTGAGGAGGTTGTCAATGTCAGCTCAATATTTTTATAATCTTTGTGCTGAATCAGTAGGGGAAACCATTGAGGTGGAAACGTCAGACGGCGCTGTTGAAAGGGCGATGATAGCTGATCTCGATCACAATTACTTATATATCAATAAGTTCGAGGTTTGCGATGCCGAGTTTTCGGCCATGCAAAATTATTTATTTTTAAAGAAAGAAATTTGTGCTATCCCCCTTGCGGCTATCATGTCGTTAAATTTTATGCCAAGCTTATGGTAAAAGCGTTTAACTTTTTATATATAAACAGCAATAGCGTTGCCCGAATGTTTTCGATTATGCTATAATACCGTCAGTTTAAATGTGGTCGGGATGATGCAGATTGGAATACAAAATTAAAATTGATGCCTTTGAAGGTCCTCTGGATTTGCTATTGCACTTAATTAAACAATTGGAAATTGACATCTATGATATTCCAGTTGCGGAAATTACCGAACAGTATCTTGATTTTATTCATCGGATGCAAGTTCTGGAATTGGATGTCGCAAGTGAATTTTTGGTCATGGCGGCTACATTAATTGAAATGAAGAGCAAGATGCTTTTACCTAAACCCGAGCCATTAGAAGATGATTTAGAAGGGTCTGTGATGGAATTTGAAGATGATCCTCGGGAAGAACTTATGCGAAGATTGCTTGAATACAGGCAGTATAAGCAAGCTGCGCAAGTATTAAAAGAACGCGAACAACAACAAAACAGGCTTTATGCCAAGCTGCCAAGCGATCTTAGCCATTTGAAGAAAGGGAATCAACCGCAAACAGCAAATGCCACAATTTATGACATGGTAACTGCCTTGCAAAGGGTTTTTAAACGGAAGAAGATTAACCAGCCGCTCAACACTAAAGTGCAGCGTCAATCGCTTCCGATAGGGCAAAGGATGAGAGAAGTCATTGATGTATTAAAAGAACGAAATGAACCGGTTTCTTTCGATTCCCTCTTTCCGTATCCAAATCGGTCACACATCGTTGTGACTTTTATGGCTCTTTTAGAATTAATGAAAAAAAAGCAAATCATATGCACCCAAGACCATAACTTTCAAGATATTTCGATTTGTTTAGCGGAAGGAGCCAAAACAGTTGCAGTTGACTGAAATGAAAGCCGTTATTGAAGGCTTGTTATATATATCGGGTGAAGAAGGACTCTCAATAGAACAGTTAAAAGCTGTTCTTGGCCAAGATGAAGACATCATTAAAAATGTTATTAGGGAAATCAAAGGTGACCTTGATCAACAGGACAGAGGGTTGATCATACAGGAAGTATCGGGCTGTTATCAGTTAATGACTAAGCCGTTCTTAGCAAAATATATAGAAAGCTTTGTTGATGCGCCAAAGCCTGCGGCGCTTTCTCAAGCCGCCTTAGAAACATTAGCGATTATCGCATATAAACAGCCGATCTCGCGTGCGGAAATAGAAGAAATCAGAGGGGTAAAATCTGAGAAGGCGCTAAATACATTAACAACCAAAAATCTTGTTAAAGAAATTGGCCGGGCCGGCGGAACAGGGCGCGCCATTTTATATGGCATTACAGATGAGTTTTTATCGCATTTTGGGCTGCAGTCATTAGATGAATTGCCGCCTATTGAAGATGAGCAGTGGGATGAAACAGACGGTGATCAAGAAACTGATCTGTTTTATGAAAACTTTAAACAAACCATTGATGAACTTTAATTAAAATATAAAGGATAGAGCGTTCATTTCCGAATAATAATAATAGGGAAAACATTGTTTTGGGGGGACATAGATGGATACTCCGCATGATAAGCGCGTGGATGGAGTAAAGAGAATTTTACAGCATGTTTCTTCCGTTTTGGAAAATTATTTGGAAGAAACAACAGTTTCCATGTTAATCGAAGAAAAAAATGACGTAGAAAAAAAAGATTACCAGGCTGTATTATCATCAATCCGCAGGCTGTCTGTACATGTAGAAGATTCTATTGATCTATGCGATCGTTTGTCAAGGTCAGCTTATTTATCCGAAGCAGCTAAGAATAAAGCATTTAAAAAACTCTATGTCCATTGTGTCGAAGCCTTTTACAATCCGAAAAATGATGCTTGGAAAGAAAATAGCCGGGCTTCTTACAGCAATAAAATGGGAATTGAATTTAATCGGCCGGTAGGAGGCTCATTGATTGAATTAATGAAAACAATCAGTCCGGATTTCGATAAACTTCGCGAAGAACTGGAAATATACGAACACCAATTTTGAAACTTAGCCACAGGCTAAGTTTTTTTATTAATCATAATCACCTTGTCCTCGCATAAACTTGTACAAAACTCCTAGCAAGGGACGAGATGAGATGAAAAGATTTTGGAAAAAGCCATTGATCATGATATTAGTATTGTTCCTTCTCTATTCCGCTCTCCCCATAAACCTAGTCTCGGCTAAAGTTTCTGTTTCTGCAGAATCAGCTATTCTAATGGACCAAACATCAGGGAGGATATTATTTGGGAAGGATATTCATAAAAAAATGCGCATAGCCAGCATTACTAAAGTCATGACTGCGATTCTTGCCATTGAATCAGGAAAAATGAATGAGACAGTTAAAATAAGCCCCAATGCAGTTGGTACAGAAGGATCCTCTATTTATTTAGAAAAAGGGGAAAAAATAAAGCTGAGAGACTTAGTGTATGGCTTAATGCTTCGGTCTGGAAATGATGCCGCTGTTGCCATAGCTGAAAAAGTAGGCGGCAGTGTCGACGGCTTTGTCTATTTAATGAATAAAAAAGCCCATGAACTCGGCATGCTTGATACAAAATTTTCAAATCCTCATGGGCTGGACGGCAATAATTTTACGCATTATTCAACAGCTTACGATATGGCCATACTCACTAAATATGCAATGAAGAATAAGGAGTTTAGAAAAATATTCAAAACAAAAATCCACCGCGTTCCTCAGGATGGGAAGGATTGGGCCCGTTCATGGAAAAATAAAAATAAGCTTTTGTTTAGATATGATTTCTCAACCGGAGGCAAAACAGGCTTTACTAAGCTTGCCCGCCGAACATTAATTTCTACTGCCAGCAAGGACGGGCTCGATCTTATTGTTGTTACGCTCAACGACGGCGATGATTGGCAAGATCATATGAATCTATTTAATTGGGCATTTAAGACATATCATATGACAAATATCGTAGAGAAAGGGAAAATTTCAAATATCAAATCCAAGTTTTATAGAAACCATTTATATGCTCATAGGGATTTGTCTTTGCCGTTAACAACGAAGGAGAAACAGGGATTAACAACTGAATTGCTGTTATACCGGCCGCCGAAAAATAAGGAATGGCATCATCCTCCATCACCGGCAGGAAAGCTTTATGTTCATGCCGACAATAAACAGCTGGCGGAGCTGCCGCTGTTTTATCATCAATCGCCTAAAAAAGAGAAAAAAGGGTTTTGGTCCTATTTTAAACAACTTTTCTTAACAAGTTTAAGGGTTGATAGCAATGATTAATATCATATGGGCGGCTATGTTTATTGTTGGCGTTGTGTTTGCGGCTTTTCACGGAACGATGGATGAAGTCAATAAAGCTGTTTTTAATTCCGCTAAAGAAGGCGTAGCCATTTGTTTTGGTCTAATTAGTATCCTTGTTTTTTGGTTAGGAATTATGAAAATCGCTGAAAAATCAGGGCTTTTAAATTTGTTGTCACACGTGTTTAAGCCCGTTTTGAAGCGCCTATTTCCTGAGGTTCCGCCGGATCATCCGGCAATGGGCTATATTTTATCGAACGTCGTTGCTAATATGTTCGGGTTAGGGAATGCGGCAACGCCAATGGGGCTGAAAGCCATGGAACAATTGAAAAAGCTGAATAATAATAAGCCTGAAGCAAGCCGATCAATGATTACGCTGCTTGCGCTTAATACATCCGGCATGACTTTAATTCCTACGACCGTTATTGCCATCCGGATGAAATACGGGTCAGAGGCGCCGACGGAAATTGTCGGGACAACACTTGCGGCAACAATTTGCGCAAGTATCGCTGCGGTTATTATCGATCGCTTATTCTACTATCGCCGGAAAAGAAAGGGGAAAAAATAATGGCTATAATCACTGCCCTTTCGGTTTGGCTAATTCCCATTCTTATTGGGATCGTCATTCTTCATGGAACGATCAAAAAAGTCCCGACATACGAAACATTTGTTGAAGGAGGCAAAGAAGGATTTAATATCGCCGTATCTATTATACCCTTTATTGTAGGCATGCTGGTGTCTATCGGCGTCTTCCGTGCATCAGGGGCATTGGATTATTTTCTGAATATGCTGAAGCCGATATTGGCGGCGATTGGTGTTCCGCCCCAAGTGGTTCCTCTCGCACTCATCCGGCCGATTTCGGGGAATGGGGCGCTCGGTATGATGAGCGACTTAATCGCTCAATACGGGCCTGATTCTTTTATCGGAAGACTCGCGTCAACGATACAAGGAAGCACCGATACGACTTTTTATATTATTACCGTTTATTTCGGCGCTGTCGGGATTAAGAAGATTGGCGATGCTTTAAAAGTCGGTTTATTAGTTGATTTTGTCGGTATATCAGCTGCAATCATCATTGTGACCTATGTGTTCGGATAAACTAGAAAAAGTTGAGAAATGATGATATAGAAGGTATGATTAACTTTGAGGTGAAGGTCATGGATAGATTGCAGAAAGTGATTGCGCAAGCAGGTGTAACATCAAGAAGAAAAGCGGAAACGCTTATCACAGAAGGCAGAGTAAAAGTTAACGGAAAAACCGTCACTGAATTAGGCGTCAAGGTGTCGCCTGATGATAAAGTAGAAGTTGACGGGATACCGCTTGAACGCGAAGAACCCGCTTATTTCTTGCTCTATAAACCAACAGGAGTTATTTCGAGTGTCAAAGACGATAAGGGGCGCAAGGTGGTTACAGACTTTCTTCCAGAAGAAGTTGAAGCACGCGTTTTTCCGGTCGGCAGGTTAGATTATGATACATCAGGCGCCATAATATTGACAAATGACGGTGAGTTTGCCAATAAATTAATGCACCCGAAATATGAAATAGATAAGGAATATATTGCTAAGATTGATGGGATACCTACAAAGAAAGAATTAAATCAATTAAAGAGAGGCATGAGGCTTGAGGATGGTAAAACGGCACCAGCACAAGTAAAGATGTTATCGGCTGATGGCAAAAAGAAAACATCCATTATCCGATTGACCATTCACGAAGGCCGAAACCGGCAAGTCAGAAGAATGTTTGAGGCATTAGGGTACAATGTATTGAAGCTAAAAAGAGAGCGTTACGGAAACTTGGATTTAAGAGGCATGAACTCTGGCGATATTCGTCCCCTTAAACCTCACGAAGTGAAATATTTAAATCAGATATCTATAAAAAAGTAATGATTAGCACTTTTACCTCCCCTGCTAAAAAAGGATTTTTACTATATGATGTTGAAAAGACATTAGGGGGAGGTTTTTTATATACCAATTAAAATATTTTTGCAAAAAGATTAAGAGAACAGCGATGTGACAGCCATTATATTAAACAGCGAGGTGATGCGAATGCACCCTAGAAAGAAGCGTTTAGTTATTCGCACAGTCATCATTTTGCTGCTAGCTGCAGCAATTGGGTTCACAATTTACCAAATATTCAATAAGGACAAAACAGTCGCAACAGGAGATAAAGCGCCAGACTTTGTTTTGACAGATGTGAATGGTCATCAAGTGAAGTTGTCTGATTTCAAAGGGAAAGCCGTTATGCTGAATTTCTGGGCGACATGGTGCGACCCATGCAAGAAAGAAATGCCATACATAGAAAATGTGTATAAAACATTGAATAAGAAAAAAATCGTTATTTTAGCTGTAAACATTGGAGAATCCCAATTTGCCGTTCAGAATTTTATGGATAAATATCATATTGATTTTCCGATTGTTATGGATAAAAACCGTGATGTGACGGATGCTTACCACATTGGGCCTATACCAACGACCTTTTTTATTAATAAGGACGGTGAAATTGAAGAGAAAGTCGTGGGTTCAATGCCAAGTGAAAAATATATACGTCAAAAGCTTTCAGAGATTGAGCCGTAAAAAAAGAGGTGGCGGGTATGAGTCAGGACATCGTTTGCGACTGCGGGCACAAAAACCCGGAAGGAACAATATTGTGTGAAGCATGCGGCAAACCGCTTAAAGATGACGAAACAAAGCCTATTTTAAATATGCGTTACGAGGGAAGTGCCAGACGCTCGCAAACTTACAAAAAAACACCAATAGATAAAATATGGAATTTCTTTTCTTCAGTTAAAGTTGGCATTACTTTAATTATTTTAGTATTAATCGCTGTAGCAATTGGGACAATCTTCCCTCAAGATGTCTATATACCGGCGAATGCCGATCCAGAAACCTTTTACAAAGATCAATATGGGATTTTGGGAGAATGGTATAAAGCGCTTGGGTTTGATCACTTATATAATTCATGGTGGTTTGTTATTTTGCTTGGCTTATTAGGGCTTTCGATTATAGTAGCCAGTATTGACCGGTTTGTTCCGCTGCATCGGGCTTTGAAAAACCAGAAGGTCACCCGGCATGACCGTTTTATGAAAAAACAGCGGCTGTTTGGCGTCACACTATCGAATTCGCCTGAAAAACAATTGGAAATGGCAGCAAAGGCGCTTAAAGAAAAACGTTATCGCGTAAAAGAAGAAGACGGGAACCTGTTTGCGGAAAAGGGGCGTTTTTCCAGATGGGGACCTTATGTCAACCATATCGGTTTAATTATTGTTCTTATCGGCGGAATGCTGAGATTCTTCCCCGGCATGTATACCAATGAAGTGCTGTGGCTTCATGAAGGGGAAACTGCAAGCGTCCCCGGCACGCATGATCAATATTATTTAACGAATCATCAGTTTATTTTTCAAACTTATGATCCCGATGATAAAAAGTATAAGGAAGCATTAAAGGATGCAGGCGGCGCCATTGCAAAAAATTATCAATCTAACGTCACGTTATATAAGGCTGAAGGACATCCTATTTTAGGAGAAGAGCCAAAATTAAAAAAAGTAAAAAACGCGGGCGTAAGAGTTAATCATCCGTTAAAATTCGATCATTATCAGTTGTTTCAATCCGATTACCGTTTAGGCGAACTATATAAAATGAATTTTAAATTGATAGATAAGCGAAATAATCAACCGCACGGCGAAATCTCAGTCAATTTATTTAATCCCAAACGTTTATATCATTTGGGGAAAGGCTTTCGCATTAAACTTTTAGATTATTTTCCCGATTTCTATTTCAATAAGAAAGGGGAGCCGGCTTCTAAAAGCGATAATCCCAACAATCCGGCGTTCATTTTTAAAATGTATTCACCGGATCATCCCAAAGGAGAAACAAACTTTATTGCGATAAAAAAGAACCTCGAGCCATTGGGAAAAAACGATTATAAAATGGTATTGTCCGGTCTAAAGACGCGGAATGTATCCGGGTTTGTCGTAAAAAGAGATTTTACAATTTGGATCGTTTTTGCTGGCGCTATCATCTTCTTAATTGGCGTTGCCCAAGGCATGTATTGGAATCATAGAAGAATTTGGCTTAAGCGAAAAGGCGATGATATTTGGATGAGTGCCCTGACTAATAAGAATTGGTACGGCTTGAAAAAGGATCTTCATTATTTAACTGGAGAAAGCGGGTTATCCGAACCGGTTGACAGGCTGGAAGAAAAGATATATCGCCAAGAAAGAGGGATGAAAGCATGAGCATGGTCAAAATAAGCAGTATATGTTTACTGGCTGCTTTTATTCTCTATACACTGGCAACGATTATTTTTACCGTTGCCGTTACTGGTAAGAAGTTTCGGAATAAAAGCGGTGAGAATGCCGGGAAATGGATAGGAAGATTTGGTTTTATTGTGACGATAATTGGATTTATTGCACAGATGGGTTATTTTTTCGCCCGATGGTCAGCTGAAGGCCACGTCCCTGTCAGCAACCTTTTCGAATATACAACTTTTTTCAGCATGATGATGGTATTTGCCTTTATGATCATTTATATCATTTATAGAAATAACGGGGTTGGTGTATTAACTTTACCTATTGCTGTTGTTATTATCGCCTATGCCAGTGTTTTTCCCCATGAAGTTGAGCCGTTAATCCCGGCCCTGCAAAGCAATTGGCTGAAAGTGCATGTCACGACAGTTGCGCTCGGAGAAGGGATTTTGTCCCTCAGCGCTGCCACAGGACTTGTCTATCTCCTGCGGGTTGTAGATCAATCCAAGCCAAGCAAGAAAACTTTTTGGCTTGAGTTTGTGATGTACTCAATCACAGTCATGATAGCTTTTGTGATTATTAGTTTTTCATTCCAAGCTGCCCACTATAATGAGAAGTTTAAATGGATTAATGAGAAAGGAAACGAAGCAGTCTTAGTCTATCATATGCCTGCTATTGCCGGCCCCTATGAAGGTGAAAAAATCAGCGGCGGTTTTGGCCCGTTATTTCCTTCGCCGTCTTGGATGAACGGCGTTGAAGCGCCGCGTAAATTTAATACAGTCATTTGGTCATTGCTGGGAGGCGTCGTTCTTTACTGGATTATTCGCCTGATTTTAAGACAGCGGATCAGCGCCGCTTTACAAAAAATACTTAAAGGCGTTAACCCTCCATTAATGGATGAAATAAGCTACAGGTCGGTTGCGATCGGCTTTCCCATTTTTACGCTTGGGGGACTCGTCTTTGCGGCCATTTGGGCACAGCAGGCTTGGACGAGGTTTTGGGGCTGGGATCCTAAAGAGGTCTGGGCGCTGATTACATTTTTATTCTATGCAGCTTATCTGCATTTTCGCCTGTCACGGGGATGGCACGGTGAAAAATCTGCTTGGCTGAGCGTTATCGGTTTTGTGATTATTATGTTTAACTTAGTTTTTGTTAATCTGGTTATAGCAGGATTGCACTCTTATGCCTAGATTTAAGTTTGAACACTTTTTGTCATTAATCTGACACCTTCACGGTATGTGAAGGTGTTTTCTTTATATGCTGTTTAAGGTTAAAATAAACTTGTATAGGATGTTCAAAAAAGTTGAGCATGGACATTTTAGGAGGTTTCAGCATGGAAGAACAAAACGCTGTTATTCTAGTCGTTGACGACGAGGAAAGAATAAGAAGATTGCTTAAGATGTATTTAGAACGCGAAGGTTACATCATCGAAGAGGCTGAAGATGGTGAAACAGCTTTAGATATGGCTTTAAATCATGATTATGATCTTATTTTGCTAGATCTTATGCTCCCGGGCATTGACGGGATTGACGTTTGCGAAAGGTTGCGTGAAAGCAAGGCAACGCCGATCATCATGTTGACAGCAAAAGGAGAAGAAGCAAATCGGGTGCAGGGCTTTGAAGTGGGTACAGATGATTATATTGTAAAGCCGTTCAGCCCTCGTGAAGTGGTTTTGCGTGTCAAGGCTTTGCTGAGGCGTTCATCAAAAACGAAATTCCTAGAGACGGATACTACAGCAAAAAATGTTCTTGTGTTCCCTCATTTAACAATTGACCATGATGCGCACAGGGTTACCGTTAATCAGCAAGAAGTAAACTTAACGCCGAAGGAGTATGAACTGCTGTATTATCTAGCCCAATCACCTGACAAGGTCTTCACAAGGGAAGAGCTGTTAAAGGATGTTTGGAATTATGAGTTCTTTGGCGATTTGCGCACAGTCGATACGCATGTAAAAAGACTACGCGAAAAATTAAATCGTATATCAGAACAAGCGGCAAGCATGATCGTTACAGTTTGGGGGGTTGGCTACAAATTTGAGGTTGTGAGCGATTAAATGATTTGGAAGAGTGTAGTTGGCAAGATATGGGGCACCATTCTTTTGCTCGTTTCGGTCGTTTTATTTTTTCTAACCATCCTATTGCTCCAGTTCTTTGAAAACTTTCATATCAATGAAGTCGAACAGCAAATGACGAGTATCGGGAATAAAGTGTCGAAAATAATCTCAAGGAGCCATAATGACAAAGAAACGTTAACCACAACCATTTCAGAGATCATCGATGCATACTCCGTGCGGGCTGTCATTATCGGAAATGATTCAACATATTGGATATCACAGCAAGAAAATAAGCTTCCAAAGCTGTCCAAAACGTTTTTCAAGAAGGATCGAACGTTGTCTCAGGCCTTAGAAGCGCATAAACAGGTTGTCAAACAAGGGGATTTTACATTTACAAATAATGGTCAAACAACGCATAATAAAATGATGATTGTCGGCGTCCCTTTAACATTCCATTCAGGTGAAAAGGGCGCGATTTATGTCTACCAGTCGCTTGATGTGATTAAACATGCCACTGATCAAGCGAAAAAGATCATTTACATTGATGCCGGCATTGCCATTATCCTGACAACATTCTTTGCTTTCTTTTTATCTACACGGATTACCGCTCCATTAAGGAGCTTAAAAGAAGCGGCTTTACGGGTGTCAAAAGGCAAATTTGATTTAACTGTCCCGGTTTTGACAAAAGATGAAATTGGAGAATTAGCTGTAACTTTTAACCGGATGGCAAATAGACTCAAAGCCAATATTACCGAATTAAATCAAGAAAAAGAGCAGCTTTCAGGCATTTTAAATGGCATGGCAGACGGCGTTATGACATTTGACCGCGACGGCCGCCTCTTAATTACAAATCCTCCCGCAAAAAGGTTCCTCTATTCCTGGCGTTATGAACAAGAAGAGGACGAGCAAACTGAAAGAGTACCTGAGCCTGTTGCGAATTTATTTAAGCAGGTTGTTGAAAATGAGAAACAGCAAGCAGACGAGATGAGCGTACAAGGCCGTACATGGGTCATACTGATGACGCCGTTATATGATCAGCATCAGGCAGTCGTAAGAGGCGCTGTTGCGGTATTAAGGGATATGACAGAAGAAAGGCAGCTTGAGCAATTAAGAAAAGGATTTATCGCTAATGTTTCACATGAATTAAGAACGCCGATTTCGATGCTTCAGGGATACAGTGAAGCCATTGTGGATGACATTGCCGGCTCAGAGGAAGAGAAAAAAGAAATTGCCAAAATTATTTACGATGAATCGTTGCGCATGGGGCGGTTAGTCAATGAACTGCTCGATTTAGCAAGGCTTGAGGCAGGCCATTTTCAACTGAATAAAACAGAAGTGGCCTTAGGAGATTTCTTTGAAAGAGCTGTCGGTAAATTTAATGCATTGGCAAAGGAAGAGCATATTGATTTAAAGCTTGTTGGACCTAATCATAAAGATGACATTTACATTTTTGATCCCGATCGCATTGAACAAGTCATTACAAATCTTGTTGATAATGCCATCAGACATACCGATAAAGGAGGCGCAGTAACTGTTGAAGTTGCTGATCAGGAGAAAGGTTTGTTTGTAAGGGTGACTGATACAGGTTCAGGCATCGCTCAAGAGGATTTGCCGTTTGTTTTTGAGCGATTTTACAAAGCTGACAAAGCTAGAACAAGAGGGAAATCAGGTACTGGCCTAGGTCTGGCTATCGCTAAAAGCATTGTCGAAGCCCATCATGGAAAGATCATGGTCAACAGTAAGGTCGGAGAAGGCACAACCTTCACCTTTTATTTGCCTCGAAAGTTGAAGAAAGTCTAATCACAATGCCGAATAATATTGTTTCATAAGAAACTGACGCAATAAGAGACTTGCCAGGGATCACGATTAATTTAGGGAGTCGTTGAAGTTGCAAAATAAGTTTATACAAATGCGTTTTAATCATGTGAGCGGCTATTTCATTTCAATCATTATCGCCCTTTTCTCTATGGTTGCAGCAACGGCGGTTGGGAGTGTTTCACTCCCTTTTTTGCAAGTTATTAAGGTTGTTTTGCACCATATCTTTGACATTCATTTTCATAAGCCGGTCAGCGCCATGAATGAGAATATTGTTTGGTTAATACGTCTGCCGAGGGTATTATTGGCTTTTCTTGTCGGGGCTTCTTTGTCGTTAGCCGGCTGTGCGATGCAAGGGTTATTAAAAAATCCATTGGCAGACCCTTATACGCTTGGCGTATCATCCGGAGCGTCGGTCGGCGCGGTTTTCGTGATTTATTCAGGTCTGACTGTCCCTTTTCTGGGTGAATTCACTTTACCGGTGATAAGTATTATTGCCGGAACGCTGACGATTTTTTTAATTTTAGGTTTAACCCGCTTGGTTAATCGCGGGATGTCTATTGAAATCATGATTTTGGCTGGAATTATCACAAGTTCTTTTTTATCATCTTTTTTATCGCTGATGATAGCCTTGTCCGATAAAGATTTAAAAAACATCATGAACTGGCTGATGGGCAGCGTAGCCATGAAGGGATGGTCTTATTCGGCCTTATTGATTCCTTTTCTAGTTATCGGTTGGCTTATATTATTATTTAATCGGGTAGAACTTAATATTTTATCTGTCGGTGAGGAGCATGCCCATTACTTAGGATTATCAATAAAACAAAGGAAACTGATTATTTTATTGGCTTCTACTTGTTTAACGGGTGCAGCCGTTGCCGTTTCCGGGACAGTCGGTTTTGTCGGGCTGGTCATTCCTCATATGATGCGTTTAATATGGGGGCCTGACTATCGGCATCTGATGTTTTTGTCCTTTATTAATGGAGGGAGCTTCTTAGTGTTGGCAGACCTTGCATCAAGAACGATGATCGCTCCAACAGAATTGCCTGTCGGCGTGATCACTTCATTCATCGGCGCACCCGTATTTGCGATCATTCTTATCTATCAACGCAGAAAAAGAAGGGTTTAATATGTTAACTGTTAAGAATCTGGCGGTAAAGTATCATCAATTCACCGCTGTTAAAGATATTAATTTTGAAGTGAAACGGGGTGAATTTTTCGGTATCGTCGGCCCAAACGGCAGCGGGAAGTCAACGATACTGAAAGCTATCAATGGTCTGTTAACGTATCAAGGCGAGATTATGTTAGACGGTAAAGATGTTCAATCCTTATCAAGCAGCGAGCGCGCGCGGCATATCGCTGTTTTACCGCAGCATATTGACCTTTCCTTTTCCTTTAATGTCAAAGAAATGATCAAAATGGGGCGTTATGCTCACCAAAAGGGGTTATTAAAAACATGGCATGCCCAAGACGAAGAAACGGTTGAGGCTGCGATGCGGTTAACTTCCGTTGAACATTTAGCCGTAAGGGATATATCGGCATTAAGCGGCGGCGAAATGCAGCGGGTATTTTTGGCGCGTGCTATTGTACAACAGCCGCAGCTGCTTTTGCTGGACGAACCGACTAATCATTTAGATGCCGCCCAGCAGATGAAGCTGCTTGAACGCATTTACAATCTGTCAAAGAGCGAAGATTTAACGATCATCGGGATTTTTCATGACCTTAATATCGCCGGTCTCTTTTGCGATCGTTTATTAATGTTAAAAGACGGGTCAGTTCAAACCATTGCAGCTCCGGAAACGGCCCTTAATGAACCGTTGTTAGCCAATATCTACGAAAGTGCCTTAATTCGCCGCGATCATCCGAAAATCCCTGCTCCCGCCATTAACATGCAAAGAAAGATTGACAGCGCTCCGCTTGCCTGCACCCGAAAGTTGGACAAGGAAAGGGGCTGGATAATAGATTGCCGGCCATCCGTAAAGTTTTTCGGCAATACAGGATTAAAGAACATGTTTGAATGGAAAAAGGCAATTCTCATAGGGGAACAGCAAAGAGATTGTCAAAACACTTTGCATGTGATCTTAAATGTAAATGATGATATAGCAAACATTGAATGGATAGAAAGTGCTTCAGGTCCGTATTCTGAAAAAATATATATCGGCAAGTGCAGGGGAAAACTTCAATTTGTGATCGTGCTGATGGACGGGGCGGTTTCAGAAATGGATTATTTAAAGCTTTTTCAATGGATCACATCTTTCATCTCCCAAAGCCAGGCTGCCCCTTCAGTTGATATTCCGATATTAATAGGGTCTGCAATGCAAAACAAAATCGAAAAAATAGACTGTACGTTGACTTGGTTAAAACGCATCTTAGAAAAAGAATGCTAGCAAAATATATATAACAAAGCAAACCCGGAGATAATGATATCCCCGGGTTCAAAATAAGCACACTGTTTCAAGATCAAAAGTTCATTCTGCAAATTTATCCGCAGCACCATCAAAAGGCTCGTCCGCAACACGCACAGAATCGGTTGGGCATCCTTCATAAGCATCAATTAAATCATCGATCAAATCATCAGGCACTTCAATTGTTCCAGTGTTTTTATCAATGAGGCTAAACGCAATGCCGTCATCATCATAATCGAATATTTCGGGAGCAGACGCCCCGCATGCCCCGCAAGCAATACAAGTATCTATATCAATTATTGTAAATTTAGCCATAGCTTGCTGATCCTCCTTAAACAACAGCCAACATTAATTGTAAATCCATAGCTGTCATTTTTCAATCACATTTAGATAAAATAACTTCAATGATGATTTAACGAAGCCCAAAAAGCTGTCGAGTTTTGGTAAAATGTATTAATATCATATCAAAGAAGGAACTGTGAAATTAATTTAAAGCGAAGGTCGGTCGTTCATGTCTTTCAAACGATATCTTTTTCTATATTTAGTAGACAAGTTTAAAGGTGAACGTTCTATTTATGGGATCTATCACTTATTAAAAGGCAAGCGGTCATCGCAAACGATTCAGGACAGTGTCTTGTATTCCGTACAAGAGTTGTTCCAATCAATGGAAAATATTACAAGAAACGAAATAGAAACGGTTTACGAAGAATATGAAAAACAAGGTCTTATGATCAAGAACCGGAAAGATTGCTATACGCTTTCTGAAAAGGGTAAGCAATGTTTAAGAGAATGTGAAGATGATTGCCGACTGCCTAATGGTTTAATAGGTTTTCAATATGCCGGCTTGTCCAAGATTTTTTGGAAAAGGCTGAGACTTGTCATTCAAAGTTTGTCGCATCTGCTTCATTATCAAAAATCTTATCTGCCAGTAACGAATGAAAGAGAGATCCTAGAATGGGCCAAGAAGTTTTTTAAACGTCTTGAATATGACCGCTTTGAACTGGCCGCGCGTTGTCAAAAGGAACTTGAGGTTTTATTAAGCAATAGATCCGACTTGGAAGCTTTCATTTTTGTTAAGCAATTGTCGGGCTATCAGAAGGTTGGACTAACATTAGAACAAATTGCATCCGCAGTGCATTTAGATAAATACGAAACGACACTTTTATTTCAAGCATGTTTGCAAAGTTCCGTTAAGACGATTATCGACAACCGTTCTAAGTTTCCGACGCTTTGCTTATTCATTGATCAAGTTGACAATATACGATTAACACATTCTGCTAATACAACTTACCATTATATAAAAAAAGGCTATCCTTTACATAAAATTGCCGAGCGCCGGAGATTATCAGCAGGAACCATTGAAGATCATATTGTTGAAATCGCGATGAACGATCCTGCTTTTAATGTGATGAATTATGTTCCTACGGAAGACTATAAGAAGATTCAACACGCGATCTCATCGCTCTCGACAAAACGGCTTCGGGAAGTAAAAGAAAGAGTTGATGATCAGATCAGTTATTTCCAAATAAGATTGGTGATGGCTAGAGAAGGTGAGACATAGATGCTGGAAAAAATTTTAAAAGATCGTTTCGGCTACTCGCAGTTTCGAGAAGGGCAGCGCGAAGTGATTGAAGATGTTTTAAATAAAAAAGATGTGTTTGCCATGCTGCCGACCGGAAGCGGAAAATCACTATGCTATCTTTTGCCGGGATATATGATGAGGGGATTAGTGGTTATCGTTTCGCCTTTACTATCTTTAATGGAAGATCAATGCCAACAGATTCATATGTTAGGAGAAAAACGCGCGGCGTCGTTAAATAGTTTTTTAAATGCGAAGGAGAAAGCAATCATTTTAGAAAGGCTGAGACAGTTAAAATTTTTGTTTATTTCGCCTGAGATGCTGCAAACGGACAGGGTCATTCATAAGCTGTCCAAATGTCAAATCAGTTTATTTGTTGTTGATGAGGCGCATTGCATATCACAATGGGGGCATGAATTTCGACCGGACTATTTAAAGCTAGCCGATGTCAGGGAATCGCTTGGGAACCCGGCCTGTCTTGCATTAACTGCAACAGCCAATGCCAAAGTGCGTCATGACATTCTCACTCAGCTGAGAATAACTGGCGCCAGTCAGCATATTTACAGTATTGATCGTGAAAATATTGCTCTGCATGTCTATAAATTAAATCATATTGACAGGAAAATTACCGAAACCATTGAAACTGTTTCAAATATAAAAGGACCGGGTATTATATATTTTTATAGCAGGGAATGGGCAGAAAGACTGTCCCGGATGATAGAAAATCAAACAAATTTGCGGGTCGCCTATTATCACGGGGGTCTGCAGATGGAAGATCGCCTTTTGATTCAACATCAATTTCTCAATAACCAGCTTGATATTATTTGCTGTACAAATGCTTTCGGTATGGGGATTAACAAGCCAAATGTCCGGTTCGTTATCCATTTTCATTATCCAAGGGAGATCAATTCATATATTCAAGAGATAGGAAGAGCCGGACGGGACGGCCTGCCAAGCATCGCTGTTGCTTTTTATTGTGATGAAGACCGGGTTCTTCCGCAGGCTCTCATTGAGAGTGAGTATCCGGATCAGGAAACGCTGCCGCGTATTTTGCAGAGGATGATGTCTCGCTATCCGCTGACCGAAACTGATACATTATCGTTATTTATGGAAGAAGGCTGCAGTGAAACCGCTGCGCGTTTTTTGCAATACCAATTAAGCCAAATCAATATCAAAGCCTATGCAATAGAGGAACTCGGCGCTTATATAGAAAGAAAAATTCAGTCGCGTAAGAAACAAAAGCTCCAGGAACTCGATGACATGGAAAGTTGGCTGAAAACAAAAGGATGCCGAAGAGAAGCTTTGCTGAAATTTTACGGCGAAAGAAAGACAAAAACAATGGCTCAATGCTGTGATTACTGCGGGTCCTCTATTAATGAATTCAAAAAAGCGAAGGAAACAGATCCAAAGGCACCCTTAACGTCGAATTCTTGGAGAGAAACATTGAGACAGTTATTAGGGGAGAAAGCAGGCATAAGATGACAAATAAGACATATTTAGATCAATTATCGAATAAAGAAGTGATTAAATCCCT
This sequence comes from Scopulibacillus daqui, assembly GCF_016908855.1. Lineage (GTDB taxonomy): Bacteria > Bacillota > Bacilli > Bacillales > Sporolactobacillaceae > Scopulibacillus_A > Scopulibacillus_A daqui. Next base: position 112,684 of record NZ_JAFBER010000007.1, on the reverse strand, counting down.
TTACTTTTCTCAAGGGTTTATTCTGCTTGCCGGCATCATATTTGCCTTGCTGTTTATAGAGGATCCTCGTCTTTGGTTCGAGTCGCTGTGGAAAGCCAAACTTATTGATATTATCGTTTATGGTTTTGGAACAGGATTTCTCGTTGTTTTAATAGAATATATGATTGATAAAGTCGCCCCTAAACGGTGGTTTGAGGATGACGGTGTTAACGAAAGGGTTTTTCAAGCCCTGTCGTATCCTCATGTGATCTTTAGCATGGCCGTTGTCGCATTTTCTGAAGAAATACTGTTCAGGGGGCTTATTCAGTACAAATTCGGCATGTTTATCGCAAGCATGATTTTTGCATTCGTTCACTGGCGTTATATAAAAAAACCGCTGCTTCTATTAACGGTCATTATTCTTGGGTTTTATTTGGGTTGGTTATTTGAAACAACTGGGCAGCTTCTTGTACCGATCGCAGCACATTATACGATTGATGCGGCATTAGGCATCATTTTGAAATGGCAGTCAAGTAAACGACGGGGGGCATGAGCAATGAATCAAGAAGAATTAAAGGAATGGGATTATACAGAGGAGTCATTGCCGCCAAGGCGTTCGAGACATCATCGCAGAAAGAAATCATATCATAAGTCTGATGAAGAGAGGGTATACAGAAGGCGGCCTTATCAAAATAACCAATCTGATGAAACGCAGGAAGAGCTGACGAGAAGCAATAGAAGAAATAACCCGTTGTTCGTTACGGATATTATTTTATGGATGTTTTTCATCACGTTATGCGTTATCGTTTTATCGCTCTTCATCTTTTAAAATTCTGTATCAAATAAGCTTCAATTACCTGTCCTATTTCTAAATGGCGCAACATACGATGGAAATAGGAGGGTTCGCTTATGAGTAAATTAAAGGAACTTAGGGACAGCGGGCAAATACCTGATATCACTTATCGTATATTATTAAAGCTTATCGAACGCAAAGAAGAAGAGGCTAAATTTAAAAAACGGCGCTCAATGGTTGGACTGGCTGCAATCGTTGTATACAGCGCGCTTATTTACTATTTATTTTTTTACAAACTCGAATCAATGCAGGCTTATTCTGACTTTTCATCTATTATTAGTGATCCGTTTTTATGGCTGTTGGGAATAGCGGCATTCATTATGACAATTGCTTGGCATATAGCCAGGAAAAATTACGATGATGCGGATGAAGATTACGATGAACTCAGAAAAGAGATCATAGATAGAAACCATGAATTATGGTATGAGCAAATGGATTGGAAGGGAAAAAGCGAAGTTTTAGAGTTTCTTGATAAGGAGAAAGACATCAATTTATATCATAAATAACGAAAAAAAGATGCCTGGGGCTGCAGGCATCAAAAATATTTTTTCTTGCCCTGTTCTTCTTTTAATATCTCTACCGCTTCCCTAAAGCGCTGTGAATGGACAACTTCCCGTTCCCTTAAGAATTTTAAAGCGTCATTGATAAACGGATCATCCGACATATTGATGATCCACTGATAAGTGGCGCGAGCTTTTTCCTCTGCAGCAATATCTTCGTATAGATCGGCGATCGGGTCGCCTTTAGCTTGAATATAAGTTGTCGTAAACGGATCGCCTGCCGCATTTTCATAAAATAAAGCTTTATCGTGGTTTGCGTAATGGGCGCCAAGCCCCGCCTCTTTAAGCTGCTCAGGCGTTGCGTCCTTTGTTAATTTGTATACCATGGTCGCAATCATTTCTAAATGTGCGAATTCTTCTGTACCTATGTCTGTTAACAGTCCGATGACTTTGTCAGGTATGGTATAGCGTTGATTTAAATAGCGAAGCGCTGCGGCGAGTTCTCCATCGGCACCGCCATACTGTTCAATCAGAAATTTGGCAAGTTTAGGATTGCAGGTGCTTACTTTTACAGGATATTGAAGTTTTTTTTCGTATAGCCACATATAAGGTCATCACAACCTTTCACACAGTTATATTTGCCATGGCCAAGGTGTTGTCGCCCATTTCCAAGGGTATGATGAATAGCTGTTTCCAAATTCCTGTAAAGGACCGTATCTCTGTTCGATTTTTTCTTTCAGTTCCTGGCGCTTTTTCGCACAGGTATTATATTGTTTAAGAGCTTCCAAGTCATCTGGATGGGTATCAAGGTACAATGTCAACTCAACTAATACAAAATCTATCGCTTGCAGTTCTTCGATGCATTCATAATAATCCTTGGGAAGGGATCTTTCTTCAGACATTTAATCACCCCTTTTTATCATCTTTATAAGGACTTGAATATGGCGAGTACAGCGCCGGCCAAAGCGTCCCTTTTTTTAACGCTTCAAAAGGCGGGAATTGCTCTAATCCCGGCGGCTGAAAACCTAAATACAAATTCGGCGGTGTTTCATAAGTTTTAATTGTTTGCGGCGGACAAGGGTCATGGGGACTGGCGAAAGGGTGGTAAGACTTTCTATTTGTGGACATATTGATGCCTCCTTTTCCAAAAAGTTGTTCATTACTGCTTTTATATGTTTTAACAGCTTGTCAAATGTTTCATGCAGAAAAAATTAATGGGATAAGTCAACCGTCAAATAGCCTTTCATACAATGTGGTATGGGAGGTTTTACATGAGGAGATTGGTTTGGATAACGGCAGGAATCTTACTTGCTTATCAAGCCGGCGCTATTGCCCCTGGGCCGAAAAATGGTTTGTTATCTATCCTATCTGATTACATTTTATTCCCGGGTGACTTTTTGAAAGTATCCGTATTGTGGATGGTTTGTATATTGATTTTATCTTATGCCTTAAGGAACAGCATTAAAGGTTTGATGCAGCAGTCGAGTATTGCTTTTTGCTTTGATATATTAGTGATTTTTGGAGGAATGGTCTGGCTCATTTTAGATCATATGTACATGGTTTTGATGATTATCATCGGCACATCTATACATTTGCTATTATCATACGATAAATGGAAGCCAGAGCGTCAGCGGGAAAGTTAGGAGGATACAGTAAAATGTTATGGGGCCTATTGGTAATCATCATAGCAATGGCTGTTATTTTGGTTTATATGTTTTTCCAGGCTCATCGCCATATTGTCCTTGATGTCGATATAACGATAGAAGACTTGCCTGAAGCTTTTGACGGATATCAAATTTTCTTCATTTCCGATATTCATCGGCGGTTAGTATCATTTAAGCTGTTAAAACAAATAAAAAGCCAACCCGATATTGTTGTCATTGGCGGAGATCTGACAGAAACCGGCGTCCCTTTTTCCAGGGTCGAAGAAAATGTTCGGCGCTTATCTCAGGTTGGACCTATCATATTTATATGGGGCAACCATGATTTATATGTCGACAGAGAAGCGTTACAACAAATATTTAAAAAATTTCAGGTTAAAATATTAGATAATCAAGCGCTAGTCTTCAAAAGGGGGAAAGATCATTTAAATATTGTCGGTATCAATGATGTAACCAATCATTTGGATAGACTCGATGAAGCTTTAGAAGGAAGAAAGAAAGGGACAACAGTTTTATTAAGCCACAATCCGGATATTAAATATCAATTGCATGAACATCATCGGATACCGCTTGTTATCAGCGGGCATACCCACGGCGGACAAATTCGGCTGTTCGGCTGGGGATTAAGGGAAAAAGGCGGAATTAAGGAACATCCATTCGGAATGCTGATCGTCAGCAAAGGTTACGGCACGACTTGGCATCCGTTAAGGTTAGGTGCGCCGCCGGACACCCTTTTGCTAACTTTAAGATCAGCAAAATAAATGTTTTTTTGAATGTTTATGCTTGTCCTTTCTTCCTTTTCCAGTGTATACTACATTAAAACAATCTATGAGTTGCTGTTCAGAACGAGGATGATTAAAGTTATTTTTCAAACTTGAACGTCCTCAGATGAACAACGGAAAGGCACTAAGCATATAGTATAAAAAGTTTGCGTATGGTAAGGAGGGCGAAAAATGCGGTTGGAGCGACTAAATAGCGATAAGATAAAAATTTTTTTAACCTTTGATGATTTAAAAGAACGCGGCATATCAAAAGAGGATATGTGGCATGATTTACCCAAAGTGCATCAGCTGTTTAGAGATATGATAATGGAAGCAGATGATGAACTTGGATTTCAAGCAGAGGGTCCTATAGAAGTTGAAGTGTTTTCCTTACCGGCTCAAGGCATGGTTGTCATTGTATCCAAGTCATTTAATAATGATGAATTGCTTGATGATGACGACGATTATATTGAAATGCAGGTCACTCTTGATGAATGCGATGATATCCTGTACAAAATTGATGACTTTGAAGATGTTATTGCTTTAGCTGATAAGCTGTATCATTTAGGTATGACAGGCGGAAAATTATATCATTTTGATAATAGATATTATATACATTTTGATGACGAAGATGATGAACTTATCAATGACTTTGACCTCCTGATCGCAGTGCTCGCAGAATTTGGATATCCATCAACGATGACAAGCCATCGATTAATTGAGTATGGAAAAGTTATTATGGAAAATGATGCCGTTAAGCAACTGTATCATTATTTTATAGAAAAAGGAACCTCACAATAACCATTGGTGAGGGTATTCTTGACTTGAATTAAAATTAATTCGTCAAGCCCGCAGTTCAGGCGGGTTTTCTTTATGTTCTTTATATTTATGAAAAAGATCACTATATTATGCTGTTAATGATAAAGTGTGATAATCTTTTTGTACATTATGAAAATAGCTTTTTTTATTTTCAAGACAGAGAAATACTAATATAATAAAACAATATGAGATTTGTTTTGTTGAGGTTTGCATCAAGGAGGAAATAAAATGAAAATTGCGGTAATATATGGCGGAACATCTTCGGAACGGGAAGTATCATTATCGACCGGCAAAGGTGTCATGGAAGCCCTTAAAAGAAAAGGTCATGAAGTTGTCGGAATTGATTTTGATCCTAATCATTTAGATCCCATTATTCATTTGCAGGCAGATTTAGTATTTATCGGTCTGCACGGAAAATACGGCGAGGACGGTCGCATACAGGGGCTTCTTGATATCCTTAACATCCCTTATGTTGGTTCAGGCGTTATGGCATCATCAATAGCGATGGATAAGGCGCGCGCCAAAGTGATGTTTGAAAAGGCCGGCATTCGTGTTGCTGATAGCTGCACGGTCAGCCGCTATCAAAACGTTCAATCATCCCCTTTCGGCTATCCTGTAGTCATTAAGCCTAACAGAGAAGGGTCGACGATAGGATTAACCATTGCGGAAAATGATGACCAATTTCAAGAAGGCGTAGAAAAGGCATTGGAATATGATGACACAGCGCTTGTTGAAGCTTTCATCGAAGGAAAAGAATTGACTGTTTCAGTGATGGGAAAAGGAGAGGATATACAAGCGCTTCCGGTTGTTGAAATCGTTCCAAAGAATAAATTTTACGATTATGAGGCAAAATATGCACCGGGAATGAGCGCGCACTATGTTCCTGCCAGAATTCCGGATCATGTCACAAAGAAACTTCAGGAATGGTCTGTGCTGGCTCATAAACAATTAGGATGTGAAACATACTCCCGCGTTGATTTTATTTTGCCAAACGACGGCAGTGATCCAGTTATATTAGAAGTCAATACATTGCCAGGCATGACACCGACCAGCCTATTCCCGGATGCAGCCAAGGCAATCGGCATCTCTTATGACGATATGATTGAGAAATTGGTAAATCTAACGGTTCAGGCCGGATAGCTTCATCCCCTTTACACTTGAAGGAAAGTTCCATTTTTTCTTCAGGCTGTAAAGGGTTTTCAATCCTATTTAACATATTGTTTTTTCTGCATAAAAAATTATTAAATTTTGTTATACATGTATTGAAAAATTAAAGCGAATTCACTATAGTTAATGTGTAAATAGAATCCTAAGTCATTTTTGGATTAATAAATATATCCCATTTATTGGTCATCTGTAGATGGACAGATGTTGATGGAAAGTCACAGGAGGTAATTAGAAATGGTAGCCAATAACGGCTCGGAAAACCCAAAAGTTGAAGATAATGATGTACTCGCATCAACTCAATCAGTGATTCATGAAGCATTGGACAAACTCGGTTACCCGAATGAGGTATATGAATTGCTTAAGGAACCTATGCGTTTATTCACTGTAAGAATTCCAGTTAAAATGGATGACGGTTCAACTAAAATATTTACCGGCTACCGAGCGCAACATAACGATGCAGTTGGCCCAACAAAGGGTGGTGTACGTTTTCACCCTGATGTAACTGAAAAAGAAGTGAAAGCGTTGTCAATTTGGATGAGCCTTAAGGCTGGTATTGTTGATTTGCCGTACGGCGGCGGCAAAGGCGGCATCATCTGCGACCCGCGTGAAATGTCTTTTAATGAACTTGAAGCACTGAGCCGCGGGTATGTAAGGGCAATCAGCCAAATTGTAGGTCCGACTAAAGACATTCCGGCGCCGGATGTTTTTACGAACTCACAAATTATGGCCTGGATGATGGATGAATACAGCAGAATCAGAGAGTTTGACTCTCCGGGATTTATTACCGGAAAACCATTGGTGCTGGGCGGTTCGCATGGGCGTGACGCAGCAACAGCTACAGGTGTAACAATCATGATTCGCGAAGCTGCCAAAAAACGCGGTATTGACCTCAAAGGTGCCCGTGTCATTGTTCAGGGATTTGGCAATGCCGGAAGTTATCTTTCTAAATTTATGCATGATGCTGGCGCTAAGGTTGTGGGTATTTCCGATGCTTACGGCGCTTTGTACGATCCGGAAGGTTTAGATATCGATTACTTGCTTGATCGTCGCGACAGCTTCGGTACGGTCACAAAGCTGTTTAAAAATACAATCACAAATAAAGAATTGCTTGAATCTGACTGCGATATTTTAGTTCCGGCTGCTATTGAAAATCAGATTACTCATGAAAACGCAGACAAAATAAAAGCTGAAATTGTTGTTGAGGCGGCTAACGGCCCGACGACTTTAGAAGCAACAAAAATCTTAACTGAGCGCGGCATTCTACTAGTGCCGGATGTTCTGGCAAGCGCCGGCGGTGTAACCGTTTCTTACTTTGAATGGGTACAAAATAACCAAGGTTTTTATTGGTCGGAAGAAGAGGTTGCCGAACGTTTGGAAAAGGTGCTTGTTAAAGCGTTTGACAATGTTTATACAACCGCTGAGAGCCGCAAGGTCAATATGAGGCTTGCCGCTTATATGGTCGGCGTTAGAAAAATGGCAGAAGCATCAAGATTCCGCGGCTGGATTTAATTCTTATCATTTGCAATAGCCGAGCACTTCCCCTATTATCAATAGGGGAAGTTTTTTATATCGGGGGTTTAAACAATGATAAAGGAAGACGTAATTGTAGTTGGCGCAGGACCTTGCGGCTTATCCGCAGCCATTTACTTGCAAGAAAATGGCTACAATCCATTAATTATAGAAAAGGGCAACATTGTCCAAGCGATTTATAATTATCCGACTCACCAGCAATTTTTCAGTTCGAGTGAAAAATTGGAAATTGGCCAAATGCCTTTTGTTATCGAAGGCAGAAAACCTAAGCGAAACCAAGCGCTTGCTTATTATAGAGAAGTTGTTCGAAGGAAAAAATTAAGAATCCATGCTTTTGAAAAGGTTATAAACGTTCAAAAGCAAGACAGCGGTTCATTTGAAATAACCGCCATTCGTCAAAAACACCAAGAAGAAGTCCGTTACGAGGCTCGTTTTGTTGTCATCGCTACCGGTTATTATGACAACCCAAATTATATGGGTGTTCCCGGTGAGGACCTTCCGAAGGTTTTTCATTATTTTAAAGAAGCGCATCCCTTCTTTGATTGTGATGTTGTTGTCGTCGGCGGAAAGAATTCTGCGGTCGATACAACGATGGAACTTGAAAAGGCAGGGGCTCGAGTAACGGTTATCTATCGGGGCGAAGATTATTCTCCAAGCGTCAAACCGTGGATATTGCCTGAATTTCAATCATTGGTTAAGCATAATAAAGTTAAAATGGTTTTTAAAGGTCATATTAAAGAAATTAAAGAGGACTCTGTTATCTATACGACCCAAGACGGCGAAACTCACGAAATTGCTAATGATTATGTTTTTGCTCATACAGGTTATCATCCCGACCATGACTTCTTAAAGAAAATCGGTATTAAAATTGACCAGGAGACCGGAAGGCCGTTCTATAATCCAGAGACAATGGAAACCAACGTTAGCGGAGCATTTATAGCGGGTGTGATTGCCGCAGGAAACAATGCAAATGAAATATTTATAGAAAATGGCCGTTGGCATGGTGAAGCAATTGCTAAATCAATTATTGAAAAAGATAAAGAAAATCGGGCGTAGTTTGAAGCGGCCCCTGCCGAATCAACAGGGGCTGCTTCAGTGTGCCTGTTTTTTTCTTTATCTTAGGAAAATGTCTTGGAGTTCTTTCGGATCTTTTGTTTTTTCCAGTGCTATCATAAGCTTTAGGCGCGCTTTTGGGCCATTTAGACCGTTGCTGAAAATAACCCCCATAGATTTCAGCTGTTTTCCGCCGCCTTCATATCCATAGACATCTTGGACTATACCGTTGAAGCATCTCGAAACGATGACAACCGGCAGACCTTGGTCGATCAATTTTTTTATCTCAGGGACTACTGCAGGCGGGAGGTTGCCTTGTCCTAAAGCTTCGATAACAAGACCGTCATAACCTTTTTCTCCAACAGATTGGATGAGGTCAGGCTCCATGCCGGCATATGTTTTTAGTAAAGTTGTCTTTTTGCTCAAGTTATGAATATTATAAAAATCTCTTTCGATGCGGTGATGATGGAAAAAGACACCGCTCTTTGTAACAATGCCGATAGGTCCGAATTGCGGGCTTTGGAAAGTCGCAACGTTGCTTGTGTGTGTCTTTGTCACGTTTTTTGCTGTATGGATTTCATCATTTAACACAACAAGAACGCCGTTGCCGCGGGCTTCATCGCTCGCCGCTGTCTTTACGGATTCAATTAAATTCGGCGGTCCGTCATACCCAGGTTCATTGCTGGACCGCATTGATCCTGTGACCACGATAGGTTCTTCCAAATTTAAAACAAGGTCAAGGAAATAGGCTGTTTCTTCTAGTGTATCAGTACCGTGTGTCACAACAGCCCCGTCAAATTGTCCGTCAGCAAATTTTTGTTTAATGAATTTAGATAATTCAAACATATCCTTTGGCTGCATATGCGGCGACGGGACGTTAAGATATTCAATTTCCGTAATGTCTGCCCACTGGTTAAGCGTGTCCATAATATTTTTAAGAGGATGATCAGCGCTTGGTTTAACCGCGCCTGTTGCTATGTCCTCTGCCATAGCAATAGTCCCGCCTGTATGAATGATCAAAATTCTTTTTTTCATAGGTGTCAACTCCATCATTGAAGATTTTTATCTAATTATAAAATAACATGTTGCGGCAGAAAAAAATAGTGAACAGGACAGCGCATGTGAAGCCGATCATTAAATCCCGGTTTTATTAAAATGCGGCGGGATTGCTGATCTGCTTTTTTTATGTCTGCATAATTTTTCTTTATTAAGAAAAACTACGCTTATAAAATGACAATGCAGATAATCAAGGAGGACTAATAAATGTTATTAAAGCGTCAACTATACTTGGCGAGCATCCTAGCCTTGTTGATTGTAATAGGCAGTCTGCCGGCTGAAAGCCCAAAACAAGCTGAAGCCTTTACGAATCAGGTGATTCACCGGGGGTCGGTTGGTAATGATGTCATTGAGCTGCAAGCAAGGCTGCAATATATCGGTTTTTACCGCGGGAAAATCGATGGTGTTTTTGGATGGGGAACTTATTGGGCTTTAAGAAACTTTCAAGAAAAGTTTGGGTTAAAAGTAGATGGTTTAGCAGGGCTTAAAACAAGACAAAAATTAGTCGCCGTCACCAAGTACGACTATAGAAATCCGCCAAATAATTATGCGGGGAAATCAAGTGCAAAAACAAAAGCGCAACAAAAAACAAACCAAAACATTCCAAAAGGGTTTTCGCAAAGTGACATTAACTTAATGGCTAACGCTGTATATGGTGAAGCCCGCGGTGAGCCTTACGTTGGACAAGTGGGAGTCGCATCTGTCATATTGCATCGGGTGCAAAGCTCTAAATTTCCGAATACAGTGTCCGGCGTTATCTTTCAGCCAGGAGCATTTACAGCGGTTTCCGACGGACAAATTTGGTTGACGCCTAATGAAATGGCTAAGCAAGCAGTGATGGATGCCATCAATGGATGGGATCCAACGCACGGCGCCCTCTATTATTTTAATCCTGATACAGCCACTTCGGCATGGATTTGGACGCGTCCGCAAATTATGAAAATAGGCAAGCATATTTTTACAAAATAATCGGAGGTGAGAATTGTGATTCGGTCTGCGCTTATTGTATTACTCGTTTTTGTTGTAGCTGGAGTAGGTTACTGGGGGTACCAGGAACATAGAGAAAAAAATGCTGTTCTTATTCACGCGGAGAATGATTATCAGCAAGCTTATCACGAACTGGCTTATTATGTAGATCAACTAGATAATAAGCTTGGAACAACGCTCGCCATGAGCTCAAGGGATACGATGAGGCCGCAGCTTGCTGAAGTTTGGCAGTTAGCAACGATGGCTCACGGCGCGGTAGGCGAATTGCCTTTAACTTTAATGCCTTTTAATAAAACGAATGAATATTTAAGCAACTTAAGCCGTTTCAGTTATCAAGCATCCATTAAAAACGAAAGTAATCAGCCGTTGTCGGCTCAAGAATATCATCAGCTTGAAAAATTATATAAACAATCGCACAAAATAGAAACTGATTTAAGAAATGTGCAAAACAAAATAATGAAAAATCATTTGAGATGGATGGATGTTGAAATGGCGCTGGCATCTCAAAATGAAAAAAAAGACAATCAAATTATTGATGGTTTAAAAACTGTAGACGGTAAAATTGGGAATTTTGAGAATAAATGGGGTCCGGAAGTAGAACAGATGAGCGCCAGCCAAGAAGGCCGATTAAATCATTTGCCAGGTCCGCGCATCTCAAAAGCTCAAGCCGTAAAAAGAACAAAAGAATTTCTTCATTTAAACCATTCTTCAACAATTACCGCACAAAAAAGCGGCAAAGGCGCCTATTTCGATTCTTATAATATGACGATTAAAAATAAGAAAACAGGTCAAAACATTGTTGCGTCTGTATCAAGCAAAGGCGGCTATCTCATATGGTTTATTGACCACCGCCCGGTTAAATACGATCGAATCAGTTTATATAAGGCATCTAAGAAAGCTGAACAATTTTTAAAGCAACACGGTTTTAAAAATATGACTTTGGTTAAAAGTGATCAGTATGAACATATCGGTGTGTTTACTCTTGTAAAAACGGTCAACAATGTTAGGATCTATCCTGCCACAGTTAATGTTAAAGTCGCCATGGATAATGGACAGATCATGGCATTCGATCAAACAGAATATCTCATCAATCAAAAAGTCAACATTGATTTAAAACCGAAACTATCAGAAAAAGACGCTTTGAAGACATTAAACAAAAATGTAAAAGTTCAAGAAACCCATTTGGTCGTTTATCAAAATGAACTGGGCAAAAACACACTGTGCTACGAATTCTTAGGAACTAAAGGAAGGGATACTTATAGAATACTGATTAATGCCGATAATGGGCAGCAAGAAAAAACAGAACTGCTTACCGATTAAGCTGCAATGTATGCATACAGGTATGGAGAATGTCCCCGGCAGTCTCCATACCCTTTTTCCTGATGAAAAAATCAAAAAAGATGAATATATGGTTGAAATGAGCGGGAAAGTAATGGAACACATCCTCGCTAATATGGTATAGTAATCATGGTAAGGCAGGACAACCATAATAACAGATGTTAATCGTTTATTGCCTATGATATCTCAATTAAACAAAAATACTTTTTAATCATTTCTAAAGGATTTGCTTGGAATTGGGGAGGAACTATGAATAAAAGAATTCAAATAGCTATTGATGGACCTGCAGCGGCAGGCAAAAGCACAGTTGCAAAAAAAGTCGCGGACGTCCTTTCATATATATACATAGATACAGGCGCCATGTACAGGGCCCTTACGTACAAAGCATTAAAAAAAGACATCGATCTTCATGACGGTGCTGCTTTAGGAATGCTTCTCGATGAAACGACAATAAAATTAGTCCCTTCAGAAAATGGACAAAAGGTCTTGGTTAACGGCGAGGATGTTACGGAAGAAATTAGGTATCAGAATGTCACTAATCATGTTTCTTTGGTTTCCCAGCATGGAGAGGTCAGGGAAGAAATGGTTAAAAGACAGAGAGAAATGGCAACCGAGGGCGGTGTAGTCATGGATGGGCGCGATATTGGCACCCACGTTCTTCCAAATGCTGAAGTGAAAATTTTTCTGAAAGCATCCGTTGAGGAGCGAGCTTTACGACGTTATAAGGAACAAAAACAAAAAGGGATCGAAACACCGCTTGATCAATTAAAAGAGGAGATTGCGACTAGAGATAAGCTTGATAGCGAGAGAGAAATTTCTCCGTTAATTAAGGCTGAAGATGCGTTCGAGATTGATACAACGTCAATGAGTATAGAAGATGTTGTTAACCTTATCTTAAAAAAGGTGAAAGAGAGGAGTGAAGCGTGAGTCTTTATTCCTTTGGAAAGCCTATTGTTTCAGGCCTTTTCAAGCTTTTCTTTCGCTATAAAGTCATTGGAGAAGAAAATGTTCCAAAAGACGGCGGCGTTTTGCTTTGCAGCAACCATTTATCTAATTTCGACCCGCCTATGATAGGCTGTGCTTGTCCGCGCGAGTTAAGCTTTATGGCAAAAGCTGAATTATTTAAAATTCCTTTGTTAAAACAATTAATTACTAGACTCAATGCGATACCAGTAAAAAGAGGACATTCAGACCGGCAAGCTTTTAAGATGACAATGAAGCTGCTTGAAGAAGGGAAAACTATGACGATTTTCCCAGAGGGGACGAGAAATAAGACTGATCAGTTAAAAAAAGGCCTGTCGGGAGCCGGTTTTTTTGCATTGCGAACGAATGCGCATGTCGTACCTTGCGCCATTATAGGATCGTATAAACTCTTTAAACCTATTAAAGTTGTTTTTGGCGAGCCGATAGACTTTTCTGAATTAAAGTCAAGAAAAGCAAAACCTGCTGAAGCAACTGAGATAATCATGACACATATTCAAGCATTAATTGACCAACATAAATCATAGACGGCATTAAGGAGAAATCCCCGTCTCGGCGTAAAGCTGCAAGAAGCTTAAATATGCTGATGCAGCTTTTCTGCTAAAGGTCACTCCATAAATGATCATTAACCGATTTAAGACTTTATATATCATACTACTTGACAAATGAAGATATTTGTAAGATGTTAAAATAAAGGCATTTTTATGTTTTTGTGTTTCAATTAAAGGAGGTCACTGTCAATGGTTGAAGACATGAATAATGAAATGGCAACATTTGATGCATTATCAATCGGCGATATCGTTAAAGGGAAAATTACCAAAGTAGAGGAAAAGCATGCTTTGGTTGATGTAGGATATAAAATGGAGGGTATCCTGCCTATTAGTGAATTATCCAGCTTGCATGTTGAGAAAGTCAGCGACATTCTTTCCGCTGGGGATGACGTCGAGGTTAAAGTGACTAAATTATCTGATGATGAACTCGTCCTCTCCAAAAAGGAAGTTGATGCAGATAAAGCATGGGAAGATCTTGAGGCGAAATACAATGAAAAGACAACGTTTTCAGTTGAAATTGCCGATGTGGTTAAAGGCGGGCTTGTTGTTGATTTAGGCGTTCGCGGTTTTATCCCAGCTTCCCTTGTTGAACGGCATTTTGTTGAAGATTTCAGCGAGTACAAAGGTAAAAAGCTTGACGTGAAAATTGTAGAACTTGATCGAGAAAAACGCAAGGTTATTTTATCGCATCGTGCGGTCTTGGACGAAGAAGCGGCGCTTGCCAAACAAAAAACGCTGAGCGAAATTAAACCTGGCAATGTTTTAGAAGGAACGGTTCAGCGAATTACTGATTTCGGCGCATTCGTTGATATCGGCGGTGTGGATGGTCTTGTCCATATTTCCCAGCTGGCTCATCACCGTGTTGAAACACCGCAGGAAGTTGTTTCCGAAGGCGATACAGTTAAAGTTAAAGTTCTTTCAGTTGATACTGATAATGAAAGGATTTCATTATCTATTAAAGAGACGCAGCCGGGTCCATGGGAAGAAGCGAAAGGCAGAATCAAGGCTGGAGATGTATTGGAAGGTACTGTGAAAAGATTAGTGCCGTTCGGTGCATTTATTGAATTATTTCCAGGTGTGGAAGGCTTGGTTCATATTTCGGAAATATCCCGCCGTCATATCGGTACGCCTGGTGAAGTGTTAACTGAAGGTAAAACAGTTAAAGTAAAGGTTCTTGACGTTAATTTTGACGAAAAACGCGTTTCCCTAAGCATTCGTGAATTAGAGGAAGAGCCGAAACAAGTACAAACCGACCATATGAAAGAGCAGCACGATGACAATAACACAGGATTTTCACTTGGTGACATGATAGGCGACCAGCTTAAGAAATATAAATAAAATAACTAAACACATAAAAAGCGTTCCTTCCGGAGCGCTTTTTTTATGTGTTTAATTTTCAGTCAATGCTTCCATAATGAATATGAGGTGATAATTATGGATGGCATTGTGTTCTATTGGGTGATGTGGGGAATATGGGTTTGGACGACTTTTATAATGGGATATCGGCCGTTAAGGTTTTGGGCCAGTTTTGCTTGTTTAATAGCCATCATTTTTTCGGGAGCTTTTATACATGTTAATATGATTAAAATAAATGCTGCTTATATCTTATTCTTTGCCGTTGGCTTAGGATTGCTGAGAAGATCTTCTTATTTGAAATTAGGCTATTATATCATTGTGCATTTGTTTGTCATGATGCTTTATATTGTTTATACCAAATACACCTTGTATGAACCGGCAATTCTTTTGAAGATTAACCAATGGCTGTTTTTTGCGGCGATATTTTTGGTTGTTCAGCTGCTTGTAAAGCCCTTTAAAATACGCCTTGCAGTCATCATTATCGGCTTCTGCCAGGCAGAATGGGTCATGAGTATTGTGCTGTCCCCGAAAGACTTTATCATTGGCGACTATCCATTTCTTGACAGATTAGCTTTTTTGACTTTTTTAACAATCAGCTGGCATTTTATACATAGAATCAGCCATCAGTTATATCAAACATTAAATAGATCTTCTATTGGGCGAATTGAAAAATAAACTGCTGCGAGCTCCCAAGAGAAAGAGGGAACAAAACTTCATCACTCATCATTGGCGCATCCGTTCAAATGCGCCTTAAAAAGCATGAGCATCTTCTCGGCCGCCAATATAACTGCAGTTGTTTTCCTTAAAATAGATTGAGTGTCTAATACTTTTTTGGTAAGATGATAAAGCTAAGGAAAGAACATTCTGTTAGCGTTTAAAACGGTCCTATTACATAAATGTTTATGAATACATGATCTCTAATCTTTAACTTCTAGAACAAAGGATGTGCAAGTATGGCAAAACCAGTTGTAGCCATTGTCGGCAGACCGAATGTGGGAAAGTCTACAATTTTTAATCGGATTGTAGGTGAACGTGTAGCTATTGTGGAGGATATTCCCGGCGTGACGAGAGATCGTATTTACGGAGCTGGAGAATGGTTAAATCATCATTTTAATATTATAGATACAGGCGGCATTGAATTAGGTGATGAACCGCTTCTAGTGCAAATGCGCGAACAAGCGCATATCGCCATTGATGAGGCGGATGTTATTTTGTTTATCGTTGACGGCAAAGACGGTTTAACAGGTGCCGATGAAGAAGTGGCAAGTCTATTATATCGATCAAAGAAGCCTGTTGTGCTTGGTGTGAACAAGATTGACGATTTTAAACAAGAAATGAATCTTTATGACTTTTATTCATTAGGCTTTGGCGAGCCGATTGCTATATCCGGTGCTCATGGCCGCGGTTTAGGCGATTTATTGGATGAGGTTGTGGCTCACTTTCCAAAAAACAAAGAAGATGACTATGATGAAACAACCATTAAATTTTCAATTATCGGAAGGCCAAATGTAGGAAAGTCCTCTCTTGTTAATGCCATTCTAGGCAAAGATCGCGTCATTGTCAGCGATATAGCCGGAACGACGAGAGATGCTGTTGATACGCCTTTCACAAGAGAGGGCCAAAACTATGTTATCATTGACACGGCCGGTATTAGAAAGCGCGGCAAAGTTTATGAAAAAACGGAAAAATACAGTGTTCTCAGGGCTCAAAAAGCCATTGAAGGCTCAGATGTTGTCCTTGTTGTAATCAATGGCGAAGAAGGGATTATTGAGCAAGATAAAAAAATTGCCGGCTATGCTCATCAAGCCGGAAGAGCCATCATTATTATTGTAAATAAATGGGATATCGTAAAAAAAGATAATAAAACAATGGAAAATTTCAAACGAAAAATCCGTGACCATTTTCAATTCCTTGATTATGCACCGATAGTTTTTCTGTCTGCCTTGACCAAACAAAGGCTTCATCACTTACTGCCAATGATCCGGACAGTTTCAGAAAATCACAGCTTAAGAGTGCAAACGAGTCTCTTAAATGATGTTATTATGGATGCAACTGCGATGACGCCTCCGCCTTCAGATAAGGGCAAACGGCTAAAAATTTATTATGCGACCCAAGTTGGGGTGAAACCGCCGACATTTGTTTTGTTTGTTAATGATCCTGAATTGCTTCATTTTTCATATGAACGATATTTAGAAAATAAAATAAGAGACACTTTTGGCTTCGTCGGCACGCCAATTAAGATCTTAACTCGAAAAAAGCATGATAAATAGGAGGTCTAGGGGGGTATTATGTTTATATTATCATTTATTATTGCCTACCTGATTGGGTCTATCAGCTTCAGTTACCTGATGACTAAAAAAATAAAAAAAGTCGATATCCGCAAATATGGAAGCGGTAATGCCGGTGCAACAAATACGCTTCGCGTTTTGGGGGTCGGGCCGGCAATATGTGTATTGCTGCTTGATGTGCTTAAGGGGGTCATCGCTATATTGCTGGCAAAAGCGATGCATTTAGACCCTTGGGCAGTAGCTGTTACCGGGTTATTTGCTATTATCGGACATAATTTCCCTGTCTTTTTTGGATTTAAAGGCGGAAAGGGTGTGGCAACCACTATTGGCGTATTTGCCATGCTATCTTTTCTTCCGACACTGATTGCGGGAATCGTTGCTATTGCTGTTATTTTAATCACGAGATTTGTTTCATTAGGTTCCCTTATCCTTATAATCTTAACACCGATTATTTCTTGGTGGTTCAAAAACTTACCATTAAGTTACATATATGTAGATGCTCTTATTGCTTTACTTGCTGTTTGGCAGCACAGAACTAATATTAAACGATTAATTCGCGGAGAAGAAAATAAACTTGGCCAAAAAGGGGCCTAGAAAACTTTCGCAATCATATTTGCACAAATCAGAGGAGGATTTTGATGGACAAATTAGCAGTGCTTGGAGCGGGAAGCTGGGGAACAGCGTTGGCAATCGTTCTTGCTGATAATGGATATAATATTAACCTTTGGGCGAGAAGACAGGAACAGATCGACGAAATTAATCAACGCCATACGAATGCACGCTATTTGCCTGATATTGCTTTGCCGGAAAATATTAAAGGCACAGCCGATATAGGAGAAGCGGTTCGGGATGTCGATACGATCTTAGTTGTTACGCCGACTAAGGCGATTCGCGATGTATTAAGCCAGGTAAAGCCTTTCCTGAAGAAGCCTGTGTTATTTATTCACGGTACAAAAGGGATAGAGCCGCGCACATCAAAACGAGTATCCGAAATCATCGAAGAAGAAATCCCGGAAAACCTTAGAAAAGCTGTTGCTGTATTATCAGGCCCGAGTCATGCCGAAGAAGTTTGCCACAAGCAGCCAACGACGGTAACAGTAGCATCATATGATAAGGACGCCGCCCGAAAGGTCCAAGATATGTTTATCAACCAAAATTTCCGGGTCTATACCAATCATGATGTCATAGGGGTTGAAATCGGCGGTGCACTGAAAAATATTATTGCATTAGGTGCAGGCATTTCCGACGGTCTTAATTACGGAGATAATGCTAAAGCTGCACTGATTACCCGAGGTTTGGCTGAAATCACCCGTTTAGGCACAAAAATGGGCGCTCATCCATTAACTTTTACAGGTCTTGCAGGCATGGGGGATTTAATAGTCACCTGTACAAGCGTTCACAGCAGAAACTGGCGTGCAGGAAACCTCCTTGGCAAAGGCTATGATTTAAATCAAATACTGGATGAAATGGGTATGGTTGTCGAAGGAGTTAGAACGACTGAAGCGGCTTATTATCTCTCAGAAAAAGAAGAGGTTGACATGCCGATTACAAAGGCAATATATGAGTTGCTATTCAACGATAAGCCTGCCAAAAAAGCAGTTGATGAACTGATGGGCAGAGTCAAGACTCATGAAATCGGTGAATTATCCGATATATTAATGCAAAGGATGGAGAAGGAAGACAGCCCTTTTTAAGGCCAGCCTTACCGTTTGGCGCACAATGAAAGGCTCCTCGCATATAATGTCATGAAAGCAGGGAAAAGGAGGACTTTCATTGGATCCGAACAATCCTTTTTTTGATCAAATTGAAAAGAAAACAAATGTAAAAAAAGAAGATATCTTTGCGCTTGCTAATTCAGTTGCCAATGCCAATTTTCAAGATGAACAAACGGTGAGACAACTTGTTCATCGAGTAGCTAGATTAGCAAATGTATCTGTTCCGAAGCAAAAGGAAGATGCCATTGTTAAGGCGATCGTGAATAATAATATTCCTATGAATTTTTCTTCCTTGTCAAAAATGTTTGATCAAAAGTAAAAAAACTAGGCCATAGTCAGAGACAATCTATTGTCTTATGGCATACGGTATATTGAATACACAATCAATTCAGGAAGGGCTGTCGATGTACGGAAGGGTTTAGTCACTCAGAAGGAAGCAGTGCTTCCTTCTGTTTTTTATGTTCAGAAATATTTAAATTGATAGTATTGTGTTATAATACAAGGGAGGAGGGATGAGAGTGAGCCCAGGTTTCATTCAGATGTGGATATCATTTATTGCGATGGGTTTAATGATTGCCGCTGCCCTTTTAATCATGTTAAGCCGCTGTAAATTGAAGGGGATCTTTAGATTTGCCTTATCTTTTTTTTCGTATTTTATTTTTATTATCGGCGGGCTCTTAATGTTACTTGTTATGATAACATAGCTGAAATTGAACAATACATAAAGGGTGACTGTACATGCGTTATTGTTTCGGCATCATTTACAGCTTATTGATTGTTGTTGCGCTTTCGGGATGTATGGGGCAAGAATTGGAAGCTTCGCAAAGCCACATAGCTTATCAATCGCAGCTTGATGAGGTGCAGAGCGCCGTCTTAGATTATAAAAAAGATACGGGTGTTCTGCCGATTTTGAACAGCAGCGAACACACGCCAATATATGAAAAATACAGGATCGATTTTAAACGTTTAGTCCCCGAATACATGTCTGAGCCGCCGTCCAATGCGTATTCCAAAGGCGGTTATTTCGAATATGTTCTCATTCATCCAGAGAAAAATCCACAGGTTAAAGTATTTGACTTGACCTTGGTTAATAAAGTTCAAGAAATAGAACAGCAAATTCAAGATTACCGGTACAATAAGGGTTACTCTCCCCTTGGCGGCGTCATTACGGAAAAAAGATATAAAATTGACTTTAAGGATCTCGGTTACACAAAACCGCCGACAGTGACCAGTCCATACAGCGGAAAGCCGTTGGGGTTTATTATGGATAATCATTCGCATGTCTATATCAATTATTTGCCCGATATCAAACGCGCTTATAAAAAATATAAAAACGATGTTCATGAAGGAGAAGACTTGCGCGAACTGTTAGCCAAACATTCATTGTATGTTCCTGTGAAATCCTTGCCGTATACCGTAAAAAATAACCGTATTGTTTTTTTAGTAAAGTAGTCATCAAATGCCCTCTCTTACAATACTTATATGAGAGAGGTTTTTTATTTTCTTCAGGATGGTTTTAGATCAAAGAAATTGAAGTTTAGTTGGCATATTTAATGGACAAAGTCATAGTTATATAGTATTGAATAACGTCAATGATTGAAATTGGAGATCGGGAGGGTGTTTAATTTGGAAAGAGTCGATATTTTTAAAGATATCGCCGAAAGAACAGGGGGGGATATCTACCTTGGCGTTGTTGGGGCAGTCCGTACCGGTAAATCAACTTTTATTAAAAAGTTTATGGAGCTTGTTGTTTTGCCCAATATAGAAAATGAAGCAGAGCGCGCCCGGGCGCAGGATGAATTGCCGCAAAGCGGCGCAGGAAAACAAATTATGACAACAGAGCCGAAATTTGTTCCGAATAATGCTGTTGCCGTCAAGGTTGATGAAGGCCTTGAAGTCAATATACGTCTTGTAGACTGCGTTGGCTATGCGGTCGCTGGAGCCAAAGGCTTTGAAGATGAAAACGGTCCGCGCATGGTTCATACGCCATGGTATGACGAACCGATCCCTTTTCAAGAAGCTGCTGAAATTGGAACAAGAAAGGTTATTCAAGAACACTCAACACTGGGAATTGTTGTAACAACAGACGGATCAATCGGTGAAATTTCTCGTCAAGATTACTTGGAAGCTGAGGAAAGGGTTGTTGAAGAACTTAAAGAAGTAGGAAAGCCGTTTGTTATGATTGTTAACTCCGCTCATCCTCATCATCCCGATACAGAGTCGCTGAGAAGAGAATTAGCGGAAAAATATGATATTCCAGTGTTGGCTCAAAGCGTTGAAAATATGACCGAACACGATATTAATAATGTCTTAAGAGAAACATTATATGAATTCCCAGTCCTTGAGGTTAATGTTAATTTGCCAAGCTGGGTTATGGTGCTTCATGAAAATCATTGGCTTAGAGAAAGCTATGAAGATGCGGTCAAAAACACTGTCAAAGACATTAAGCGTTTGCGTGACGTTGACCGTGTTGTCGGGTATTTTAATGAATATGAATTTATTGATGATGCCCAGCTTTCGGGTATTGACATGGGGCAAGGCATAGCGGAAATTGATTTATATGCGCCTGACGACTTGTATGATCAAGTGTTGAAAGAAGTCGTTGGCGTAGAAATACGAGGAAAGGATCATTTGCTTCAGCTGATGCAAGAATTTGCCTATGCTAAGCGAGAATATGACCAAGTGGCCGATGCCTTAACGATGGTTAAACAAACCGGCTACGGCATTGCAGCGCCGGCGATAACTGATATGAGCTTGGATGAACCGGAAATTATTCGTCAAGGTTCAAGATTCGGTGTACGTCTAAAAGCTGTTGCGCCTTCCATCCATATGATCAAAGTCGATGTCGAATCTGAATTTGCGCCAATCATTGGAACTGAGAAACAAAGTGAAGAACTTGTCAGATATTTGATGCAGGATTTTGAAGATGATCCGCTGTCGATTTGGAATTCTGATATCTTTGGCAGATCGCTAAATTCGATTGTTCGGGAAGGGATTTCTGCGAAGTTATCGCTAATGCCTGAAAATGCCAGATATAAACTGAAGGAAACTTTAGAAAGGATTATCAATGAAGGTTCCGGCGGGCTGATCGCAATAATATTATAAATGTTGCATTGTCCACAGACTCTCAGCTGAGGGTCTTTTTTGTATGTTGCGCGCATAAAAGCTTGATTAAAAGCGTATCAGCCTTTATCGTGATGCACAGGACGGACCCATAAGCTCATAACATAGTTGTGAAGCTGTAAAAAACAAGAGCCTGAATAAGAAATCGTGTTAACTCTCCTGAAACGTTCTTGCGAGGGGGTTATAAATGATGGCTGTAAATTTTAGTTTTGGTTCAATCAATGTCAATTCACAAGCCCGCAATTCAACGGTTTCGGTTGGAGAGAGCAACATGCCCGGGTGGACTTATTACGGCAAAAGTGCTTATGGGAACGGCTTTTTTATAGGGATATCTAATACACAATTTGTTTCAGGCAATGTGAACGATATGGACGGTATTGACAATCCGATCAGTACAGCGACAAATGATCCAAGTGTTCAAGGCCAAGGTTTATAACGAACCTTGGCAGCAGGGGGGGAACCGTATGAGATTGAAAAAAACAGCAGAAGTTAATTTTCAGCAATTGTCTATTAATAATATCGATACTTCCTCCGGTGTTTTTATTGGACAAATTCAAGCCAATGGCTGGCACAGTTCGAAAAAGGACAATTATGGATTTGGGTCAGTCAGCCATGGGAAGGTTCATGATACCGTTCAAATTGTTATTGACAATGACAATATTGATATGCCTGTGAATCATTGCACTGATAACTTTTGCAAGGAAGAACACAGTTGTCCTGATGACCAAACGAAAAAAGCAGCGGGCGAAGAGGACAGTCATGAAGGTGAGGAGACTATTCAGCAAAACTTTCAGTTTAATGATATTAATATTAATGATTCTTCTATTAACTCAGCTGTTGCAATAGGGGAAAATTCACAGAACAACTGGCATTCGCAGACGAAAAATAATTACGGCATTGGCAGATTTATTGGAGAAATCTATGCGGAACGTCTAGCGGGAAACATTAATGATCAAGACATAATAGATGCGGCTGCCTGTACAAAAAATATTAACAGCCTTATGCCAATGATGACACCTCAGACTATCAAACAGGATAAAAAAGAAATATAATGGATTTTATGGTGCGGGAATATCGCTTTAAGAGATAGGCATACATAGAATCAATGAAAATAAAAAACTGCGGGCCTGCAGGTTTGACTTTCTATAAAAATGGTTATTATGATAAATAATATTAGAATTTTCACGAAAGCAGTCTTTGTGGATCTTTTATTAAAAAATGTTGAATTCCTTTATAACTTCGTATAAGATAGGCTTTGATAATGCATTTGAAAAAGAAAAGCATTTTTGAATGACATTATTTGAGAGGAGGTGAAGGCATTGAATAAGACTGATTTAATTAATGCTGTTGCGGAATCTGCGCAACTTTCTAAGAAAGATGCTACTGCAGCTGTAGATGCCGTGTTCCAACACATTGCTGACGCTCTCAAAGAAGGTAGTAAGGTTCAATTAATAGGATTCGGTAACTTTGAAGTTCGCGAACGCTCTGCAAGAAAAGGTCGCAATCCTCAAACAGGCGAGGAAATTGATATTCCTGCGAGCAAAGTTCCGGCCTTTAAGCCAGGTAAGGCCCTAAAGGACGCTGTTAAATAAACATCAATACATAGGGCAGAAAAAAGAGCCAAATCCGGCTCTTTTTTTATTTTTGCAAGAAAGAGGCTGCCATCCTCGCTAAGGCTTTGCTAATCAGTGCGTTTCCTTTACTTTTAATAAGCGGTTGTGCTAATATTTCTTTGATAGACAGGTCGTTTTGAATGGAGGATTCACTGTGAGCGTAGATCATGAGAAAATCGAAAAAGCAGTTAAAATGATTATTGAGGCTATTGGCGAAGACCCTGAACGTGAGGGATTATTAGATACACCGAAACGTGTAGCAAGAATGTATGAAGAAGTTTTCCAAGGGCTGAAGCAAGATCCGGAAGCGTACTTTGCAACAGTCTTTGGCGAGGACCATGAAGAATTAGTGCTTGTTAAGGACATCCCTTTTTATTCAATGTGTGAACATCATTTAGTTCCGTTTTACGGCAAGGCTCATGTCGGCTATATCCCAAGGGGCGGAAAAGTAACTGGATTAAGCAAGCTGGCACGGGCGGTGGAAGCTGTTGCGAAACGTCCGCAGCTGCAGGAAAGGATTACAACAACGATTGCGGATGCCATTGTAAATAAACTTAATCCTCACGGGGTCATTGTTGTTGTTGAAGCGGAACATATGTGCATGACGATGCGCGGCGTGAAAAAGCCTGGTTCTAAAACCGTAACTTCTGCAGTGCGGGGCATTTTCCAAAAGGACGCCTCTGCCCGATCCGAGGCCATGATGCTAATTAAAGAATAACTGGCTGTCAATGTTATCTTTTGAAAATTCTGTTCTTGCAAGGAGGGTTTTTATTGGCTGAAAATATGTCTAATGACTTCATGGTGATAAAAGCAGAGGAAAACGGCGTCAATGTCATGGGGCTTACAAGAGGCGCCGATACGCGCTTTCACCATATTGAAAAACTTGATAAAGGAGAAGTGATTATTTGCCAATTTACCGAACAAACGGCTGCAGTCAAAGTTCGGGGCAAAGCGACTATCCAAACGAGACATGGTGTTATTAACGCAGAATAAGCAAAAATGTCACTAAGCGGATCGATAAAAAGATAGCAAGGTTCTAAAATTGTATTTGTTAACCGCTTTTTTAATTTAAACAACATTTGTCGGCTGACAGCCTTTAGATGCAGCGGCTGCTGCGATAAGCAGTCAGAACAACATTTCTAACGTTTAAAATAAAAGCAGGCTGCCCTGCTTTTATTGTTTATTGGCAGATATGTTTTATGATATAATATTTAGAGGCTTTTAGAGCGGTACGACTTATTCTTGATTAGTGTGGGGGACATATAATGACCATCAATGAAGTGCTGTTAGATATTAAAAAGAAGTTAATACATACTATAGAACACCCATACTTAGGCAAATACTTAAATCAACCATACATAGATGAAGACAAACTCTTAGCTTTCTATTTGCTTTTTAAAGAGAACAGCTCTTACAAAGAAATGAATGATTATGTCATCGTCATGATGCTCGTCCAGATTGCCCTTGATACTCATGATAAGGTCACCAATGAGAAATTAATCGACCAGGGAAGCATCAAGGAAAGGCAGCTTACCGTACTTGGCGGGGATTATTACAGTGCTCTTTACTATTTTATATTAACAAATATTCCTGACTTGAAGATGACCAAGCAAATAGCTGGGGCTATTCAAGAAATTAACGAATATAAAATGGCGTTTTTTGCCAACGACCATATTCAGTGGTCAACTTTGCTTCATCAGCTTGGCCGCATTGAATCGGCACTCGTCACTAAAATCGCTTCGCATTTGGGATTTTCTGATTGGGCAGAAGTCATGTTTGATTACTTCCTGTTAAAGAGACTGTCCTTTGAAAGACATGCAGTTAACAGCGGCAGTGACCATCCTTTTTCATTTTTTCATCATCTGGATATCCTTAATAAGAAGCCTAACACCCCGAAAGTGACTTTGCAGAAAATAGATTATCATTTTCAGGAAATAAAATTACGGCTGGAACAAACCCTGAAAGACTCTCCATTATTTGCAGCTTTTCTTAAGCATTGTTCTTTGAAATCAATATTTGAAAATGATGGTCGCGTATTTTACGATCAACGGCTAGCGGAAGAAGGTTAAAAAATGAGCGAAGCAAAGCGTGAAAAGGTACATGATGTATTTCAAACGATATACAAAAAATATGATTTTATGAATTCGCTGATGAGCTTCAATTGCCATAAATCATGGCGAAAAAAAACGATGAAGATCATGAACGTCGAGCCTGGAAAGAAAGCTTTGGATGTTTGCTGCGGAACCGGGGATTGGACAATAGCGCTCGCGGAAGCAGCGGGAGACAGCGGGCGTGTATATGGATTAGATTTCAGCGAAAATATGCTTCAAGTCGCTGAAAAAAAAGTCAGCGAACAACAATTGGCGAATGTTGAGCTGGTACATGGCGATGCCATGAAAATGCCTTATGAGGAAAATCAATTCGATTATGTAACCATCGGATTCGGTTTGCGGAATGTTCCTGACTACTTAACGGTTCTTAAAGAAATGCACCGTGTTTTAAAGCCGGGAGGGATGGTTGTATGCTTAGAAACATCTCAGCCTACTATCCCTGTCTATACACAGCTTTATTTTTTTTACTTCAAAAACATCATGCCGCTATTAGGCAAATATTTTGCAAATAGTTATGATGAGTATGTATGGCTGTACGAATCAACCAAGAACTTTCCAGATAAAAAGACGCTTGCGGGCCTGTTTCAGGAAGCTGGGTTTTCCAATGTGAAAATCAAGTCTTTTATGGGAGGGATCGCAGCTGTCCACTATGCGGTAAAGCAAGACGATTAAATAATATAAAGGTGAATGGCTATGTCACTGACAAGAATATATAAAGAACTTAAAAGAGATTTGAATGATATTGAAAAAGGAATAGAGGAAGCCGTCGCATCCGACCATCCGACGCTTCATCAAGCGGGCTATGAGCTGATAAAAGCCGGCGGAAAACGAATCAGGCCGATATTGGTATTGCTGTCTTCGCGCTACGGAAAAAAAGACGATCCCGCTGTAAAAAAAGCTGCCATTACCTTGGAGCTTATACATACTGCTTCCCTTGTTCATGATGATGTCATCGATAATGCGGAACTGCGCAGGGGCAAGCCGACGGTTAAAGCGAAATGGAACAACCGTACCGCTATGTATGCCGGCGATTATCTGTTTGCCAAAGCAATTGATATAATGGCGGATATTCAAAATCCATATGCAAACCAAGTCGTGGCCAAAGCGATGCGGGAAATGAGCATAGGAGAAATTGAGCAAATTAAAGATCAGTTTAATTACCGGCAAAATCTTCGACAATATTTGCTTAGAATCAAACGAAAGACAGCATTGCTCATGGCTATTAGCTGTGAACTGGGGGCAATTGCTTCAGGCGCCTCCCGATCTATTGGGCGCAAGCTGTATTATTTCGGGTATTTCATGGGTATGTCTTATCAAATCACAGATGATATCCTTGACTTTGTAGGGACTGAAAAGCAGTTAGGCAAACCTGCCGGGAGCGACTTGAAGCAAGGGAATATTACTCTGCCGACGCTCATGGCTTTCCGGCATTCAGACATTAAAGCGGCTGTTAAACGAACGCTCGATATGGACAATCCTTCCGCACAAGATTTCGACGGTGTTATCAACTTAATCAAACAATCGGACGCCATTGAAGTTTCCCAAGAAATAAGCACACAATATCTTAAGAAAGCCTATAATATCCTTAATGATCTCCCTGACCATTCATCAACCCGTTCATTCAGGGAAATTGCCGATTATATTGGCATAAGAAAATATTAATTTGTATTTGTGAAAAAATTTTGATAGACTTAGGCTGATACAAACATTATACTATTTACAGGTTCGATAATTGTCTTACAAAAGGGATGATTGTCCCTTTTCGTTATCGAACATATAGAGTACATAGGATTGGAGAGATCATTATGGAGAAAACATTTCTTATGGTCAAGCCTGACGGTGTTCAGAGGAATTTAATCGGAGAGATCGTCCGCCGCTTTGAAAGCAAAGGCTTTCAGCTTGTTGGAGCAAAACTGATGATGGTTTCCCAAGAGCTTGCTGAAAAGCATTACGGCGAACATAAAGATAAGCCGTTTTTCGGAGAGCTGGTTAGTTTCATTACTTCCGGGCCAGTCTTTGCCATGGTATGGCAAGGAGAAAATATTATTGCTCAGGCGAGAAAAATGATGGGAGCCACAAATCCTGCAGAAGCAGCGCCAGGAACGATTCGCGGCGATTTTGGCGTACAAGTCAGCCAAAATATCATTCACGGGTCTGACTCTCCGGAGAGCGCAGAACGTGAAATTGCTTTATTTTTCAATGAAAGCGATCTCATCAGCTACGAAAAAATGATAAATAAATGGGTATAAATTACGGTTTGTGTTCGCTGTAAACACATGCGAGCGCTGCTGTATAACTAATGAAAAACCAGCCTTTAGGGCTGGTTTTTTAGCACCCGTGATGTTGCTGCATATGCCTTCATAAGTTCAGGCGGCGCAATGCAAAGAGAGTAAAAGCAGCAATACATTATTCATAAATTATTTTGAAAATATGTTACAATCAAAAAGAACATCAGAAGCATGTTCTGATAGAATAATGATTAAATGTTGACTTATTAAGATTTTGATAGTATAACATCCTTTAAAAAAATAAATTGGACAAGGAGGGAGACCGTTACTGAAAAACCGACAGCCATATAAAACTATTTTATAGTTTTATAAGTTTTTCATAACGGATAAACAATGAGATTTTTAACAGCTGGTGAATCACACGGCCCGCAATTAACGGCCATTATTGAAGGACTGCCTGCCCATTTGGAACTGACGGCAGATGCAATAAATCGTGAACTCAAGCGCAGACAAGGCGGTTACGGCCGAGGGCGCAGGATGAAAATTGAAAGTGATCAAGTTCAAATATTATCAGGCGTCAGGCACGGACAAACAACTGGGGCGCCGGTCACATTGGTTGTTCAAAATAAAGACTGGAAAAATTGGCAGGATATTATGGGGCCCGACCCTATTGATGCCTCCCAAGAAGTTAAAAAGCAAGTGACTCGTCCGAGACCTGGACACGCCGATCTTAACGGTGCGATTAAATACGGACATCGGGACATGAGAAATGTTCTGGAGCGGTCATCTGCAAGAGAAACAACGATCCGCGTCGCGCTTGGCGCAGTGGCTAAGCAGCTTTTATCCCAATTCGGCATTGAGATAGCCGGCCGTGTTGTCGAAATCGGCGGCGTGAAAGATGAACAAGAATATGCTTCATCTGTTAAAGACATACAGTCGATAACCGAGGCTTCACCGGTTCGCTGCATGGATAAAGAAATTGAACAAAAGATGATAGCAGCCATTGATGAAGCGAAAAAGAACGGTGATTCCCTCGGCGGCGTTGTTGAAGTGATCGTGACAGGCGTGCCTGTGGGGTTGGGCAGCCATGTTCATTTTGATCGGAAACTGGATGCGCGCATTGCTATGGCCGTTACAAGCATCAATGCTTTTAAGGGCGTTGAATTTGGCATTGGTTTTAGGGCAGCTGAAAAACCGGGCAGCCAAGTTCACGATGAAATCATTTGGTCAGAAGATAAAGGATATACTCGAAAAACAAATCGCCTCGGCGGATTTGAAGGCGGGATGACGACTGGCATGCCTATCGTTGTGAGAGGTGTTATGAAGCCTATTCCAACGCTCTATAAACCTTTGCAAAGTGTTGATATCGAAACAAAAGAACCGTTTTCAGCGAGCATTGAACGCTCAGACAATTGTGCGGTGCCAGCGGCAAGTGTTGTATGTGAAAGTGTTGTCGCTTGGGAAATTGCCCAGGCAATGATGGAGAAATTTCCAAGTGATAGAATAGAAGAAATGAAAGAGGCTTTCGAAAAATATCAGGAATGGGCGATGAATTTTTAATGGATAAGTTAATTATTCAAACCAAGCACGCTGATTACCCTGTTTATATTGGTCCAGGATTAAGGTTTCGTTTGGCCGAATTGATACCGGATCAATATTCGAGTTTCTATATCATTACTGATGATCAGGTTGGACGTTATTATGGAGACGAGGTATACGAGGCGCTGTCAGGATTCAAAACATATATCTACACTGTACAGTCAGGTGAAAATGCTAAAAGCATGAAAGTCTATCAGGAAATTTTGGATGATATGCTGGAAAAACAGCTGGACCGCCGTACATGTGTTGTTGCGCTTGGAGGCGGTGTTGTCGGTGATTTAGCAGGATTTGTTGCCGCTACTTATTTAAGAGGCGTTGGCTTCATTCAAATGCCGACAACATTGCTTGCCCATGATTCAAGTGTTGGCGGCAAGGTGGCGATCAACCATAAAATGGGCAAGAATTTAATAGGCGCCTTCTACCATCCCTCTGCTGTTATTTATGATTCCGAAACCCTTGAAACACTTTCTTTAAGGGAACGCCGTTCAGGCTTTGCAGAACTTATTAAGCATAGTTTAATTGATTCGGTCCAGTTTTTCGATCAATTGAAAGCGGCTGTCCCTAATGAGACGGCAATGACTCCGGAGAATATCCAGCCTTTTATCAAAGAAGGCATCCGGGTAAAAGCGGGCATTGTCAGTCAAGATGAGCGTGAATCAGGAATTAGAACGCATTTGAATTTTGGCCATACACTTGGCCACGCGATTGAGAGTGAATATGGATACGGCAGGCTGGCGCATGGAGAAGCAGTAGCCATTGGGATGGTGTTTGCCATGCATTTAAGTGAAGCGCACTACAGGCGCAAGCTGCCGATAGATAAAGTTTCATCATGGCTTAAAGCTTTAGGGCTGCCAACACAAGTGCCGGCAGGACTCAATATTGAGAACATCTTGCATCGTATGCGCTATGATAAAAAGACTCAAGCAGGCAGCCTGCGTTTTGTGCTAATGAAAGAGATCGGATCCGTAGAAACTAAGACAGTTGCCATTGAGGAAGTTGAAGAAGTTTTATCTGCTTTCATGAAGAAAAATAAATAAAAACTGTTGACAATTTGCAATTTTTTATTTATAATTTCATAAAGTTTACAAAGATGAGTTTATGAGTTGAGTTTAGTTAAATAAGCGTTCAAAAAAGAGGGCAAACAGGCCGCCTGTTTTCCGGAATTTTTGAACATTCCAGTTGAGATGAGAATGAGTGTATAGAGAAGAGTTGAGCTGAGGGTTATTTTTGAAGATTGGATAAGTATACCCATGGGCTGTTTCTATACCCATGGGTTTTTTGCCTTCTCTTGACCTCGCAGCACTCATTCCCCCTTTAATGACAAGGAGGAGTGAGAAAATGAATCCCCATAGAAAGTACGTCACAATCCCTCTTAAGGACAGTTTTTTTACAGATGTTTTGACTCCTATTGAGATTGCTGAATCTTTTCAAGACCAATTCTGTTATCTGCTTGAAAGCCGTGATAATCAATCGGCATGGGGCAGGTATTCGTTTATTGGTATTCATCCCTTTGCTTATATCAAGAAACATGATGATGTTTTTGTCTTAGAAGATACAAACGGCAGCGTTCTCATTAAAGAAAGTTCGCTCAAGAATATCATCAATCAGTCTAAACACTTTTTTAATGTCAAGACAATCCATACAGATTTGCCTTTTTCAGGGGGAGCAGTAGGCTGTATCGGCTATGATGCGGTCTGTGATTTTGAAAGAGTTCCACGGCATCCCCGCAATGATCTGCAAATACCGGTATATGAATTTATTTTTTGCAGGACAATTATTGCTTTTGACCATTTTGAACAGATGGTTAACGTCATTCATTATATCACGTTGGAGGAATCTCTATCTGCAAATGAACGGCAAGCGGTTATCGAAAAGGAGAAGAGCCGGCTGACCCATATCGTCAGCCGAATCCGGAACCAATCATTGCACCATTCTTTCATTCGTTTTTCTCAAGATATTAACCATTTTAAACATCATCATCGATCTATTAAATCAACCATGCGTAAACAAGACTATTGTGCGAAAGCAGAAAAAATTAAAGACTATATTGGTGCGGGCGATGTATTTCAAACAGTCTTATCTCATCGGCTGGAGATTGATTTGCCTGTATCATCGTGGGATCTCTATCGAACGTTAAGGGTAACTAATCCATCGCCGTATTTATTTTATTTTAAAGGTTCCGGTTATGAACTTGTCGGCAGTTCACCCGAGAGAATGGTCAAAGTTCAAGATCGGGCGGCGGAAATTCATCCGATAGCGGGCACCCGTCCCAGAAGCAAAGATAGAGAGTCTGATCATCGATTGCAAGAAGAACTTATAAGAGATGAAAAAGAACGGGCTGAGCACTTAATGCTCGTTGATTTGGCAAGAAACGATATCGGCAAAGTATCAGAGTTTGGCAGCGTCAAGGTCAATAAACTAATGGAAGTTGGAAAATTCGCAAAAGTTATGCACCTTGTCTCGGTTGTTGAAGGAACGCTCAAAGAAGAGGCTGCGCCTGTTGATGCACTGATAGCCGCTTTTCCTGCCGGCACGCTTTCAGGGGCTCCTAAAATAAGAGCCATGGAGATTATTAACGAGCTTGAGCCCGTATCCAGAGGCTTTTACGGCGGTGCTGTCGGTTATATAGGTTTCGATGGCAATATTGATATGTGCATTACTATTCGAACGTTTACATGTATCGGCGGAAGCGCCTATATTCAAGCAGGTGCCGGGATAGTAGCGGATTCTTCCCCTGAAGCGGAATGGGAGGAGACCTTTAATAAGGCGCGGGCGCTGCTTCAATCGGCAGAAAAAGCCCGGGTTCTTTTTGCGGCAGACAAGGAGGGTCAATATGTTTAAACAAACATTGGAATATATATTAAACGGCGGTACTCTGACTGAAAGCGAAGCGATGTCGGCGATGGAAATGGTTATGAATGGATCGGCCACGCCGGTTCAAATCGCAAGTCTTCTGTCAATGATCAGATTCCGGGGAGAAACAGTTGACGAACTCACTGGATTCATCCGCTCAATGCGGGCTCATGCCTTGAAAATTGAGCATGAAGAAGATGTCATGGACACTTGCGGCACGGGCGGAGATTGTGCATCAACATTTAATATCTCAACGGCATCGGCTATCTTATTATCATCCATGGATGTTAAAGTGGCTAAACATGGAAATCGCGCCGTTTCGTCTAAAAGCGGCAGCGTCGATGTCCTCGAGCTGTTAGACATTCCGGTGCAATCAACACCGGAAGAAGCCGTACAATCCCTCCAGGAACATCATTTATGCTTTTTGTTTGCTCAGAATTATCACCGATCTATGAAATACGCTGCAGAACCAAGGAAGGAATTAGGATTTCGGACGACTTTTAATCTTCTTGGCCCGCTTGTCAATCCCGCTTCATGCGAGAAACAGCTTATCGGCGTTTATGATTATCATTTAGCCGAAAAGATCGCTCAATCCCTTGTCAGATTAGGTGCGAAACGTATCCTGCTTGTGACAGGGGAAGATGGGCTGGACGAGGCGACAATCGCCGGAAAGACAAAGATGATTCTTGTTGAAGGAACCGATATACAGCAATTTTCTATATCGCCTGAGGATGTCGGGCTGAAAAGGCATCCGCTCTCAGCCATTCAAGTCGCAAATGCTAAGGAAAGCGCTGATTTGATCGAAGCTGTTTTTAAAGGATGTGCAGCTGAGGCAGCTATTCATACAGTTCTGCTTAATACAGCTTGCGGATTGTATGTTTACGGCAGGACAGAAAGCATTGCCGAAGGGGTGAAAGAAGCAAGTCAAGCATTATACAGCGGGGCGGGGTATGATCAACTGCAAAAATTAAGGTTAATTAAGAAGGTGAAAACACATGCTTAATCAGATACTTGAAACGAAAAAGGCAGAATGCAAAACACTAGTTATGCCTGATGAAACGGCAAATATTAGCCGAAAATCGCTCAAAAAAGCGCTGCTTCATTCAAACCGCCGGCTCGGCATTATCGCCGAAATTAAGAAAGCTTCTCCATCGAAAGGACTATTTAAAGAGCAGGTTGATGCGGGAGCTGTCGCCCGCGAATACGCGGAAGCAGGGGCAGATGCTATTTCAGTTTTAACTGATCGCATCTATTTTCAAGGGTCAAATGAAAATCTTATCAAAGCAAAGCTTGCTGTCGATCTTCCAGTTCTCAGAAAGGACTTTATTATTGATAAGAGGCAATTAGAAGAAAGCCGATTAATCGGTGCGGATGCTGTGCTGCTTATTGCCGGCGCTCTCCCTGCTAAAAAGCTTTATGAGTTTTATGTCGAGGCCTGCCATCTTGGCCTGGAAGTTCTGGTTGAAGTACACGATGAAAATGAATTAACGGCCGTCTTAAATGAATTCAAACCCGAAATCATCGGCATTAACAACCGTAATCTCAAAACCTTTGAAACTAATATACAAAATACAATGCAATTGCTGCCGATGATCCCAAATGACATTGTCATCGTTAGCGAATCAGGGATAAAATCGGCGAATGACATTGATTTGTTAATCAGCAGGCAAGTGAATGGTGCATTAGTTGGTGAAGCATTAATGACCGCGCCGGCACCTAAGGAAGGTTTGGCATGTCTCTTTGGGGAGGGGATGGCATGAAACAGCCGCTGCTTAAATTTTGCGGCAACCATTCATTAAATGATTTGGCATTATCAATTCAAAGCAAAGCACATTTTATTGGCATCGTTTTTGCGAAAGAAAGCAGACGCTCTGTAATTGTCAGCGAGGCGGAAGTTTGGTTTCGGAAAATTGGTTTAAGAGCGTACCAAAAACTTGTCGCTGTATTTGTCAATAGTCCGGCCGCAGTTATTCAGGATGCTGCCATGCGACTGCCGATTGATGTTATTCAATGCCACGGCAACGAAACAGTCGATGAAATAGTTGATTTAAAGCTTCAAGTAAAAAAACCGATTTGGAAAGCCATCCATCAAGATCAGCATACTGTCTTTAAGATGCGGAAATATGAGGGTGTTGTTGACGGTTTTATTATTGACACAAAAACGGTCCAATGGGGAGGAAGCGGGATCTCTTTTGACTGGAAGCATATCCCGCTGTATATGGAAGAAGCCAAAAGACAAGGCGTTCATTGCTTTATTGCCGGGGGAATAGGTCCGGACAATATTGATCATTTATTGGCGTACGAACCGGATGGGATTGATATAGCTTCAGGCATTGAAACCGAACTGAAGAAAGATCCGGTTAAAATAAGGCAAATTGAGAGAAAGGCGGGGGTTATTTATGAAACAACCTAATCATCTAGGACGTTACGGAGCCTTTGGCGGCAAATTTGTACCCGAAACTTTGATGTATGCTTTAGAAGAGTTGGAAGCCGCTCTAACAGATGCTATGAATGACAGTGAATTTCTTAACCTGCTCCAGCATACTTTGAAAGAATATTCAGGAAGACCGACGCCGATCACGCCCATAAAGCGGTTAAGCGCTGAAATCGGCGGCGCGCAAATCTATTTGAAAAGGGAAGATTTGAATCATACAGGCGCTCATAAAATAAATAATGCCATTGGCCAAGGGCTCTTGGCAAAGCGAATGGGCAAACAAAAAATTGTTGCAGAAACAGGTGCGGGGCAGCACGGCGTAGCTGCAGCCACTGTCGCAGCGTATTTAGGGCTTTCTTGTATCGTTTTTATGGGAAAAAAAGATATTGAACGCCAGTCTTTAAATGTTTTTCGCATGGAGCTCTTAGGTGCGGAAGTGGTTGCTGTTGAAAGCGGCAGCCAAACATTAAAGGATGCTACTAATGAAGCTATCCGTTATTGGGTCTCCCATGTTGATGATACCTTTTACTTAATCGGTTCTGTCGTTGGTCCTCACCCGTATCCTTTGATGGTCAGAAACTTTCAAAGAATCATAGGGGAAGAAGCAAAGGAACAAATGTTGAGCAAGACAGGGAAACTGCCGAATGCAGTTTGTGCATGCGTTGGCGGCGGCAGTAATGCGATGGGCGTGTTTTATCCTTTTCTTGAAGATGATGTACAGCTATTTGGTGCCGAAGCCGGCGGAAAAGGTACAGATACAAAAGAACATGCGGCTACTTTAAATAAGGGGCGAAAGGGTGTGATTCACGGCGCGCTGACCTACTTGCTCCAAGATGACAGAGGGCAAATTTTGGAACCTTATTCAATTTCAGCCGGATTAGATTACCCTGGCATTGGACCTGAACATGCTTATTTGGCGGAAATCGGCCGGGCTCATTATGAAAGCATTACGGATGACGAAGCTGTTAAGGCATTGCAAGCATTATGCGAAAAAGAAGGTATTTTACCTGCTTTGGAAAGCGCTCATGCTTTGGCGCTGGCCTTCAAGAAAGCCCAAACCATGCCGCCTGAACAGTCAATATTAGTTTGTTTATCCGGACGCGGCGATAAGGATGTTCAAACGATAAGGAAAGTTTTGAAGGAGGGCGGGAGCCATGTCTCGGTTTAGCCGCTATATTTCCAAAGATAATAAAATGCTGTTTATTCCATATATTACAGCAGGTGATCCTAATGCTGATGCAACTGTTGATTTAGCGTTAATGTTAGAATCTTTGGGCGCTCATGCTATTGAACTCGGTATTCCTTATTCTGACCCGCTTGCGGACGGTCCTGTTATTCAAAAAGCTTCGATTCGTGCACTGAACAGCGGGATGACTTTGGAAAGAGCTATGTCATTGGTTCCTATCATGAGGGAAAAGGGATTAAAAATTCCGGTAATTATATTTACTTACTATAATCTTTTGTTACAATTAGGAGAAGAACAATTTTTTAAATTGGCGAAAAATGGCGATATAGATGCTGTTCTTGTGCCCGATTTGCCGTTTGAAGAAAGCTGTTTATTAAGGGAAAAAGCTAAAGTTCATCAAATTCCTTTAATTTCTCTCGTCGCACCGACAACCTCGGTTGAACGATTGAAGAAAATCGGAGAGGCATCCGAGGGTTTTTTATATTGCGTATCTTCACTTGGCGTAACGGGTGTGAGAGATGAATTTCATCCTGATGTATACCATTTTCTGAAAAATGTAAAGTCGGCTTGTGATTTGCCGATTGCTGTCGGCTTTGGCATTTCCTCTTATCAGCAAGTCGAAAAACTCTCGCCCTTCTGTGATGGTTTCATTGTCGGAAGCGTCATTGTACGAGAAGTCGAAAACAGGATTGATCAACTCGCTAAGGATGATCAACGCCCGCTGGCTGTAGAAGAAATCAAACGGACTCTTTCTGTTAAGCTTTTCGGACCGTTCGAAGCGCCAAATCAAAACAAAGGAACGGAGAGCACCGCTTATTCTTAATTCAATGTCTCTGCACTTCGCGGGCAAAATAGCAGGCTATTAAATAATCGGCACATTTTTCCCAGAATTTTTAGCAATCTTAAAGGACGACATATATGATGAAGAAAAAAGTTTTTATTATTGGTTTAGGTTTGATAGGCGGATCTGTTGCCCAGGCGATACGAAGGGTACATGACGTACAAAT
This sequence comes from Scopulibacillus daqui, assembly GCF_016908855.1. Lineage (GTDB taxonomy): Bacteria > Bacillota > Bacilli > Bacillales > Sporolactobacillaceae > Scopulibacillus_A > Scopulibacillus_A daqui. The sequence goes on along the minus strand of NZ_JAFBER010000007.1, from coordinate 75,935 downwards.
TATCGGTTATGACAGCCGAATTAAATCCGTTAATGAAGCAAAGTCACTCGGCATTATTGATGAGTATGCATCAGAACTGTCTCAGGGAGCAGCGGATGCAGATTTAATCATCATTTCCGTACCGGTTAACAGCGTTTTAGGTATCATTAAAGAGCTGGCATCTTTAGAGCTGAAACCAGATGTTTTAATTACCGATACTGGGAGCACCAAAAGAAAAATAATGGAAAAAGCGAAAGAATATTTATGCGACCGCTATTTATTTATCGGCGGCCATCCGATGGCAGGTTCTCATAAAAGCGGTGTGCAGGCATCTAAGCCTGATCTCTTTGAAAATGCCTTTTATTTTATTGTTGCCGATGAAAAAACACATGCTGAACAAGTTGAGCGATTGAAGGAATGGCTGAAAGGAACACGGGCCAAATTTATGGCTGTTGACCCGGTCCAGCATGATAAAGCGGTCGGGTTAATCAGTCATTTTCCTCATATCATTGCTTCAGGTCTTGTTCTTCATTTGAAACAGTATTCCGGTCAAGGATTAAGTCTGCGCCGTTTAGCGGCAGGCGGTTTTAGAGACATTACGCGGATTGCTTCATCTGATCCGATCATGTGGCAAGACATCATTTCAGATAACCGTGATATGATGCTGGAACTGTTCCAATCATGGGATGATGAAATGGCGAAAATCAAAGAAATGCTTATCGAAAATGACAAAGATAAAATTAAAGCATTTTTTGCAGATGCAAAAGCTTTTCGCGACGGCTTCCCGCAAAAAGAAAAAGGTGCGATCCCAGGCATATTTGATCTCTATGTCGATGTTCTGGATCAGCCGGGAGCCATTTCCGATGTCACGAGGATAATTGGCGAACACAATATTAACTTAATTAACGTTAATGTCATTGAATTGCGCGAAAGTATTTTCGGCGTCTTGCGTTTAACGTTTCAATCTTCTAAACATCGCGATTTGGCGATGGAAGTATTGGAAAAAAATAAGTATAAGACATATCTCGACGATTAGGTGATAGTTATGACAAGTACAATATTTCATGGTTATAATAAAAAAATTCAAGGGAAAATAAAAGTCCCGGGTGATAAATCAATATCTCATCGCGCAGTCCTTTTAGGGTCTATAGCTGAGGGGAAAACGAAAATTGACGGATTTCTGATGGGCGATGACTGTTTACATACGATGCAGATTATGAGACAGCTTGGCGTCAGGATTGAGAAGGACGGCGAATCTCTGATTATTGAAGGCAATGGCATTGATGGATTAAGTGAACCGGCTGATGTATTGGATGTCGGCAATTCCGGAACCGCTATGCGTTTATTGATCGGTCTTCTGTCAGCAAGACCGTTTTACAGTGTATTAGTAGGCGATGCTTCGATTCATCAGCGGCCAATGGACAGGGTTGTTCTGCCGTTAAAGGAAATGGGAGCAAATATCACTGGCCGCGCTGACAATCGGCTGGCGCCAATTACTGTTAACGGGAGAAAGCTTCATGGAATAGAATACGATTCACCGGTTTCAAGCGCGCAAGTCAAGTCGGCCATTTTGTTGGCCGGACTGCAGACAGAAGGCACGACTATCGTCAGAGAACCTGAATTATCAAGGGATCATACAGAAAGAATGATTCGTGCCTTCGGCGGTTCGGTAACGACTGAGGGGATGGTGCATACCATTGTTGGACCGCAAAAATTAACAGGCACGCACATAAAAGTTCCTGGTGATATTTCGTCCGCGGCATTTTTTATCGCGGCAGCTTTAATAACACCCGGCAGCCATTTAATCATAGAAAATGTAGGCGTTAATCCGACGCGTACGGGGATTTTAGATATTTTGCAAGCAATGGGAGCTGATGTTGCCCTGGAAAATGAAAGGCTTGTGAATGATGAACCCGTCAGCGATATTGTTGTTCGCCATTCATCGCTTAAAGGTGCAGAAATCGGCGGAGAGGTTATTCCAAGGCTGATTGATGAGATTCCTATTCTCGCTCTTATTGCGACTCAGGCTGAAGGACAAACGGTTATCAGAGATGCCAGTGAGCTCAAAGTAAAAGAAACCAATCGAATTGTTACTGTAGTCAGCCAGCTGAGAAAGATGGGCGCGGATATTGAAGAAACGGATGACGGCATGATCATTAACGGCCAGCCGGGAAAGCCTTTAAAAGGCGGAAACGTCAACAGTTTCGGTGATCATCGTATTGGAATGATGCTGGCTATTGCTTCACAGGCAGCTAAAGAACCAGTGAAGGTCGATCATGCTGAGTCGATTGCTGTTTCTTTTCCGGGATTTGAAACGTTGTTAGAAAGTGTTAGATAAAATAAAATTTTTAGAAAATAATATTGCCTTTTTCAAATTTTGCCTTTATAATATTGACAAATGGTTTCTCTCCACTCCATCGATAGTTGATAAACTCCGTACACAATGTATGGAGTTCTTTTTTTACATCCTTTTCCTTGAAGACAAGCGTATTCTCTATTAATATTTAATTTATCATTGTTCATATAAGGAGCGGAGATAAAGTATTATGCATAATATCAGCCAAGCGATTACACTTGTTGAAACTGGGCAGCATGAAAAAGGTCTGCAAATGTTAAAAGAAATATTAAAAACAGCCGACGACGAGACAGCTTATCAAATTGCCGAATGCTATCAGGATTGGGGATTAATAGAAGATGCAGAACGCATATATGAAAGACTTTTGAAAACATATCCTAACGACAGCCATCTACTCATACAATTAGCGGAACTCAACATTGATCAAGATAATGAAGAAAAGGCGATCGAACTTTTGTCTAAAATTCATCAATTAGATGAAAATTATTTAAGCGCCCAGCTGCTTCTGGCCGATCTCTATCAATTTCAAGGGCTTGACGAAGTAGCAGAAAAGAAATTGTTAGATGCCTATAAAATATCTCCAAATGAACCGGTCTTATCATTTGCCTTAGGAGAATTTTATTTATCTGTGGGCGAGCCGTCCAAAGCGATTCCTTATTATAAACAAGTTCTGCATGCGGAATCGCTGAGTCATGAAAACGTGGCATTGAAGCTTGCTGAAGCATTAAGTTTAAACGGACAGTTCGAGGAAGCTCTCATATATTATCAAAAAGGACTGGAAAAAGAAAAAACGCTGGACGGCTTATTTGGTTTAGGAATGACAGCCTATCAAACAGGAAAATTTCAAACAGCCATTACGGCTCTGGAAGAATTAAAAGAGCTTGATCCGCAGTACAGTACGCTTTACCCGGTTTTATCCCAAGCTTATCAGCAAGAAGGCGCTGAAGATGAAGCGCTCGCAGCCATTGAAGAAGGCATTAAAGTCGATGAATTTAATGAACGCCTCTATCTAAAAGCGGGAGAATTGGCAGCTGGTCTTTCTCAATGGGACAAAGCAGCCCATTACTACAATCAATCTTTAAAAATTAATCCTGATAATATTGAGGCATTAAAACATTTGATTGAAATAAAATATGAACAAAGAGACTATGAAGGGATTATTCATCAACTCGAAACCGAGGCGATTGACGATCCGACAGCTCTTTGGTTTATGGGAAAAGCTTATGTCCAAACAGAACAATTTGAAAAAGCTTTAGAGGTTTATGAAAAGATAAGCAGCTGCTTTCAAGATGATCCTGTATTCCTAGGCGAGTACGGTGAACTGCTCTGGCAATCAGGGGATCGGAAGAAGGCGTTGGCTAATTTAAGAAAAGCGGCTGCCTTTGACCCTGATAATCAAGATTTGCAAGCTTTTGTCGAAAGAATCGAGCAGGATTTTTATTGAGAATGAAGAATTATGATATAAGGTATCTTTAAAATTAAATAAGTATTTTTATAAAAAATACAGTTATATATCAGCGTTTTTGAACATGTACTATAAATATGAAAGGGGTTGATGATTATGGAACAAATCGTATCTGTCAATGAAAAGCGTCTATTTTTAAAATGGTTTTTAAATCATCATCAATTAAAGAGACGTGAGTGTGTTTGGCTGCTCAACTATGTTATCAGCGATGATCACTTAATGAGCCTTTTTAAATTTGTTGATAACGTCAGCGGATGCCCGAGGTCAATGGTGATCTCCGAAAAATCGGTTAAAAATATATCCTTTGAGTATCGAAAACACCATGTTAAAACAGATGACCCTGAAAAAGCCTTTCATGATATACGCTTAAATCAAGAGGAAACGATTTATGTTCAAATCAATTTTTCCTCTCCTTACAGTTATCCAGAATACGTTGCTGTTTTGGAAGATAATCCATATCATCAGCCGGATCTTCATGATAAATATGGAGAAATTGCCGATAAAGTCATCACCCATGTAGAAACAACTTTTAAGAAGGAAAACATTTACCGCGAGATTAATAAGGCGCTCGATGATGGCGACCGGGAACGGTTTTATAAATTAACAAAACAACTCAATGATTTGGAAACTCTTGATAAATAATCAAGGGTTTTCTTTATACTGCAGAAATCATCGTTGTAAGCCAAACGGCGGCTGAAACAGCTTGTTTGCAGCTCTCTGATGAGGATTTCGTCATCACCCTTTATAGTCGGAAAGTTTCTGTTATTCACAAAGTGTTCGGGATTTATTAAAGCACTTCTGAATAATTGTAACTAAGGCGGTTTTTGAAAATTCTTGGAAAGGAGAAAGCCTATGAAGTGGGAAGTCAAAGATATCGAAATGTATTTGCAAGAAAAGCAATATATTGATAGTGTCATTATCCCGCTTATCCCTTTTTCATGGGGCGGCCAATTATTGCACTCTGTACGGGAGGGGGAATATATTCAGATTTTATCAAAAGAAATTGAAAAGCAATTAAGAGGAAGAGTCATTATGGTTCCGCCGTTTACATATTTACGGGGTGAAAGCTTGGAAAAAAGCCTTGAAAGGCTGAAAAATTGGGAAAATGAATTGAAAGAAAGCGGCATTCAGTTTATCTTTTATCTGACGTCTGATGCAGATTGGAAACAAATTGAAACCCAATTGGATAAGCTCTTATGGCTGCCGGCAGTTCCGCTTGAACATATTGAAAGCAAGCACCGTGTCAAATTTATTGATGATGGCGTCGGCGATTTATTAAAACAAATTACTCAAGAATGGCAGGTTAGGGTTCAGAATTAACGCCATTTATACTATTATTTAAATTATCTATATTTATTGACAATTATAGAACAGTTAAGCTATCATGAGGGTATCCTAGCGTTGTGTGCGATAACTTGCTTTTCCGAAATGAATAAGACTAGGGGGGGAATCTATGAGCAATAATGAGCATGATGTCACCAGACGCCAATTTTTGAATTACACATTGACAGGTGTCGGCGGCTTTATGGCTGCGGGGATGCTGATGCCGATGCTGCGATTTGCCGTTGACCCGCTCTTGCAAAACAAAACATCGGGCAAGATGGTTGCAGTGACTAATGTTAGTCAACTCACAAATGAACCGCAGCGCTTCACGTTTAAGGTAAAAAAGGTAGATGGCTGGCATACATTTGAGGAACAGAAAATTGCTTATATTTACAAAAAGGAAAATGGAGAGATTCTTGCTCTTTCACCGATTTGCACTCATCTTGGCTGTACAGTCAGCTGGAATGATCCTGCCTTTCCGAACGAATTTCATTGTCCGTGCCACGGCGGCCGCTATACGAAAAGCGGCATTAACATACCGGGCACACCGCCGCCAGAGCCTCTTCATGTTTATGACCAAAAAGTTAAGGGCGGTACGGTCTATCTAGGGGAAGATCATCCAAGAGGGGGGTCTTAATTCATGTTAGCAAAGCTCTATGACTGGATTGATGAGCGTTTAGATATCACACCGATGTGGCGTGATTTAGCCGATCATGAAGTGCCGGAACATGTCAACCCCGCTTATCATTTCTCTGCTTTCGTTTATTGTTTTGGCGGATTAACCTTTTTCACAATCGTTATTCAAATATTATCCGGCATGTTTTTAGTGATGTATTATGTTCCTGATATTGACAGGGCATGGGATTCCGTATTTTATTTGCAAAATAAAGTGGCTTACGGCCAAATTGTTCGCGGTATGCATCATTGGGGCGCTAGTGTCACCATCGTTATGGTATTTTTACATACATTGCGTGTATTTTTTACGGGCGCTTATAAAAAACCTCGTGAATTAAATTGGATAGTCGGTGTTTTATTGTTCTTCGTTATCTTGGGATTAGGATTTACGGGTTATCTCTTGCCATGGGATATGAAAGCGCTGTTTGCGACTAAGGTAGGTTTGCAAATTGCAGCATCTGTGCCTTTTATCGGCGGCTGGATACAAACCCTTCTGCAAGGCAGTGACGTGGTCGGGGCGCAAACGTTAGCCAGATTTTTTGCTATTCATGTATTCTTCTTGCCTGCAGTTTTGCTCGGACTGTTAGCTGCGCATTTTATCATGATTCGCAGACAAGGTATTTCCGGCCCGCTGTAAGATAACAAAAAATGTGAAAAGGAGGGAGAGTCATGCATCGCGGAAAAGGAATGAAATTTGTTGGCGATTCGAGGGTGCCGAAAAACAGCGGATTTGTTCCGCCTAAGGATTATTCGGAATACCCGGGAAAAACGGAAGCTTTTTTGCCTAATTTTTTGCTCAAAGAATGGATGGTCGGTGCCGTTTTTCTTGTTGGATTTCTAGTTTTAACCATGGCTGAGCCTTCACCGCTTGAAGCTGAAGCCGATCCGACCAAATCAGGTTATATACCTTTACCGGACTGGTACTTCCTGTTTTTATATCAATTATTAAAATATCCGTATGCAGCTGGCCATTATAAAGTGATAGGCGCTATTATTATCCCGGGACTTGCGCTCGTCGGTTTGTTGTTGGCGCCATGGTTAGATAGGGGGCCTGAACGCCGGCCGCTTAAAAGGCCTGTGGCAACAGGGTTAATGCTGTTGGCCATTGTCTCCGTATTTTACCTTACTTGGGAATCGACCGTTTCTCATGACTGGAAACAAGCCGCAGAACAAGGAAAAATCGTAAAGAAAGTGAGTATAGACAAAAACTCCAAAGGTTATAAGATCTACTCAAGCCAATCATGTGTAAACTGTCATGGACAAAATCTTGAAGGTCAAGTCGGCCCGTCATTTATCGGTAAAAATATACCAGCCTCACTTGTTGAACAAGTGGCTGTAAAAGGCATTCCGCCGAAAATGCCCGCCAATGCCTTCAAGGGTTCAAAAAAAGATTTAAAAACATTAGCTGAATTCATAGCAAAATCAAGCAAAAAATAAGCTGGCTGTTAAGCCGGCTTATTTTCTTAACATGCGATTGGGATAAAAATTTAGAATTAAATTAAAATGGAGATCTCTTGTTATTATCATTACAGAAAGCCAATTCTATTCATAGACATACCAGGAATGAAGGAGACAATAATGACAATCATTTACTATTTGCTTAGACAAAGATGGGTGATTATCAGTTTGCTCATCATTAACATATTAGGCACTATATACGGATTTTATTGGTATAGATACCAGTTAAAAGATACACCGCTGAAATTTTTAATATTTGTTCCAGACAGCCCGACAGCCAGCTTATTTTTTTGTATCGTGTTAATTGCTTTTTTGCTTAAATGGCATTGGCCTCTATTTGAGGCTCTGGCGGCCGTCACATTGCTAAAATACGGGGCGTGGGCTGTCGGAATGAATGCTGTATCCGGTATTTTCGGTTATCCTTTAAATTCAGAGAATGTTTTGCTTATTTTTTCTCATGGCTGCATGGCCATTGAGGGATTATTATATGCCCCTTTTTACCGGATGAAGCCATGGCATTTGATTGTTGCAGCTATTTGGACTTTACATAATGATTTTATTGACTATGTCTTTGATATGGCACCATGGTACCCATATCTTTCCTCGCATCATCACGTCATCGGTTATTTAACATTTTGGTTAAGCTGGTTAAGCATCGGCTTCATTTACTATTTAAATAAAAGGGTAAATAAACTGTCTTTAAACTCTGATATTTGATTTGTCAAACCAGATGATATGACAGGGTCTACTTTTGTCCTCCTTCTCATATATTTTTTAAAGAGGGGGGACAAGTAATGAAAAGCCGAATAATGTTCTTATTATGCCTCGCTTTAATTGTTTTTCCAATCCATTCTTTTGCCAAAGAGAAGACATCAAATCAAGAATGGCATCAAATATCCGATTTATCCGATAGCATCTTTCAAAATGTGGACGATCATCAGTACGAAGCTGCTTTAAAAGATTTAAATGTATTTAATAAAGATTGGTCTAATTACTCAGATACAGTTCTGGGGGTCAGTGAAGATAAAGACTACGTTATTGAAACGACTATGAACAATCTTATGGATATTTTAGATAAGGAAGTATCCGCCAAAGAGAAACGCCAAAAAGCGATTGAATTCCGCTTAGCCATAGATGCTTTGGCATCAAATCAAAATCCATTATGGAAAGGTTTAAAAAGCCAGCTCCTTACGCCCTTAAAAAAAATGGACAGCGCTGTGAAGCAAGGAAATGATACTGAATTTCAAACCGGATTGAATCAATTTTTGGACGTTTATGAGATGATTTACCCGGCCATGCTGATTGATGTCAATCAACATGAATTAAATTCAGTAAATAATGAGGTCAACGAAATCACTAATGATCGCATGACCCTGCTCCAAAATAAAAGCGCAGCCCATCATTTGGATCAAATATACAGTGATTTAGATCGATTGTTCTCTAGCAGTCAAGGGATATTTCAAAAGCAATTATATGCGGTTATTTTTATCATTGGCGGGATAACAATTATTACATTATTGTATGTCTCTTGGAGAAAATACAAAGGTCAGGTTCGGCATGAAGGGAACTAATGTTCATAAAGTTTGACAACATTTTGTCGAAAATACTTTTTTATTGACTTTGATCATTATTTTGACTAAAATTGACCTTAACAAGTTAAGGTGGAGGTTGCTTAATATATGGGAATCGGAGCATATATCATCTACTTTATTATCATCATGATTATTCCAATATGGGCACAGGCGAAAGTTCGGAATGCTTATTCAAAGTATTCCCAAGTCGAAAACTCAACAGGTATGACCGGGGCTCAAGTTGCAAGACGCATTCTTGATCACAACGGTCTGTACGATGTGCAAATTGAAGAGGTTCCGGGGACGTTAAGCGACCATTATGATCCTAGTGATAAGGTTGTTCGTTTATCCACTGATATTTACCATGGCAATACGATTGCAGGTACAGCGGTTGCCGCCCACGAGGTGGGACATGCGATTCAGGATGACAAAGATTACGCCCCGTTAAGAATGCGGCATGCATTAGTGCCTCTTGCAAATATTGGTTCAAGTCTATCTTGGCTATTTATCCTTGCAGGCATGCTTCTGCATCTTGCAGGAGCGGCGCTGATTGGTGTTATCTTTTTCGGAATGGCAGTCCTTTTCCAAATCGTCACTTTGCCGGTAGAGTTTAATGCTTCTAGCCGAGCATTAAACCAAATTGTTGATTTAGGCATCGTTCAAAGCGATGAAAAGCGCCATGCCCGTAAAGTATTAACCGCTGCTGCTTTAACATATGTAGCTGCTGCTTTGGTTGCTGTTCTGGAACTGCTCCGTTTTATCTTAATGTTTATCGGTTTAAATAATAATGAAAATGATTAAAGCACTCACTTTTGTTGAGTGCTTTAATCATGCAATGGATTTTTGTTTTCATCAAGCGTAAACCCTTCGCCCAGGACTTCATGTACATCGTTGACAGCAACAAAAGCGTGCGGATCTACCGAACGAATGACATTTTTTAACCGAAATACTTCGCTTTGGGCAACAACGCAATATAGAACATTAACATCATTGCCGGTATATCCTCCTTTGGCAGGAATAATGGTTGTGCTCCGGTCAAGCGTTTTAATGATTTTATCAGCAACAGCCTGATTTTCTTTTGAAATAATGATCGCTGCTTTTGCGGAATAAGCGCCTTTTTGGATAAAGTCAATGACCTTGGCGCCGACAAATACTGCAACCAGTGTATACATCGCTTGACGGTAATCAAGATAAATAAGTGATGATATAATAACGATAGCGTCAATCGCAAACATAATTTGGCCGATGCTCCAACCAAAGGCGTTATGGCCTAAGCGTGCAATGATATCTGATCCTCCGGTTGTGCCTCCGTATTTAAAAATAATTCCTAAGCCGCCGCCAACGAAAACACCGGAAAATAAAGCGGCCAAAGTCATATCATTTTTTAATGTAAAAGAAAAGACGGTCAGGTGTTGAAATAACCATAAAAAAACGGATAGCCCTCCTGTGCCGATTAAAGTATAAATAAAGCTGTTTTTCCCCATTGTCCGCCAACCCAAAATAAACAAAGGGACATTTAAGACAATGTTGCTGATGGCCGGATCAATATGAAACAGGTTATATAAAATTAGCGTAATCCCCGTGATTCCGCCCTCCGCCAATTTATTAGTCATATTAAAATTGACAAGGCCAAAGGCATAAATGGCAGCACCGAGCAAAATAAAAAAGATATTCTTCGTTTTCAATGATAATTTCAAAAGCAACGCCCCCTTTATTCCGACACAATTTTCACAACTTAATAATTATAAATGAAAGTCTGTCTCCAATCAATTGTTTATAGACAAGGATAAATAATTTGTCAAACAGGACTGATTTTCGCTAAGATAACAACAGATGACTAATGGGGTGATGTCTAAGTGAGCGACAAAACAATCAAAGAAATGCAAAAAGAAGTACATGATTATATTAGCCAATTTAAAGAAGGTTATTTTTCACCGCTTGCCCTAATGGCCAGATTGACTGAAGAATTAGGTGAACTTGCCCGTGAAGTGAATCATTACTATGGGGAAAAACCTAAGAAAAAAACAGAAGAAACGAAGACAATAGATGAAGAATTAGCAGATTTGTTATTTGTCATCATTTGTTTGGCCAATTCATTGAATATCAACATTGAAGAAGCCTTCGATATGGTCATGCATAAATTCAAAACACGCGATAAAGACCGTTGGACAAGGATAGACAATAAGGAGGAAATTGAATAATGGAAAATAAAATCCGAATCGTTGTAGCTGGACCAAGAGGAAGAATGGGGACTGAAACGATACATATGATTTCTAAGACGCCGCATTTCGAACTTGCGGCAGCTGTTGACCACAAAAATGAAGGGATGTCCATTAAGGATTTAGAAGGATTGCCTGATATCGATGCACCGATTTATACAGATATTAAAGCATGCTTTTCTAATGTTGAGACCGATGTTTTGATTGATTTAACGCACCCTGAAGCTGGAAAGGCGCATTTGCAAGCAGCTGTAGATTACGGCGTAAGACCTGTCATCGGCACATCCGGTTTTACCAGTGAAGACGTCGTTCGTTTTGAACAGGAGATGGAGAAGAAGCGTCTTGGCGGCATCATAGCGCCAAACTTTGCAATAGGCGCCGTCTTAGTCATGAAATTCAGCCAAATGGCTTCGAAGTATTTTCCAGATGTTGAAATCATTGAATTGCATCACGATCAGAAACGAGATGCCCCTTCTGGCACCGCGGTTAAAACGGCGGAATTGGTTCAAAAAGTCAGAGAATCAAAACAGCAGGGGCATCCTGATGAAAAAGAAACCATACAGGGGGCACGCGGCGCTGAAATTGAGGGCTTGCATATTCACAGCGTAAGGCTGCCCGGCCTTGTTGCTCATCAAGAAGTTCTCTTTGGCGGAGAAGGAGAATTGCTTACTTTGCGTCATGATTCATTTAATCGAAAATCATTTATGACAGGTGTCCGTTATGCGGTGGAAACAGTCATGACATTAGAAACGCTTGTCTACGGTTTAGAAAATATTTTGGATTAGAGGGATTTATATGAAAATCGCACTCATCGCCCATGACAAAAAAAAGAAAGATATTGTTCAATTTACGACAGCTTATAAACCGATTTTAGAAAAACATGAACTGTTTGCGACCGGCACAACGGGAAAGAAGATCATGGAAGCGACTGGTTTGCATGTTCAACGTTTTCAATCGGGTCCTTATGGCGGCGACCAGCAAATAGGTGCTTTAATAGCAAACAATGAGATGGACATGGTTATCTTCTTCCGCGATCCGCTTACCGCTCAGCCTCATGAACCGGATATTAATGCCCTGATTCGCCTCAGCGACGTATATGAAATTCCGCTTGCAACCAATATGGCGACAGGAGAATTGTTAATGCATGCTTTAGAACGCGGTGAATTGAATTGGCGTCAGTTCGTTCATAAGAAGAAGGATGATTGATATGGAACAAGTGAAACTCGATATATTGGCTTTTGGCGCTCATCCCGACGATGCAGAAATCGGGATGGGCGGCACCATTGCTCTTCATACAGCTAAAGGCTTTAAAGTAGGGATTTGCGATTTGACAAAAGCCGAGCTGTCATCGAATGGAAATATCGTCATGCGAGCTGAAGAAGCTTCACAAGCTTCAGATAAACTTGGACTTGCTGTCAGAGAAAATCTGGGGTTTCCCGATAGAGGATTGGCATTGGATGATCTAATGATCGCAAAAGTCGTAGACGTTATCCGGTTATATAAACCCGAGCTTGTATTTGCTCCGTATTTTGAAGACCGCCATCCTGACCACGGTCACTGCGGCCGCCTGGTCGAAGAAGCTGTGTTTTCTGCAAAAATCAGAAAATACCAAGGGGCTCAAGGCCTGCCGAGCCATAAAGTAAAAGATCTTTATTATTATTTTATCAATGGGTTTCATAAAGCGGATTTTGTTGTAGATATTACTGATGTTCATAAAGTGAAAATGGATGCTCTAAAATCTTACCGCAGCCAATTTACTTTATTGGATGACAATGTTGAAACGCCGCTGACAAACGGATACCTTGAAGCTGTTGAAAGCCGGGACCGTTTATATGGCAAAGAAACGGAAACACTGTTTGCTGAAGGTTTTAAGACGAGCAGGCCGTTAAAGCGCAAGTATTTAATAGGAGAATCTTCATGAAATTGAAAATCGGTATTACATGTTATCCTACTGTCGGCGGATCAGGTGTTGTAGCGACTGAATTAGGGAAAATGCTGGCAAAAAAAGGCCATGAAGTGCATTTTATTACGTCCAGTATTCCGTTCCGTCTCGAGAAGACATCACGAAATATCTTTTTTCATGAGGTTGAAGTGAATCAATACGCTGTTTTTCGCTATCCGCCGTATGATTTAACTTTAGCAAGTAAAATGGCGGATGTTGCGGTCAGGGAAGAACTCGATCTTTTGCATGTTCATTACGCTGTTCCCCATGCTGTTTGCGCTTATTTGGCCAAACAAATGGCCGGCGGCCGTTTGAAAATTGTGACAACATTGCATGGCACTGATATTACTGTATTAGGATATGATCCCGCTTTAAGCAACATGATCCGGTTTGGAATTGAACAATCCGACATGGTCACAGCTGTTTCAAAGGACTTAGCCAGACAAACCCATGATTTGCTGAAAACAAATAAAGAAATCATGCCAGTATATAATTTTGTTGATGAAGACATTTATTATAAGCAAGATACAGGTCATTTAAAAGAAGAATTACAGATCAATCCTGACGAAAAAGTCATCATTCATATTTCAAATTTCAGAGGTGTCAAACGGGTTCCGGATGTGATTAAGGTATTTTCAAAAATACAAGAAGAAATGCCGGCCAAACTTTTACTGATTGGAGAAGGCCCTGAATTTCCGATTGTTATGGACCTTGTTCAAACGCTTGGCATTGAAAGTAAAGTGATGTTTCTGGGCAAACAAGATAATGTCGCCGATTTATTGTCTATTAGTGATCTGGTATTGCTGTTATCATCAAAAGAAAGTTTTGGACTTATATTGCTAGAAGCAGCTTCTTGCGGTGTGCCGGCGGTTGGCACGCGTGCAGGCGGTATTCCTGAAGTTATTGTTGACGGGGAAACAGGCTATTTAACGGATGTTGGAGATATTGATGATATAGCAAGCAAAGCCGTTAATATACTGCAGGATCCAAAGCTGCATCAAAGATTGTCGGAAAATGCGGTTAAAAGAGCGCGGACAATTTTCCATTCACAGCACATTTTAGAGCAATATGAAGCCATTTATAAGAAAGTATTGGATAAATAATGGATGTGAACAAGTATGTTGAATAAGGCGCCGTTTAAGACGGCCTATAAGGTTCTGAATAAACTTCATCAGCATGGTTTCGATGCTTATATTGTCGGAGGCGCTGTAAGGGATTATATACTGAATCGACCTGTTCATGATATTGATATCACAACTTCTGCCCGGCCCGATCAGGTTCAAGCACTGTTTTCCAAAACGATACCCGTAGGCATTGAGCATGGAACTGTGATCGTTCGTGAAGAGGGCGCCAACTTTGAAGTGACCACTTTCCGTTCAGAATCGGGATATGCCGATTACAGACACCCTGAGCAAGTTTATTTCGAAACAAGTATTACCGAAGATTTAAAACGGCGTGATTTTACAATGAATGCGATCGCACTGTCGATTGACGGCGGCATTATTGATCCTTATAATGGGCAGCATGACTTGAAAGAGAACCGGTTAATGACGGTAGGGGATCCCGAAGTAAGGTTTAAAGAAGATCCATTGCGGATGCTGAGAGGCTTGAGGTTTATGAGCCAGCTAGGATTAGATATGCCATTGGCGCTTGAAAACACTTGCCGTGAACTTGCCCCGCTGTTAAAAAACATTTCGGTTGAAAGGATCTATCAAGAGTTTACCAAATTATTAAAAGGCAAAAACCTGCAAAAGGCCTTTCACATCTTGCTTAACAATGATATACATCAATACTTGCCCTGTTTGAAGGATAAGCAATCTGAATGCCGGCAATTCAGCGCGCTTTCATTAGAAAAGCTGCTATCGGATGAGGAGCGCTGGTGTGCGCTTATGATACAGCTGGATATTAATGATATAGCAGGCTTTTGCCGCGCTTGGAAAATGTCAAAGAAACAAAAAAATTGGCTTTTAAAGCATACGGCCATTTATAGACAGCAAAAGCAGCATGAGTGGACAAGAGAAAGCCTTTATCGGTCAGGGCTTTCTTCAGCGTTATCTGTTGAAAGGCTCAAAAAGGCTTTCAGAGATCAAACGGGACAAACAGAAGCCGATATTATCAATTTGTGGGACAAAATGCCTATTCATGACCGCAAACATTTACATATCAACGGCAAGGATTTATCCCGTTGGCTTCAAAGAAAGCCTGGGCCTTGGATTGAGCAGCTATTATCCAAAATTGAGGGAGAAGTCCTTTGCGGAAGACTGCAAAACGATTATGAGGAAATAAAAAGATGGGTGATGTCATTTGTCTAAAACGAAAAACCATATTTTGAAATTATTATTTGAAAACCGCAACGACTATTTATCCGGCCAAAAAATAAGCGATGAAATCGGCTGTTCTCGAACGGCTGTTTGGAAACATATCAAGGAACTGGAAAATGAAGGCTATTCAATCGCATCAGTTCATAAAAGGGGATACAAATTAATTGATGCCCCGGATCAATTAAGCGAAGCTAGAATAAGAGCTGGATTGGAAACCGAACGGCTTGGACATCGTCTTGTATGCAAAGACGAATTGCCTTCAACACAGAAAGAAGCACAACATTTGGCCGAGGATGGGGCAGAAGAAGGCACTGTCGTTCTGGCGGAGGAACAAACATCGGGAAGAGGCAGACTGGGACGGCAATGGCATTCACCTAAAGGGGCTGGAATTTGGATGAGCCTGATCATTAGACCTGATATCCAGATAAATAAAGCCCCTCAATTTACACTATTGACCGCAGCTGCTGTTGTAAAAGCAGTTAAGCGTGCCACAGGTTTGGACTGTGAAATTAAATGGCCGAACGATATTCTGTACAAAGGCAAAAAATTTGTCGGGATTTTAACGGAATGTCAGGCTGAAGCGGCCGATGTTAAAGCCATCATTATCGGGATCGGCATCAACGTGAATACAGACATTGAAGATTTTCCTGATGAATTGAAAGACATTGCTACATCATTAAGAATTGAAGCAGGAAAAACTTTTGATCGGGCTGAAATCATTCAAGCCATTCTGAAGGAGATTGAAAGCCTCTACAAAATGTATATGGATGAAGGTTTTCATTTTATTAAATTGTTATGGGAATCTTATGCAATTAGTCTAGGAAAGAAGATTTATGCCCGCAAGACTAATGGTGATGTGATTTACGGATTAGCTCAAGGCATTGATGATGAAGGCGTTTTGCTTTTAAGGGATGATGACGGCCATATTCATAAAATTTATTCAGCCGATATAGAATTATCTTCTCAATAATCCATTATATTTGTTATAATGATTTTATGGACGGCATCCATAAGGAGCTGTACCGCTATTGCTTTTTTTTACACCGAAATTTTCAATCAAAAAAGATCTGCCTTGATCCACAATAGCGGACTGGGACAGAGGGATGATTTATGCCGACGGATATCAAATCCTTCTTCACAAAGTGACGTTTTGTGGGAAGGATTTTTTTATTATTCCGTTAGGATGTTCAAAAAGTGCGGGAAACATTGCCTAGTTTGGACACCTATTTATAATCATCTTCCTCTGCAAAAAAAGGAGGAAAAAAACATGAAAACAACAAAAGATTTTCAGCAGATGAAAATCGGCAATGAGCCGATAGTCATGGTGACGGCTTACGATTATCCGGCGGGAAAATTAGCTGAACAAGCAGGCATTGATCTATTGCTTGTCGGGGACTCATTAGGAATGGTGGCGCTTGGTTATGAGTCAACAGTCAATGTAACTCTGGAGGATATGATCCTGCACACAAAGGCTGTTCGCCGGGGAGCTAAAGATACTTTTGTTGTGACTGATATGCCTTTTATGACCTATCACAGCAGTGCATCTGAAACGCTTCATCACGCGAAGCGTCTTGTACAGGAAGGCGGTGCACATGCGGTTAAAGTTGAAGGCAGCGGCAACGTCGTTGATATGATCAAACATTTAACCGGAGCAGGTGTACCGGTTGTCGGTCATTTAGGGCTGACACCGCAATCTGTCGGCGTTTTAGGCGGTTATAAAGTTCAATGCAAAACTGAAGAAGAAGCAAATCAATTAATAGAAGATGCCAAGGCAGTTGAAAAGGCAGGCGCCTTTGCAGTTGTTTTGGAATGCGTGCCATGGCAATTAGCTGAGGCTGTTACTGAACAGTTATCCATTCCAACAATCGGCATTGGTGCGGGCCCGAAAACGGACGGGCAAGTTCTTGTTTACCATGATTTAATTGATTACGGCGTTGAGCGTGTTGCTAAATTTGTAAAGCAATACGCGCATATTTCTGATGATATTGTCACCGGCCTCAAGACATATGTGGCGGACGTTAAACAAAGGGCTTTTCCGCAACCAGAACATTCATTTAACACAACGCTGTTTAACAGCCAAGTACGGTAGGTGATGCCTTATGCAAATGATATATTCTGCTCAAGAAATGAATCGAACCATTCAGCAATTGAAAGAAAAGGGGCAAACCATCGGCTTTGTACCGACAATGGGATATTTGCATGAAGGACATCAATCGTTAATCCGCCATGCTAAAGCTATGTGCGACATTGTTGTTCTCAGTATATTTGTTAACCCTGCACAATTTGGGCCTAATGAGGATTTTGAGACTTATCCAAGAGATATTAAGCGTGACAAAATCATCGCAGAAAAGGAAGGCGTCAATATTGTGTTTAATCCTAATGTTGACGAGATGTATCCACTAGGTGAATCAATGCTGGTGACAGTTAAAGATCGTGTCGATGTCTTATGCGGAAGCAGCCGGCCGGGGCATTTTGACGGCGTAGCAACGATTTTGGTCAAACTTTTCAATATCGTAATGCCTGATAAAGTGTTTTTTGGGCTTAAGGATGCCCAGCAGGTGGCTGTTGTTGACAGCATGATTAAAAATTTTCATTACCCTATTCAGTTAGTGCCATGCCAAACTATTCGAGAAAAAGACGGTTTAGCAAAAAGTTCGCGAAATATTCGCTTATCATCCGATGAAAGAAAAGAAGCTGTCCATCTGTATCAGGGGCTTAAAGAAGGTTTGTTATTAGTTAATAAAGGAGAAAGGTCAGCAGCTCATATTAAGAGCCAAGTCACTTTATATTTAGAAACGCATCTCCGCCTCGGGAAGATTGATTATGTTGAAGTGCTCGGTTATCCCGATCTACAGTCAAAAGAGCTGCTGAATGGCCGTTTTATAATCGCTTGCGCTGTTCAATATGAGCATGCCAGGTTAATCGATAATATCGTTGCAAATGTCAACAATAAGTTAGAAGGGGAACCATATGCTGCGAACATTAATGAAAAGTAAAATCCATAGAGCAAGGGTTACTGATGCCAATTTAAATTATGTCGGCAGTATTACAATTGACGCTGACATACTTGAATCCGTTGATATTGTCGAAAATGAAAAAGTGCAAATAGTAAATAATAATAATGGTGCCAGGTTTGAAACATATGTCATTGCAGGTAAGCGCGGTTCTGGAATGATTTGCCTTAACGGCGCCGCAGCCCGTCTTGTTCAAAAAGATGATATAGTCATTATTATTTCTTATGCCCAATTGAATCATAATGAAATGATCTCCCATAAACCAACGATTGCGATTATGGATGAAAACAATCGAATCAAGGAATTGATTAACGGAGAAAAGGCAATGACGGCTCATTTGGCGAAATAAATACTCATTTTTTCCCCCAGTCATAACAAATGATTGTCAGATTGGGGGGTTTTTAATTGAACATCAGTGTTTTTCTAAAATCATATATAGTTTCAGTTGCAATTGTATTATAAAATGATTAGGATTAATTTAGAGGATGTCGAATAAAGATGCTGCCCAAAACAAAAAAACGAAACCCAAAGAGGTTTCGTTAAAAAGGTGTCGGTTAGGCGAATTTTCCCTTGATGTCAGGGTGTTTATAGTTTGACCTGTTTTTTGTCCTACTATGTTTAACAGATTTTGTGCCAAGGAGGATATGAATGGGAGACAAAATTGAGCTTCTGTCAACTGTTGTCGTTAAAAAGTCAGATGATCTCTATAAAATCGTTGACAGCTTAAATAGAACATTAAAACGCCAAGACTTAATGTTCGGATTAGCATTAGACGAAAAAGATAAAGATAAGATGGTATTTACAATATATCGTACATAAAAAGTTGTCGTTTAAAAAGGTGATTGAATTGAAGAAATGGGGATTTATAGCAGGGATTGTTATTTTAATATGTGTATGGCAGTCTTGGTTAATTTATCATCGGGCAAGCTCCTATGAAGGTACGGCTGCACAGAAAGCTGTAGCCGAAGCGAAGAAACAATATCATATATCAAAGATTAAGGATGTTTCTTATTATAATGGGAAACAATCTTACCATGTTATACGTTCTGTCGATAAATCCGGCAAAGACGTTTATATTTGGGTTCCTTATAAAAAAGATGGAAAAATGTTTAAAGAGTACGTTAAAGACGGGCTAACCAAACAAGAAGCTCTACAGGCATTTTCTAAGTTAAATTATGACGTCCGCAAAATTGTATCCGTCCGGCTGGGCATTGATAATAATCAGCCTGTTTGGGAGATTACTTTTACTGACCACAATAAAGAATATAATTACGTCTATTTATATTTCAAAGACGGCAAAGAAGAGGGACATATTCTTCACATCTAGCGCCAGTTCAAGGAAGGCGAACCAGCGGTGCAGCAGCACGCATACATTCGCACAAAATCGCTTTTTTCCCGGAACATCTTTATCCAGCTTAGAAAAAGGAAAATGAGCTGGATAAGCCTGATTTACACACCCCTGATCATATTCTCGAGGCGGCCATGAAGAGCAGTTAAACCCGATTATGTCCGCTTGTCTTACGCGGCATCTATGGATCAAAATGATAAAAAATGATAGATCAAAACAAGAAAAAATTATAAGATCAAAATATTGGTGGCCTCTCGAAAGGTCATGAGTTTTCTTTTGTAGTGGAGGTTATGTTTATGAAAATAACGATTTCCGAAGTAAGCAAATATGTTGGACAAGAAGTAAAGATTGGCGTTTGGCTTGCCAACAAGCGCTCCAGCGGCAAAATTCAGTTTTTGCAGCTTCGTGACGGTACCGGATTCATCCAAGGCGTCATCGTAAAAAGCGAAGTCTCAGAGGAAGCGTGGAATATAGCAAAAGAATTAACGCAAGAAAGTTCTTTTTATGTCAATGGTATAGTGCGCGAAGATCATCGTTCACCTTCCGGGTATGAGTTGACGGTTACAGATCTTTCGATTATCCAAATAACAGAAGACTATCCTATTACGCCAAAAGAACACGGCACAGAGTTTTTGATGGATCATCGCCACTTGTGGCTGCGTTCAAGCCGCCAGCATGCGATTTTACGTATTCGCAATGAAATTATTCGAGCAACATATGAATTTTTTAATGAACATGGTTTTATTAAAATCGATCCGCCGATTTTGACCGGCAGCTCCGCAGAAGGGACCACGGATCTCTTCCATACAAAATATTTTGACCGCGACGCTTATTTATCGCAAAGCGGACAATTATATATGGAAGCGGCGGCCATGGCTTTCGGTAAAGTGTTTTCATTTGGTCCAACTTTTCGGGCAGAAAAGTCTAAAACCCGCCGCCACTTAATCGAGTTCTGGATGATTGAACCGGAAATGGCATTTACTGATCATGAAGAAAGCCTTAAAATTCAAGAGCAATATGTGTCATTCATTGTGCAGTCCGTTTTGAAAAATTGCCGGATGGAATTGAAGACGCTTGATCGCGATATCTCCAAGTTAGAAAAGGTTCAAGCGCCGTTTCCAAGAATTTCTTATGATAAAGCCATTGAACTTCTAAAAGAAAAAGGCTTCGACGATATTGAATGGGGAGAAGATTTCGGTGCGCCGCACGAAACAGCCATTGCTGAGAGCTTTGACAAGCCGGTATTTATTACCAATTATCCAGCGTCAATCAAAGCTTTTTATATGAAGCCTGATCCAGACCGCGAAGAAGTGGTGCTTTGCGCTGACTTAATCGCCCCTGAAGGTTATGGTGAAATTATCGGAGGCAGCCAAAGAATCGATGATTTGGAATTGCTTAAAAAACGTTATGAAGAACATAACCTGACCGATCCTGCTTATGAATGGTATTTAGAGTTAAGAAAATACGGAAGCGTTCCTCATTCAGGTTTCGGATTAGGCTTGGAAAGAACGGTTGCGTGGATCAGCGGAACAGAACATGTTCGCGAAACAATTCCATTCCCAAGATTATTAAATCGAATTTATCCATAAAGAAAACTTGCCAGTTCGGCAAGTTTTCTTTATAGCATTCCGCTGTTTATCAAGCGCCTATCTTTTAGAAGATAGAACAAGAAGTTCATGATATAATAGGGGAGAGGTGTCGAATGTGGAGAAAAAAATAATGATGGACTTAATGGTAAACAGTAATGTCATGATCCCTTCTCTATTGCTTGAGAATTATTATATGCTTGGCTTGAATGAAGAAGAATGCATGCTTCTCATTCATGTTCATTCTTTTATATCCAAGGGCAATTACTTTCCAACGCCTGATGATTTAGCTGAACGAATGAGCTGTACGCCTGCCCAATGTGCTGATCATTTGCGCCGCTTAGTTCAGAACGGTTTCTTGAATATTGAACAAAGAACAGATAATCAAATTTATTCAGAGGCTTACACACTGGAGCCTTTATGGGAAAAATTAATTGTTCATCATTATCAAAAGACAACCGACCAACAGCATGCAGAGCAAGAGGTTGCTTTATATACTGTTTTTGAAAACGAATTTGGCCGTCCATTATCACCGATTGAATGTGAAACATTAACGATGTGGCTGGATCAAGATCACCATTCCCCGGAATTAATCAAAGCGGCATTAAGAGAATCTGTCATTTCAGGCAAATTAAACTTTCGATATATAGACAGAATATTATTTGAGTGGAAAAAAAACGGGATCAAAACTTTACAGCAGGCGAAAGCGTACGGTGAAAAAATTAGAAATAAATTCCCGCAAAAAAAAGAACATCAAGCAAATAAAAACCAAAATTCAATAACTTTGCCAATGTATAATTGGTTAGAGAATTAATTGAAAAAGGTGATGAAGTGCTAAGCAAAAAACAAATAAATGTTGTTCTTGATACATTAGGCGAAATGTTTCCCGATGCTCATTGCGAGCTGAATCACAGTAATCCATTTGAGCTTGCGATTGCTGTTATTCTTTCCGCTCAATGCACAGATGCCTTAGTCAATAAAGTGACGCCTGGATTATTTGAAAAATATCATGCACCGGAAGATTATTTAGCTGTACCATTAGAAGAACTTCAGCAAGATATTCGATCGATCGGCTTATTTCGAAATAAATCTAAAAGCATCCGCAAACTTTGTCAAATCCTTATTGACGAGTACGGCGGCGAGTTGCCAAAAGATCGCGATGAACTGATGAAACTGCCGGGCATCGGACGAAAAACGGCAAATGTCATTGTTTCCGTGGCCTTCGGAGTTCCTGCCATTGCGGTAGATACGCATGTTGAACGGGTAACAAAGCGGCTCGGTATTTGCCGATGGAAAGACAGTGTTCTAGAAGTTGAAAAGACTTTAATGAAGAAAGTTCCTAAGGAAAAATGGTCTGAAACCCATCACCGTCTGATTTTTTTTGGCCGGTACCATTGCAAAGCCCAAACGCCGAAATGTGATATCTGTCCGCTCTTAAATATATGCAGAGAAGGGCAGAAGCGAATGAGAAAAAGAGAAAAGGTTAAAATTCAATAGATGAATGTTGTAAAGGGTTGTGCAATAAAAATTGGCACAGCCTTTTTTTAAGCTTTCAAGAAATCTCAAGCTGCATTCCCCCAAAATAAAAAGTGGCACATGGACAAATGTCCTGTACATAGGATACAACATGAAGTTTTAAGGGGGATGTCTATGCAAGTTCATGTTGTAACGGCAGGGGAAACATTGAGTACGATATCAAATAAATACAATGTTTCACCTCAACATATCTTGAATATAAATCAGATTACAAGTCCCGGCCAATTAATTGCCGGCCGAACATTATTGATCCCGGCACGGCCGGCATATATTGTTAAACCAGGCGACACATTATGGTCTATAGCTAAAAAATATAATGTAGACTATCAGCAATTATTGAAGCAAAACCCTCAATTAGAAGGTCAAATGCTTTACCCTGGTACAGTTATTAGACTTCCAGAAAGAAGAAAATCAACGATTATCGTCAATGGTTTTCTTGAGCCAAGTTCAAATACAGAGGATTTTGAGGAGGCAAAATCGGCACTGACGTATTTGTCCGTTTTTCAATATAAAGTGACTTCTGATGGCGATATCGTACCTCCTGACAATGAGGAGGTACTTCTTCATGCGGTTAAAAACAGCAGAGTCCGTCCGTTTATGGTCATCACTAATGTTGATAGCGAAGCGTTTAGCGCCGATATAGCCAAAAACATTCTTTCCAGTACATCCGTCCAAAACCGATTATTTGAGAACATCGTTAATCAGCTTAAAGAAAAAGGATTTAGCGGTGTCAATGTTGATTTTGAATTTTTAGGAACGAATACGAGACAATTGAACAACCGTTTTTTAAAAAGATTAACAGACCGTCTCCATAAAGAAAATTTCAAAGTGGCAGCATCGCTGGCTCCTAAGTTAAGCGGACAACAAACAGGTGCTTGGTATGAAGCGCATGACTATCAAACCGTCGGAAAAATTGTCGATTTTGTTGTATTAATGACGTATGAGTGGGGATGGAGCGGGGGGCCGCCAATGGCAGTCAGTCCAATGGCGCAGGTTCGGGCTGTTGTAAACTATGCCAGATCAGTTATTCCAAAAAATAAAATTGTGATGAGTATCCCTTTATATGGTTATGATTGGACATTGCCATATACAGAAGGAGGGGAGTTTGCTAAGGCGCTGACAACAAATCAAGCCTATGAATTAGCTGCGAGATACCGTGCTCAAATTCAATATGATGTTAAAGCGGAGGCGCCATTTTTCCATTATACAGATGAAAACGGCAAAAGGCATGTGGTATGGTTCAGCGATTTAAGAATGATGGAGGCCATGTTTCAATTGGTTAACGAGTATCAATTAGGGGGCATCAGCTTTTGGAATTTGGCGTTTCGTTATCCGCAAGTTTGGCCTTTAATAACAGATTATTTTAATGTTAAAAGAGCATAAAAAAACGCTCGCTTCTAGCGAGCGTTTTTTTTAATGTCCTTCGGAAGACTGGCTATTCTGCTGATTGTCTCCGGAGTCCGTTTTATTGCTGTTTCCGTCCGAACTTGACGGCTTCCCATCATTATTGCCGCTATTGTTTTGGGAAGGGTTTTGATTGCCGTTATCACCAGAGTTTCCGGTATTCGTCTGTCCGCCCTGATGGCCTTGGTTATTAGAGTCGCCTTGATTGCCTTGTCCGTTATGGCCTCCATTGTTTCCTTGATTGCCTTGATCCCCTTGATCTTGGCCGCCCTGATCTTGATTATTGCCATGGCCGCCTTGATCTTGGTTATCGCCTTGATGATTATTTTCATTATCCTTTTGACCTTGGTTATCTTGATTATTTTGGTCGTTTTGATTTTGGTCATTGTTTGTGTTTTGATCACTGTTTTGATCATTGCTTTGATTGTCTTGATTTTGTTTATCCTGTTTATCTTTTTGATCCTTTTTATCTTCTTTATCTTTTTTGTCTTTTTCCTGCTGGTCCTTTTGTTTTTGTTTGTTATCTTTTTGTTTGCTGTTGTCGCTGTTATCGCTGCTATTCGTATCAGTGCTGCTTTGTTCTTCAGATGATGAGCTTGACTGCTCTTTTTTCTTATCTGTGCCGGCGTGTTTCGGAACTATGACGTCGTCAGATTGATGACCTCTGACATATAGTTCGCCGCCGGATTCGATAACAGAGTCAGGCTTTTTGAAATCTGGCGTATGAGGTGATACCAGATCCTGCATGACATATTTAAAGATATCTTGTGCATAGTGCTGTTGGCTGACCGGCAAATATGATCCGCTGTCAGGATCATTAGATGGTGTATAACCCGTCCATACCGACATTGTTAACTCAGTCGTATAACCGACAAACCATGAGTCAAGATCGCCATGAAGCTGTTCATAAGAAGACAGACCATGTTTCTGGGCGTATTCATCAGGAATATTGGTTGAACCTGTCTTGCCGGCAACCGGCACGCCAGAAATATTCGCATCTCTTCCTGTTCCTTGCGGATCGTGGATAACTGATTTTAACATATCAGTGATCATATATGCCGTATAGTCATGCATTGCTACATGTTCTTTGTGGTCAAGATCAATAGTATGACCATCAGGGAATGCAATCGATGTAACGGCATGAGGTTCGTTATACACGCCATTGTTTCCAAAAGCTGCATAGGCGCCCGCCATTTGCAGCGGCGATGCTGTAAATGCACCTATCGCATAGGATTCATAGACATCTTTGAAGTCCAAGCCTAATTTGCTGGTGAATTCTTTGATTTTGCCTTCGCCTTCATCTTCTAAAAGCTGATGAAGCGTTCTAACAGCAGGGATATTTCGTGACTGCGCGAGCGCTTCCCGCATAGTCATTGTTCCTTTGTACTTTCCATCCCAGTTTCCTAAGGACTGTCCGTTTTTATACTTGTATGGTTTATCAATAACGCGGTGAGCCGTGGACCAATTTTGATATTCAATAGCAGGGCCGTAATCCATAATCGGCTTGGCTGTTGAACCGACAGCATTATCTGTGCTTGTTGCCCAGTTTATGCCGTTTTCATAATGACGTCCGCCGCCGATAGCTTGAACTGCACCGGTTTTTGTATCAATAATCGCGGCACCGGCTTGGAAATTTTTCTTGACGCCCGGGAAGTTGCCGTCGTTATTGAGTACATCTTGAAGTCTTTGCTGGGCTTTAGGATCAAGATTTGTATATATTTTTAATCCGCCTTGATAGAATTCATCTTTTGAGATGACTTTTTTCTTGTTAACGAGTTCATCATAAACGTAGTTAATATAGGCGTTATATTTTCTTTTCGGCTTTTGCAAGCCTTTATGGTTTTTGGTCAATTCTTTAATAGATACTTGTTTTGCTTTGTCAGCTTGTTCTTTAGTAATATAATGGTTCTTTGCCATCGTATCGAGCACTAATTCTTGACGCTGTTTCGCTTCTTTAGGATTTGCCAATGGATCATAGTAACTTGGCGCTTTTGGCAGTGAAGCAAGCATGGCTGCTTCAGGCAATGTCAAATCCTGAACATTTTTGCCAAAGTATACTTTGGCTGCTGTTCCAACACCGTAAGCGGCTTCGCCTAAATAAATTTTATTCAAGTACATTTCCAGGATTTGCTGCTTAGAGTATTTTTGATCAAGCCTAATGGCCAAATAAGCTTCTTGAATTTTTCGGGTTAATGTTTTTTGCGGTGTCAACAAGGAGTTCTTAATGACCTGCTGATCGAGCGTGCTGCCTCCTTCTGAACCAAAACCGTGAGTAAGGTTAGCGACAACGGCTCCGCCGATTCGATACGGATCGATGCCGAAATGCTTGTAAAAACGGTTATCTTCTGTTGAAATAAAAGCTTCTTGCACAACTTTTGGTATTTTATTTATAGGTGCATAAGTCCGATTTTCCTGGGTGTAAACCGTATCAATCTTATGTCCATTTTTGTCATATATCGTAGTGGACATTGGATCTTTTAATAACTTCGGATCTAAAGTCGGCGCTTGTTTAATGATTGCAAACACCGTGATGACGCCGGCAAGGACTAAGAAAAGGATGATTAAGAAACAAATGAGTGCAATGCGTTTAAAAAGGCCTTTTTTCTTCCCTTTCTGCCCCTTTGGTTGATTTTGATTATCTTGTCGTTTTGCTTGACGTCTTTCAGCTCTAGACATATATTCTGTCATTATACAATCCTACCTTTCCAGACGACAAATCTATTCAAATAATAGCATTCGAATGAACTCATAGCCTTATGGCTAAATTATAAATAAACACGATCGACTATCGTTAAATAATCGATGCGCGGCATATATCCTTGTGGAATAGGATAACCTTGACCTTTAATGATAGCTTTCGGAATTGATTTTTCACCGCCAGATTTTTGTTCTGACCAGTATTTTATCAGGTGTTCGGCATCCAACAGAAAAATTTCCCCGCTGGTTGTAAATTTAATGATGACAAAGCAAATACCGCCGTGAGATTTCACTTTTTTCATATGTTCAACTTGATGTTCATGAAAATTTTTCAGCGGCAAAACGGTTTTGCTTCTCGTTTCCTTTGCTTCAAAATCAATATAATGTCCCCGATATAACCCGTTGTAATCGGTTGTTGATGCTTTTCTAAAATAGGCTTCAGTAATTTTAGCGGCGCTTCTTCGCGGATAATCAACATTTACAATTTGCACGGGGGTCGGTTTCTTATGAATAACCGCTATATCACGTTCTAAATAATACTGGTTAGTCATGTTCAAATCTTCCTCAAGTGTCATGCCGCGGTTGGCAAAATTCACTTTGGCTGTTTTCTTTTTCGGCGGTGACTGATTAATATAAGGTTTACCGTTAGGATAGAAAATAGTCAAGTTGTAAACTCCTTTATCTATTTTCGTTATTGTACTTTCTTACTATCTTAATGAAGATAAGAAAGCACATGAAGAACTAATTTATAAATAAACTAGTTCTATCTCAATTATAACGTATATATGCAAATGGTATAGAATTATTTTTATTATGACATCTTCTATCCTTAGATAATAAGGAGAAAGCTATGCCTATACAGTCTAACACCTTTATTGATATCTGTCACCGTCGACAAAAAATTTGCTTTAGCCGTCAAGAAAGGAAAATGATTGGCTATATCCGCAAGAAAACCGATGAATATAATCTTGATAATATCTCAAGAACAAAAGCATATATCCATTATTATCTTGGAAATCCAGAAATTGATTGGTCGCTGCTTGCCAGCATGGTTTCCAGAAATGCCGGCTGGAATATGACCGACCTTGCCCTTAGGCCAATGAAACAGATATTAAAGGCGAAGGACCGCTTTATTCTTTTTCATACTTATGAACGGCCCAATTGGTTAATTTTTTCGGACGCTTTTCCTCAACTTCTGATATATCAATTTTCAAAACAAAAAAACAGGCCCTATTTCCACCTTTTAAAAGCGTTTAATGTTTCTGTTTTTATGGAAAAGGAATGGGAGACATTTTGGTTAACGCGGGATAGGGGACGGCTTTGCACAAGTCAAATCGTTAATGAGCAGCAAGTCATTGAAAAACCGGTCATTCGACAAAACTATTTAAAAAATAAAGTTTTTAACCGCATGTTTTTTAAATTTCAAGAATGGCTGCATCAAACGTCGGTTATTTTCCCGACGATGAACGGCGCTTTATATGGTTTCTCCGTTAGCCGATTTACACATGTTGAAAATAGAATAGAGCTTGGTAAGCAGCTTGCATGGCTTCTATTTGAGTCCCCGGTTTGTCAAGACATCCGTCAATTTGCTTTAAACGTGGAACCAACCGGATCTCGGTCAGATTACGGGAGGTTTCAGAAGGAGCCTGAGATGGATGATGCCTGTTTGCGGCATTTTTACAATCCTGTTAAACATCATTTAAGCACAATGGATGATTGGTTTACAGGTGAGGTTAACGACAAATGGTATGGTCGTCCTAAACTTATGCCTTATGACCTCACTCATTGGTACGTTAAAAAACAAAAGCAAATTGAAAGAACAGCCGCGCTGATATCTTTGATTTGTCGAAAATCAAAAAATGAGTGAGAAAGGCACCTTTCTTTGATGAAGAACCACTTCTTTTGTCAAGCGTGCAGGGAGTTTATTAAAAAGAAAGAACTATTTAACATTAATAAACCAACGGGAGTTGAGGTTATGAAAACAGAACGGCATGAAGAACAAATCGCTTACGGCTACGGGTTATCGAGGAAAGAGCTGGATGTACGGATGGACTGTTTGGAAGTTAAAATGGATATGTTAGAAAGAAAAATTTCCAATAAAGCGGATGAAATTGTTTCGATGCAATTATTGCACCATCGTCAAGAACTGGAATCTATTTATCGTATGATCCATCAGATTGATGAACAAATTAGAATCATTGATCGTAAATTAACAAGATTTACTCAAGCGAATGGCATTTTTTCATTAACGAACAACGAAAGGCATCACTTACCAGTTTTGAAAGGCATCGTCGGCTCCTAGTTTCCGCGGAATGACTTTAGAAATGTAATGCGCGTGTCATCATCCCTTTCTTTTGGTACGATATAGAAGGGGGTGACAGCTATGGATGACGACAAAAAACAGCTTTTGAAGGATTTAACAATAGAACTTCGCCAATATAATCAAAAGGCTTACGGCCAATTTGTGAACAGTACGCGGCAAGAGGGGTATGAAGCTGACTTTTACAATGAGGTAAAGCCGTTTGCTGACAAGGTTCTCAGTGCGGCAGACAAGTGGAAACCGCTTGCATTAGAATGGGTTAACAAAGAACGCCCCAAATATATTTACCATATACAAATTAATGATACGTACGACAATTTGACAATCACATCAGTCACCGCTTTTCAAAAAGACACGCGCCGCCGCCGTTTTCTAGAAACGATCAAAGCGATTGACTATGTCCTCGACGCCATATTAAAACAATTATAATAAATAAATGAACCCTTCTGTTTTGGTCTGAATTCAGAAGGGTGTTTCCATGTCCTAATAAATCATCAAAAACTTTATGAAGATAAAAATAAAGTACGGAATGCCTAAAAATAAGATCATTTTAAACATCACGTTCGTCATCTTTTCAAGGAGGTCTTCTGGCTGAATTTTATTAAAATCTTTTATAAAAGATTTCACTGAGTGAATAAATGAACGTTTAGGTTTAGCTTTTTCTAATATTTTGCCGGCAATCATTGTTTCTCCTCCTCAAGTGTTTTATTAATACAACATATGGTTGTCCATATTGAAATATGATGATTTAATAGAAAAAAACTCGCTGACAGCGAGTTTTTCTTATAGGTGCTATGTCTTTCCCAATGATAAAGATAAAAATTAAGACGGGAAACTTTATGATTATATTTAAAAATGTCACCGCGGGGCGGGAAGAGGGACCAAAATCGGGTGAGCCGCCGGTACTTGGGAAGGCTGATAAGTTTCTCCATGCGTGATTTGGCCTGGCAAAGCAAGTTGCGGTGCAGGTTGTGTGAACCGCCCGGAATTATATGCATTTGATATAGGTTTAATCATTCCGGCACTGCCGATTTGTAGTACAGATGAATTTGATAGACCATTTATTCTGATTTGATGGATATGAATTTCTTGATTAATAAAAAAATTCATATGGAACGCTCCAATTAAAATTAATTATCCGCCGCATTATTTCCGTCTGCCAGATCTGAATCTAATGTATTTGTACTGTTAATCATATTATTCGTTTGCAAAAAGTCACCGGTATTTAATGCACCTGATCCGGCATACGTTTTCGATGTGCTTTTAGGAGAAATATTCAGTGAGTCGCCAACATGAAAAACGGCGCCGCTGCCTACGCTGTTGATTTTAATTGGTCCCGCAATTGATGGCATATCGAAACATCCTTTACACCTAGTGATAAATTATTCTATGCCGGTGACTGGGCAAATGTTAGGTTGCTAAGACCTTTGGTCAGGCGGGTTAAAAAATTGCCGAATATTTTTAACGCGTGCTTCACTGTAAACATAATCTGTAGAACCAATTTCTATAACAGAAGCAGTAGACACACCTGTTATTTTCATATGATTGACTTTTATTAGCGGATCTTCATTAACGATATTCGTATGAATAGGTTCGTAAATATGAGCTTCAAGCAACGGCACTTTAAAAATGTCCGGTTCTTGGTTAAGGATAGGATCATCTTTTGGAAAAATGGGGTATTCTCTTTGCAGAGCAAAAACTTTTCCTACCGGCGTAACCCGCTTAGAATCGCCAATTTCAAGTATTGAACCCATAGAAATAGAGTTGGCTTTTAATGTATTAACGGCAGAAGTCCGGGCCGGCATTATCGTACAACCCCCGCTGGTGCATATGGAACAACCGCTTCGCCAACGATTAATGATTCTGCCGGGGTGTCATATATAGATGATGTTCCAATGGTTTTTGCATCGCCGACCAGAACGACTGAAGCCGTCGCCACACCGATAATTCTAATGTTATTGACGCATAATTGCTTGTTAACAACATTAAAATTCATTGAGAATCACGCCTTTTTTTAGGAAGATAATCAATAAACATACTGAACGCCCTTCGGATGTCATCATGAAGCTTTTCGTTAATCACATCAACTAATTCTTCTTGGTTATCAAGATAATGCTCTTGATATTTCGATAGATAATATTGGGCACGGTTATGAAGCTGTTTTTGAACATCATTAATGATAAATTGCCGGTATGTGTCATCTAAAGGATAACCTTTCTCTTGTTCGATCGTGCGCAAATCTTCGTACGCTTGCTTGCTGAAATATTGATTTAGGAAGCTGTTAACCTCATTCATGACAGCAGAAGCAGGGTCAACAGGCTGTTCAGGAGCATGAATGGTTTGATCGTTAATTGTAAAATCATCAAGATCTTCCATATCTTTATTAGGGTTTAATCCAATATTTAAAGTGCCTTCAAGCGTATCAATTTTTAATTGGTCGAAGGAGTAATTGACAGTTAATGGCTGTTGTTTTTGCAAACCATCTAAGTCTGTTCTTAAAGTTTTAATCATTCTCTCTAGTTCGCGAATGCGTTTTTCCTGCGTATTCACGGTGCCGTGCAAATGTTGTATGATCCGCTGCCACTGATAAGGTTGTTGGACATTCACCATCGCTCACCTCTCTACTATAAAGATATGCATGGCATAGGGTGGACGATGACCTAAGGAATGAAATTTTAGATAAGAACTATATATTTAATTGGTTGCCTTGATCAATAAGATCAGGATCTTCAACTTGAGTAGAATTGGGCGCGTTATGAATGATTAA
Organism: Scopulibacillus daqui; assembly: GCF_016908855.1. Taxonomy (GTDB): domain Bacteria; phylum Bacillota; class Bacilli; order Bacillales; family Sporolactobacillaceae; genus Scopulibacillus_A; species Scopulibacillus_A daqui. The sequence continues at coordinate 43,954 of NZ_JAFBER010000007.1, read as the reverse complement.
CTTATCGCCGGTGTTAAAAGAGCCGGCTCCGGCAAAACTTTTTGAAAAGGCAAACGGCGAAAGGTTATATACATCGCCGACATTTAAAACGGCCGAGCTTGACATAATGTTGACTTTAATAATCCCGACAAGTGCAGGCATGTCATAACATCCTTTAAGCGATTTGCTACCATTAGTCTATGAAATGGGCGGATAATGGTTCAAAAAAAACCAGCCGTCAGCTGGTTTGAAATTAATGAATGAGATGATTATCTTTTTTTTGAGCGTATTCCGCACGTTTAATAAATGAATGTTCATCTTCTATTAACCCGCAAACGCCGCACTGGATTTTTCGTGCAGGGCCATTATAAGGCAAATGAATAGGATCTAAATGGTCCATACTGAATTCATCCGTTATTTCGCCGGTGGACGGATCCATTTTAACAGCTCTGGGTTTTTGCTCAATGATATTAAATCGTGTCTTATTTGTTTTGCAATTTGGACAGAGATAAGGATGAGACATATGTAACACCTCCTTGTTTTATCTTTCCAAAGAGTGATGATTATTATTAGAAAAGCGCCGGTAAAACACGTTTACCAGGGCGCTTTTTTTGAATATATAATGAGGCGGCGTGTCAAGCTGCTTTATTACTTTACGATTCTTGATTTCATTTCTTCAAATTCCAGATTAACGGCCTCATCAGGTTCTTTCGTCAACAGACTGACGACAATAACGGCTGCCAAGCTCAGGAAGAACCCTGGAATCATTTCATATAAAAAGTCTGACAGTCCAGGAATAATAAGCCAAATAATAACTGTTAGGCCGCCGACTATAAGACCGGCAAGCGCCCCCCATTTCGTCATCCGTTTCCAATACAAACTGACTAAAATCGCCGGACCAAAAGCGGAACCAAAACCAGCCCAAGCATGGCCAACAAGGCTGAGAATCGTCTGGTTAGGGCTGATCGATAATAGGAGAGCGATAATCGATACGGCCAATACTGCCAATCGACCAACCAAAACAAGCTCTTTGTCTGTGGCTTCACGGCGGATAAATGTTTTGTAAAAGTCATTTGTCACGGCGCTCGATGTAACTAAAAGCTGCGAAGAAATGGTACTCATGATGGCCGCGAGCATAGCTGCCAATATAAATCCTGTAATATACGGGTTAAATAAAATGTTTGCAAATTGAATAAGCACCGTTTCCGGGTTATGCAATGAGCCTCCATGCCGCAAGAAATATGAAATACCGATAAGGCCCGTTAACATCGCGCCAATTAAGGACAGTGCCATCCATCCGATACCGACGCGTCTGGCCACACGGAGTTCTTTGGAGGATGTAATCGCCATAAACCGAACAATAATGTGCGGCTGGCCAAAGTAGCCAAGTCCCCAAGCGAAGAAGGAAATAATGCCGAGAACGGAAGTCCCTTTAAATATACTTAGCAAAGAAGGGTTGACGCTCTTAATATCATGGAACATAACTTGTGTGCTGCCTATATGGGTAAAAGCGACAATCGGCACCATGATTAAGGCGACAAACATGATGACACCTTGAACAAAGTCAGTCATGCTCACGGCCAAGAAACCGCCGAATAGCGTATAAATAATCACGACGCCTGCAGTCAAAAATAATCCAAGCCGATAATCTAGGTGGAAGGCGCTTTTAAAAAGGGTTCCGCCTGATACCATGCCTGAAGCTGTATATAGGGCAAAGAAAACAAGGATAACAAGACCTGAAACAAGACGGAGAATGTTTTGTTTGTCATTGAAACGGTTTTCAAGGAAATCAGGAATCGTGATCGAATCATTGGCGATTTCAGTATAAATACGCAAACGCGGGGCTAAGACCAAATAGTTCACATAAGCACCCAATGTTAAGCCGATCGCCAGCCAAGCACTTGACAGACCTGTTGCATACATGGCTCCCGGCAGTCCCATAACCATCCAGCCGCTCATATCTGATGCACCTGCGGATAACGCAGTGACCCAAGGTCCGAGGCCGCGGCCGCCAAGCATATAATCGGATAATGTTGATGTCCGCTTATAGGACCAATAGCCAATTAACAACAAGACGATAATATAAATAGATAATGAAATAAGGACGCCTATATTCATACTGTTTCTCCTCTCTCAGCTGTAATTTAAATTGTTAATACTATTGCTTCTTATTGTAAATGTCCTATTTCAACAATATTATAACAATATTGAAAAGGTTTTCATAGAAAAAACTTGAATTCGGCTATGTTATGTCAAAAAAAGTAAAAATACGATGCAAAAACTGTCGGCTGGCCGACTTTAAAAATAAAAAATCACGATATTGAAAAAAGATAATGAGTATAGTAAAGTGATAATAAATAAAAAGCAAATATTGATTTGTTCCACTAGGGGTGCTTTTCGCTGAGAATGGCTAATGCCTAAACCCTCGGACCTGATCTGGATAATACCAGCGAAGGAAAGTGGTGAAAATACACTGTTTTTATATGTTGACAGTCGTCTTTTTCATGCCGCTTTCTCATTAATTGAAAGCGGCATTTTTTTATGAGGTGCAGCATATGCGAAGGAAAGCATAATGACAAAGCGGCCTTATATCGTTTTCCAAGCCGGCTTTCTCAATCATTGCCTTTTGGCAAATTTTCGATGGAAGCTCTTCAAACCAAGACAGTATTGCTATTTTCACGAAAAGTCTGCCTCTTAGTTTCCTTAATTGGACGGAACAAATCGCGAGGAGGAAAATTCGTGAAAAATCATCGAAAGTTAAAGCTCACAGACATTTTGGTAACGATCGTTATCGCATTAGTATTTGGTTTAATTTATAAGCTGTGGGGTCCGGTATCCTACTTATTAAAACCATTGGGCTTTCAAATTGATCAGCTTATCTACGGAATGTGGTTTATGGCAGGACCGTTCGCTCTTTTGTTGATCAGAAAACCGGGTACAGCGCTCCTTGCTGAAACGGCGGCAGCTTTAGGAGAAGTATTATTTGCCGGTCAAGGCGGCGTGATTGATTTTTATTATGGATTTCTGCAGGGGCTGTTTGCTGAACTTGTTTTCTTAGTTTTTCGCTACAAGTCATTTAACTTCTCTGTTGCTGTTTTGTCTGGAATGGCGTCGGCGCTTGCATCTTTTATATTGGATTTAGGTTACGGCTATCTGTTTGAACTTGCCGGATGGAATCTTATTTTAAATATCATTTTCCGTTTTATTGGCGCAGGGCTGATTGCGGGGGCATTTAGTTATGTCCTTGTTAAAGCGCTGGAGTCGGCCGGAGTTGCGAATATCGTAAGACCTGTATCAAAGGATGATTATGATGTCCTTAACCAATAGCCAATACGGAGTCACTCGTTTGCGCTTAGCTTTTCCAAAGCAAAAAGAGATGCAATTTAAGGATCTTACCTTTCATTATCAAAAGGGCGAGAAAATATTAATGCTCGGTCCATCAGGATGCGGAAAATCAACATTAATGCAGGTGTTATGCGGTCTTGTCCCGGAGCATATTGAATATCCTGTGAAAGCCGATGAAATTAAGATTCCAGAAAAATGGGGCTATGTCTTTCAAGATCCTGATTCACAATTCTGTATGACTTGCGTTGACGAAGAAATTGCTTTTGTTCTTGAAAATCTTCAAGTTCCGCGTGAAAAAATGCCTGACATTATTCATCAAAAGTTAAAAGAAGCAGGGCTTCACCTTGACGACATTCATACGCCTATTAACCAATTGTCGGGAGGGATGAAGCAGCGGCTGGCGACGGCTTCCGCATTAGCTTTGGATCCCGATGCGCTGTTTCTGGATGAGCCGACAGCCATGCTTGACCCAGAAGGAACAGAAGGTTTATGGGAAATGCTTAAAGATGCGGCCGCTGATAAAACAGTGATTATTGTTGAGCATAAAATTGATCATGTTGTTAATTTTGTTGACCGGGTGGTTTTATTTAATGACGACGGAGACATGATAGCTGACGGCACGGTTAATGATATTTTTAAAAATTATCAACATAAATTGATTGAATATGGGATTTGGTACCCGGGTGTCTGGCAAAATGAGTTTGGCAATAAACCAGAAGCGGCCGATATTTTTGAAGGACAGCCGTTGATTGAGATTGAAGATTTTACTGTATACCGCAAGAAAACGCCAAAAGTCCATGTTAACAAACTCTTAGTCGCATCAGGCGAATGGATTACGATTATTGGGCGAAACGGAGCCGGGAAGAGTACGCTTCTCGAAGGGATGATGGGGTTATTGCCTTGCACCGGCAAGTGCAAGAACCTTTCAGATGAAACAGACCCGGCGTTTGTTTTTCAAAATCCAGAATTTCAATTTGTGACCGACAAGGTGATTGATGAACTGCAGTATGGACTGGTCATAAAGAAAGTGGGGCAATCCATCATTAATGAAAAAGTGAATCAAGCGCTTCACCAATTCTCGCTTGCACCGCATATCCGCCAACACCCGTTTCAATTGTCGGTTGGACAAAAAAGACGGCTAAGTGTTGCCTGCTCGCTGCTTGAAAATCCAAAAATAGTTTTACTGGATGAGCCGACATTTGGCCAAGATGCAAAGAATACCTTCGCTCTGCTTGAGCATTTTGAAAAATTAAGACAAACCGGTGCGGCTGTTATCATGGTGACGCACGAAATGGAAATCGTCCAACGCTTTGCCACTCGAGTTCTGGAGATTGAAGACGGCAAACTAAAGAAAGATTTTCTGACAGCACGCGGGCATTTGCTGTTAAATAAAAACGAAGCCGGCATGGTTTATTGAGGAAAGCGAAAAAAAGGGGATGAATAAAAAAATTGTTAACCTATCACACATGGCTTTCTAAGGTTAATCCATCATTTAAATTTCTAATTATCGCCGTTTTATTTATTGCTTTATTAACGGTTCATAATCTTAATACAATGATTTGGATAACAGGCTTATTTTTTATTTTATACTTAGTATTTAATGGTTTTAATATTAAATTATCTTCTTGGATGCTGCTATTAGCATTAATATTGGCGGTTTTAAGCTCGACAACCATGATCTTTTTTGGCCAAGGCACACATATTTTATTCAAGTGGCATTTTCTTGTAATTTCTAAAGAAAGTCTGGCCAGAGGATGTCATATCGGGCTGCGGACATTTCTATTCAGTATATTAAGCCTTATATTTGTTTCAACAACAAAGCCTGTCTTATTTTTTTATTCACTGATGCAGCAGCTGAAGTTGCCGCCTAAATTTGCTTATGGATTTTTAGCGGCGTTTCGGATTTTGCCGATGATGTATGAAGAGTTTCATATTATAAGAGCCGCAATGAAAGTACGCGGCATAGAAAAAAACAAGGGGCCAAAAGGACAATATCATAAGATCAAACGCTATGCCATCACACTTTTGGCGCAGTCAATCAGACGCGCTCAAAGAACGGCTGTTGCCATGGAAGCCAAACGCTTCTCACTTGCGAAGAATCGAACCTACTATTATAAGACTGGGGTAAGCAGTTATGATCTTATTTTCCTTTTAACAATGTCAATGATTGTGATGCTTGCTTTTGTTTTATCTTCAACCCTTCCGTTAACTCCTTTTACAAACGTTATCGAATAAAGAACATTTGCCGATAGGAAGCCGCAAGACCCAGATGCTTTAATCAGAGGCCGTCTTTTTCTATTGTGCTGAAACGGCAGCGTAAATGATAAAAAAAAAGGATGCTGTTCATTGCCGGACAGCATCTTTCAGTTTAGGGGAAGTTTATAGTGCATTAATTGATATATAGAGTCATTAATTTTAGTAAGTGCATGGTTTCTAAATACAAAAGCGGGTTAAAGTCTCTATTTATTAGGGTTATTGCTCTTAAGGACAGCGATTACCAGCATGCCAAAGTTAATCATTAACATCAACGACTCATAGATACTCATCTAACACCGCCTCCTTAGCATTATGTTGAACAAAATCTAACTTGTCCTATACGGTGTTTTTTAAAATTATTCATGAAATATTTTTTTGTTTAAAATGACCGATGAGAGAGAGGGTTAAAGGTGAGGAAGCAGAGTGATTGACACCGCGAATAGTCTGAATTATCATAATTGGGGAGCCGTTCCATAAAGGCTTTTAAGTCTCATAGAGCAGGAAAAGTTTGCAGGGCAGCCATTAATGAACTGTTTGCCCTTTTGATTTTGAAAAAAATGCAGGAGATTTTAATGAAAAGAGGACATAAGACTCGTGAAACGATCAAATGATCCGCGCGCAGACTTCATAAAGATTGATGCGAGACTGACAGTTATAAATGCAAGGCTGCGATATCGCCAAAGGCGGCTGAATGATTCCAGCAATCGGCCAAATTAATAATGAAACTTTATGCCGCCCGCTGATTGAATACTTTTTAAAACCTGTGTAAAGAGGAGGTCTGCTTCGATGAATGCTCAAGCGCCCAAATATGTAAAAGCCGTCTTCATGGATTGGGCAGGGACGATAGTCGATTATGGCTGTTTTTCTCCCGTTGATGTTTTTATTGAAGTTTTTAGAAGAAAAGGCATTGAGGTGACACCTGAAGAAGCACGCGAACCAATGGGACTTCAAAAATGGGACCATATTAAAGAAATGTGCAAAATAGACCGAATCGCAAATCTTTGGAAACAAAAGTATGGCAGAATGCCTCATGACAAAGATGTCGATGAGCTTTACGCCGATTTTGAGCCTTTGCTTATTTCAATATTGCCAAAATACAGCAAGCCAATTCCCGGCTCTGTCGAATTGGTTGAACGTCTAAGGAAAATGGGACTCAAAATTGGTTCAACGACAGGTTTTACCCGCAAAATGATGGAGGTCGTTGCTCCTGTCGCCAAAAAACACGGCTGCTCTCCTGATTTGATCGTTACGTCCGATGAAATGCCCGCAGGCCGGCCGTATCCATGGATGATCTTTCAAAATGCCATGACCTTGGGGGTATATCCATTGAAGCATACGATTAAAGTCGGCGATTCAATCAGCGACATTAAAGAAGGCAAAAATGCAGGCACCTGGACTGTCGGTGTCATAAAGGGCGGCAACGAACTAGGAATGACCGAGCAAGAGATTAATCAGTGCGATCCTGATATTTTAGCAGATAAAATGGAAGCCGTTGAAAAAAAGTTTAAAGAAGCCGGCGCAAACTATGTTATAGAAAGCATCGGCCAATTAGACGAAATTATCCCGAAAATAGACGATAGAATCTCTCAGTTGGAAGGCGATGTTTAGAAGAACAATAGATATTTCTTCATCTGGGTTGGCGAGGCAGCACTTGAAGATAAAGTCAAGCCGGCAGCAGTTAAAGAAATAATGTGTTAGGTAAAATTCTCGTTACGATAATAATTTTATGTAAACTTATTAAAATGAATAGGATAGCTTTATTCATGGGCGCACCTTTTCAGAAGGACTATTATTGCAAATTGCCTATGCTTATGAAACAATCTCACCATGAAAGAATATTGTTCCGATAAAATAAGAAAGATAGGAAAAGAGGCAGGGGCTAACAAGCGGAAACACCCCTATAAGTTCAACTAAATTCAGCGGGGGAACAAAACCGCCCGCTGAGCTAAGTACTTTATAGTTTGCTAGTGTTATTTTTTGACTTTATTTTCTCGATAACTTTCTGTAAATCATCAGGCTTATGAAATTCAATCGGCGAAAAGCCTTTTTCAAAATGCACTGCTTCCGCTTCAACAAGGAGGATATATCGGCCATTAGATTTAGCTAAATGTATCGATTCGCCAAAGTCGGAAAGCAGTCCTTTAAGAAAGATATGATCGAGTTTCAGCTTCAACTCCAAATCGGGTGTGTGCTCGACAATTTGCCCTGCTGCTTCTACGACTTGTTCCGTACTGAAGCGCTCTTGCAGCTCGCGTTTCGGGCTTTGCGCCCACGTTTCCATTGCTTCTTCGATTTGTCCCCGCTCTTCGCTGTCCTCTTCGTATGATTCTATGATGTGTTCACGCACCATGTCCATCACTTGTGTTTTTACAATTTCGGGCATAGATTTTTCAAACTCAACGAATTTAAGGAAATCCTCAAAATAACGGGCGTGCGAAGCTTGGTGTATTTTCAGTTCACCTTCCTCAACCATGCCGTCTTCCGGCATGAAAGGATACTGAATAGACTTCATATTTTTTGTAGTAATGGCCATTTCCAAGTTGCGGATAAGGGACGTTTCATCGGCGATTGAAGCCACTTTCGGTTCGAAATCGCACTTCATAATAAAAACGAACGGATCATCGAAATATTTTCGCAGCTTTGCTGAAGCAACAAGAAATACACCGCCGCGTACCGCGCTTGTGTCGGTATAAGCAGAAACAAACTGCTCGCTCAATGCTTTAAATTCATCTTGATTATCGGCAAAGCGGATCCGGTGAAAGAGATTATAGTTCGGGTTGGTATCTAGACCGTGGCCAGGTTCTACAATGAACTGGCCAATTTTTGTCGGGACTTGTTCAGACTTCGGGTGGCGTTCGACTTTCCGTTTCGCGATTTTTGTCAGCTCTCCATCTAGAAAGTCTTTCAGCGCGCTGCTTTCATAGCTTTCCGTATCTAATGTTTGAAAGTGTTTATAATGTTTATTGACCTGTTCGCCTTGACCCTCAACATAAACAACGTAAAAAGATAAGAAATTTATCACAAAATCCATGATGTTCACCTTGTTTCATTTCATTAACTCTACCAGTATAGAAAGACAAGCTGATTCCGTCAATTCATTTGGGGAATTTCATTTTTTTATTGTCACAAGATTTATAAATGATATATTCAAACTAAGAGGAACAGCGAAAACGGGGGAAGTACGTTGAATAAAATCATAGACGCACATATTCATTTTAAGACCAATATTCACAACAACAGATTTCTTATATGATTAATGAAAACAGCCAATACGGCGTAAAAGCGATGATTGCGGTCGGCGAGGCGGGCTTGCCTTATTATATGCGTCAAAAAAAGAAGGTAGATCTTGCGCCTTATATTGAGTTATTGGAACTTTTCATCCAGAAAGCATCAGATGTCTATAAAATCATTTGGGATAATACTTGCCGTTTCTATCAACTGCCGGATATCGGGTGAACTTATTCAACTCACTCGATTTATAGTGAATTTGGCTTTATGCCCCAAACAATAAAATAGAAGGGAGCAGCATCATGAATTCACATATCACGATCGGGCTTGCGGGCCACATTGATCATGGGAAAACCGCCTTAACAAAGGCTTTAACGAACATCGATACGGACCGTTTAAAGGAAGAAAAAGAACGGCGGATTTCTATTGAAAATGGATTTGCTTATCTAGATTTGGATGAACATCATCGTGCTGCTGTTATTGATGTGCCCGGCCATGAAAAATTTATTCGTCAAATGATCGCAGGTGTCGCAGGCATTGATATGGTTCTTATCGTGATCGCGGCCGATGAAGGCGTCATGCCGCAAACAAAAGAACATATTGACATTTTAACGTTACTTGGGCTGAAAGAAGCTTTTGTTATTTTAACGAAAGTGAATTTGGCAGATGAAGAATGGCTTGATCTCGTTGAAAGTGAAGTGAAACAGGATCTTTCTGAAACGCCATTTGCCGGGGCGCCTATTTTTAAAGTCGATAGTTTATCTCATGAAGGGATAGATGGATTAAGGCAGGCGGTTATCGAAAAGTGCAACAAAATAAAGCCAAAGAATACGAACGAGCCTTTTCGATTGCCTATCGATGATGTTTTTACGTTACGAGGATTCGGCACGATTGCCAGAGGCACCATTTTTAACGGCAGCATACAGCAAGGAGAAGAAATCATTCTTTTGCCAAAAGGGAAAAAGACAAAAGCAAGAAGCATTCAAGTCTATTATAAAGATAAAGAGAAAGCTTTCGCAGGGCAAAGGGCAGCCATTAATCTGCTCGGCGTGTCCCGTGATGAAGTGAGAAGGGGAGATGTTCTTGTTTCTGATAGGAAAGTATACATACCGACAGATCGGATAGATGTCGATATCCAAACGGCAAAGGGTATAAACCATCCTATCAAACAGAGAATGCCGATTGTTTGTCATACAGGAACGGCCGCTGTTATGGGAAGGATTATCCTGTTTGACCGGAATAAAGTCAATGGGGGAGAACGATTTTACGCGCAATTGCAATTGGATAAGCCGATTGTTGCCAAAAAAGGCGATCGTTTTATTTTGAGAAGACCAACACCAGCCGAGACAATCGGCGGCGGAATCGTCATTGATGTGCAAGTTTCAAAGCATCGATTTGGCGAGCAAACGGTCAGGAAACTCGAACAAAAAGCAAAAGGGTCGCCGGAAGATTTAGTGATGCAAGCGCTCTATGAACATACAATGCTTGATAAGAAAGAACTCATTAAAGCGACCGGGTTACCTCATGATATATGCCATAAAGTCATTCAAAATTTTATCGAACAAAGTATCGCCGTACCGCTGGATCAGGAACATTTTGCATGCCAAATCATGATTGAGGCCATAAAAAAACAACTTCTGCAAAGCTTGGAACGTTACCATGATCAATTTCCAATGAGATTAGGCCGGCCCAAAGCTGAATGGCTTAAAACGGTTTCCGCTCCAGATGCCATCATTCAGAAAGCTTTCCAGCAATTAAAAGATCAACATCTAATTATGGCGGACGGTCCGGTGATTCGGCGGGCTGAATTTGTCCCTCATTTGCCAAAGGCGTGGCAGACCCGAATGAATAATGCTGTTCTTAAGCTAAAAGAACAAGGATTAAAAGTTGAGGCATGGGTAGACATTTGTAAAAACCAAGAAATTCCTGATCATTACCACATTGAGTTAAGACAATTTTTGCTGAACACAGGACAAGCGGTACTGCTTGATGATCAGCATATCGCAGATTGCGGCAAGTTTATGAATCAGGTGCAAAAGTTAAAGGATCATACAAATGAACAATTTACGGTTCAAGAGGCAAAAGAGATTTTAGGGCTGACGCGAAAATATTTAATGCCTTTTCTCGAATGCTGCGACTTGAAAGGCTTGACGAAACGGGAAGACAACAGCAGAAAATGGCTGATTAAAAGTCTGGATCATTTAATTATTTCTTAAGAAATTAAAAAACTCGGTGTATGCGAGTTTCTTTGTTTTCAGAACAATATCCCGCCAGCATTGGTGATGATCCGGCGCAGTTAAGATAGGTTAACAGTATGAGCGGTGCGGCTGTGCCTAAGGAGACTGGGCGCAGCCGCGTTTTCCTTTAAAAAACCTTTATGACCTTGTCAGAATGTTGATGAACGTTGCCAATGACAGCGGCTTCTGTTATGCCTGCCTTGTGCAGATCCCTCACATATCGTTCGGCTTCGTGATTAGGCAAGCTGACAAGCAGTCCGCCGGAAGTGACCGCATCGGCCAAGATGAACGGCCAATGCTCGGCAATAGACTGATGAAACGCAATATTTGGGGTCAGCCAACGTAAATTCTTTCGGGTTCCCCCTGGAATCATGCCGTCTTTCGCCAAGGCTTCAGTCCCGGCCAAGACAGGGACATGATCCTTATTGATAGTCATTGTGACGCGGCTGCCTGATGCCATCTCATAGGCATGTCCTAATAACCCAAAGCCTGTGACATCTGTTACGGCATGAGGATGATACTTCTTCAACAGTTCAGCTGCCGTTTTGTTAAGTTCAGCCATCACTTGGCTAACTTTATCAATTGCTTCGTCAGTCATATGATCGTGTTTTATCGCAGTTGTTTGAATGCCGGCACCGATCGGCTTAGTCAGAACGAGTGCGTCGCCTGCTTTAGCGCCGACATTTTTATAATATTTATCCGGATGAACCACTCCGGTGACTGCAAGACCGAACTTAGGTTCTTGATCATCAATAGAATGCCCTCCGACCGTTACTGCCCCAGCTTCCGCGGCTTTATTTGCGGCGCCTTTTAATATTTCGCTCAGCATATCGGGGCCAAGCGCTTCCATAGGATATCCGACTATGTTTAACACTGTCTTCGGCGTTCCGCCCATTGCATAGATATCGCTTAGCGCATTGGCTGCCGCGATTTGCCCGAACATATACGGGTCATCAACAACCGGTGTAAAATAGTCAATGGTTTGAATAAGAGCAAGGTCATCAGTTAATTTATAAACACCGCCGTCATCAGATGTATCTGTTCCGACAAGCAGGTTTGGATCTTCTTTTTGCGCTGGTAATTGACGCAAAACTTGCGCCAAGTCCTCAGGACCTAATTTGCAGCCTCAGCCGCCTTTGGAAGACATTTTAGTCAGTCTTTTTAAGTCGGTCATGTCCGTTCCTCCTATTCTAAGGCTGCGATTAGAGTTAAGTGCTCTAAAATCTAACTTTAATCGCTAACCCGCTTTTATTTGTTTATAATACAATAATAACAAACAATATATAAATACATGAAACAGAGGTCTCTATGGATAATAAGTTTCGTTATTTACCGTCTATCAAAGCAATACAAGACAGCAGCCAATACCGTTTGTTTTTGAGCCGAGGCATCAGCGGAAAATATTTAACGATGTTGGCTCGAGAAGCTGTTAACGAAGTAAGAGAACAGCTGATGAAACGAACAACAGGAACAAGCGAAAAAGAAATTTATCGAGAAGTCTATCAAAAATTCACAAGCAAAGCTTCGCTGCTTATCAAAACACCTTTACGGAAAGTAATCAATGGAACAGGCGTTATTTTACATACGAATTTGGGCCGGGCGCGGTTAAGTGAACGTGCGGCTGAAGAAGTCTTTTCAGCGGCGACAAACTATACAAATCTTGAGTTAGATTTAAAGACTGGCGAACGGGGCAGCCGCCATGATCATACTGAATGGCTGCTGAGGAAGTTAACCGGGGCGGAAGCAGCGCTGGTTGTCAACAACAATGCTGCGGCTGTTTATTTTATTTTGCGGGCGTTTGCCAAGAATAAAGAAGTCATTGTCTCCCGAGGAGAACTCGTTGAAATCGGCGGTTCTTTTCGCGTGTCATCAATTATGGAAGAGAGTGACGCCAAGCTTGTTGAAGTAGGAACAACGAATAAAACGCACACAGAAGATATTGAACAAGCGATAACCAATGATACAGCAATGGTTTTAAAGGTTCATCGCAGCAACTTTAACATCACAGGATTTACCTCATCGGTGTCCAGAAAAAGTTTGGCAAGCATCGCTAAGCGGCATGGCATTATTTTTTATGAGGATCTTGGCAGCGGTGCCTTTTTTGATTTTCATCAATACGGCATCGGCAATGAGCCTGTTGCGGCAAATGTTTTAAAGGACGGGCCGGATATCATATCGTGCAGCGGGGATAAGCTGTTTGGCGGTCCGCAAGCGGGAATCATATTAGGCAAGAAGGCTTTAATCGACCGGTTAAAAAAACATCAGCTGATGAGAACATTTCGTGTTGATAAAATGACGCTCGCGGCTCTCAGCGCAACCATTCAGTCCTATTTCTTGGACGAACACAGCTATGATCAAAACCCGACGCTGAACCGGATCATGGAGAAGCGTTCATCGGTAAAAAAACGCGCGCAAAGGCTTCTCGAACATTTGGAAGGGGTTTCCGGCTTGACAGTTCGTTTGGTATCGCTTCGTTCGCCTATAGGCGGCGGAACAATGCCTGATGTTGATTTAGAAAGTTACGGTGTTGCCATTAAGCATCGGAAGCTTGCAGCTCACAGCCTCGCCTGTGAATTAAGAAAAGGCGAGCCTGCTGTTATTGGCCGTATCCAGGACGAGGACTTGATCATTGATTGTCGAACGGTGGCCGATAATGAATGCGTCGAGATTCTAAACGCAGTTCAAAATATAAGTTACGCTTATGACGAATCATAACCTCATTGAATTTTACTTATGTATTATTTTGATTTATGATAGATATGTAAGTTTTTCTACGATTTTGTGAAAACCGTCGGAAAAGGAGTGAGTGGGATGCCAACTTCTACAAAAGACCAAGCGAAGCAAGATATCTATAAAGCTCGCGATACGTTTTCTGTAAACGGAAAAACGTATAATTACTATAAGTTGGACGCATTAAAACAATTTGGCGATATTGAAAGACTCCCTTATTCAATTAAGGTTTTGCTAGAGTCTGTGCTGCGCCAATATGATGGAAAAGTCATTAAGAAGGAACATGTTGAAAATTTGGCAAAATGGGGAACAGAGGAACTAAATAAAGAGATAGACGTTCCTTTTAACCCTTCGCGCATTATCCTCCAAGACTTTACCGGGGTGCCGGTTGTTGTTGACTTGGCTTCACTGAGAAAAGCGATGGCGGATATGGGCGGCGACCCTGATAAGATTAATCCCGAAAAACCGGTGGATCTTGTTGTTGACCACTCTGTCCAAGTTGACCGCTTCGGTTCAAATGAAGCTTTAAAATATAACATGGAAAAAGAATTCGAACGAAATATCGAACGCTATAAATTCTTAAAGTGGGCGCAAAAATCATTTGAAAATTATCGCGCTGTTCCGCCTGCAACAGGTATCGTTCACCAAGTTAACCTTGAGTACTTAGCTTCTGTTGTCCACGCTAATGAAGAAGGAAACGGCGAATATATTGCATTTCCTGATACATTAGTAGGTACGGATTCTCATACGACTATGATTAATGGACTTGGCGTTCTCGGCTGGGGCGTCGGCGGCATAGAAGCTGAAGCCGGCATGCTGGGACAGCCGTCATACTTCCCGGTTCCAGAAGTTATCGGCGTTAAGCTGACTGGAGAACTGCCTAACGGTACGACTGCAACTGACCTGGCGCTTAAAGTGACTCAAGTTCTTCGTGCCGAAAGCGTTGTAGGCAAGTTCGTGGAATTCTTTGGTCCAGGCATGGCGCAAATGTCTCTTGCTGACCGCGCGACTATTTCTAACATGTCGCCTGAAAACGGTGCCACAGCAACATTCTTCCCTGTTGATGAAGAAACGCTGAATTATTTGCGTCTGACAGGCAGAAGCGAAGAGCAAGTCAAGCTTGTTGAAGCTTATTGCAAAGCAAATGGTTTATTCTATACGCCTGATGCTAAGGATCCTAGATTTACCAAAGTGATTGAACTTGATCTTTCAACTGTTGAGCCTTCATTATCCGGTCCGAAGCGTCCGCAAGACCTCATTCCGCTTTCTGAAATGAAAGAAGAATTCAATAAGGCTCTTGTCAGAGAAGCAGGCAATCATGGATTCGGCTTAGGCGAAGACGAAATTAAAAAAGAAGTATCCGTCAAGTATCCTGACGGCAAAGAAGTGTCTCTTAAGACGGGTGCTGTTGTTATCGCAGCAATTACAAGCTGTACAAATACTTCCAACCCAAGCGTTATGCTCGGTGCCGGTCTTGTAGCCAAAAAAGCAGTCGAAAAAGGTTTGAAAGTGCCGAGTTACGTGAAAACAAGCTTAGCTCCCGGTTCAAAAGTTGTTACAGATTATTTAGATGATGCCGGATTGACCCCATATTTGAATGAGCTTGGATTTAATACAGTCGGTTATGGCTGTACAACATGCATCGGTAACTCCGGACCGCTTCCTGAAGAAGTTGAAAAAGCCATTGCTGAAGGGGATATGACCGTTGCTTCCGTGTTGTCCGGCAACCGCAACTTTGAAGGGCGCATCCATCCGTTGGTTAGAGCCAACTATCTGGCTTCACCGCCGTTAGTTGTTGCGTACGCTCTAGCCGGTTCAGTGAACTTTGATTTGCAAAACGATTCCTTTGGCAAAGATAAAGACGGCAATGATGTTTACTTTAAAGATATTTGGCCAACAGCTGAAGAAATAGAAGAAGTCATGACCAAGTCAGTGAGTCCAGAAATGTTTAAGAAAGAATACGCACGTGTATTCGAAGAAAATAAACGCTGGAATGACATTGATACAAGCGAAGGAAAACTTTATGATTTTGATGAAAACTCAACATACATTCAAAATCCGCCGTTCTTTGAAAATCTTTCAGCCGAACCGGATAAAATTGAACAGCTGAAAGGCTTGCGCGTTGTAGGCAAGTTCGGCGACTCTGTGACAACTGACCATATTTCGCCAGCAGGTGCGATTGCTAAAAACAGCCCGGCAGGCAAGTACCTCATCGAAAAAGGCGTCAAGCCTGCAGACTTCAACTCATACGGTTCCCGCCGCGGCAACCATGAAGTCATGATGAGAGGCACCTTTGCTAACGTCCGTATCAGAAACCAAATTGCACCGGGAACAGAGGGCGGTTTCACAACTTATTGGCCTACGGGCGAAGTGATGCCAATGTACGATGCATGCATGAAGTACAAAGAAGACGGCACAGGCCTTGTTGTTCTCGCCGGCAAAGATTACGGCATGGGCAGTTCCCGCGACTGGGCTGCAAAAGGCACGAACCTTCTAGGCATTAAGACAGTTATCGCGGAAAGCTATGAAAGAATTCACCGCAGCAACCTTGTCATGATGGGAGTCCTTCCGCTTCAATTTAAAGAAGGGGAAAACGCTGATAAGCTTGGTTTAACTGGCAAAGAAACGATCACAGTTGATATTGATGAAAACGTTAAACCTCAGCAGCTCCTTAAAGTGACTGCTGCTGACGAAAACGGCAAAACAACTAACTTTGAAGTGATCGCCCGTTTCGACAGCGAGGTAGAAATTGACTACTATCGAAACGGCGGTATCCTTCAAATGGTGCTTAGAAGAAAATTACAAGAAAATGCTTAATACAAAAGCTGCCGAGATCATCTCGGCAGCTTTTTTGGAATTACTGTGCTTGACGATAACAGTCATGTCTCTTGGCTTCTTTTTTCTCAAATGCATAACTGATGACAGTAAGGACCAATGACAGGACAATCAGACTGCTGATTAATCCCGCAATGCCTCCCCAGCCGAAACGGCTCCAGAAGCAGCCGCCCAATGTGCCTATTAAACTTGATCCTGTGTAATAGAATAATAAATATAATGATGACGCCTGTGATTTATTTTCTTTAACCCTATCGCCAACCCATCCGCTGGCAACGGAATGACAGCCAAAGAAGCCAAAGGTAAACACAGCCAAACCCATTATTTTTATAAATAAGTTTGCGAATAAAGTCAGTAATACTCCAGCCAACATGATCACGGCAGATATTATGATCACCTTTGCGCGCCCTTTTGTATCTGCCATGTGACCCATCCATGTTGAGCTGACTGTTCCCATCATGTAGACAATAAATAATGAACCAATAACAGACTGGCTTAATGAATAAGGTTTTTCCGATAACAGATAGCCAATATAATTAAACATAGTAACGAAGCCGCCCATTAATGAGAAACCAATCCCAAAAATGCAAAGTATGCCGGGATTTTTAAGTTGACTGCCAAGAGAATGGAAGAAAGACCTTACAGATACTTGTTTAGGTACAAAGTGACGGGAATCAGGGAGCAGCCTCCAAAACAAAAGGCTGATGATCAAACTGGTTATTCCAATAAATATAAAAGCAGTTTGCCAAGAGAAGAAATCAGTGACAGCGCCGACAGCGATACGTCCATACATACCGCCTATCGATGTCCCGCTAACATAAAGCCCCATCACATGACCAAGCGTCTTCGGATGGTATTCTTCATTGACATATGTCATTGCTATTGAAGGGACTCCTGCTGCCACAATACCCAGCAGTCCGCGCAATATGAGCAAGACCGCAAAATTAGGGCTGAAGGCTGTGACTAAAGTAAATATCGATGCCAGCGCCATAGAAAATATCATGATATGCTTTCTGCCTATGGCATCGGATGCTTCAGCGGCCAGCAGCATACAAAGAGCCAGGGCGCCGGTTGTAAGAGAAAGGCTAAGACTGGCCGCAGACGGTGATATACCGAAATGCTTAGAAAAAATCGGCATTAAAGGCTGGGTCGTATAAAGGATCGAAAAAGTGACAAACCCGCCGAAGAATAAAGCAAGGTTTGCCTGCCAATATTGTGTTGTTCCGCGTTCAATATAAGTCAATTCATTTCACCTTTTCTTAAATAGAGTTCCCAGTTTTTATGGTATTCCTATCTTATCAATAAGTCCAATTTATCATTTGCATTGATTTGATGTCTTTCAGTTATAATTAAAACATCGTCCAGCATGTCAAACGGAAAGGGAGAGATGTATCGTGGAATGGTATCAATTGGAGTATTTTAAAACAGCCGCTGAGTTAGAACACATGACAAAAGCAGCTGACAAATTATCAATTTCGCAGCCGGCGCTAAGCCGGGCGATTTCAAAATTAGAAATGGAACTTGGCGCTCCGCTTTTTGACAGGCAGGGGCGTTCAATTAAGCTGAATCGCTATGGCCGGTTGTTCCGAAAAAAAGTTGAAAAGGCAATGAATGTGATATTAGAAGGGAAGCAAGAAGTAAAAGATATGGTTTCTCCTGATAAAGGGGAGGTATCCATCGGTTTTTTGCACACCCTTGGAAATGAATTAATTCCTGAACTTGTGGCGGTTTATCGCAAACAATATCCGCAAATCCGTTTTCAACTATTTCAAAACGGCCCTGAAATTTTACTTCGCCAATTGCTGAATGGGGAGGTTGATCTTTGTCTGACGTCTCCGCCTATTTATCATCCGGATATCCACTGGGATCATTTGTTGCTAGAATCTCTTTATATTTGTGTGCCTCGAAGCCGTCCATATGCTGATCAACAATCAATTTCATTATTAGACCTGCAAGAGGAAGATTTTATATGTATGAAAAAAGGGTATAGTTTGCGAACTATTTTTGATAATATTACTGAAAAATCAGAATTTAAACCTGAAATTGTTTTTGAAGGTGAAGAAGTTTCGACATTGGCCGGACTCGTAGCCGCCGGTCTTGGGATCACAATGATTCCACAAACAAAAGACATAGACCCAAACCGCATGTCGCTGCTTGAAATAAATGATTTCACGTGCCATAGAAAAATTGGGCTGGCTTCCAGAAAATCAAAATATATTTCTCCTGCGGTAGAAGGGTTTAAAGCATTTGTCATCAATTATTGCCGGGAACTTAAACAATAACATTTATTTTAAATTTTAAACATGAACCAACGAAATAGTATAGGTTTTTAAATGATTAGAAAAAAGCAAGCTGTTGACATATCGCCAACAGCTTTATGCTTTATATAGTTACTCCGCCTGTTCAAGTTCAAAAAGGAAATCGACAAGTGCCATCAGCCCTTTGTCAAAGTTTTCAAGATGAAAATGTTCATTAGGCGCGTGGAAATTTTCCTCATCCAGTCCGAATCCCATAAGAACAGCAGGCAGGCCGAGCTTTGTATGGAAAGTCTCTACAATCGGAACAGATCCGCCCATACGTGCATATGTAGGGTCAACATGATAAGCTGCTTTTAAAGCTTTGCCCGCAGCTTTAATGGCCGGGTGATCATATGGTGTGATAAACGGTTTGGCTTGGTCAAAAAGGGTTGTTTCAACGGTAACGCCGGCCGGCAGATGTTTATGAATATGTTTAATGATTAGATCGGCAATCTCTTTAGGATCTTGATCCGGTACGAGACGGCAGGTGATTTTAGCGTGCGCTTCTGAAGGAATGACTGTTTTAATCCCTTCGCCTTGGAAGCCGCCGTAAATACCATTAATCTCTAATGTCGGCCGTCCCCAAGTCCGCGCAATCGATGAGTAGCCTTCTTCACCATACAGCTCTTTAACACCAAGCTGCTCTTTCAATTTTTCATCGTTTGATAATGCTTCATAGGTTTTTAATTCTTCTTCTGTTAAGGGCCGGACGCGGTCGTAGAATCCTTCGACAGTAACTTGTCCTTTTTCATTGTGCATGGTCGCCAACAGTTCAACAAGGGCGTGAATTGAATTTTGCACAGCACCTCCGAATATTCCCGAGTGAAGATCGCCTTTCGTTCCCTTTAAATCAATCTGAAGCCCGCATAACCCCCTAAGTCCGTAACAGACAGACGGCTTTCCTTTGCCAAGCATACTTGTATCGGAAACGAGCAATACATCTGCTGCTAACAGATCATGGTTTTTATCTACAAATAAATCGAGATTTGGACTGCCGATTTCTTCCTCGCCTTCAATACAGAATTTTACATTGACAGGAAGTTCGCCTCTTGTCTTGAGAATGGCTTCAATCATTTTAATGTGCATAAACACTTGTCCTTTGTCGTCGCTTGCGCCGCGGGCATAGATTTTTTCATCGCGGATGGTCGGCTCAAACGGCGGCGTCTCCCAAAGTTCTAATGGATCAACAGGCTGAACATCATAGTGCCCGTAGATGAGCACAGTCGGCTTTCCTTCAGCTTTCAGCCAGTCGCCATAGACGACGGGGTGGCGTTCAGTTTCCATCACTTTAACGTTTTCAACACCAGCTTCTTTTAATGCCTTTGCCAGCCAATCCGCGGCATTCTTGACATCTTCCTTATGTTCGGAGAGTGAGCTGATGCTTGGGATTGATAAAAATTCTTTCATTTGTTCTAATTGTGCATGTCGATTGTCTTGCAAGTATTTTTTGACATCTTCATTCATCTTACAGCGCCTCCTTACAAGTTTATTGTATATAGAAAACCAGACATTCGCAAAGCATTGTATGCGGAATGTCTGGTCTTTTTTACGGTTTAAATTTTCGCTGTCTGAACTTGACAAGAACGAATAAAATAAACACTGCGATAATGAAAATGCCTATGACGTCAACGTATGGAGCGGTAATATCTTTAATCTTATCCCAGTTCTGACCCAGCTTTTCACCGAGGTATATAAATAATATAGACCAAGGGATGATAGCTAAGATTGTAAAGAATGTAAACTTATTAAGGGACATTTTCGAAATGCCGGCCGGGATTGAAATGGCATGGCGGACAACAGGAACAAAACGAGCAAAAAATATGACGCCGACACCGTACTTGTCAAACCACATTTCTGATAAATCCAGATGTTTCTTATGTATTAATAAGTATTTACCGTATTTCTCAAGGATTGGCCGGCCGCCGTAATACCCAAGCCAATATAAGAAAATCTGTGCAATAACACCGCCGATAGTTCCAGCAATGACAACGCCGGCAAAATTAAGATGGCCGACTGAAACCATGAATCCGCCGTAGGCTAATACGAGTTCACTCGGAATAATTTCAATCATCAAGGCTAAAGCTACACCGAGGTAGCCGAGGCTGATGATGTAATTTAACAATTCCATCACTATTTCTTTCATATCAAGTTACCTACTTTTCATTTAATGTTTGCTTTTGCAAATGTCCTATAAACCATTTCCATTATAACGGAACTTATCTATTCTATAAATATGACAAGCTCATAAAAGAAATGCTCAAAAGGAAAAGTAATAATATTGACACAAAGAACATAAAGTGTTAAAATTTAATAAAAATAATGAATTTAAACATTGCACTGAAAGATCTGAATGTGATGCCTGCCAGTGTCACCAGCTCAGGTCATGATGCCAGTGACTGCGCATTCGACAATAATGCCGGTAACTGGCATTTTTCAATTTGAAACAGATTCAAGGCATACTTGATCCATTTTATGAATACGGCATAAAGGAGGCGGTTCGTTTGCATGGCCCGTTATCAGGCGTTCGTGTCGTTGATTTGACTAGGGTATTAGCCGGCCCCTATTGTACCATGATTCTGGGCGATATGGGCGCTGAAGTGATCAAAATTGAAGCCCCGGGCGGCAACGATGATACAAGAGGGTGGGGGCCTCCCTATGTAAAAGGGGAAAGCGCCTACTATTTATGCACAAACCGGAATAAAAAAGCAATGACACTCAATTTGAAATCTGAAAAGGGCAAGGACATTTTAAAAAAAATCATTAAACAAAGCGATATATTAATTCATAACTTTAAAACAGGGACCATGGAAAAATGGGGACTTGACTATGAATCTCTTAAATATGATCATCCCGAATTGATTTATTGTCATATCAGCGGTTTTGGCGAAACAGGGCCATTAAGGCACCTTGCCGGATATGACTTTGCCATTCAAGCGATGAGCGGTTTGATGAGCATTACAGGTTCCGAGGAATCAGGTCCGATGAAAGTCGGTGTCGCTATTACCGACGTCCTCACGGGGTTGTACGCCAACATTGGCATACAGTCCGCCTTATTGGAAAGGGAAAAATCAGGTCTCGGCCAAGCCATCGATATCTCTTTATATGACGCAGCGATCAGCAGTCTCGTTAATGCCGCCAGCAACTATTTAGTATCAGGAAAAGTTCCTGAAAGATTAGGAAACTATCATCCTAATATCACACCGTACCAAACTTTTAAAGTCAAAGATGGAGAAATGGTAGTGGCCGTCGGCAATGACCGCCAGTTCCAAATGTTTGCTGATTGCATTAATGCCCCTGAACTTAAGGAGGATCCAAGGTTTATCACTAATTCCGACCGCATGTCTCATCGGGAAGAGTTAGAAGCATTAATCCATGAAAAACTGATGCAGGATGATACAGATAAGTGGATTCATTTATTCAGAGAAAAGGGGATTCCCTGCGCGCCAATTCAAAATATTGATGAAGTTTTTAATGATCGGCACGTCATGGCGCGCGAGATGGTCATCGAAATGGATCATACAAACGGCGAAAAAATTTCAATGGTCGGAAGCCCGCTGAAAATGTCGAGAACTAAAGTTTCATATGAACTCCCGCCGCCAATGGTGGGGGAACATACGGATGAAATTTTGCAGCAATTAGGCATATCTGAAGAAGAATGCCAAGTTCTAAAAGATCAAAAAATTATATAGGAGTTGATTTAAATGGATTTTAAATTCTCTGAAGAACAAGAAATGTTAAGAAAAATGGTCCGGCAATTTGTTGATAAAGAAATTATACCTTACATAGGTGAATGGGATGCGAATGGCCATGTTGACACAAATATTTTCAAAAGATTGGCTGAATTGAATTTAATGGGAGTGTGTATCCCTGAAGAATACGGCGGCAGCGGCATGGACTACAACTCTTTGGCAATTGTTTGCGAGGAACTTGAAAGAGGCGACACTGCCTTCCGAACAGCTGTATCCGTTCATACGGGATTAAATAGCATGACGCTCCTGCAATGGGGCAATGAACAGCAAAAACAAAAATATTTGGTGCCGCAGGCAAAGGGTGAGAAGCTCGCAGCCTTTGGTCTGACGGAGCCGAATGCAGGATCAGACGTTAAAGCGATGCGGACAACTGCTGTTCGTGACGGCGATGATTACATACTAAACGGCGAAAAAACATGGATTTCTCTTTGTGACCTTGCCGATCATTTCATTGTCTTTGCTTATACAGATAAAGAAAAAGTTCATAAAGGGATTTCGGCGTTTATTGTTGAACGCACGATGCCGGGCTTCTCGTCAAAAGCGATAAAGGGGAAACTGGGTATTCGCGCAGGCAATACTGGACAGATTTTCTTTGACAATGTCAGGGTTCCTAAAGAAAACCTATTAGGGGAAGAAGGGGAAGGTTTTAAAATTGCCATGTCGGCTCTTGACAACGGCCGATTTACTGTAGCGGCAGGCGCTTGCGGCATCATCATGGCTTGTCTTGAAGCAAGTGTTGAGTATTGTCATGAGCGGAAAACCTTTGGTGAAGAAATCGGCAAACACCAACTTGTCCAACAAATGATTGCTAATATGGAAGCGAAGCTGCAAATGGCGCGTTTACTTGTCTACCGTGCCGGAGAACTGAAAAATGAAGGTGTCCGCAATACAAGGGAAACGTCTCTTGCCAAATGGCAGGCATGCAATTTTGCTAATGAATCGGCTAATGATGCTGTTCAAATCCATGGCGCTTACGGCTACTCGAATGAATACCCAGTAGAGAGACATTTGCGAAATTCAAAAGCGCCGGTGATTTACGAAGGAACTAGGGAAATTCATACGATTATGCAAGCGGAATATGTTCTCGGATACCGTAAAGATAAGCCGCTTCGGAAAATGCTTCCAAAATGGCCGTTCAGCGAACAGTATGAAAAACTAAAATAAATGATCTTTGAAACAAGAGAGGAGACATAGCTTATATGTCTTCTCTCTTTTTATACCCTAAATCTTTTGAAATGGCTTGAGCGGTCTTTTTGGTTTCTTCTTGAATTTGCTGCCCTCGTTCCCCGAAAAAACGAATTGTCGGTCCGCTGACTGCAAGCGAAGCGCAAACTTGACCGGTATGATCCCGCACCGGGTAAGAAATGCCGATGGTTTCCGCATCTTGCTCACCGTAACTGACAGCATAACCATTCTGTAAAATACCGGCGATTTCTTTTTTGATTTCGGATTTTGCAGCCATAGAAAATGGTTCAGAGACATTGGAAAAATGCGAAGTTTGCAGGTAATCTTCAATAAAATCTTGTCCTTGATAAGCCAGCAGCAATTTAGGACCGGAACCAATATGGAGGGGGGAACGTTTGCCGATTCTCGTATGAAGCCGAAGCGTTTGATTGCTTTCTACTTTTTCAATATAAACACCTTCGAATTGATCAATGATGACGAGGTGGACGACTTCGTTTATTTTTTGGCACAGAGCCTCCATATGAGGGTAAGCGATTTTTCTTGTTTCAAGCTGTTCGCTGACAATATTTCCAAGTTCCAATAGTTTTAGGCCCAGCGTATAGCGGATATCGTGTTCGGAATACTTTTGCTTATGAAGAACGCCGCGCGACTCTAAAGCGCTGATCAATCGATATGCTGTAGGCTTCGGCATATCTAGTTTTTTTGAAATGTCGCTGAGGGTCATATCATGCTGTTTGATAAATAAATCTAAAATATCAAGTGCTTTAAGGACACTTTGATTCATAATGTGATGTCCTTTCTGAAATAACTGTACCGTATTAAAAATAAATGATCGATTGGCAAGCTTTGTGAGATGAAGGCATTTATAAAAGACACCTCACCAAGCAAGCCTTGGTGAGGAGAAAGCGAATAATAGAGCGATCCTATAATTAATTTGAAGCGGTGACTTGTGCTACTGATGTTCTTTCAACAGATTCTTTAATCATGACACCGCGTTTTTTCATTTCTTCAATATAATAGTCGCCAGGTACAATTTGTTCAGGCGGATAAACGCCTTTTTTGGTAATTGTGCCGTTAGCAATCATTTGAGCAACAACAGAAATCGTATAAGCTGTTGACCGCGCCATAGCTGTTACATGATTAATTTTATCATTAAATGTTGTCATTTCATATGAATAAGTGTGTTGTTCGCCGTCCTTTGTACCTGAGACAATGACACGAAGCAGAACAACATCATCTTTGTCCTTAAGATCGACAATAGGATCAAGGACTTTAAGCATAACTTCTCGAGGTTTGACTTTTGTTCCGTTCACTTCAACTTCATAATCGCGTCTAGTTAAATTAAGGTCAACAAGCAGCTGGAATTTTTCAGCATGACCCGGATAACGGATGGTTTTATATTCAAGGTTTTTTAGATCAGAGTAGCTTTGTGAAAGCGTGGAAGTTCCGCCCGCTGTATGGAAAGCCTCTAATGGTCCGAATTGTTCGAAATAAACGGTTTCAATTTCAGAAAGAGAAGGAACGAACATTTTCTTTCCGTCACGAATGACGAGAGATTCATCAGTATAATGGTCAAAGACGCCTTCCATTGAGAAAACATGATTATATTCAAACGGCGGTTCAGGCCTTACTGGAATGCCGCCGACCAAAATTTTTATAGATTCAGCTTTATCAAGCTTGCTGACGCCGTAACCGGATAAAATATTGATCATTCCCGGGGCAACGCCTAAGTCAGGAATAAGGGTTACGCCGGCTTCTTGGGCATTATTGTTTAATGCTAATACTTTATCTGTTGCATGTCCGATGTGACCGCCAAGATCGCATAAATTTACACCAACCTTAACAGCTGTCTTTGCGACTGTTTCATTAAATGTATAAAATAAAGCATTAATAACGACATCGAAATCCTTCATAAAATTCGCTAATTGTTCTTCATCTTTGGCATTAATGTAAGCAGAAGAAATTTTCGGACTGTTAAGCGTTTGAACGACGCCATCAGCTTTTTGCTGATCAACATCAGCAATAATGACTTGATCGACACCGCTGGAATTAACAAGATCACGAGCCGCTTCTTTACCCATTAAACCTGCACCTAATACAGCAACCTTCATGATTGATTCCTCCCCGCATTATTTTAGAGTGATTGATATAGATTTTTAGGAAAACCTCATTTTTTCTTTAATTATTATCAATTTGCGCTCTTTGCAAGCTGCCGCTGTAATCTACATAAACAGCGCGCCATTCAGTAAATACGTCTAAAGCGGCTGTTCCGGAATCCCTGTGGCCGTTGCCTGTATGCTTCGTTCCGCCGAAAGGCAAATGAATTTCAGCACCGGTCGTTCCGGCATTAATATAAACAATGCCTGTATCAAGATCGCGCATGGCAGTAAAAGTGTTATTCGTGTCATTGGTGAAAATGGCGCTTGATAGGCCATAATTCGTTTCATTATTGATTTCAATGGCTTCTTCTAAGCTGGATACAGGAATTAAGGAGAGCACAGGGCCGAAAATTTCTTCTTTGGCGATTCTCATATTTCGATTAACATCGGTGAAGAGGGTCGGTTCATAATAGTGCCCTTTAGATAATTCGCCTTTATCAGCGATCCGGCCGCCGCAAAGAAGTGTTGCGCCTTCTTGTTTGCCGATTTGCACATATTCATCGATCTGTTGCAGTGCGCGCTTTGAAATGACAGGTCCGACATCTATATCTTCATTAAGGCCGTTGCCTAATTTGAGCTCCCCAATTCTTTTGACCAAAAGAGACTCCAGCTTTTCTTTGATGCCTTCATGAACAATGAGGCGGCTGCAAGCTGTACAACGTTGTCCGGAAGTGCCGAAAGCGCTCCAAACAATGCCGTCAACAGCCAAATCAAGATCGGCATCGTCCATGACAATAATGGCGTTTTTACCGCCCATTTCAAGGGAAACGCGCTTTAATAACTCACTGGCCCGCCCGGATATTTTGCTTCCGGTTTCTGTAGAGCCTGTAAAGGAAATAATATCAATATCAGGATGTTCAACCATTGCTTGGCCGACAGTGCTGCCAGAACCGTATACAAGATTAACAACACCTTTCGGCAAATCTGCCTCTTCGAAAATTTTTGCAAATTCGTAAGCGAGAGCAGGTGTATCCGTTGCTGGTTTCCAGACTACTGTATTACCGCCGATAAGGGCAGGGAAGATCTTCCAGCTGGCGATAGCAATTGGAAAGTTCCAAGGCGTAATCAGACCAGCAACACCAACTGGTACACGCATGCTCATTGCATGTTTATTTGGAAGCTCGGAAGGCACCGTTTGGCCGAAGAGCCGGCGACCTTCTCCAGCCATATAATATGCCATGTCAATAGCCTCTTGGACCTCACCGCGGGCTTCGTCGATCACTTTTCCCATCTCTTGAGTTAAAAGCCGCGCCAGCATTTCTTTTTTTTGCTTTAATAAGTCGCCAATTCGAAATAGGTATTCTCCGCGAGCCGGAGCGGGAACCAATCTCCAGGTTTTTTGAGCTTTTTTTGCTGCTTTGACGGCATCGTCTATTTCCTTTTCAGATGATACGGTTACGAGACCAATCACCTCGCCATTAGCCGGATTAACATTTTCAACAGTTTCACCGCTTTTCGCCGGCTGCCATTTCCCATCAATAAAATTGAGGTATGCTGTTTTTGTTGATGTGACCATTGTAAAACCCTCCTTAAAAAGTAACCGTTTTCAATTAATTAAACTTTGTTTCAGAAAATGAAACATTGCACTGACAATTTCATTATATGACTTAGAAAAATGAGATTCAAGTATATTTACAAAATTCATAAAAATGATATAAATTCAGACAAAAAACGACGTTCAATGAATGTCCAGGTTCGATGTTTGCTTTATATGAAAGAAAACAGCAACGTTAAAATTAATGAAATGACTTTAGTCTTTAAAAAATACAGGAACAGTCGCAAATGTTAAAAGATGCGGCGTCTCGATTCGAACAAGCAGATCAGGAATGATTAAGAGGATAAAAGGATGACAAAGTCATTTGACGCTACGGAAACCCTTTGCCGATTAATTGCTTATAGAATAGATGAGGAGATTAGCGTTTTAAAAGAAACAGAAACTAAAATGAAACAAACTTATGGGCAGCTGAACGATTGTAAAGGACATTCCGCTGATAAAAGCAAGCAAAAACTCAACTCGGCATATTATGATATTCAGAAAAAGGCAAGCGAGCTGGAAGCACTTAAAGGGGAGTTGTATGCCAAACAACTTCAAGCAGACTTTCCGGCTGTTCATATAATTAATAAAAGTGAATAAAGAGTCTATATTTGGACTAATTTATTAATTGTGGAAATTTATTGTATTATAGTTAATTCGTGCTAGGGGATTGTTTTGAACAAAGTATATATACGCGGGGAAAAAATGCGTGTTAAAACTTATGAGGTAACTTACACCTTATCAAAACCATTTACTCCTACTATTGTCAAACCTCTATTACTATATTTTCCGACTTATTTTTATTTTATATGATATAATCTACATGTAGCATATCAATAGCAGGTGGAACGGGCAAAACCTCTGTGGAGAATGGAGGTAGGTCGTATGGATGGAATACAGATCGTACTTTCAACCGGGATATTCGTCGTTGCTCTCATCGGTCTAGTTGTTGACATCATAGATAAAACAACACGAAAATAATCCACCTGCCTATTGAACTTTTGCGAGTTTCGTACAGGTGGATTATATCCATAAATATCTACCGGACCACAGTGGTCGCGAAACCAATGTGATATGCTACATAAGTCGAGAGTAGCCGCTCTCGGCTTTTTTTACTTTATGTTTTCTAATTCATATTATACACAGAGATATAATATAAGGCAAGTTACGTTAAGTTAAGGTAACTTAGTGTAAATACAGATCTATATCATTTTAATGTGTGAAGCTGCTTATACGATATTTGTCATAAGCAATTAGGATTCACCAACAATAAAAGGAATATTTGGCCATAAATTATAGTCAAAATTTTACATTTTATAACAATGCATTCCATATCAAATGCATTCCATATCAACTGAAGAAGTATAAAGATTAATTTTAAAAGGACCTAAATCTAATCTAAAACAAATGTTATTTATTACATTCAGCTAGTGAACAAATTTGAAAATATATAAAAACCAATTGAAAAATTCAAAATATTAAACTAAAATGAATGTGTGTTTTATTTAAAGGAATATAGTTTCATTAATTGAAACTAGTCTAAGGAGGTTTTCCTTTGAAGGCAGTTCCGTCTCGAAATGTTCAGCAAATGCCGCCGTACTTATTTTCAAATTTAAACCGCAAAAAAGAAACTTTAAAAAGACAAGGTGTTGATATGATTGATCTTGGCATTGGCGATCCTGATCTGCCGACGCCGCCATTTATCATTGATCAATTAATTAAGGAATTAAATCATCCGGATAATTTTAAATATTCAACTTTTAACGGTTGCCCAGAATTTCGTCACGCTGTATCTGAATTCTATTTAAAACATTTTCATGTGAAGATTGATAAAGATAAGGAAGTTCAAACATTAATTGGTTCTAAGGAAGGCATTGCCCATTTAGTTCAAGCCATGATAGACCCTGATGATATTGTTTTAATTCCGGATCCGAGTTACCCGGTATATAAAATGGCTGTGCATTTGGCAGGAGGCAAGGCCTATCCTGTGCGCCTTGATCCTGACAACGATTTCAAGCCTGATTTAGAATCTATTCCTCATGAAATTTTACAAAAAGCGAAGCTGGCTTTTTTAAATTATCCGAGCAATCCGACAGGCGCCACTGTCAATATTGACTTTTTTGAAAAGGCTGTTGCTTTTTTCAAAAAGCATGGCATATATATCGCCCATGATTCCGCTTATAACCTTGTTACATTTGGAAACTATCAGGCACCGAGCATTTTGCAAGTTGACGGCGCCAAGGATATAGCTGTTGAGTTTGGATCGCTTTCAAAGGCTTTTAATATGACAGGCTGGAGAATCGGCTATCTTGTCGGCAATGAAGAGATGATAAAAACGTTGCTGACGGTTAAAAGCAATCTCGATTCATGCCAGTTTCTTCCTATACAAAAAGCGGCTGCGATTGCCTTAAAGAGCGACCTGTCGTTTTTAAAAGAGCGAAATGCTGTTTATGAAAGAAGGGGACAGGTGATGCGCCAAGCCCTTCGTAATATCGGGATCGAGACAAATCCGCTGAAAGGCAGCATTTTTCTTTGGGCTAAAGTGCCGGGATCAATGACGAGCGGGGCTTTTTGCGAAAGACTGCTAGAAGAAGCCGGGGTTGTTGTGACGCCTGGCACCGCTTTTGGGAAAAACGGAGAAGGCTATTTTCGAGTGTCCCTATCTGTTCCTGACAAACGGTTAGAGGAAGCGGCTAAGCGCATCAAACAATTTCTTTAGATAAGGAAGTGTATTTAATGACTGAGTACATGACAAGCGCCGAGGCTTTAATAAGATGTTTGGAAATCGAAGACATCAATCACGTTTTTTGTGTTCCAGGAGAAAGCTATTTGCCGGTATTAGATAATTTATATGAGCATCCAAGGATTAAACTTATTTCAGGTCGCCATGAAGGCGGCGTGTCTTTTATGGCTGAGGGTTATGCTAAAGCGACTGGCAAGCCCGGGATTGTATTCGCCACCAGAGGGGTTGGCGCCGGCAATCTAACAATTGGTGTTCATACGGCGTATCAAGATTCAACGCCAATGGTTGTTTTTTTGGGGCAGGTTCACAGTAAATTTAGGGGACGCGAAGGATTCCAAGAGGTTGATTTGGAACAATTTTTTGCGCCGATCGCCAAATGGACGGTTGAAATTCGCGATGCCGAGCGTATGCCGGAGCTCGTTCAAAGGGCGTTAAGAATAGCTCAGTCCGGCAGACCTGGGCCGGTTGTCGTTTCTCTGCCGGAAGATGTTCTGAAGGAAAAGGCAGAAATGAGATTTGCTAAGAAATTTGAAAAGTCCCGTCCGCTCGGTGATCCATCCTTGATAAGAAAATGTTTATCATTGCTTAAAAAGGCGGAAAGACCTGTCATTCTTGCCGGCGGGGGCATTAAATTTTCAGATGCTGAAGCGGTATTGGCGGCATTTAGTGAAACTATGGATTTGCCGGTTCTATCTTCATTCAGGCGCCATGATGTGATGGCTAATGATCATAGTCATTATGCGGGTCATTTGGGATTAGGCCCTCTTCCTTGCGTTCTTGAAACGGTCAGGCAAGCAGATGTTATTCTTGCCATCGGTACAAGGCTTTCAGAAGTGACAACACAGGATTATTCATTGATTACCTCTGACCATAAACTGATTCATATTGATATCAGCGACCAAGTAGCAGGCAGACATTTTCCAGTGGAAACCTCAGTGATTGCTGATGCGAAAATGGCTTTGGAGCAGCTTTTGGAAGCTGCAAAAGAAAGCGGATGTTCACCGCAATGGGGAAATTGGAGGAAAGAACGTCGAGAAGCTTATGTTAGGGCATCCTGTTTACCGCCAGATTTCGAAGAAGACCATGATAACGGCTGTAATTTGAAAAATATCTTTAAGATCATCCAAGATTCAATGCCTGAAGATACAGTTATTACAAATGATGCCGGCAACTTTGCCGGATGGCTGCATTCTTTTTATCAATTTAAACAGCCAAAAACCTATATTGGACCGACTTCAGGAGCGATGGGCTATGGAATGCCGGCGGCAATCGGCGCAAAGCTGGCCGATCCCGCTCGTCCTGTTGTTTCCTTATCCGGCGACGGCGGTTTCATGATGACGGTTCAGGAATTGGAAACGGCGGCGAGATACCATATCCCTATTATCGCGATTGTTTTTAATAATGCGATGTATGGGACTATCCGGATGCATCAGGAAAAGCATTATCCTGGTCGAGTTGTCGGCACGTCGCTTGGCCGGGTGAATTTTAACAAATTGGCTGAAGCTGTTCATATTGATAGCTGCTATGTTAATAGCACGATGGAATTTGAGGCTGTATTCAAGCAGCTGTCAAATGGGCAAATCAAACAGCCTGTGTTAATTGAAGTGATGATGGACCCGGATCACATTTCGGTATCACAGACGATTGACGACATCAGACATAAAGCAAAAATAAAAGGCTAACGGGAAAACTATTAAAAAAGAGGATTTAACGGTTTACTATAGAAAATTTTAACGAACAGAAACAGTAGAAACAGTCATTAAGGAGGAAACATATGGCGCAAACAATGATGATTGCTGGTCATGCTAAGCTGCCTAAAGGCATGGCGGCACGGGATGTCTATGAAACATTAACCGTTACAGCTGAAATTGACCCGCATTACGGCGTAATCGTTGAGGCTTCTTGCACTTTAGCAACTGAACATGCTCATCATTTTATTAATCAATTATTAAAAGGACATAGTTTACGAGAGGGTTTGGATGTCATCCTGGATGTTATTGATAATGGCTACCACGGCAAAGCCAAAGATGCTTTAATGGCGGCCTGCAAGGATATGTATTATTATTATACGGAACTGATAGAAGAGAAAACCAAAGCTTAATATCATTGATAAAAACGCCTTTATGCACAGCATAAGGGCGTTTTTTATAGGCGAACATCGTTCCTTTTAATCCCCTGAATCAATATCTTGAAGATAAGAGCGTATAAAATGGGGGTGATTTGATGGCTAACGGAGCTTTTCCTGAGTTTACAACAGAACGATTGAGATTCCGCCAATTAAAAAAAGACGATGTTTACGATGTCTTTAAGCTGTTCTCTGATTCAGAAACAATGATGTTTGACGGAGGAATGACGATGGGTAATATAGAAGAGGCGATGGCCTTTATTCAGACATTTTCGTCTATTGATCAGCCCGCTATACGATGGGCGATCACTTCAAAAGACACTAACGAATTTTTTGGGACAGCAGGTTTCCATCATATTGATTACTTTTCAAGAAAGGCGGAAATCGGAGGTGAAGTATTAAAGAGCTACTGGGGGAAGGGGATTGGAAAAGAAGGGATACAAGCCCTTTTGACAGTCGGGTTTTATCCGCTGGGCTTAAATAGAATTGAAGCGCTCATATCACCTGATAATAAAAAGGCCCAACGGCTGGTTAAGGTCGTTCCCTTTAAAAAGGAAGGCTATTTACGGCAATATCAGCGATGGGGCGATAAATATGTTGATTTAGAAATATACAGCCTGCTGAAAAGCGAGTGGATTGAATATAAAAAGCACAATCGGTAATTTTCAAACATTTGTAATAATTTAAGCAAAAACTGACCATACTAATGTTATAAAATAATGGTGGAAGGTGATAAACATGAAAAAGAAAGTATCTTTTAAAGATCTCGTATCTAAAAATAAATCAGAAATTTTAAGAGATCATTCTGCTATTGAAAAAATTGAATTAAAAATTGAAAAAAAACGTTCAATTCGCTAAAGCAACGGCGTGCCGTTGCTTTATTTATTGGCATCTGCCCGATGAGTTTTCTTTTTTGTATAATTGATAATGTGTTAAAATAAGTGATAGTTTGACTCTACAAATGATTTAGGAGAAGAGATCAATGCATATATCGGAAACAAAAATAACGGTAAGATACGCGGAAACAGATCAAATGGGAGTTGTCTATCACGCTAACTATCTTGTTTGGCTGGAAGTGGGCCGCACACAGCTCGTTAGCGAACTTGGCTTCCGATACGCTTCAATGGAGGAAGAAGGCATATTATCGCCGGTTGTTGATGTTCATATAAGTTATCATAAACCGGCAAAATACGGTGAACAAGTGACGGTTAGAACATGGGTAGACGCATACGACGGCATCCGTGTTACATATGGCTATGAAGTGATTGATGGCCAGGGGCAATGTTCTGTAAAAGCAAAAACGCAGCATGTCTGCGTCAAAAAAGATAGCTTCAGGCCGATTATATTGAAAAAGCACTTCCCAGACTGGGATCAGGCCTATCGCCGGGCATTAGGATAAAAGGAAGTATTTTCATATGGCTTTCGGTCTAAAAAGACAAGAATTAAATGAGTGGAAAAGAAAAGTATTAGACGGTGAAATTGCTTTTATAACTCATTACTGGTATGATCCGCGTTTTCCTGATTGCCATACGGTAACTAAAGTGGGCTGTATCAATTTGGAAAAGCTCGCGATGTGGGGCAGAAAGTATGGTCTGAAACCCGAGTGGATTGATTCCAGGGAAGACTACCCGCATTACGATTTACTAGGCGAAAAACAGATCAATATTCTAAATCATGAAGGATATGCAGACCATATCGAACGATTCAATCTAAAAAATAAAGAATGACCGTTTTGTTTATCGCATCAAACGGCAAATGCGCTCGATTCAATGCGGCAGGCGCTGTTAGCTTTAAGGTTAAGCGAAGTTAGGCGAGACAGCGGGACAGCTAGGTTTTCTTTTAAAGTGTTATGGGGGTGGTTACCTTAAAACGGAAAATAATTTATATCGCCGCCGCCGTTCTAATATGTATTGTGGGGGTTATTTTCACAGTTGCCGCTCACCCTTTTAAATCAGAACGGGTTGAAAAAACGCAAGCTTCACAAAAACACGTCATGAAAAAAAAGCTGCCTGTTCATATTGTCGGCATAGGAGACTCCCTGACAAAAGGTGTAGGTGATCCTAAAAATGGCGGCTATTTCGGAGATTTTATAAACCATTTAAAAAGATCAGACACCATCTCTAAAGTGACTGTTAATAATTTTGGTGTTACAGGTGATACAACAGACGATCTATTAAAGGTCCTTGATCAAGAAAATGTAAAAAAACAATTAAAAAATGCTGATATGATATGTTTAACCATAGGCGGCAATGATTTAGTCAATGTATTAAAATCAAATTTCCTAAATCTAAAACAAAATGATTTTGAAACAGAACGGCAGCAATTTGAAAAGAATTTCAATGACATTATTCAAAAAATCCGCAAAGAAAATACGTCGGCGACCATTTATTATTTTGGCCTTTATAACCCCTTTGAAGATTATTTGGATAAAAAGTTAAACAAACAGTTTTTCGTAATTCTTAAAGAGTGGAATCACACGAGCCAGAATATTTTAAAGATGTACAGCCATACTGTTTTTATCCCAACAGAAGATATTTTTAAAGGGAAAACCAACACTTTGCTTTATAAAGACCATTTTCATCCGAATTCAAAAGGATATAAACTAATGACTAAGCGGCTGCTGCCTTATTATCAGGTTAACAGCTCGACATAAACACTCCTTTTTTGTTCATACTAAGAAAGGTTAGCCGGCGCAAAACCGTTAAGGCTAACCTTTTTTGGAAAGGAGAATGTTCATGCAGCTTAAAGATAAAAAATCGCGCGGCGGCGGACAGCCGAGGCCGCTGGATGGATCGAAGAAAGCCAAAAAGAGGCAAATGTCCCGTCAAAAACATGGGGAAGGAAGCTAGTGTTTTCTGATAAGCGGCCGTCTGGGTACGGTCGCTTAAATATGATAAAAAGCATTGCTTATTATGTTCTGAATATTTTATAATGGGTGCATATTGAAAAAATGAATGAGATGAAAATGTAAAGGGGATTTTATATGATTTTGTATAACAATCAGTTTATAGAAAGAGAAGATGCCTGGATTGATATTGAAGATAGAGGCTATCAATTTGGGGATGGCGTATACGAAGTGATCAGGGTCTATCATGGTCAGTGCTTTGCCATGGATGAACATTTGGATCGATTGAAAAGAAGCGCCCGAGAAATCAAATTAGAATGGCCGGTCAGCCGCAAGGAGCTGGAGGAAAATATCCGTCAGCTTATTCAAAAGAATCAATTAAACAACGGTATTGTATACCTTCAAATAACCAGAGGACCGGCAAAGAGAACGCATCAGTTTCCGATGCAGGCCAAAAGTGTTCTAACGGCCTATACAAGTGAAATGGACCGCCCGCACAATAATCTTCAAAATGGGATCAATACCATACTTGCAGATGATATCCGCTGGCTGCGCTGTGATATTAAAAGCCTAAATTTGCTGGGCAATGTCCTGGCAAAGGAAGAGGCGCATCATCAACAATGCTATGAAGCGATTTTGCATCGTCAAGACATCGTAACCGAAGGAAGCTCATCAAATGTCTTTATAGTCAGAAATGGAAAATTATATACTCATCCCGCCAATCATTTCATTCTCAACGGCATTACAAGACGATACGTGATTCGTTATGCGAAGGAAGCCAAAATTGAAGTTATTGAAAAAGCCGTGCCTATTGAAGAAATGATGCAGGCTGATGAGGTATTTATTACAAGTACAACATCTGAAATTTCTCCTGTGGTGAAAGTAGATCATAATGTGATCGGAGAAGGGCGTCCAGGTGCTGTAACAACGCTTTTGCAGAAGAAATTTGAAGAAGAAATCAGTCAATTGGCCTCCCGCGTTTCTTAATAAATATAAGACAAACACCGCCCATTTTATTTATGGTCGGTGTTTGTTTAGGTGCTTTTTATAGATTGAACGTCAGCGTGTCTAGACAGTATCGCAGTCTCAGGAAGTGGTTTTGCTGTCATAGTCAGCTTTATTTGCTTGCATCAGCTGTTGCTGTGCTTGCTGCAGCTGTTGCTGTGCGTTTTCGATTAATTGTTGTTCTTCAGGTGATTGACTTGGACTTAAGCTTTGGGATAAGGTTTGTTGTGCTTGCTGCAGTGTCTGCTGCGTTTGAATCATCGCACGATTATTTTCCATAGCAGTGGCCTGATTGACTGATTCTAAAGCTTTTTGCAATAGCTGCTTTGTTTCTATTAAAGGTTTGAGTTTGCTTTTAGATTGTAATTGTTCTGATTGAGCCATTTTTGAATCCTCCAATCTTTTTCTATTTTTGTACGGTACAACAACAATTATGAATGGTGCTTTTTTCCTTTCTTAATGCCGTTCGTATATTTTTTATTTCTTCATTTCAAACTAACAATAAATATGACTCGTGGAGGATGCTTTATGGAAGAAGAGAAAAAAACCTTCGATCTTTTATCATTGGCTTCAATCCCGCTAATGATGACGCTTGGCAATTCAATGCTTATACCTGTGTTGCCCACCATCCAAAAAAAGCTTAATATCAGCGCCTTCCAGTCAAGTCTTATTATTACCGTTTATTCTATTATGGCTATTATTTTTATCCCCATTGCAGGCTATCTGTCAGACCGGATAGGAAGGAAAAAAGTCATTATTCCAAGCCTTATACTTACCGGCATCGGGGGAGCGGTTTCTGGTTTAGCGCCGATTTTATTAAACCAACCTTACTGGCTGATATTAGTTGGCCGATTATTGCAAGGGGTTGGTGCATCGGGAGCTTTTCCTGTTGTTATACCATTAGTTGGAGATATGTTTGAAAAGGAAGAAGATGTCAGCAATGGTTTAGGCATTATTGAAACATCAAATACGTTCGGCAAGGTCTTAAGTCCTATTGTCGGTGCCTTGCTTGCTGTTATTACATGGTATACGCCGTTTTTAACGATTCCGATCCTCTGCTTGATCTCAATTTTGTTAGTTGGCTTTTTTGTTAAAGTGCCAAAAAACCAAGAAGATCCTCCTACTTTTCATGAATTTCTTCAAAATACTAAAAACACGTTTAAAGAAAATCTAAAATGGTTAATCGCAATCTTTATCATTGGCTGTATTGTGATGTTTGTTTTGTTTGGCACTTTGTTTTATCTATCAGAGCTTCTCGAAAGCACATATCATATTAAAGCCGTCCGTAAAGGATTTGTCATTGCGATTCCGCTATTTGCTTTATCCGCCGCTTCTTTAATAGCCGGCAGGAAAATAGGGCAAAATAAGTCACTAATGAAGTGGTTAACCTTGATTGGCATGTTTATTGCTGCTGTTATGATGGTATGCTTAAGTTTTCAACCGAATATCCGGCTGTTTTTATTATTTTTATTTGTTTCCGGAATAGGTATTGGTGTTGCTTTGCCTTGTCTTGATGCTTTTATTACTGAAGGGATTCAAAAAGAAAATAGAGGAACCATTACAAGTTTATACAGCAGTATGCGTTTTATTGGCGTCGCTGCAGGGCCGCCAATCTATGCTGTGATCATGGAATACTCGGTTCGAAACATGTTTTTGGCAGCAGCAGGCATCTCGTTAGCCGCTGTTATACTTTCAATTATTTCTATTAGACCCGAACGAGCATCTAATGAGGGTAATTTGAAGACAATATGATACAATAATTGACGAGGATTTTTTGAAGGGAGATCTAGAAATGAAATTAGGTTTAATTGGACTAGGAAAAATGGGCATGAACCTTGGTCTTAACTTGATGGATCATGGTCACGAACTCATAGCATTTGATATTAATGAAAATGCGGTTAAAGAAATCTCGGAAAAAGGGGCGAATGGTGTAAGCTCTTATACAGAGCTGGTTAATTCTCTTGAAACGCCTCGAGTAGTATGGCTGATGATTCCAGCCGGTCACCTCATCGATGATGTTATCGGAGAAATCAGTCCGCTTTTAAGCAAAGGGGATATTGTCATCGATGCAGGCAACTCAAATTATAAAGATTCTTTGCGCCGTTATAATGAATTAAAAGAAAAAGGCATCTATTTCATTGATGCCGGCACATCCGGCGGTGTCTCCGGAGCAAGAAACGGCGCTTGTTATATGATTGGCGGCGACCAAAAGGCATTCTCTATTGTTGAGCCGCTCTTCAAAGATACAGCAGTAGAAAACGGTTATCATTTTACAAATGAACCTGCAGGCGGCCATTACTTAAAAATGGTTCATAATGGTATCGAATACGGGATGATGGCGTCCATTGCGGAAGGCTTTGAAGTTCTTGAAAAAAGCCGCTTCAACTTTGATTACGAACAAGTGGCTCGGGTATGGAATCATGGCTCCGTTATCCGCAGCTGGCTGATGGAATTAACGCAAAATGCATTTTCTAAAGATCCTAAGCTTGATAAAATTCGCGGTGTCATGAATTCATCAGGCGAAGGAAAATGGACAGTTGAAGAAGCATTAGACCTAGAAGTCCCAACACCATTGATTTACTTATCTCTTGCGATGCGCTATCGTTCTCAAGAAGACGATACCTTTACAGGCAAAGTCGTAGCCGCATTAAGAAACGAATTCGGCGGACACGAAGTAGTAAAAAAATAATGCATGAAAAACAGCAGCAATATTGATTGCTGTTGTTTTTTTGTGTGTGCCAGGCATGCACATATTCTCTAGGGTTAAAGTCCCGATCCGCGAAGGCAGTAGTAGCGGTTAGCTTAAGACAAGGGTGTCTAGGGCGACCTAGAATCTGAAGGAAGTCAGCGGCAAATCTCCGCCTCTAGGAACACGAACTTCATATAAGGCTAGATGGACTTGGATAAGACTGCACGACAAGTCAAAGCCCTTACTGCCGAAGGGTCCATAAAGTAAATGAAGAGAGGACATGGAGAGGAAGAATGTGTGCTTACCCTGGGAGATCTGATAGACATGCGGTACACATACCGTAACCGAATATGAAAATGTTCGCTGAACTATCAGAAGTCAGCCGAAGCCATAGTACCGGATATTTCTAGAATATTCGAGAAGGGCTGAATCATGTAAGGAGAATGGTCACCTTTACGTACGTAATACTTGATGAAGCAGAAACATATTAACCTTCCTAATGGAGGAAACGGTGAATCCGCGGGGGACATTAGAAGGGCTGAAAGATATTGCCACACAAGAAGAATGACCATTCACGTAGGAGTAAGATATCATGTTGGAAAGAATCCTATCACGGGAAAATTTAATACTAGCGCTCAAGCGTGTCGAGCGGAATAAAGGGAGCCATGGTGTAGACGAAATGCCTGTACAAAACCTACGAGCGCATATCATGACACACTGGCCTGCCCTCCGAAGGCAACTTGAAGAAGGAGCCTACCATCCTCAACCCATCCGTCGTGTCGAAATCCCGAAACCGAACGGTGGAAAAAGGAAGTTAGGCATACCTACCGTGACAGATCGATTCATTCAACAAGCCATTGCACAAGTTCTCACTGAAACATATGACCCAACATTCTCTCAGCATAGTTATGGATTCCGCCCAAATAAGAGGGGACATGATGCGGTGAGAGAAGCAAAGAAATACATGAAACAAGGAAATAGATGGGTCGTAGATATGGACTTAGAGAAATTCTTCGATAAGGTTAACCACGACAGATTGATGCGAACACTAAATAAAAGAATAAAGGATTCAAGAGTATTAAAACTCATCCGTAGATATTTGCAGGCAGGAGTTATGGCGGACGGCCTTGTTCATCCTAATACAGAAGGCACGCCTCAAGGTGGTCCTTTAAGTCCGTTACTTTCTAATATTGTTCTGGATGAACTTGATAAAGAATTAGAGAAAAGAGGGCTTCCGTTCGTCCGCTATGCGGACGACTGTAATATATACGTTCGCTCAAGAAGAGCAGGCTTACGAGTGATGGAAAGCATCACAAATTTTATCGAAGGAAAGCTTAAACTTAAAGTTAACAAGGAGAAAAGTGCAGTTGACCGCCCGTGGAAACGTAAATTCCTTGGGTTTTCCCTGACTGTTCATAAGGAAAACCCCAAAATTCGGGTTTCAAAAGAGAGTATTAAACGCTTTAAACAACGTATACGGGAATTGACGTCAAGAAAGAAATCCATGAACATGACAGATAGAATCGAGAAATTAAATCGATATCTCGTGGGGTGGCTCGGCTACTATCAATTAGCCGAAACACCGACAATATTTAAGACATTGGACGGATGGATTAAAAGGCGGTTACGAATGATACGTTGGAAAGAGTGGAAGAAAAATAAAACAAAGTATAAGAATCTCATGAAACTTGGAATTAAGCGAGGTAAGGCGTGGGAATGGGCAAACACAAGAAAGGCTTATTGGCGAATAGCCAAAAGCCCTATCTTGCATAAAGCCCTTGATGACCAATATTGGGTACAACAAGGGTTGGAGAGTCTGTTTTATAGATATCAAACAATGCGTACAACTTAGATGAAACCGTCGTATACGGATCCGTACGTACGGTGGTGTGAGAGGTCGGGGGTTAGTCACCCCCTCCTACTCGATTTTTAAAAAGGATTAGATGTAAAAATGGTAGTCCAGTGCAGAGCCGTTTAATACATATTTCTAGCTGTCGCCTGCCTCATGTTAAGGGATTTACCGAAACGGCTTTAATATTTCAATTCCTTATCGTTTCTTTATATTTGTTTTTTATAATCACCTTAGAAAAGATAAAGGAGCTTGATATAATGACAAATTATATTTTAACGACAACACATTTAGGAAAAAAGTTCAAGAATGAAACAGTTTTATCAGATATAAATTTGCATGTCGAATATGGAGAAATATATGGTCTTTTAGGATTAAATGGGGCTGGGAAATCAACCTTAATGAAAATAATTTGCGGTATCCTTCAAAAGACAACAGGGGAGATAATGTTTGAAGGCGATTATTGGAAAAGGAGCGATTTGAAAAAAATAGGGTCTTTGATAGAAGGCCCTGCGATATACGGAAACTTAAGTGCTTATGACAATTTAAAACTCTTTTGTTTACAGGAAAACATACCTTTTGAAGAAATTAACCAGGTTTTAAGTAAAGTGAACCTGACCAATACAGGAAAGAAAAAGACCAAGGCTTTTTCTTTAGGCATGAAACAAAGATTAGGAATTGCTATGGCATTGATAAAAAGACCCAAGTTTTTAGTGTTAGATGAACCGGCTAATGGATTAGATCCAGCAGGTATACGGGAATTAAGGAGTTTATTAAATGATTTAAAAAGGGAAGGCATTACCACCATGATTTCTAGCCATGCCTTAAATGAGATCCAGATATTGTCAGATACCATTGGTATTATTCACAATGGAAAATTAGAGTATGAAAATAAAATCGATCATAAGGAAAATCTTGAAGATTTATTTTTTAAAATCACATCTGGCAATAGAAGGGGTGCATAGGATGACTGCTTTTATTAGAGCTGAATTACTTAAAATGAAATCTTCTTTATCTAGAAATTTATTTTTAATAATCCCTATCTTCTTTTTGTTGTTCGCCGCTTTTTCAAATATTTATGCTAATAAATCTCAACATCCAGACGCAAATATTTTTTTAACAATTACTTATAATTACTTATAATCTTTGGCCAATATTCTTTTTACCAATTGGATTAGCCATGTCTTGCTGCATCAATATAAATATGGAAAAGAGATGTGGTCATTATAAAGGTTTATTATCAAATAATTTACCTGAATCTAAAATATGGTATTCAAAAATCATATCAATAGTCATTTATCAGTGTATTTCATCGTTGTTAGTAATAATCGTTGCTACATTGGGTTCATTAATTATTAATAAGGAGTTTCCTAATATCCCACAACTAATATTTACGACTATATTTATAACAATTGCTTCATTACCATTGATACCTTTATGTTTAATACTATGTCAATATGTCGGTGTAATTATAACAATTTTATTAAGTCTTGTTGGTTCATTCGGATCCGTTTTTATTGCTTTAAAATCATATTTTTGGATTCTTCCATGGGGAAATATGATGAGAGTTTCAGCTGAAACAATGGGAATCAATCCCAATGGCACGCCGATGGATAATTTTAACAAAATCCCTGACTTTTATGTTTTGGCTATAATTATCCTTGTCAGTATTGTATATTTTATAGTTTTATCAATGTTGTCAATGCTTGTTTTTAAAAGGAAGGGTCTATATGAGGTATTATAAAGTATTGTCATACAAAATGATGAGATCCTATTGGTTTCTTATTATGATATTGGCTCCAATTATATACGGCATATGCTTATTCTTATATTTAAAAAGATATGATAATCCAACTTTAATATTTTACGACTATACAATCTATTTTAATTGTGCTATACCATTTGGAATTTCGCTAATGATTAGTTTATATATTAAATACGAGGAACAGATAGGGCATTTTAACCATATTCTAAAATTACCTGATAGGGCTAAGTGGGGTATTAGTTTAATTGTTATTAGCATCCTATCTATAATGTGCAGTACATTTATTAGTTGTTTTCCATTATGGTTGCTTATAGGTCAGCGTTTTCTTAATGATATATTGTTATACTTTATTTTAACAATCATTTTTTCGTTAACTGTAATAATCATTTTATGGTTTATAGCAATAAAAATAAATGCGAATATTTGTCTTGGTGCAGGGGTATTCTTCAGTATATTTCTTATTTACTTTGGAGCACAAAGTTTGGGTGATTCTATTTGGCAGTACATCCCCCTTTTGTATGGAACAAGGTATATATATCAATTGATGGCAAATCATCACGAATTCACATTTCTGATAATAAGCCTATATGTTATTATCAATGCCATTCTTTTGGGGGTATTTGTCATTTGGTTTAATAAATGGGAAGGGAGAGTCATTAATGAGTAAACATATATTGATCGCTGAAGATGAAGAAGATATGAGGAAGATACTTTCTCTTCACCTAGTGCCCCTTCAAGCAACTTTGATCTTGTTTTGCTCACGTAATATTTTTTCAAGACGTTTATTTTTGTTTCTCCAGCGAAGATAATTTTGAATAGCCTGGGCTAGCTCGTTGTGTGATTTATAATCACTGCCTTCGAGTACAAATTTTCTTAGTGGTCCAAAATGGCATTCAATACGGTTCAACCAGGAGGCATTGGTTGGTGTGAAAGTGAGTTCTATGTTATTTTCGTCCGCCCATTCTTTAACTTTCTTATGTCGATGGGGGGAAAAATTGTCCAGCACAATATAAAGCCGTTCACTCCGATGGTAACGACGACGTAATACTTTTAGAAAATAGAGTAGATCTTGATGCTTTTTGGATTCTCGGTTATGCGCATACAATTTATCTTCTTTTAAGTCTAATGCGGCAAACAAATGGCGTACTCCGTGCTTACGCGTATAGGTTGCAGGGAGTCGATCAGGCTTTTTCTGTTTATACCAACCTTTCCCCGCATAAGGTTGAATGGATAAAGGTCCGAATTCATCGATACAAATTACTCTACCGTCTTGAGGGGGATGATGATAGAGCTGTTCG
Source organism: Scopulibacillus daqui (assembly GCF_016908855.1). Classification (GTDB taxonomy): domain Bacteria; phylum Bacillota; class Bacilli; order Bacillales; family Sporolactobacillaceae; genus Scopulibacillus_A; species Scopulibacillus_A daqui. The sequence continues at coordinate 101 of NZ_JAFBER010000007.1, read as the reverse complement.
ATTCGTTTTTTTTAGTGTGAAACTCGGGATCATTCGATTCTTTCCAGGTTTTCGTATGTTGATAGGTAATATCGGCTTCATCCAATATGGTACGTATAGTC
>NZ_JAFBER010000006.1 GCF_016908855.1 Scopulibacillus daqui | reverse complement strand
AAGGCTACTTGTGCAGATAATGCCGCAATGGAGAATTTTTTTGGGATTATGAAACAAGAAATGTATTATGGTGAATCACTGCTATCCTATAATGAGCTGAAATGTAAGATTGAGAAATATATTTACTATTACAATAACGAACGAATTAAAGTAAAATTGGCTGGTTTAAGCCCAGTACAATACCGAGCTCAAACCAGCCAAACAGCTACATAATTAAAACTCTAACTTTTGGGGGTCACCACCATGCCGGGTTTTTTTGTGTCTGGCCAGAATCATACATATTACATCATAAGAGGATTGTGTGCTGTTTTTTTTTGCTTCTATATCTGACTTATTGCAAATATAAATGAATTAAAATTTAAAATATTTAATCATATACAGCAGGAAAGTAGACTGTAAAATGCGAATTATTTAAAAAGCACTAAGACTTACGTGGGAGGCGGTATATGTCATATGAAGATTATCATTTATCAGAAATGATATCCCGCTTTATACATCAATGCTTAAATCTGCTGTTAGAAAGGGAATGTTTTGCAGCAATAGCAAAGTATTAAAAAACGACTGATAAAGTGGATTTAGGAGGGCGTATGAATCTATTTCGTAAAAAATCCATAAGTGACGGAAATGCGGAAAGTTCACTCAAGAAGGTATTAGGTGCTTTTGATTTAACCATGCTGGGCGTCGGCGCGATCATCGGAACTGGAATATTCGTTCTGACGGGGGTTGCTGCAGCAAAATATGCCGGTCCTGCTCTTATTTTATCATTTATTATTGCTGGTATAGCTTGTGCGTTTGCGGCGCTGTCTTATTCTGAATTAGCGTCAATGCTGCCTGAATCTGGAAGCGCTTACACTTACAGCTACATTGCTTTTGGAGAACTCATTGCCTGGATTTTGGGCTGGGATTTATTGCTGGAGTACGGTCTTGCTTCTTCTGCGGTAGCAAGCGGATGGTCTGGCTATTTTCAAGGATTATTATCGGGGTTTGGCATCCATTTGCCGAATTTTCTATCAAGCGCTTTTGATCCTGCAAAAGGCACAGTGATTGATTTGCCTGCCGTTATGATTGTTTTATTAATTGCATTCCTTCTTTCGAGAGGCGTTAAAGAATCGGCAAGATTTAATACGGTCATGGTATTTATAAAAATTGCAGTGGTTTTTCTTTTTATTATTGTAGGTGTGTGGTACGTTAAGCCTGCGAACTGGACACCATTTACACCGTTTGGATTTTCCGGAATAACGACGGGCGCCGCGGTCGTTGTTTTTGCATACTTTGGTTTTGACGCTGTTTCTACAGCCGCTGAAGAGGTAAAGAATCCTCAGCGCAATTTGCCTATTGGCATTATTTCGTCATTAACAATTTGCACCATTTTATATATTGTTGTTTCCTCGATTCTTACTGGGATTGTTCCGTTTCAAAAGTTAGGGGTGAAGGACCCCGTAGCATTTGCCCTGCGGTTCATCAATCAAGACTGGGCGGCCGGCTTCATTTCGCTTGGAGCGATTGTAGGGATTACAACGGTTCTTATCGTCATGATGTATGGACAAACACGTCTATTCTATTCCATTTCCAGAGATGGTCTGCTTCCAAAGGCATTGTCCAGAGTGCATTCGAAAAGAAAAGTTCCTGTAACCAGTACTTGGGTGACAGGTCTGTTGGTTTCCCTATTTACAGGATTCATCCCTCTTGATAAATTAGCCGAATTGACGAACATTGGCACATTATTTGCTTTCTCGGCAGTTTCCCTTGGGGTAGCCATACTCCGCAAAACACGTCCGGATTTAGAGCGCGGGTTTAGAACGCCGTTGGTACCGGTGATCCCTATTTTAGCAGTCATCATCAGCGTATACTTAATGCTGCAATTGAGGGCGTTTACCTGGAAAGGATTTTTTGTATGGCTGGTCATTGGACTAGTGATTTACTTTACGTATGGCTATAGACACAGCCGATTAAATGAAACAAAGCAAAATGAAAATATCAGTTTGGAAAAGAAAATTTAACATTTATTTCAAAAAATAAGCCTTGGCTCATAACCTTTTGAGCCAAGGCAAACTTGTGCCGGTTAGATTGCTTTAAGATTTCTGCAAGCCAAGTTTCTTTTAGATTATTTTTCAGTTGCCGCTAAAAATTCTTCAACATCTTTTGCGCAATAATCCAGAGCTGAACGCCAAAAATCCGGCTGTGTTAAATCAATGTTTAAATGTTTTTTGGCAAGGTCTTCGACTGTCATTCGTCCGGTATCCCTTAACAGATCATCGTATTTTTGGGCAAAAGCCGAACCTTCTTCGCGAGCCTTAACATATATACCCGTGCTGAAGAGATAGCCGAAAGTATAAGGAAAGTTATAAAATGGGACATCAGTGATATAAAAGTGCAGTTTGGATTGCCAAAAGGCAGGATGATAGACATCAAGCGCATCGCAGTAGGCTTCTTTTTGCGCATTAAGCATCAGTTTGTTCAGTCTTTCCGCGCTGACGAGCCCTTTTTTTCTCTCCTCGTAAAATTTTGTTTCGAATAAAAAGCGGGCATGGATATTCATGAGCAAGGCAACGCTGCGAGACGCCTTTTCATCTAAAAAGGACAGCCGTTCTTCTTCAGTTTGAGCCGATTGCTTGGCGGCGTCTGATACGATCATTTCCGCAAAAGTAGAGGCTGTTTCCGCGACATTCATCGCATATTGCTGTGCAAAGTGCGGCAGGCCGTTCATGACATGCTGATGATAAGCATGGCCGAGCTCATGAGCAATGGTTGATACATTGTCAGCTGAACCGCTGTATGTAAGAAAGATACGGGATTCCTTTGTGATAGGAAAGCTTGTGCAGAACCCGCCTGGTGCCTTGCCTGGGCGATCTTCGGCTTCGATCCAGCGGTTTTCGATTGCAGATTTCGCAAATTCAGCCATTTTAGGGTTAAATTTATTAAAATGTTGAATAATAAACGCTGCTGCCTCTTCATACGGAATTTTTTTATCGGATGTTGAAAGCGGCGCCTCTAGATCAAACCAAGAGAGTTTTTCCAGCCCGAGATATTCAGCCTTGCGCTGAAGAAACTTGACAAATACAGGTTTGAAGCGGTTGATTGTTTCCCACATGACCGAAAGGGTTTCTTTAGACATACGATTATCGTTAAGAGGTTCTTTTAATACATCGCTCCATCCGCGCTGTTCATATAAGTTAAGCCTGAACCCAGCTAAATGATTAAGCACAGAAGCGCTGAGTTCAGCTTGCTCATCCCATGCCTTCTCCAGAGATTTAAAGGCATTTTTGCGAATGTCTCTGTTTGGATCGGAAAGCAAATTATTGGCTTGACCAACAGAAAGTTTCAAAGAACCCTTTTCAGGATGGTCGAAAGGAATTGTCATGCTTCCGACAATCGTATCATACATGTCGCTCCATCCGTGATAGCCGTCGATGGACAAAGCGTTTACAAGCTGTTCTTCCCTGGTTGAAAGTTTATCCTGGGCATTTCTGCGCCGTTCATTTAAAGAAAAGGCGATATCTCTTAAATCGCTGTCCGCTAATAAGGCTGTCCAGATGTCATCCGAGATATTGTTCATTTGGCTGTCAATCAAAGTATTGCATGTTTCGAATTGAGCAAGAAGAGATGTAACAGCGCTATTTAAGACTTTGGCTTGCTGATCTTTTACATTTTGTGCAATTAAGCATTCAATGAAGGCGCGCGCTTCAATGATGCGTTCCGAAGTGCTTTGAAGAAGATGAAGATAGGATTTCCAATTTTTGGGCTCTTCAATTGTCTTCGGGGCGGATGTTTTGCTTAACTGTGTTTTTAATGCTTTTAAATCGTTTTCCAGCTCATCCATAAATTGATTTAAATATTCAGAGTGGCTGCCGCCTTCAAAAATAGTGTCCAAGTCCCAGGTTTGGCTTAAAGTTTTTTCCATAACAAATCCCCTTTTTTAAAAAAATATGAAAATCAAATCTCTTTAATCATATCATTCATTTGGGATTTTAGAACGGAAAAAGGTCCCTTATTTTACTTTAAAATTGATCGTGGTACTAGGCTGGCTTTCGGCGGCTGTCAGCCAAAAAGTAATTGTATATTGACCAGGCTTCAAGTCTGATACTTCGGTCTCAAAAGCCTTTGTTTCTCCGTGTTCTAAGGTAAGCGTTCCAGTCATTTGCCCGAAAAAGCGCCCTTCTGAAAAATGTTTGACGACTTTGCCGCTTGTGTCTTTAATTTTGAAATCATACCTTTGTGTAGTCGGAAAGTGATAAGTCACAGCATGTCCAGTTTGGTTTTTCACTTGGAATTTAAAACTGACCTTGTGATCTTTTTGTTCATAGGCCAGCCGTGTTTCAATACGGCCGTCAGAAGTGTTTCCATTTACCGGTTTCTCCCTTTCTTCATGTTGTTTGGCGTTTTGGCATCCGACTGTTAAGATAGATAAGAGACATAATAACAATAAAAAGATAAACTTTTTCATAATCAAACTCCTTTCAAATTGAGTTAAATGAGCGAGGTGGCCATATGTTTAAAACTTTTCATTTAGAAACTCATCAAAGGGACGAAATGATTGATATTACCGATCAGCTGGCGTCTTATTTACGTGATCAAGGCGTTAAAGAAGGTGTGATGTTTGTACAGTCTATGCATACAACGGCCGGCATAACGATCAATGAAAATGCCGATCCTGATGTCAAACACGATATGCTGATGCGGCTGGATGAAGTGTATCCTTGGGAGCATCCTAAATACCGCCACGGTGAAGGCAATTCTGCTTCACATTTAAAAACAAGTACAGTAGGTGCAACGCAAGCTATTCTTATTCATAATGGGGAGCTGGTTCTTGGCACTTGGCAGGGTGTCTATTTTTGCGAATTTGACGGACCAAGAAGCCGCATGTATAGTGCTGCAATTATAAATAACGGTTAATTATTTATAGAATAACCATTTATTTAAAGAATGATTTCATTAAGGATATTTTTATGTCAAAGTTTAGCTGGTCTTTCAAAAAAATAAAAGAGATATTTTTAAAGTTGATTCATTCGTCCCAGCTTGCAAACGAGACTTTCATAGAGAAAAAAGAAGGAAGGATTAAAACAGATGATTAAAGTTTTATTTGTATGCTTAGGAAATATATGCCGTTCTCCGATGGCGGAAGCTGTTTTTAGAAATAAAGTAGAAAAAGCGGGTTTGGCCAATCAAATTGAGGTAGACTCTGCCGGAACAGGCGCCTGGCATATCGGCGAGCCGCCGCACGAAGGCACAAGGAATAAACTTCAAGAGCTCGGTCTTTCATTTCAGGGCATGAAAGGCCGTCAGATCACTCACGAAGACTTGGAGCAATTCGACTATATTATCGGCATGGACGAAAGTAATATAGCAAATATCAACAAACTGGCCAAGCAAGCCCCTAAAGCAAAAATAAGAAGGCTGATGAGTTATATTAATGACGATCCGGGGAAAGATGTTCCAGATCCTTATTTCACGGGGAACTTTGACGAAGTGTATGAAATGATTGATAAAGGAACCGATCAGCTGCTTGAGGAAATTTGCAAGGATAATCATATCGAATTTTGATAGGGAGTGATAAGGGTGAAACTTCAAGGTATCGAGCCAACGCCAAGCCCGCATACAATGAAACTCATCTTAGATGAAACACTGCCAAGCGGAAAAAGTCATAATTACAGGCAGGACAACAAAGAGGACGCGCCCCAGATCATTCAGAAGCTGCTTGATATTGAGGGTGTTAAGGGTGTTTATCACGTTGCTGACTTTATGGCTTTGGAACGTTTTCCAAAAGCTGACTGGGAAACAGTATTGTCGAAGGTAAGAGCTGTTCTTGGCGAAGATGAAGATTTGTCCCAACAATCGGTTGAAAAGGATTCCGCTCAACCTAAAGAAAGTTTTGGTGAAATCCGTGTTTTCTATCAAATGTTCAGGCAAATTCCCATGCAAGTGAAATTGGAAGTTGACGGAGAAGAAAAGCGGATAGGACTGCCCAAACGATTTATGAATGCCATAATGGAAGCGCAAGGCTCTTCGGATAATATGATTATGGAGAGACAGTGGGTCGAGCAATCGCCTAGATACGGAGATCCTGATGAAATTGAGAAAGATATTGTCGAAGAGTTGTCCGCAGCTTATGATGAAGAACGGCTCAGCGAACTCGTAAAACGCGCCTATTCAAATCATAAGGATGCAAAGAACAAACCGTTCAAAAAAGTAACTTTAGAAATGCTTGATAATCCCGATTGGCATAAGCGCTATGCGGCTCTTGACAGAATGGATCCGTCAATTGAAGACTTGCCTGTATTAGAAAAAGCCTTGCATGACGAAAAAGTTTCGATTCGCCGATTAGCGGTTGTTTATCTTGGCATGCTTGATGATCCTAAAGTGCTTCCTTACCTATATGAAGCTCTTCATGATAAAGCAGTAACTGTTCGGCGGACAGCTGGGGACTGCTTATCCGATATAGGCGACCCGAGGGCTATTCCTGAAATGGCCAAAGCTCTTAAAGACCCCAGCAGGATTGTTAGATGGAGAGCGGCGATGTTTCTATATGAAGTAGGGGATGAATCGGCACTGCCGGCGCTAAAAGAAGCGGAAGGCGATCCGGAATTTGAAGTCGATATGCAAATTAAAATGGCGATCAGCCGAATTGAAGGCGGTGAAGAGGCAAAAGGCTCCGTATGGCAGCAAATGACCCAAACCTTTTCAAAAAAATAACCATGACAAAAGACCCTAAGCCATTGTGCTCAGGGTCTTTGATTATTATTTTTCAATAACGACATCTAGTTTCTTCTTGCCGAATGCTTGGGCTGCTTTTAAATCATTCATATAAATATCAAGTCTGCCCTCTTTAATTGCGCCTCCTCGATCTTGGCAAATGTACGTATGATCTAAAGCAGGAATATATACTTTTGTTCCAAATGGTATAGATTTTGGACAAGCAATGGTTGTTCCTTCTTGTACATGTGCTCCGGAAGCTGTTACGCCATAACCTGAATCCCCAGGGTTTTTGCCGGTTGATTCATTCCCGGAAGTATATGCGGTGACCGTAAATGTCTCGCTTTTTCCTTTCGGTTCAGGTTTTGCTGATAGATTCTTAATAGCTGGTTCTGATTGCTTTTCAGCAGGCTTAGCGGACTGATCTTCTGATTGATGATCTTCTCCAGGAAGATTAATAGTTTGTCCGGCTGCGATGAAATCTTTATCGTTAATATCAGGATTTGCTTTAAGCAGATTATCCAGACTTACATTATGAGAACGGGCAATTGTTGAAAGGCAATCCCCTTTTTTTACAGTATAAGCACTTTTCGCAGATGCTGTATGAGAAGTAAAAATAAGACCAACAATAAATGCAGTGAGTAAAGTGAAATACTTGATAATAAAACCTCCCTGTGAATGTTATTAATCTTTTATTTCACTGCGAAAAGAATATCATAGAATCTAGGACTTTTTTCATTAAACTTTTGTTACAAAGTTTACATAATGCGTCATTTTAGTTCTAAAGTCCGATGTTTTTTCAAGCGAAATACCCGTCAAACAGGGGGTTATCAAATGGTAACTCAATTGAAACATTGTTAATATGAGGAAAAAAGAAACGCTTATTCCATATTTTAGAATTCTATTGAATGTTGAAGCAGGCTGATAAATGGGGGAATGAAATAATGAAGGGGAACAGCCTCTCATTAAATCATGAGAGGCTGTTGGTCAGATATATTAAAAACTGGAGTAAGCGGTTCATCACCATTTAAAACGGCTATAATGTTCTTTGCGGCAATCTCTGCCATGGCATCGCGTGTTTCAATCGTGGCATTGCCAATATGAGGTGTTAGGACAACATTATTTAGTGTTTTTAATTCATGGGTTATTTCAGGTTCAAATTCAAAGACATCTAAGGCCGCTCCCTTGATTTCACCAACTTCTAAAGCGTGTGCAAGATCTTTTTCATTAACGATAGGACCACGGGCAGCATTAATCAGGTAAGCTGTTGGCTTCATTCTTTTAAAGGCTTCTTTGTCAAACAAATGATGCAAGGCTGGGCTGTACGGCGCATGTATCGAAATAAAATCTGCTTGTTCAAGCAGTTCATGTTGTGATACATAATGAGCATTAAGCGCTTCTTCCAATGCTTTAGGCTTTTGTTTGGGACCTGTATAGATAACATTCATATCAAAGGCTTTGGCTCGTTTGGCGACAGCTTGTCCAATGCTTCCCAAACCAATGATGCCTAACGTTTTGCCGGCTAAGTCTGTACCTAAGAAAAACAGAGGCGCCCAGCCATTGAACCCTTTCGTTCGGCATAATTTGTCCCCTTCAGGAATGCGGCGCGCCGCTGAAAGAATAAGTCCCAAAGTTAAGTCGGCTGTAGCACTTGTGGAAACTCCGGGTGTATTCGTCACATAGATATTTCTTTCTTTTGCGCAATCAATGGCGATGTTGTCAAAGCCTGCGCCCAAGTTTGCAATAATTTTCAGTTTCTTTGCGTGATTAATAACCTCTTTGGTGACGGGAGTCGATAATGGGCTTAACAATGCGTCTATGTCTTGAACTTTGTTTTTCAGTTTTTCTTCGGTCATTAATGCTTCGCTGTCATCAAAGACCTCAACATCGTATTTGTTCAGCAATGTGATTGCCTTATCTGGAACTTTTCCTGCTGCGAATATCTTTGCCAATGTCATCACCTCAATTCCATAGTATAACCAATGATATTTTTAGTAAAGAAAGTTAAACTGGCGCCAAGTTTCAAGGAAAGGGTGATTGCGAGTTCTTTTACAGGATAAAGCCATTAACCCGCTTCATGATTTGAAACGGGTTAAAAAAGTGTTAGTGAAAAGACATTTACCGAATATGCGGATGCTATACTCGGCGTATTTTTTGCAAAGCCCAAATGTTAAGGATAAAGAACAAAAAGATAAATACGATAAGAGCTGCAGCATTGATGAAAAATCCAAGCAGCAAATATCTGTGAAGAATCATGTATGCTCCACCTTCAACGCTGTAATAAACCGGTGTAATAATTGAAACCGCCTGCCGCCAGCCCGGCATCCCGCTCCAGTGAATCATTTGCAATACGGAAGCAAAGGCAATAGACAGGAAAATACATAAAGCGTTCTTTATAATCACAGCAATAAAAAAACCAATTTCAATGGCGGCCAGCGCCTCAATGATGAGCAAAATATACAGCAATATGAGTGTCCAAGACAATGGCCATTGAAAAATAAAAATGGCAAAAAGTAAAAGTATAATGGTTTGAACAGCTATGATCGTGCCGATGCCAAATAAATAGCCAAGAACAAATTTCCCTCTCGACACGGGGCTTGCAAGCGATTGTTCCAAAGTGCCCAATTTCTTGTCTCGAAGGATGCTGACAGCCCCTGTTAAACACGGGAAAATGAACGCTGTGATGCATAAAAGCGCGCAGCTTTGATAAAGCCATTGTTCACTATGCGGTTCAGCATGATTTAAGTAAAGGAAATTCGAAAATAATAAGACTAAAAGCGGTGTTGCAATAAGCAAAATCAAAGTCCAAATATCTTTAGTGATTTGAATGAGTTGTCTCCTCACAATTGCTAATGTTTGCGCCATCTTCATTGCTCCCCAGAAAAATAAGTGATTCTTCAAGTGAAGGCTTGCCTGTCGTTTGATTAAAATCGGACTCAGTACCCTGAATCAGCAATTTCCCGTTTTTTAAATATAATAATTGATCGCAATAAGCCAACTCTTTAGTTAAATTTGTTACAATAATGAATACGGCTCCTATGTTTGCTAATTTCGTAAACTCCTGCCAAATAACTTCTTTTAATGCCATATCAAGTCCTGATGTAGGGTTGTCTAAAATAACTAACGATGGAGTATGAAATAAAGCAAGAATAAGGGAGAGCCGCCTTTTCATGTCTTCCGAGTATGTATTTACCGGCTTATGAACCATGTCTGATAACTTGACCATTTGCAATAACTCATTGGTACGTTTAAGATATTTATTTCGTGGTAATTTATATAGACCGGCATAATACTTAAGATGTTGATCAGCGCTAAGATCTGGAAAAAGAGCGTTAGTTTGCGGCATATACCCTAATCTTCTTAGCAGTTTTCTGTCAGGCGCCGTGATGTCATCGATTTCTATGGTGCCCTTTGTATAAGTTTCGATGCCGGCAATAGCTTTTATTAACGTTGTCTTTCCAGAGCCTGAGGGGCCGGTTAATCCATTAATTGTTCCCTTGTCGATGGAGAATGAAACAGAATCAAGAATCAAGTGACTTTTGACACGCTTAGTGACTTGGTTAACATTCAAGTATGCCATTGCCTCACATCCTTTCCATTTTAAACTTTTCGCAAAAATCTTGAATAATCTCTAATAGCATTTTAACACTATTTAGTAAAAGGGTGTATGGTCAGTCTTAACATATTCGTGTGTTTTCTGAACAAACTATGATTGTAATCCATGTGATTACAGACTGATTAAAGGAGGGGCAACCACATGGGTTCTTATCGAAACAGCAAGCTGGGCAGGTTTGTTCTAATCGGAAGCATTCTCGGCGCCGTAATTTCGCTGTTTGACCGCGGAACAAGACAATGCCTGAGAGACAATATGAGAACGGCCAGAGACAACAGCATTAAGTTGTTTAAAACGGCAAGGCAGAATCCTCAGCAAATCACAGACTACTTCGAGCGGACAGCCAGCAACCTTAGAATGACAGCTCAAGAAGTCTCGCAAGATATTGAGGAATTTGCCAATAAAGTTAAAAATGCCAAAGACAGCTCTACCCAAGCTTATCATTATGCTGTCGAGGCCGGTGATGAAATTTCGCAAATCGCCCATAAAATTCGAAATACAAGAGAGAATGTGATGATGATTGATTCTTCGCCGGCATCTGTTTTGCCTGCAAGTACACAAACAACAGGATCACAACAAACAAATATGTATCTAAACGACGCAAATCATCAGAACAAATCTGGAGCCAATCAGACATCTCAGACATCAAAAATGAATAAGAACAAATAAAGATAACCGGGGGGATAAGAATGGGGAAACGAAGCCGGTGGAAAATCTTTAAGATTTTTACCAAGCAAGTGATCAAGCGATTCAATGATGATGGAGCGATAGATATAGCGGCAACCTTAGCTTACTTCTTTTTGTTGTCGCTATTTCCTCTCCTCATCTTTTTCTTTACAATAATTCCTTATTTGGGGTTAAGTGAAGAACAAGTGCTGCCTTTTCTGGCGCATTATGTGCCGGATGATGCAATGAAAATTATTAAAACCTCTATCACTCATGTTTTTGACAAGAACAGCGGATTGTTGTCATTTAGTATTATTGCAACGCTGTGGTCAGCATCCAATGCGGTTAACGCCATTATCCGGGCAATGAACAAAGCTTATGAGGTTGAGGAAAACAGGTCCTTTGTCATTATCAGGGGATTAGCGATTATGTTAACATTGGCGATGATTATTGTTATTGTAACGGCTTTGGCTGTTAATGTATTTGGCCCGACTGTTATTAAATATATTTTTCATTACTTTGGGTTATCTGATGCTTTCCTTAGAATTTGGAGCCTTGTGAGTTATCTCATTAGTTTTCTTATTATCATCGTGGTTTTTGCATGCTTATATTATTTTGGGCCAAACAAGCGTCAAAAGGTTAATGATGTGATTCTCGGAGCGGTTATCGCAGCGGTCGGCTGGCAAGTTGTATCATATGGATTTTCATATTATGTCGATCGTTTCGGACAATATTCGGCAACCTACGGAACACTTGGGGGCATTATTGTTCTTATGCTATGGTTTTATATTACAGCACTCATTATTGTTTTAGGCGGAGAAATTAATGCTTCTTATGAATACATAAGAAAAAATTCGGTGTGAAAGAAAGTTTCTTTCACACTTTTTTTGTTGCAAAATGATGCCCCTTCAAATTTCGACAATAAATGAGTTTTTTGTTTGTTTTTATATTTTGCAGGGTATAGCTAATGATATATCGTAGCAAAACATAACATGCTTTTATATCAGTATCAGCCTCTAGAAGAAAGGAGCAAGATGCAATGCGAGCCGCTGATTTGTTGATTAGATGTTTGGAAAATGAAGGGGTTCAGTACATGTTTGGCGTCCCCGGGGAAGAAAATCTTGATGTCATGGACGCCTTGTTATCATCAAATATTGAATTTATTACGACAAGGCATGAAACAGGCGCCGCTTTCATGGCCGGGATAATGGGGCGGTTAACCGGGAAACCCGGTGTTTGTTTGTCAACTTTAGGTCCTGGGGCAACGAATATGCTGACAGGCGTTGCCGACGGAAATATGGACCGTACGCCGATTGTGGCCATAACCGGGCAGGCCGGCTTAGATCGCTTACATAAAGAGTCTCATCAGGCTTATGATCTCATCAGCATGTACCGGCCTGTAACAAAATGGAATGCCACAGTATCAACACCAAATGCCATTCCGGAAATTGTGCGCAAGGCTTTTAAAATTTCCTCAACCGCAAAACCGGGCGCGACGCACATTGATTTGCCCGAGGACATTGCCGGAACAGAAGTGGAAGGGCTTAAACCGCTGGAAGTGACAGAACTAAAAAACGGCGTAGCATCGGAAACAGCGATTAGCGAAGGGGCCAGAATCGTTAATAAAGCCAAACGTCCATTATTGTTAGTGGGAAATGGCGTCACCAGGACGAATGCTTCAGAAGAATTGATAGCATTTGCGGAAAAAATCCAAACCCCTGCAACAGCCACATTTATGGGTAAAGGCGCTTTTCCTGCGTCTCATCCCCTAAGCATCGATTCTGTTGGCATATCCGGAAAAGATTATATTAATTGCGCCTTAGAGAAGACTGACCTTATCATTGCAGTCGGTTATGATATGACAGAAATACCGCCGACCAGATTTAATCCTGAAGGAAAAATTCCGGTTCTTCATATAGACACGTTGAATGCCGAAGTGGATGGGCATTATCCGGTCGTCTGCAATATTGTTGGCGATATTGCTGAAAATCTTAAAGCATTGATGGAGAAAGTTGATAAAAGAAATGAACCAGTTGACTTTACCGAAGATGTCCGCAGCAAAATTTTAGATGAATTTAATCAATTTGAATCGGATCATCATTTTCCATTAAAACCGCAAAAGATTATTTATGATCTTCGCAAAGTCATGGGTGAAGAAGATATCGTCATTTCTGATGTCGGTGCGCATAAAATGTGGATTGCCAGAATGTACCCGACTTATAAGCCTAATACATGCTTAATTTCTAACGGGCTCGCCTCCATGGGGATTTCAGTGCCGGGAGCCATTGCAGCCAAGCTTGTCTATCCAAAGAGAAATGTTGTTGCCGTAATAGGCGACGGGGCATTTCTCATGCAAGGCTGTGCAGAACTTGAAACCGCAGTTCGGTTAAAGCTGCCGATTGTTATCTTGATCTGGAGAGACAACGGGTATGGACTGATTGAATGGAAACAGAGAAACCAATTTAATCGTCCGTCGCATATTAAGTTCGGCAACCCGGACTTTGTTCAGCTGGCTGAATCCTTTGGAGCCAAAGGCATGCGCGTCAATAAAGCAGAAGAACTGGAAAATACAATTAAAGAAGCTTTTAAACAGAACGTACCGGTCGTCATCGACTGTCCGGTTGATTACAGCGAAAATGTAAAGTTAACAGAGAGATTAAATCAATTAAAGTGTGATTAGCTTGAGTGATCATACGGGGAAATATCTTTTGCGGTTTTTGCAGGGGTTTTGCAGAAAAATGACCGTTAAAGAATAGACATTTTAAGAACGCATATCTATATGAGGGGAGAAATCGGCATGAGCACGTCATCTTGGCTGTTAGTTGCATTGTTAGTGATTGTTGTATTGCTGATTGTGATACCGCTTGCTGTTTGTCTGTATCTTTATATTTTCGATGAAAAACAAGACCAGCATGCGATCTTGAGAAATTTCCCTATCTTGGGAAAGGTCCGTTACTTTTTAGAAATGATTGGTCCGGAGATGAGGCAGTACTTGTTTGATCAGGATAACAGCGGGAAACCCTTTTCAAGGGAAGATTATAAGCATGTCATATTACCCGCGAAATATAAGAGCAGCACGATGAGCTTTGGGTCAAAAAGGGATTTTGATGCGCAAGGCTACTACATTAGAAATGCCATGTTCCCGATGCAAAGGGAAGATATCCGTGTTGATAACAGCGATCTTATTGAAACCAAAGTGTATAAGATAAAAGAAGAAAATCTGTTCTCAAGAAAAGAAAAAATACATGAGGAAAAAGCAAAACCATGGTTGTTGGCTGATGAGGATGCGGTTGTCATTGGAGAAAATTGCAGACATCCTTTCAAAGTAAAAGGACTTGTCGGCATGTCGGCAATGAGTTACGGTGCGCTGGGCAATCATGCGATTGAAACATTATCGACCGGATTGAAAATGGCTAAAGGCACATGGATGAACACAGGCGAAGGCGGATTATCGCCGTATCACCTAAAAGGCGGCGCTGATCTTATCCTGCAAATAGGCCCGGGCCTGTTTGGCGTAAGAAAAAAGGACGGCAGCTTTGACTGGGATGAATTGAAAAAGAAATCCGAGATAGAACAAGTGAAGGCTATTGAATTGAAACTCGCTCAAGGTGCGAAAGCCAGAGGAGGGCATTTGGAAGGCAGCAAAGTCACGCCGGAAATCGCCGAAATAAGAAGAATTGAGCCATACAAAACCGTAGATAGTCCGAATCGCTTTAAAGAATTTCATGATTTGCCTTCGTTGATGGATTTTATAGAGAAAATCCGAAAACATACTGGACTTCCCGTTGGCATTAAAATCGTTGTTGGTTCAACTGAGGATGTTAAAAATTTAGCGGAGTATATGAAGGAAAAGGGAAAAGGGCCTGATTTTCTAACCGTTGACGGCGGCGAAGGCGGTACAGGTGCAACTTTCCAACCGCTGGCTGACAGCGTGGGCTTGCCGATTCGGCCGGCTATCATGATTGTCAATCAAACTTTAAAGGATTACGGCGTTCGTGACAGAGTGAAGGTTATCGCTTCAGGCAAACTGTTTACGCCGGACAGGGCCGCGGTTCTTCTGGGAATGGGGGCCGATCTTGTTAATATAGCCAGGGCATTCATGATGACAGCCGGCTGCATTATGGCGCAAAGGTGCCATACAAACACATGCCCTGTCGGTGTGGCGACAACTGACCCGAAATTGCAGAAGGCGTTAGTCATTAATGAAAAGAAGTACCGAGTGGTTAATTTTGTCCTGTCAATGCGTGAAGAACTTTTTAACTTGGCTGCAGCGGCGGGACTTAAATCGCCTGTTGAATTTGAAGAAAAACATATTGCATTTAAAGATGATAAAGCAAGAATATACAGTTTAGAAGAATTAAACAAAGCGCATATCCAACAAATATCTTAACTGAAGGTCAGCGGACCTGATGAAAGAAATGCGGAGATACCCTTAGGTTTCTCCGCATTGTTTTAAGCACAAGTTATTAGAAAAGGGAACCAGGCACTTGGACTTGCGGAAGCTTGATTTTTTTCTCATCATCAGCCTTTTAATAATCTTAAGCCATTTAAGATAACGAGAATGGTACTGCCTTCATGCCCGATCACGCCAATCGGCAATGATAAGATTTGAAAAAAGTTGCCGGCAATTAAAACGAGAATCATGGCAATGGCAAAAATCATATTTTGTTTAATAATCCGATCCATCTTTTTAGAGAGGCGAACGATTTCAGCGATCCGAAGCAAGTCATTTTTTACTAATACAATATCTGAAGTTTCCAGAGCTGCGTCAGTACCGCCGCCCATAGCAATGCTGACTGTAGACGCTGCCATTGCCGGTGTATCATTAATCCCATCGCCTACCATTGCAACGCTTTTAAAACGGCGTTGTAATTTTTTTAATTCATTGACTTTATTTTCGGGTAAACAATCAGCGATAAATTGAGAGACACCGGCTTCTTTCGCGATCGCTTTGGCTGTTTCTTGATTATCGCCAGTTAACATAATCGTTTCAATGCCAAGTTGTTGAAGCTGATGAATGGCTGACTGGCTTGTGCTGCGTATTTTGTCTTTTAAGGAAAACATCCCTGCGATATGCCCATGACATTCCACAAATACATGAGTTTTGCCGTCCAGTTGTTCAATCCGCTGTTCTTTAATAAATTGTTTGACTGCTTCCTCGTTAACGTATCCAGGCTTGCCAATGATATATCTTTTGTTGTTGACAACCCCTTCAACGCCTAATCCCGGCTTTGTTTCTACATGACTGGCTTCCGGCAATGGACAATGAGTCTGTTCTTTAACAAATTGAACAATGGCTTCGCTTAACGGATGTGTCGATTCGTTTTCGATGGCTGCGACCGCCAGCAGCCATTCAGTGTCCTCTAAGGAACGGTTTTGGACCAATTGAATGACTTCTGGATGCCCATTTGTCAGAGTTCCAGTTTTATCAAAGGCAATGGCTTTGATATGGCTTAATTGTTCCAAATGAACGCCGCCTTTAATTAAAATCCCTTTTCTGGCTCCAAATGCAATGGCTGACAGAACCGCCGGCGTTGTAGAAGCAACGAGTGCACAAGGTGAAGCGACAACAAGCAGCACCATGGCACGGTATATTGTATTGCTCCAAGACCAGTTAAATAGGAAAGGAGGGAGAATAATCATTAAAGCAACACAAGCCAGAACAATTTTGACATAATGCCGCTCAAATTGTTCTATAAATACTTGAGAAGGAGCTTTTTCACTTTGTGCATTTTGAACAAGCGATAAAATTTTATGAAATAATGTTTCATCGTTTTTCTTTGTTACTGTGACAGTAATCGTGCCGCTGATATTCACAGTTCCGGCCATCACTTCATCGTTCTCGGACTTGTAGAGAGGTACAGATTCACCGGTCATGGCAGATTCGTCAAGTGAAGTGCTGCCGGTTTTAATACATCCGTCGGCAGGAACGCGTTCACCTGGTTTAATTCTGATAATATCTCCGGGGTTAAGACGCTCTACCGGAATAATTTGTTCTTTGCCATCGGATATTAATCTTGCCGTCTCAGGCTGCAATGCCATCAGTGATAATAAGGCTTTAGAGCTTTTGTCTGTCGCATAAGTTTCAAGCGCGCCGCTTAAAGAAAAGATGAAAATTAATACAGCACCCTCAAACCAATGGCCAATGAAGCTAGCGCCGACGGCAGCCAAAATCATCAGCAGTTCAACATTTAGCTCGCGATTTTTTATTGTGTCTTCATAGCCTTCCTTTGCTTTGGCATAGCCGCCGATGATATAGGCAGATAGAAATAAATACCATGGGGTTGTATGAAAAGACACGCTGACAATCCAGCCAATCAGAATCAGAAGCCCTGAAAAAAGGGCAGCGATCAATTCCCAGTGTTTTTTTATCTTTTGAAAGTGTGATTTGCGAAGCGGCGAAGACGATTGAGAAGATAAGCTCATTTCACTCATTAATCATGACACTCCTTTTTAAATGAGAATGACATTCAACATCATTACCCTTAAAAACAGCGAATGCTGCCGCTTTATAAGCGACAGCAAGCTTGAAACAGATTAGAATTATAATAATTATTATATTGTTTTTATTATATCATGTGCAGCTGTTTTGTAAAGATAAAAATAAAACCGAGAGTAATGAAAGCGGCTTTTTTCATCATTATTAAACGAAGGTGTTATATATGATGTTCGGAATGATTCAAAATCAGGTAAAAAGATTTTGCTTACTTATTTTTATGACTTACTTGACCATTCTTTTTTACGTCACGCTGTTTACATTTAATCATTATGCTTATGGGAAATCTTTTAATTTGGAGCTCTTCGACAGCATTAAATTAATGTTTAACAGCGGAAATCCGTGGCTGTTCGCAAAAAATGTATTGGGAAACGTCGGGCTGTTTTTGCCATTCGGCTTCTTAGTTCCTTTAAATTACCGGAAGTTAAGAGCCTTTAAAACAAATCTGTTTCTTTCGTTTTCTATAAGTCTGATCATTGAATCATGCCAATTTCTATTTGCAAAACGGATTTTTGATGTTGATGATATTTTGCTGAATATCATTGGAGCTGCGGCCGGTTGGCTATTATTTAAGTGTTTATATGGTATCGTTATATATGTATATAAAAAAGGCTGCAAATAAAAAACTCCGCATCCTTTGGTTGTAGGGTACGGAGTTTTTAAAATATCGGTTTATTTGTTTTTTCCAAGGACACGGTCAACACGTTTGGTCAGCATTTTCATACCGCCGCCGCCGGCTTGGAAGTGGCGGAGTTTGCCTTCTTCATCAAAAACGTAATAAGCCGGCACGTATTCATTTTCAAAGGCATCAGTCAATTTATGTTCGTTATCAACAAAAATCGGCTGGGTAATGCCGTGTTCAGCGGCTACTTCTTTTACTTGGTCAATATCTAAGTCTTTTTCGGATCTTGGCATATGGACGGCAATGACGTTAAGCTCATCCTTATATTCATCACGAAATTCATTAACCTTTGGCATGGCTTCTTTGCACAGGTGGCAGCTGACAGACCAAAAATGAATAAGTGTCGGTTTATCTCCAATAAGGTCGCTTTTGGCGACTTCTCCATTAAGCCAAGCAGTAGCACCTTCTAGTTCTGGCATTTCATCACGTAAACGCATGAATGTCACTCCTCAAATTATAATAATTATTATCTAATTAATATTATAATGGGCATGGCCGTATGAAGTCAACAAGTTACAATTTACTGGAATGCTGCCTATTTCGACAATGTTTAAAGTAATGAATTAAGCAAGAGAAGAACACGATGAATATCACTCCTGTAATTCCGAAAAAGAAACCGCCGCCCGGTGTCCTAATTAAAGTGCCTCCGATTAACGGTCCAAACATACTTCCCAATCCATAGGCCACGCTGGCTAAAATATTGCCTAAAGGAATCAAAGACTTTGGCAGCAGATCGCTGATAAAAGTCATCCCTAATGAATACAGTGAGCCAATAAACATCCCTGCAATAACAAAAATAATCACTAATCCAATAAAGGACTGATATATAAATGCAGCTGCCGCAAAAGATAATGTTCCGAAAAAAGTAGTAATAAGGATCAGCCGGGCTCTGCCAATCCTGTCACCCAAACTTCCCAGCGGCATTTGTGTCAATAACCCGCCGACAACAAATGCCGGCAGCAATGTTGATATATCGTCAATATTTAAGCCATGCCTTAGTGCAAAGACCGGAAAGTTGCCATGTAATGAAGACTCTAAAAATCCAAACCCAAAGGTTGTGATAAATCCGGCCCATCCTAATAGAATAACCTTTTTATAACGTTTCATAATGCCAAATTCTTGCGGTTGATCATGAAAATGGGCGTCAGGAAAATCATTTTTCAAAAACAGCATGAAAATGAGAATGACAAGGCTGACTAAAGCGACAATGAAAAAAGGATAAAAAATGCTGTACGTTAATAAGCGGGGCATTAACGGGCCAACCGCAAAGCCTAAACCAAATGAAAAGCCGTAAATGGCAATATCACGGCCTTTTTTCTTAGGGCTGCTTGTTTCCATTATCCACACTTGCGCAGAAAAGTGGAGCATATTGTCGCCGATGCCAATAATAAATCTTAATAAAAACCAGAACCAGAAGTTTTCCCAAAAAGGAAACAAGAATATGGCGATCATATCTGTCAATAATCCAATCATGAGCATCGGTTTAAAACCAAAGCGGAAAGTTGGTTTTTCCATAAAAGGTGAAGCAACTAAAACGCCTATATACAAGGCAGCGGCATTTAATCCGTTAAGGGTGGATGAAGTTCCGCTGTCTTCTAA
Organism: Scopulibacillus daqui; assembly: GCF_016908855.1. GTDB lineage: Bacteria > Bacillota > Bacilli > Bacillales > Sporolactobacillaceae > Scopulibacillus_A > Scopulibacillus_A daqui. The sequence continues at coordinate 122,217 of NZ_JAFBER010000006.1, read as the reverse complement.
TAATATAGAAATAAGAGGCATTAACATCCCTTGTGTAACACCTGATATAAATACAGTTGCGACTAAAAGATAAAAACGAAATCTTACATAACTCATGAAAACCACCCCCTAACAATTTTTAATAAGCCCATTATACTAAAGAAGATTTATTTAAAACATCATAGAAATAAAGGATGTTAAAAAAATGCTTGTCGAAACCATGATGTCAGCACAGTGCTTTTACGCCGAAATATGATTAAAATCGTCATCGCCCAGTCCGAAGAATAGCCGGGTGAATGATGATAACTGACAATATTTCGCGAATTCGTTATGATAAAATCAAATCATTTGAAAGGATGACATTTATGGAATTTAAAATAACTGAGCACGGTATTCAAACTAAGACGTATTTTGGAGTCCTTGATATTTCGGCGGATGAAGAACATGGTTTTCGACCTTTTCAATTAATGATTGCATCACTGGCTGGATGCAGTGTATCAGTTATGAGGAAAATTTTAAAGAAAAAACGCTTGGAGGTTGAAGATATCCAAGTGACGGCAGAAGACTTCCGCAATCCGGATAAGGCTGGCCGAATTGAAAAAGTAAACCTTCATTTTAAAATTAAAGGCAAGGGACTAGAAGGAAAAATGGACAAGATTATGGAATTAACAAAGAAAAATTGTTCCATGGTTCAATCTGTTTCAGACCAGATTGAAGTGACAGAAACATATGAATTGATCTAAAGATAAGAAGCACCTTTTTTGTAAAAGGTGTTTCTTTTAAACAGTAAAAAATTCCGCTGTTAAGCTTGGCGATCAGCCAATTTTTATTAATATAGGGGGAATATGATGGGACATGATCTTATTGTCGGCGGTACCGGCATGCTAAAGCAAGCATCTGTTTGGATAGCTTCACAGAGTGAAAAGGTCGTGATCGTCGGAAGGGATAAAAGGAAATTTGAAGACATCCAAAGATTAGCTGTTGATGATGATAATCTTCTTTTTCTGGAAGTTGACTATCATGATACTAATCAATTGACCGATCATTTAATTAAGACCATCCAACAATACGGTCCCTTTGACAGAGCTGTTGTTTGGATGCATTCAACCGCACAGGAATCACTGCAAAAGCTTGTCGATATTCTGTCTTCAACAACAAAAAATAAATGGTCGTTATTTCATGTGCTCGGGAGCGCTGCCAGCCGACGGGTTTCTAATCGAAAACCAGTCTGTCCTGTAAATGTTGATTATCATGAGATTATTTTGGGCTTTAAAATCCTGGACAACGGTGAATCGCGATGGTTAACCCATGATGAGATTTCCGACGGCATTATTCATGCCATTAAAAGCAGAAACAGAACCTCTATTATTGGGCGAGTAGAACCTTGGCATATGCGGCCTGAGTGATGAGAACTTTCTTCGCTTCTCCTTTCTGATTTATGGATAATTTTTGTTTTAAGCGAAAAAATAGAGAGGAAAGGAGGACTATGATGAAAAAGACCTTACTTGCTGTTATTCTTGGATTATTAATCTGTGTTCCTGCCTATGGCAAAGAACCGCCAAAGGGACATATCAACCAAGGAAATCTCATTGAAATGCCCAAGTCAGTGGTAGACATTTCGAAACAAAATACGTATCCCAACCCGTCTTATGATGTACCGCAGCTTCAACCAAGTCCGTTAACCCAATCATTGCTTAAAACGGCAAAATTAAAAATTGAAAATCCAACGTTAATCAGACTTTTAAATGAATCTAACATCCATCCTTCCAAGTTGTCTATCGGTTATCATGCCCGTATTTATTTAGGTCAGTGGCCGCTAAACTATGAATCGAATAAAACAACAGTAAACTGGGAATATAAAAAAATCAATGAAGAAAAAATGAATAATATTGGCGGAAATGAAACAAAAAAGTTTTTTTACAGTCAGAATAATGAAATGAAAGTTACCGGCGGATTAACGGCAAAAGTCCCAAACCAAAAAGAAGTTAAAAAAATGATGCTTATGAAAGCGGCTGAAAAGACCAATATGCCTATCTCTTTCAAAACGGTTGTCGGCAAGGGGACAAAAATTGACCGCATTTATCATGTTGAACCGAAAGCGGTCGGCCATGTATACGGCTATGTTCCTGCGGTTAATGAAAAAGGAAAGATTACTTATGGCGAAGTCTATCTTGTGTTAGACGGCGGCAAGAAGACCATAGAGGTTAAAAATATTGTCCAACAAGGCATTGGGGCATGGATTCCAATTCAAGATCATATTTCCCTTAGATTTTTTGGTACAAAGCTGTAACCAGTGCTTTTGCGCTGGTTTTTCATTTTAAGCCGGAAAATGATTTTCAGAGAAGCTGACGGCTTTCTGCCCAGTCCTTTAGGCTTTGAAAACCAGTTGTGATAAAGTTAAGGTTAAGGGGTGAAAACATTGGGGAAAGCCGTTCAAACGAAAGAGCAGCAACTCATTTATTTAAGGCAGCGGACCAAATTATTGGCTCAAGTTGTTGAAGCCATCGATGCTGAAACTGCCCGACAAAGCGATCTCGAAAATGTTTTGAAAATGCTTAACGACCTCAAAATAAAAGTACAAAGGTTTCATGACGATTGGGATGAGTCCTTGTGTTAAATTGAAAGTTTTTACATAAATAATTGGCGCGCGGCCATCCTAAAAGTTAAGGAGGCCGATGCTTATGAAAGAAAGATTATTATTAGCCGCGGCTTTAGTGCTCCTTTTAATGGTTCATCCAACTTTTGCTAAGGCTGAAGATTGGTATTTTAAGCCGAGCAAAAATAATCAGCCGGCAACAACCGAACCTGAGTACGAAGCCCTTTTAAAGAAATATAACGGCGTATATATTGGCGACACAAGCAAAAAGATTATTTATTTAACATTTGATAACGGTTATGAAGCAGGGTATACAAATAAAATTCTTGATACGCTGAAAGCAAAACATGTGCCGGCCGCTTTTTTCATCACCGGTCATTATATAGAGGACCAGCCTGAGATTGTCAAAAGAATGTATAAAGAGGGACATATCGTCGGCAACCATTCATGGAGCCATCCGGACCTATCAAAAATAAGCGACAAAAAATATAAAAAAGAGCTTGATAAGTTAGAGAAAGCTTATGTAAAACTGACCGGTGATACAGGCATGACCTATTTGCGTCCGCCGCGCGGAACTTTCAGCGAACGATCACTAAAGCTTGCGGATGAAATGGGATACACGAGTGTTTTCTGGTCATTTGCTTATAAAGATTGGATAAGAGATGAGCAGAAAGGTGCGGATTACGCTTATAAAAATATCATGAAGCGTGTGCATCCGGGAGCGATATTATTACTTCATACTGTATCAAAGGATAACGCAGAAGCACTAGGCCGCGTAATAGATGATTTAAAGAAACAAGGTTATCAATTTCAAAGCCTTGATGACCTTATGGCCCATAAAACAATGCCGTCATTTTTTTGGTAAGCCTTATCATATGATCGATAAGGCTTTTTTGTTATTCTTGATGATAAAGGTGTGATTTAAGATAATTATCTAGGGACATCATGAAGCGCTCGGACCTAACATATTTAACATGACATCATTTGGGCTGTCCGAAATGGCTCAACTGAAATTATTGTAACCATTATGCGAGGAGTGGTGCTATGCAGCCAAGGCTGGTTATTGCGGGAACCGGAAGCGGCGTGGGAAAGACGACCATTACCATCGGTATCATGGCAGCCTTAAAAAAACGAGGGATGCGCATTCAGGGGTTCAAATGCGGTCCTGATTATATTGATCCCAGTTATCATACGGCTGTAACGGACAGAGATTCCCGTAACCTTGACAGCTGGATGGTCGAAAAAGAGCTGGTTAAAGAAATCTTTGTACATGGAAGTATTGGCGCTGATCTTTCCGTTATTGAAGGTGTAATGGGATTATATGACGGAAGAAGTCCGGAGAACAATGATGGAAGCACTGCTGAAATCAGCGCTTTGCTAAAAGCGCCTGTTATTTTAATTGTTGATATTTCAGCCGTGGCAAGAAGTGTTGCCGCCATCGTTAAAGGATTTCAGGCCTTGGACACGAATGTTAACATTGCCGGCGTTATTTTAAATTATGCAGGCAGCCCGGGCCATGCCAAATTAGCAAAGACAGCCATTGAACAAGCATGCGGCATACCGGTTTTCGGATACTTGCTTAAACATGACTGTCCTGAGATTCCTGAACGCCATTTAGGGTTAATTCCTGCAATTGGAAGAGGCGAACTGGACCGTTTTTTCGATCAATTAGGCCAAATCATTGAGGAAAAAATAAATTTAGAAAAATTGATTGCACTCGCCCATAACACATCGCCTGTTCAGTCGGAAGAAAAACTGTTTTCGGATAAAAAAATCAAGCCTCCAAAAAAAGTGCGGATCGCCGTTGCGAAAGATGCAGCCTTTAACTTTTATTATCAAGAAAATTTGGAGTTGCTTGAACAGGAAGGTGCAGAAATTATCTTTTTCAGTCCGCTTTCCGGGGAGACATTGCCGGAAGCAGCAGATGGTCTATATCTTGGCGGCGGTTTTCCTGAAGAATTTGCCGCAGAACTTTCCGAACATATTCATTTGCGGGCGGAACTGAGGAAAAAGATTGAAGGCGGTTTACCTGCGCTCTGTGAGTGCGGCGGTTTTATGTTTTTATCAAAATCCATAACAACAACGTCTGGGGAAACTTACCCGATGGCAGGCGTTATTCCCGGTAAGGTAAGGATGCAAAAGCATTTATCGGCCCTAGGCTACCGGGATGTTATGGCATTAAAGCCGACGATTCTTTTAGATTCAGGAGAGAAGGCGCGCGGTCATGAATTTCACTATTCAGCATTTTTCCCAGATGACGACATCCCATATGTCTATGAAGTTAAGGGGTTAGGAGGAGCAAAAAAAGAGGGGTATTATTTGCCAAACCTCGTTTCAGGTTATACACATCTTCACTTTGCTTCAAACCCAAATATTGCGAAACGCTGGGTGCAGGCATGTGCGGCATTTTCAAGATTAAATAAAGGATAGGGAAATGGGGAAGGAGGCGTTTGCATGTGGCAAAGGATGATGAATATTGAGGGACCGTATGATTTTGACAGGGCACTGAGACGTTTGGCTTTTGACCCGCTCATTCATATTGATCTAAACAAACGTTTAATTAAAATGCCGTTATGGATTGACAATGAGCCGATTGTCGCATCTGTACAAGCATTAGGAACAACAGATCGTCCGTCTTTTATCATTTCAGCTCAGAATCGCGAAATGGAAGTTGCAGAACAAGTCACCGATATCTTCAAATGGGATAGGTCTTTATATGAGGTCTGCCGCCATTTTGCAAAAACAGACTTAGCGCCTGTATTTAACGCATTTAAAGGCATGCCGCTGGTTAAAGACTTCGGTATCTACCAGTCACTCGTTAAATGCATCATTCATCAACAGCTGAATCTGGTTTTTTCTTATCAATTAACAGAACGATTCGTAAAGCAATTCGGTTTTTCCATTGATGATGTATGGTTTTACCCGCGTCCGGAAACAGTTGCAGAAATTCCTTACGAATCGCTGCAGCAGCTGCAATTCAGCCGGAGGAAAGCTGAATATCTTGTTGATACGTCACGTATCATCGCAGATAAATCGCTGTCCTTAGATGAACTTAAACGAATGACCGATGACGAAGTGATTAAGAAATTAGTCAAAATAAGAGGAGTCGGCCCTTGGACGGCACAAAATGTCCTATTATTCGGATTAGGAAGGGAAAACCTCATGCCTGCGGGAGACATAGGGATACAAAACGCGATAAAAAAATTGTATCAATTAGAGCAAAAACCACCTTTAGACTTTATCGAAAGCAAGGCTAAAAGCTGGTCGCCATTTAACAGTTATGCGGCTATTTATTTATGGGAGTTCCTCGGCAATCACATTGTGAAAAGTTCTTCGCAGGGAACGCGGAAAGGACTTTCTTAAGAAGACCGATGCTCAAAGCTTATCTGTTTATCTTAACGATTTTTTAAGCCTCAGTTTGCATTTGCGAAACAGATTTTCCTGTTGAAAGGAAAATCTGTTTTTGTGTATAAGATAAAACTCATCCCTATGAACTCGGACAATAACAGCAGCACATACAATTCCAAAAAGATTTATTTTAGTTGTATAGTGACGCTCCCTTAAATTTTTCGGAATTGAAGTTTTTATTTTCAGATTATGCACAGTTTCCACAGGATTATCCACAAGCAAATCGCCTTTCTCAAGGATATTCCACATATTTGCCCACAATATCCACAAGTTTTTGATATTTTATCCCCAATGATTATTCACAAATTAATGGCGCTATTCGTCTGTTATTTTAGCGGTTATCCACTTATCCACAAAAATCTTGACAAAATGCAGTCTTGTATATCTTATACTAGGCTTTGTTATGGCGTGAAAATAATTTTATAGGCTTTTGTCACGCTCTGGGCATATGTGCATATGATGTGATTACTAGAGGTGGTGAACGACAGTGGCAACTAAAGTGGAAGAGATTTATATGGAAAATTCAATTGCTGTGGAAGAACAAATGTGGAGAAAAGGGCGGCGCAGGCAGCAGCTGAAGCATATGCTCACGGTTGCATCTCCAGTGTGTCTGCTTGTTTTGTGGGAAGTGTTATCACGGACAAATATCATTGATGCACGCTTTTTTCCGCCGCCGACTGAGATCATTGGGACTTTCTTTAAAATGGCAGCCAGCGGTGATTTGTTTAATCACTTAGGCATCAGCTTATATAGGATTATCGGCGGTTTTTTGCTAGGCGTGATTCCAGCTATATTGCTTGGTCTGATTATGGGGATGTACCGGCCAGTCAGATACTTTTTTCAACCGCTTGTTATGGCGTTGATGCCTATTCCTACATTGGCCTTGATGCCAATCATTCTCATTATTTTTGGCATCAGCGATTTTTCAAAAATGATTACGATTGCAGGAAGTGTATTTTTTCCCGTTGTCATTAACACGGCTGCAGGCGTTGCCAATATTGATGGAATATACTTAGATGTTGCTAAAAACTATGGTGCTAAATCGAAAGACTTTTTCTTTAAAATTGCCTTGCCCGGCGCCCTTCCTGTGATGTTAGAAGGTATTCAAATGGGGCAGGCGATCGCTTTGCTTACCATTGTAGCCGCAGAAATGATGGGAGCGCATTCAGGGATTGGCTACCTTATCTGGACTTCGTATAAAGCATTTTTGCTGCAGCAAATGTATGTCGGGTTAATTCTGATTTCCTTCTTTGGCTATTTCTTTTCACTCTTATTGCGAATGCTGCAAAAGGTTCTTATTCCATGGAAAAAGTGAGCTTTTGTAAAGGAGGGGGAGAGCATGTCCGAAGCACCGAAAATTCAAATCAATCATTTAACAAAAATATACTTCAAAAAGCATAAAGCTGTGACTGCTTTAAAAGACATTAACTTAAGCATTAACGATGGGGAATTTGTTTGTCTGCTTGGTCCAAGCGGGTGCGGAAAAACAACTTTATTAAGAATTCTGGCCGGACTTGAGAAACCAAGTGCAGGTGAATTTCATATTAGGCGCACAAGTAAAGATCGGCCGCTGCAATCAATGATTTTTCAGGAAAAAGGTGTTATACCGTGGCTGACAGTTGAAGAAAATGTTGCTTTTGGATTAAAAATGCGCCATATGCCAAAAACCACGATTAAGCAGCAAACAGATTACTATCTCGAAAAAGTCGGGCTTAAAGAGTTTCGAAAGCTCTATCCATCAGAAATATCCGGGGGTATGAAACAAAGAGTCAGCATTGCCCGCGCCTTTGCCAATGACCCGGAAATCTTATTAATGGATGAACCGTTTGCGGCTCTTGATGAACAAAACAAATTTATTTTGCAGGAAGAATTGCTGACTATTTGGTCGGAAACAAAGAAAACGGTGCTGTTTATTACACATAGCATTGATGAAGCTTTGCTGTTAAGCGATCGTATTGTATTGATGAGTACGCAGCCCGGCCAAATTGTCCGTGAAAAAATGATTGATGTACCCAGACCGAGAAAAGTGGAAGCGATTCGCTCTAATCCTGAAATGGAGAAAGAATTCGTTGATATATGGGAACATTTGCAGACGGCTGTGGAAAAGGCCCGACAATCTTAACTGTATCAGTCGAGGCACAAAAAGGAGGCATGTACGGTGTGGAGGAAATTCCTTGCCGCTTTATTAGCTATTCCGCTGTGTGTATGTATGCTTAGTGGCTGTCAGGGGGGAGGGGCGTCAAAAGAAAAGGAATCCGATGTTGTTGATGCAAAGGCTAAACCTGTTGACGGCAATCTGAAACCGTTAAAGAAGCCGGCGACTGTCGTTATTGCTGAGGATGATTCCGCATCTGCGGCTGGTTTTTATATAGCTGATGCAAAAGGCTATTTCAAAGATTACAATATTAATATTAAATTTGCGAAGTTCTCTAATAGCGATGATATGCTGCCTGCATTGGCTTCAGGTAAAGTTGATGTTGCCGGCGGCATTTCTTCCGCGTCATTCTTTAATTCGATCGCCCAGGGTATTGATGTTAAAATGATTGCTGATAAAGGGCACAATCTTAAAGGTCAATCTTATTTTTCATTTGTAGTCAGTAAAAGAATGAAAAATAAAATAAAGTCCTACAAAGATTTTAAAGGCAAAAAAATTGCTGTCTCTACAAAAAACGGTGTTGATGATTATATTTTTTCACAAATGCTGAAGCATGCGGGACTATCCAGAAAAGATGTTCATTTTGTTTTAATGCCTGACTTTGGCAACATGATGTCGGCGGTCGCTAACGGCACTGTAGATGCCGCATTGCAAATTGAACCAATGATTACACAAGGCGAAATGAAAGGCATTCATTATCGTTTCGGCGATACAACAGATTATGCGCCAAAAGCGCAAATTGCTATGGTACTCGGCTCACCGAACTTTGTCAATAATGAACATGCTGTTGCACTAAGGTTTATGGTTGCTTACTTAAAAGGCATCCGAGATTATAATGACGCCTTTGTAAAAGGAAAAGGCAACAAACAAGAAATCATTAACATTATGATGAAGAACACATCACTTAAAGATCCGAAAATTTGGGATAAAGTCGCAGTCATCGGACTTGATCCAAATGGCAGAATGTTTGTCAATAATATTAAAGACCAATATAAATGGTATAAAGCGCGGGGAGGCATTGACGGGAACGTGGATATCAATAAGGCTGTGGATACTAGTCTGGCTAAGGAAGCTGTTAAAGTTCTTGGCCCTTATAAATAAAAAAGCTAAAAAAACCCTGGACGGCAATTTGCCGTTCAGGGCTTTAATCTATGAATCAGGAATTTCACCGTTTTGGCTTCAACGGGAAATCTTCGATACCTGAATTTATCTGCCAAGTATAGTATAAGTTTAAAAAATAATAAACTGAGATACATAGGCTGATATAAAAATTAACATTCATAATCACGGATATATACAAGAGTGGCGTTTTAGATTAAGATCCTTATATGATACTGGTCTGAGGGGATTGAGTAAAGAAAAGTTCAACTAACACAAGGCAGACAGCACCGATAACGGCGGCTTGATCACCAAGTTTAGTAAGCATAACTTGAGTTGATTTGGCTTGTTCTGTCAGTCCCCTTTGTTTGATCGTTTCCTTTAAGCTGTCTAATAGAATATGCCCCGACTTTGTAACACCGCCGCCCATAATGATGCAGCTTGGATTAATCGTATGGATAAGGTTGCTTAATCCGATGCCAAGGTATTTGCCGGTTTCCTTAAGTACATTGATGCTGAATGGGTCGCCTTGCGAGGCCGCTTCGTAAATCAGCTCGCCGGTGAGTTTGTCGAGATTATGGCCGGTCATATGAATAAGCATGCTTTTCTCGCCCATCGCAAGCTGTTTCTTTGCACGTTCTGCCAGATAAGGACCAGCGGCCAGTGCTTCAAGGCAGCCGTAATTTCCGCAGCTGCATTTAGGCCCGTCAATATCAATCGTCATATGTCCAATTTCCCCGCTTAAGAATTCATTGCCATGCAGTAATTTCCCATTAATAATGATGCCTGCCCCTATTCCTTGCCCGACATTAACGCAGACAAAGTCGCCAATGTCATAACCATGTCCAAACCAAGCTTCGCCCAGCGCCATTGAATTTGCATCGTTATCTACTTTAACAGTCAAGTTAAATTCAGATTCAAGATGCTCCTTAATTGGAATATTGCGGAGTTTCAACCCGGGAGCGTAAATGGATATACCGTTTTCTATATCAACAATGCCATGCATAGCAACGCCAATCCCGAGGATATGTTCGCGGTTAATCCAGTTGTTTTTATCAAGCAATTGCTTTACCGATTTTGACAGAAATGATAATAGACTCTCATTTGTTATCGGATGATGAATATCAATCGAAACGGAGTCAATGATTTTGGCATTTAAATTAGTTATAACCGAATAGATGGAGGCAGGGCTGACTTCAATACCAATAACGAAGAAATTTTTGCCATTAATGACAAGCATCGTCGGTTTTCTGCCGCCCCTTGATTCCCCTTGATTGCTTTCAATGACAATATCAGAATCTATGAGTTCTTTGACGATGTTGCTGACAGTAGGCGGCGTTAACTTTGTCAATTTTGCAATTTCTGCACGGGAAATGGGTCCTTCTGTTCTGATTGTATTTAAAATTAATGAGCGGTTAAGCGATTTCATTAATTGAAAGCTTCCAGCTAATAGTTTTTGTGTCATTGATACCACTCCTATGAACGAAACGAAAAATAAATTAAAAAATAAATGATATCGGAAGTATTCTTTATTATAACCCTAGCAGTATATTGAGTAAAATGGAAATTAACTGATAAAATGAAACATCTTTGTTGATTCTGCTGTTTTGAAAATCTATAATGAAAGTAAATAAAATTAATTAATAAAGTTCTTGAAAAAGAAAGCGCTATCTAAATAAGGGGGACTAATCATGGCTGAATTAAGATATAACCCATTGCTTGATGACTGGACAATGGTATCCGCCAAACGGCAAAACCGGCCGCAAATGCCAAAAGACTTTTGCCCGTTCTGTCCGGGTTCAGGGAAAGTGCCCGACAATTATGATGTTCGTATTTATCATAATGACTTTCCTGTACTTTCGCCAAATCCGCCTGAGCCTGATAACGTTGGCGGATCACTTTACCAAACGAAGCAGGCCAAAGGAAAATGCGAAGTGGTCTTGTATTCTCCAGATCACCATGCAACGATTCCAGATCTGACCCGGGATCATATGTACAAACTGGTTGATCTTTGGACCGATACATTTGCTGAACTAGATCATCATCCGGATCATGAATATGTCATGATATTTGAAAACCGCGGCGAAGAAGTAGGCGTTACAATGCCTCATCCTCATGGGCAAATATATGCCTATCCGTTTATTCCGCTAAAAGTAAGAACAGAATTGGATAATTGCAAGAAATATTTTGCAAAAAACAGCAGAAATATGTTTGATGATATGATCGCGGAAGAAAAACGGTTCAAAGAGCGGGTTATCCTAGAAAATGAAGCTTTTATTGCCTTTATCCCTTTTTTTACAGACTATCCATTTGGTGTTTTTGTCGTCAGCAAAGAAAACAAGACGGCCATTACTGATTTTACAGAACAGGAGAAACATCAGTTAGGCGACATGCTGCAAACCATTGTCGGCGGTATGGATAAGATTTATGACCGGCTTTTTCCATATATGATGGTGATGCATCAGCGCCCTTCCAACGGTGAAGATGTCAGCCCATTTTATCGTTTTCACATCGAATTTTACCCTCCGCTTCGTGATCGCCATAAAATTAAATATAATGCATCTTCTGAGACAGGGGGCTGGGCTGCCGCAAACCCGACTAGAGTGGAAGATAATGCAAAAATTTTGCGGGAAGCGATCAATAAGTTTAAGTAAAAGGGTTGATCTGAAAATGAATTTAATAAAAAAATTAGTTGACGAATTTCAACATTATTTTCCGGGAAATGATGATATTCGCATTTTCTTTGCACCGGGAAGGGTTAATTTAATTGGCGAACACACTGATTATAATAGCGGATATGTTCTGCCGGCTGCGCTGTCAAAAGGGACGTATATGGTTGTGCGCCTGAGATCTGATCGGCAATTTTGTCTAAGGAGCGCTAATTTTCCCCATGTAGACATTAATTTTTCAATTGACGAATTAATGTACAAAAGAGACGATGACTGGGGGAATTATCCTAAAGGAGTTATCCGTGAGCTGCTGGATGCCGGGGTATCTCTTACGGGAGCTGATATATATTATTATGGAGATATTCCTAATGGGGCTGGGTTATCGTCATCAGCTTCAATTGGGATGGCAACAGGATTTGGATTAAGTCAAATGCACCGTTTCCCTATAAGCATTAAAGAAATGGCTTTGCTTTGTCAGCGCATGGAAAATCATTTCATTGGCGTTAAAACAGGAATTATGGATCAATATGCGGTAGGTTTCGGGAAACAAGACTATGCTATTTTTATAGATTGCGGTTCAATGACCCATGAATTGGTACCGCTCCAATTAGGAGATTACAAGCTTGTTATTACAAACTCAAATAAAAGAAGAGGGTTAGCTGATTCCAAGTATAATGAGCGGCGCAAGGAATGTGAAAAAGGCCTTTCTGTCATTCAAAAAATATACCCAATGTGTCAAACACTGACAGATGTTTCACTCAATATGCTGGAAAATGCGGGAGACACATTTGATCCAATAATAAGAAAGCGCATTCGCCATGTTGTCACGGAAAACCAGCGTGTCATTGATGCTGTTCGTCAGCTGAAATCAGGCAATCTTATTGGTTTTGGCCAGCTAATGGCTGCTTCCCACGAGTCGTTAAGGGATGATTACGAAGTGACGGGCGAACATCTAGATGTATTATTTGCAGCCCAAAAAGCATGTCCTGGATGTGTTGGCACAAGAATGACTGGAGCGGGATTTGGCGGCTGTACGATTAGTATTGTCCATAAAAATGAAATTCTGTCATTTAAAAGAACTGTTAAGGATATTTACGAAAAGAAAACAGGCTTAGAGCCTGACTTCTATATTTGCGAAGTAGGTGACGGAGTCAAAGAATTGACGAAAGAAGGGGTAATATGACTGTTTTAGTTACTGGAGGCGCCGGTTATATTGGCAGCCATACAGTGCTTTATCTTAAAGAAAGAGGAATAGATGTTGTTGTTATTGATAATATGAAAAAGGGGCATCGTCCTGCCGTTCTTGATGTGCCGATGTATACCGGCGATTTAGCAGACGGCTCTACATTAGATGAAATCTTTCAGAAGCACGACATCGACTCAGTGATTCACTTTGCTGCAGATTCGCTTGTTGGAGAAAGTGTTGAAGATCCATTAAGATACTATGAAAACAACGTCAATGGCACACTGCAATTATTTAAAAAGATGTTAGAACATAGCGTTAAAAAGATTGTATTTTCATCGACCGCTGCTGTTTACGGCGAACCCAAATCCATTCCAATACGGGAGTCAGATCCAACTTTTCCTGCAAATCCTTACGGAGAGACAAAGCTGGCCATTGAAAAAATGTTAAAGTGGGCCGATCAAGCGTACGGTTTAAAATCCGTTTGCTTAAGGTATTTTAATGCTGCCGGTGCTGATCCCAAAGGCCGGATCGGCGAGGATCATCAACCTGAGACCCACTTAATTCCAATTGTTTTACAAGCCGCACTTGGTCAAAGGGATCATGTTGCCATATATGGTGAAGACTACCCAACAGAAGACGGCAGCTGTGTACGCGACTATATTCACGTCATTGATCTCGCTCAAGCACATTATTTGGCTTTGAAAAAGCTGGATCAAACAAATGAAAGCGGTATTTATAATTTGGGCAACGGTCAAGGATTTTCAGTGAAGCAAGTCATTGAGGCATGCCGGCGGGTAACAGACAAAGACATTAAAGCCATCGCCTCGCCAAGACGCGCAGGAGACCCGGCTGTATTAATTGCATCATCGCAAAAGGCGGAAGAGGAACTGGGATGGAAGCCTCAATATACATCCTTAGATACAATTGTCGAGCACGCTTGGCAATGGCATCAAAACCATCCTAATGGTTATAACGATAAAGAGTAAATGTTTCACAGACATTCATGTATGGGTGATTTGGGGAGTGAGGGAAGGTGCAAGCCATGTACGCTCACTTTTCTATCACTCAATCTTTCGTCTTATAGGCTGAGTTTCAAAAGTATTGACAGCGCTTTCTATATGCATTATTTTTAAATTAATTAATAAATTTAAATAATAAAGGTGTTATTGTAAGCGTTTTTATATAACGAAGAGAGGGTGAAGCCTATGAACAAAACGTTGTTTGATGCCGGTGCTGTTGATTATATTGTCATTATCGTTTATTTTATTTTCGTCATTGGCATTGGTTTTTTATTAAAAAAATATATGAAGTCTGGCGAGGATTTCTTCCTTTCCGGCCGCTCCATACCGACTTGGATCACGGGTCTTGCTTTTTTGTCAGCCAACTTAGGCGCATTGGAGCTGCTGGGTATGGCGGCAAACGGTGCCGAATACGGTATTATGACAACCCATTTCTATTTTGTTGGCGCTATTCCGGCTATGCTGTTCCTAGGGTTGTATATGATGCCATTCTACTATGCAACAAAAATCCGGTCTGTTCCTGAGTACTTGAAGCTTCGCTATAATGAAGCAACCCGTGCCTTGAATGCGGTGACATTTGCAGTGATGACTATTCTTGTTTCAGGCATCAGCCTGTACTCAATGGGTCTCATCTTTAAAGTATTAATCGGCTGGTCACTGACAACAAGCATTTTATTTTCGGCTGTTGTTGTTTTAATATATGTTGGATTAGGCGGTTTGACGTCTTCAATCTACAATGAAGTCGTACAATTCTTCTTAATCTGGATAGGTCTTTTGCCAATTCCTTTCCTGGGTTTGCATGAGTTGGGCGGTTGGCATCAAATGTTGGCGCAATTGCCGGACAGCTTTGGCCACCTATGGGGAGATACCATGCAAGCCTCTCAAAATGCCATGGGCATCAGCTGGTTAGGGATTATTCTCGGCTTGGGTTTTGTTCTAGGTTTTGGTTATTGGACAACGGATTTTCTCGTTGTACAGCGGGGATTTGCGGCAAAGAACTTGCGGTCGGCACAAAATACGCCAATCTTTGCAACGTTCTTTAAAATGGTGGTTCCGCTTTTGGTTATTGTTCCCGGTCTTATTGCGGCTGTTTTATTCCATAATCTTGGAAAGCCGGGCGGTCCGAGCTATAACTTAGCCTTGCCGCTCTTGATTCAGCGGTATTATCCTCCGGGGCTTCTCGGTTTGGGGTTAACAGCTATGCTGGCGAGTTTTATGAGCGGTATGGCAGGCAACATTACAGCATTTACATCTATTTTTACTTACGATATTTATCAAGCTTATATTAACAAGAATGCATCGGATAAGCATTACATCAATGTCGGCCGCTGGTCCATTGTCATCGGCATTATCGTTAGTATTGGAACCGCATACATCGCTGGCAGATATTCAAGTGTTATGGACTATATGCAAACATTATTCTCATTCTTTAACGCGCCGCTGTTCGGCACTTTTTTACTCGGTATGTTTTGGAAGCGAACGACAGCTTGGGGCGGCTTTTGGGGATTGCTTTGCGGCGTTGTCGGCGCCTTTGTTGCCTATTTTGCCATTCCAGCCGAGTTCTACGGATCGGCACAAGCCAGTAACTTCTGGCGCGCGTTAATCGCATGGGTGATCACAATGGTTGTGACGATCGTGGTCAGCTGCTTTACTGAACCTAAGAAGAAAGAAGAGTTATCTGGTTTGGTTTACTGCTATTCAGATAAGCCGAATTATAAACATCTTGCTTGGTATAAACGGCCGGGCATTCTGTCAGCCATTTCTCTAGTTATCCTGGTTATTCTTAATATTTGGTTATGGTAAGGAGGGAAAATAATGGGGTCTCAGAAACAGGGATATTTTGATCTTCGGAAAATCATTGGTGTCCTCTTTACATTTTATGGATTGCTTATAGGCGGATACGGATTGTTTGCCGCACCGGACAAAGCGCACGAACATATTAATCTGAATCTTTGGTGGGGCATTGTTATTCTCGTCTTTGGCTTAGCGTTTCTTGCCGTATCTTTTTGGAAGCCGATATCTGTCGATCAAGATGAATAATTGCAAAAGCCCTGTATGGATCATACGGCCATACAGGGCTTTTATTTATTTAGCCTTCTGCACCATTTTCGGCGCGTTTGTCGGCTTGCTTTGCACGTTCTAAGGCTTCTTGATCATCGGAATCGAGGGCTTGAGTATATTGGACATCTTCATTTTTAGCGATGCCTTCTTTATGATCATCAAATTTGCGTTCCATGTTAGAAAACCTCCCTATGATTTTCTGCCTTTTTGATAGACACTGTCGGCTCTTTTGAATTCTTTTTGATAAAGCACGGATTGTGTTTTGTTTAAATGATCGAACCGATTAATCGTATGCTTGTCCCGCTTTGATCCCATATGATCACTCCTTTGTTAAGGATAAGTGTGAGGAGGATTTATTTTCCTCCACAAAACTTTAATATTATTTTTTCCAAAAAGTGAGTGTTTAAACAAAAAGCAACTCCCCCTAGCGGATGATGTTCATCCAAGGGGGAGTCAAACGGCGCTATGCTTCCTCTTTCAAGGTATCTATATTTAATGAGAAAGATTGAATATATTGCTTATGAAGGATGTAACGCTCTCTTGTAATTTCGTATAAATGAAACAGGTTAGGATCGTGGTCAGCGAATTGTAAAACAGGGTGTTCGACAACCTGGGCATAAGGTATTTTTTCAGCGGCTTTTTGAGAACGGACATTATATTTTCGAATTTTCAAATAAATTGTTTGGATCGCTTTCTCAAGAAAAAGTTCAGAAAAAAAGGCTTCTTTGGCGCTTTGGTTATAGCCTTTGCCAAAATAAGGCCTGCCAATCCATGTTCCCAAAAACCCTTTATTATCAACAATGTCATATAAAGTGATTGTGCCGATAGGTTGTCGATGTTCATCTATAACCGTACGGGAAATGATTTCATTATTTGCTTCTTTTCTAATCATTTCTTGAACAATTAACTGATATTCTTCTAATGTCTGGGCTTTGTGCCGGACAAAAGGGAACACTTCAGGATGCTGCATGAGCTGAAACAATACGCCACACTCCGAAAGGTTACGTTTCTTTAATATAATGCATACCTCCCAGTGGGGACCCGCCCCAAAATAATATAAAACACTATTAACAGGAACATTCGTCTCTAAGCGGACGAGGGAGTTTCCATATGCCTGCCGGGATGGGAATCGAACCCACTAGGACCAAAGAAACTTTGGCGGCGCACCAATTGCCTTCCCGTTAAGGTTATTAAAAACGAGAGAAAATATTCTGTTTGAAACAAGTATTGGTATATGAAATTTAGATTATTATATCCTGTTTTTGATAAAATGGGAATAGAATTTATCATCAATTTAAAAGACTTTTTAATGCTTCTTCAAGGCTCGGATATTGATAAACAAATGAGGCTGTAAGGGCTTTTTTAGGCATGACTTTTTGTCCTTTAATGAAAAGTTCACTTATTTCTCCAAAGATAAGTTTTAAGATAAAAGCCGGGAATATTAACCAATGCGGGCGCTTCATAACCTTCCCAATTGTTTGTCCAAATTCTTTCATCTTTACAGGAGAAGGAGCAGTGACATTTATGGGGCCCTCTAAATAGGGATGCTTAATAATGAAATCTATGAGGCGGACAAGATCATCGATATGAATCCATGATACCCATTGCTTTCCAGAACCGATTGTGCCTCCGATAAAGTATCTATAAGGCAGGAGCAGCTTAGGCAGTACGCCATCATTTGCGTCAAGTACAAGTCCGAACCTTGCCAGTACGGTTCTGATGCCAAGCTGTTCCGCCCGCATCGCCTCTTTCTCCCAGCGATAACTGACATCAGCTAAAAATTCGCTGCCGTCGAAGCTGGATTCTTCTGTGAACATTTGCGTCCTAGATGCACCGTAGTAGCCGACGGAGGAAGCGCTGATCAATAAGAATGGTTTCTTCGGCATGTTTTCTAATAAGTGAATAAGTGCTTTAGTTGCATGCAGACGGCTTTTTAAAATTTCTTTTTTCTTAGATTCAGTCCAGCGCTCATCGTAAATTGGCGCTCCGGCAAGGTTAATAACAACATCAATGGGCGGCAGTTGATGAAGAGGAGAGCGTCTGTCAGTCAGCCATTGGACATAATGAATATATTGGGATTGATGACTAATGACGGCACGTCTTGTAAGAATATATACATGATGCTCCAAGCTGCTGAAATGCTTGGACAACGCTCGTCCAATAAAACCAGTCCCTCCCGTAATTAAGAGATTCAAAACAACCTCACTCCTTTAACAGGGAATCCCTTAAAATGATTTAATGACTGGAAACTATAATAGATGCGGCGGTGATTGATCGTGTATCAAATAAGTAAATTGCGGGTAGATGAAAAAAATAAAGGTTATTTTTACGTTGATATTAAGCAGGAAAACGGCAGTGTGATGACTCTTAATGTTCATGAAGATGTTCTTGTTGCGAATGAATTAAGAAAAGGGTTAGAGCTTTCGCAAGAAAAGTTAAACGCTATACGATCCGAAGAAAGCTTGGTGAAAATCTATCATCTTGCGTTAAACTACTTATCATATCGTATGCGATCAAAGCGGGAATTGGCAGACTATTTATTAAAAAAAGGCTGTGAAAGACCGAAAATAGAGCAAATCATTCATAGGCTGTCTCGTGAGAATCTATTAAATGATAAAGTGTTTGCTGAAGCATTTGTAAGATCAAGGAAACGCTTAACAACCAAAGGTCCGAACTATATTTTTCGCGAGCTGATCCAATCTGGAGTGAGTGAGAAAACGGCTAAGGCAGCGCTTGATCAATACGCACCCCAAGAACAATATGAGAATGCTCTTAGGTTTATAAAAAAGAAAATGGGATCCGGTTCAAAGCGTTCGGCCGTTGAGGAAAAGCAGCGCCTCTCCCGGCTGCTTCTGCAAAGAGGCTTCTATTTAGATACGATCAGCGCCGTTTTAGAAGATGCTTTTTCCAAGTCGGATGAAGAAGAATGGAAAGCTATTTGCTATCAAGGAGAGAAAGCTCTCAAGAAATACAGAAAATATACCGGCTGGGAGCGGGATCAGAAAATAAAGCAGTACCTGTTCCGGAAAGGATTTTCTGCTTCTCTTATTGAACGGTTTATTCAGGAATCTGAATGCGATGATGAGATGTGAAGCTTTTTGCTTTTTTATTCATTTATGTATAATAGTACTAGTTCATTCCTATCAGGGGGAAAGCCGTTATGGAAAAAAGATATAGTCAAATGACAGAATATGAATTGCGCCAGGAGATTGCCAGATTGAATGAAAAGGCCAAGAAAGCGGAACAAATGGGGATTGTTAATGAATTTGCTGTCTATGAAAGAAAAGCACAGATGGCAAAAGCTTACTTAATGGATCCGTCGCAATTTAAGCCTGGGGAAATCTATCAAATTGCCGGAGACCCGGGTGCTTCTTTTAAAATTTCTTATATGAATGGGACCTTTGCCTGGGGATATCGGGGAAATTCTGATGAGCTTGCCGCTTTTCCAATATCAATGCTGGTTAAGAAACAGCCTGAATAAAGCGGCAGTACGCACTGAAATATCAGCAATATTAAAAAAACATCCACCTCCAGCCTATAAGAAAAGAAGGGCGGATTAAGCCCTTCTTTCTCTTCGTGCAGGCAAAAGTTTTTTTCTAAGCTTTTTGTCGCTGTATACCCAGCCGGTATATGAGCTGATAATATTTAAGTTATTATCAAGCCAGACTGCCGCGACAAATGGATAATGGCCTTTTGAAAGATATCTTAAATCAATAAACTTTACTTCGTACCCCTTTTCGAAAGAATTGATTTCCCATCTGTGGATAGGGGAAAAGGAAAGAAAAGCATGGAGATTTTTATCTTCTTTGGCGGCCTTTATCACATCGTTGTTTGGTACCGGCTTTCTTGTAAATGTATCGATAATGCTAATGCCATCAGCGGTTATTTCACCAACATAGTAATGCTTTTCGCCTTTAACGGCCAAATGATATTGCGACCAGCGCAGGGTTGGCGACAAAAAAACTTCAACAGCGTCAGGCAGCTCGGCTTTTACCCTGTTAACGATCTTATGGTGGACACTTGCCCGCCACAAATAATAAATGATCAAAACAGCGTAAATGGCTAAGAAAATCATCCATGGCTGGCCAACGAAATACCAAAGGATAAAGCCGGCTAAATGAATGCCGAAAATAAACGGATCGAATATGTTTATCATGCCCAAGGCGATCCAGCGATAAGATAAAGGTCTCACGGCTTGCGTGCCGTAAGCGTTAAAAATATCTGCGAAAACATGGAGAAATACACTGATAAACGTCCATAACCATAAATGAATCTTATTAACTGTCGGAAAAAAGATTGCGATCAGGGCAGTTAAAAGAATCGGCCACAGCAAAGTCGCAGGAATGGAGTGGGTCATTCCCCGATGATTTCTAATATACACGGCATTATTTCTTAGTTTTAGTACAGTATCTACATCAGGAATAATCGATCCAGCAAGGGTTCCTGCTAGGACAGCATGCATGTTGGCAGTGCTGTGCGCAACGACAGGATCAATAGTTGCGAGCCCCGCCAGCCCTATTCCCATTACAATATGTGTAGCCGAATCCATAATGCGTTCTGCCCTCCTATCAACAGCAGAATAACTGTCAATGAATATTTTTATAGATACGATATGTAGACATATATATCCTATGTTATTAGTATACAACTTGGGAACCCTTTTTACATGATAAAGGCTAATTATCCAGAACTTTTAACCCCGGAGGCTTAGAATGACAATGCAACGAGACTGGGAAAACTTTAACATCAGTCAATTTAACCAAGATCTTATCCGCTGGTTTTATAAATACAAACGCGATCTGCCATGGAGGCAAACGAAAAATCCCTATTATATATGGGTATCTGAAGTGATGCTTCAGCAAACACAGGTAGATACAGTTATTCCCTATTACCAACGTTTTATTACCAAGTTCCCTACACCCCAAGATCTGGCTTCAGCAGATGAAGAAGCAGTTCTTAAAATATGGGAAGGATTAGGGTACTATTCGCGCGCCCGCAATTTACAACAAGGTGTTCGTGAAGTTGTTGAGAATTATCAGGGTCGTGTGCCCGATAACAAAAATGATATTTTATCTATTAAAGGCATCGGGCCATATACAGCAGGGGCTGTGCTCAGCATCGCTTATGACCGGCCGGAGCCGGCAGTTGACGGCAATGTAATGCGCGTGTTAAGCCGCGTCTTTTTAATCGACGATGATATAGCCAAACAGAAAACAAGGCGGTTATTTGAAGAGATTATCTACCGAATCATTCCTGAAAGTGATCCTTCAGCATTTAATCAAGGGTTAATGGAAATCGGAGCCTTGATTTGCAAACCCAAACAGGCGAAATGTGAACAATGCCCGCTTGCAGCTCATTGCGGGGCATATGAGGAAGGCGTTCAAACAGAATACCCCGTCAAGAAAAAAAAGACGCCGCCTAAACCCCTGCATTTTGCCGTTCTTGTTCTGAAAAACCAATCAGGTGAATACTTAATTAGAAAACGGCCCGAAAAAGGACTGCTCGCTAAATTATGGGAATTTCCGATGATTCCTTTAGAATCACCTGAGACAAGTATCGAAGAAAGCGTTCGTGACTATATAGAAAAAAATTATTCTGCTCCAGTTAAAATAAATGATGTAAACATTAATATACAACATACATTTACTCATTTAAAGTGGCATTTAAGTTTATTTGCTGGGTCCATAGAACAAAGGATTTCAGCCGAAAAGGATGAACAATGGGCATCATTGGGGCAATTAGAGAAATTCCCATTCCCTGTTTCTCATCAAAAAATAGTTGATAAAATCAAGCAAGGTCTGATCTCTTAGCGGATCAGACTTTATTTATTATTTATAAAAAGCAATGCAGCGAATTTCTTATAAACCGCCTCTTGATTCAATCTCTTTAACGACTTCAGTTCTTATTTCAACACCTTCACTGTTTAAATAAGGTGTTAATTGTTGTAAACAATGGTGAAAGTAAGCGAGTTCATCGTCCTTCCATTCGGCTTTTGGAATCATAGATAATGCCGTAAAATCCCTTCCGTTATACATAAAATGATCACCCTTTCTTCATATATGTTTAGTTATATCCATTTTTGAATGCACTCATTAACTGATGGTTATTGAGACTGCTGAACAGGATGATTTTTCCCTTTAAGGCAGAAAGCGAGATAAAAAAACGCTCCTCTTTTACATAAAAGAAAAATACAATGGTTACATTATTATTGTGGAGGTGATACCAATGGCAAAGCGCAATATGACACCTGCTGGAACTAACGCTGAACACGTTAAACAACAAAACCGTCAAGCTGCAGGTAAAATGCAAGCTGGTCAAGCTGGTCAAGCCGGCCAATTTGGCACAGAATTTGCTAGCGAAACTGACGTTCAATCAGTACGTCAGAAAAACCAACAATCTCAAGCTAAGAAAAGCCAAAACCAAAAGTAACATCACCTTACACATGAATAGCTTCCTAACAGGGAGCTTGAATATAAATGAAGCTATCCGACCTGGATAGCTTCATTTATTTTTACGCCATTTTACTCGAAAAAATCTTCCAGCTGTTCCCGTTCTTTTTTGCTTTTGACATTTTCCGCATAAGGGTTCTCTTCAAACGGTGTTTTAGGATCTAAATTTGTTTTAATGCCAAACGTCGGCCCTTTTGGCTGTTCTGCAATTAATCGGTCATTTAATGCATCAAAGTCAGGCGTTTGCTTTTCATCAACCATTTTCATTAACACCTCCTTGTCCTTTATCTTGGACAATCGGCGGTGTTCTATGTGCCTGTGGGTAAATGACTAAAGGATGATAGGGGCATAATAATATTCGAACAATGTTTATTAAAGTATTGTTTTTTAGTAGCTGCCTTAAAGTTACATAAAACCAAATGAATGTTTAAAAATGAAAAAACAGAAATAAAAATGTTAATACTTACTTCATAAAACCTTTTTTACCAAAAAAGACGTTTTCTTCTCCAAAAATTCTTTTCGCACTTTCAATTGCTTCAATTAATTTTCGAGGAGACAGCCAAGGGCTCTCATTAAGCAACTTTAACTTATTTTCAACACCTAAAGATAACGATCTTTTTCCATTAGCGCCGTCACCAGTGTAAAAGTCATCTATAACTACTTTTTTAGTAACTTTTTTAAGCGTGTAAAAAAAAGTTGTTACTATAAGGAAGAATGGGTGAGATTGTTGCTTGTGTAGGAATATTATTTCTTTGAAGAAGCTCTAAAGTTCGTAACCTGCTCAAAAAAGATGGCGTATTAGGTGTAAATTCTTTTAGTATGTCTTTCCTATCCGTTTCAATTGTTATTCCAACCCTATAATGTTCAGGTGGCAACTGCTTTATAATAGATACATCCCTTTTAATCATGGGGCTGCGTGTTTGTATAAATACATAATCTGGAGGATTTAATACCATTGTTTCTAATATCCTTTGTGTTAATTTTAACTTGCTTTCTAAAGGTTGATATGGGTCTGTACTCGAAGACATAAAAATTAACATATTCTTTTTTAGTTCTTTTTTTAAAAGCTCAATAGCATTTTCTTTGTAATCTACCCAATCCCCCCATTCTCCATTGTGAAATATAGAAACAGGCATTTTTCTGACATAACAGTAACTACAACCAAACGCGCATCCTATATAGGGATTTAAGCTATGTGTAAATCCATCTAAATAACCACTCGTTTTAGTTAATATGCTTCTGGAATTTACACTTTTAATTTTCAAAAAATACACCTGCTTTTGTTTTCTTTTTCTAAGTAATTTTTGATTATACAAATTAATTTAATCATTTTCAAATCCGCGCGGTTGCAGAGTAGTTTGTATCAATGTTAGAAAAAATGTAAAACATATTGTTATATTATTTTAAAATTTTTTGGAGACAAGTTATAATTATTGATATATCAATGTCACTTTTTATATGAAAGGGGAACAACGATGCGTTTTCCTCGTATGGGCCAGATCATTCAAATACAGAGTTATAAGCACGACGGTACGCTGCATCGTGTATGGGAAGAAACAATGGTTTTAAAAGGAACTCAAGATACAGTCATTGGCGCCAATGACCAAACATTGGTTATTGAATCCGACGGAAGACATTGGCGGACAAAAGAACCTGCTATCACGTATTTCAGCACCAAAGAATGGTTCAATATTATTTGCATGATCCGCCAAGACGGTATTTATTACTACTGTAATTTAGGATCGCCGATTACTTGGGACG
The DNA here is from genome assembly GCF_016908855.1 of Scopulibacillus daqui. Classification (GTDB taxonomy): domain Bacteria; phylum Bacillota; class Bacilli; order Bacillales; family Sporolactobacillaceae; genus Scopulibacillus_A; species Scopulibacillus_A daqui. The sequence continues at coordinate 97,836 of NZ_JAFBER010000006.1, read as the reverse complement.
AGGAAGCTCTTAAGTACATCGATTATGATCTCGATATTAAAGTATATCCAAATGGTTCATATAAATTGCTTGACGAAGATGAATACTCTTTGCATAAGCGGAAAATGAATTATCCAAAGAAACTCGATAATATCTTAAAAAGTCATGTGCAAGAATTGATTGACTGGATAAAAAACAAGAAAGGACCTTTTAATCCAAGTTTTGTGGACAAGTGGTACAGCTTATATAAAAAGTTAGTAAGGAATTAGGTGATGCATTCTGGGCAGCATTAAACGATATATGAAATTTGTCAAACCGTATACAAAACAAATCATTGTTACGGTTATTGTCGGACTCGTAAAGTTTGGGATTCCTTTATTGCTTCCTTTAATTTTCAAGTATGTCATTGATGATATTCTTAATACTACATCATTATCAGATGCCGAAAAGCTGAAAAAGCTTCTCTATTTGCTGGGAGGCGCTTTTTTTATTTTTGTTGTCGTACGTCCGCCGATCGAATATTATCGTCAATACTTTGCTCAATGGACAGGAAACAAAGTGCTGTATGACATTCGTGATACACTATTTGCCCATATTCAAAAATTAAGTCTGCGCTATTACTCCAATAGTAAAATCGGTGAAATTATCTCCAGAGTCATTAATGATGTGGAACAAACGAAAACATTTGTCATTACAGGCTTAATGAACATTTGGCTGGATATGTCAACTGTTCTTATCGCTTTAATCATTATGTTCTGGCTAAACTGGATTCTTGCTTTAATCTCTATTATTATGTTCCCGGTATACGCTATTATCGTTAAGGTTTTCTATTCTAAATTAAGGCAATTGACAAGGAGCCGCTCTCAAGCGCTTGCTGAAGTACAAGGCCATCTCCATGAACGTGTTCAGGGGATTAGTGTCATTAAGAGTTTTGCATTAGAAGATTACGAACAGGAACAGTTTGCCGAAAAAAATAAGAACTTTTGGCAAAAAGCCTTAGATCATACAAGCTGGAATGCCAAAACCTTTGCAGTAGTAAATACTGTTACGGATATTTCCCCGCTTCTTGTCATTGGCGTCGGTTCCTATCTTGTTATTTCCGGAGACCTTAAGCAGATCGGCACCTTAGTCGCGTTCTTTTCTTATTTGAATCAATTATATGATCCGCTGAAAAGACTCGTGAACTCATCAACGACATTAACTCAGTCAATTGCTTCCATGGATAGGGTTTTTGAATTTTTAGACGAAAAATACGATATTCAAGATAAACCCGATGCGAAAACACTTGATATTGTCGACGGCCATGTCAGCTTCCGCGATGTCTCTTTTTATTACAACAAAGGTGAATCCCCAGCCTTATCCCATATTAATCTTGACGTCAAGCCGGGAGAAACGATTGCGCTTGTAGGAATGAGCGGGGGCGGCAAGTCAACGCTCGTCAGTCTCATACCGAGGTTTTACGATGTCACAAGCGGTGCCATAGAACTTGATGGACGCGATATCCGCGATTTTAAAGTAAGATCGCTTAGAGACAAAATTGGCATGGTGCTTCAGGATACCATTTTATTTAGTGAATCAGTAAAAAGCAATATTAAAATGGGGAATCCCTATGCGACTGATGAAGAAGTTATCCAAGCAGCTAAAGCAGCCAATGCCCACGATTTCATTATGAGGCTTCCGGAAGGATATGATACTAAGGTCGGCGAACGCGGCGTTAAGCTGTCGGGAGGTCAAAAACAACGCATTTCAATAGCGCGGGTTTTCTTGAAAAATCCGCCATTATTAGTCTTGGACGAAGCCACATCAGCTCTAGACCTTGAAAGCGAGCATCTTATTCAAGAAGCTCTTGAAGATCTGGCCAAAGACCGGACAACATTCATCGTTGCTCATAGATTATCGACGATAACTCACGCCGATCGTATCGTTGTTATAGAAAACGGCCAAATCACCGAAATCGGCAATCACTATGAACTTATGGAAAAAAGGGGCAGCTACTTCGATTTGTTCCAAGTCCAAGGTGGCCTGACCCTGTGAATAAATTCCAGTAAAAAAAGAGAGTCCTTTTGGGCTCTCTTTTGTGCATATATCAGTAAAAATCAACAGGTATATATTGACAGACTATTCTTCGGGTTAAAAAAAATCATATATAGCAGATAAAGTTAAACATGTCTTCGGTATGATTATTCATCTGGCTATGTGCTTTCAAAGGCTAGATCAATACTTCCGATTTTTTTTTATGAAAATCAAGCCCCGAATGAACTTCTTCAACATAGCCGGCCCGAATAACAAAATCTCCAAAGTGTTCACCTTCTTGCCGTTCTTTCGCATAATGAAGAAGAATTGGACGGAGCTCATTAAGTATTTCTTCTTCTCCAAGATTTTCACGGTAAAGTTTATTCAAACGTTCGCCGCTGAAACCGCCGCCCAGATACAAATTATATTTGCCGGGGGCTTTGCCGATAAAGGCAATTTCGGCTAGTGCCGGCCGGGAACAGCCGTTGGGGCATCCTGACATGCGAATGACAATTTCTTCATCCCGCAGGCCGGCTTCATCTAAAATGACCTCGATTTTATCTAATAAAGAAGGGAGGTACCGTTCCGATTCGGCCATAGCAAGACCGCAAGTCGGAAGAGCAACGCACGCCATCGAATTTCTCCGCAATGCCGAATATTGCTTCCCTTCCGTCAGTCCGTACTTTTTAACCAATGCTTCAATTTCCGGTTTTTTCTCGCTAGTCACATTAGCGATAATAATGTTTTGGTTAGGAGTAAGACGGAATTCGCCCGTATGAACTTTGGCAATTTCCCGGAGACCGGTCATGAGCGGATAGTCTTTGAAATCTTTGACCCGGCCGTTTTGAATAAACAGATTCAAATGCCACATGCCGTTGCTGCCTTCCAACCAGCCGTAGCGATCGCCGTTATGGTCAAAGTGATACGGACGTGCCTCTTCAAGCTGCCAGCCTAATCGTTCATTTAATTCATCTTTAAACCAATCAAGACCCCGGGCATCAATCGTATATTTAAAACGCGCATTCTTTCTATCCGAGCGGTTGCCGTAATCCCTTTGGATGGTGATGACCTTTTCAGCAACCTCAACCATTTTGTGGGCCGGAATAAAGCCGGCAACACGGCCTATTTGAGGATACGTGTCGATATTTCCATGGGTCATCCCCATGCCGCCGCCAACAACAACATTAAATCCTTGCAATTGCCCGTCTTCTAAAATGGCGATAAAACCTAAATCATGCGAGAAAATATCTACATCATTGGAAGGAGGAACCGCAATGCCGATTTTAAATTTCCTTGGCAAATAGACAGGGCCGTACATAGGTTCAACGTCTTCATCCGATTCCCGGGTATCTACCACCTTCTCTTCATCCAGCCAGATCTCATGATACGCTCTTGTCCTTGGGGCAAGAGATTTATCGAGTTTCTCCGCCCATTCATAGACTTCTGAATGAACCTCCGATTGGTAAGGATTTGGACTGCACATGACATTTCGGTTAACATCTCCGCAAGCGGCCAAGGTGCTTAGAAGTGCGCCGTTAATTTCTTGAAAAGTCTTCTTAAGATGCCATTTTAAAATGCCGTGCATTTGGAAGCATTGCCTGGTGGTTAATTTGATAGTGCCGTTAGCATATTTTTGTGAGAGATGATCTAAAATTAACCATTGCTTAGGTGTGGTGACACCGCCTGGCGTCCGGACGCGCACCATAAACTGATAGTCTGGTTCAAGCTTCTGGCGCCTTCGCTCATCGCGCAAATCCCGATTATCTTGCTGGTAGCTTCCATGAAACTTTAACAGCTTATTATCATCTTCAGACAACGCGCCGGTTAACTGTTCTTCAAGCCCTTCTGCAATCGTGCCCCGAAGGTAGTTGCTTTCGCGTTTTATCCGCTCAAGGTCGCTCAGCTGCTTATTTTTTGGCGTTATATCATGTTTAGCCATCATTAAACTCCTTTCAATTTATCCTAGTAGACATCACGTTGATATCGTTTTTGATGCCGCATGTCTGTTAGATAATTTTCGGCTTCTTCCCGGTTCAGGCCGCCTTCCTTTTCAAGAATTTTTGTCAGTGTTTGGTGCACATCTTTTGCCATATTTTTTTCGTCGCCGCAAATATATAAACTGGCGCCTTCTTCTAACCACTGATAAATATCGCGGCTTTTCTCAAGCATGCGGTGCTGCACATACACCTTCTTAGCGCTATCCCGGGAGAATGCGACATCCATTTTTGACAGCACACCATCTTTCAGCCACTTTTGCCATTCAACTTGATAAAGAAAATCTGTTTTAAAATGCTGATCGCCAAAGAACAGCCATGTTTTTCCTTTCACACCTGTTTCCTCACGTTCTTGCAGGAAGGATCTAAAAGGAGCAACACCGGTGCCAGGTCCTACCATAATGATCGGTGTATCAGGGTCCGATGGGAATTTAAAGTTCGGGTTTCGGTGAATATAGACGGGCAAGAAGTCGCCGGGTTCTACCCGTTCCGCACACTGTCCAGAGCAGACACCGATCCGATTGCGTCCGAACGCCTTATATCTCACGGTTCCCATAGTCAGATGCACTTCATCAGGATTCGCCTTAAGGCTGCTCGAGATTGAGTAAAGCCGGGGAGGCATTTTTCGAAGAATGTGTACGAATTCGCTTGACGGTACTTCTTTAGGTGAAAAATCCCGCACAAAATCAAGCAGGTCTCGACCATCAAGATAAGCTCTTAATTCTTCCTCATGGCCCGGCTTAAGGAGTTCATTCAGTCTTTCATTAGAAAAAAGCTGTGCTGCTTGCGTCAGCATTGGCTTCGTCAATCTAGTAATCTCGTAATGGGAGATTAGAGCTTCGCGCAGCGGAAGCGTTTCGCCTTGTTTATTGATGGTAACGATGTCTTCAGGTTTCCAGTTCATCTGATTGATAATTGAATCGGCAAGACCGGGGGCATTTTTAGGGAATATGCCTAGACTGTCCCCTGGTTCAAAAGCAAGATTAGAGCCTTCCAAAGATAATTCGAGATGGCGGGTTTCTTTGTTTGATCCTCGTCCGTTAAGTTTCAAATTTTCAATGACTTCCGCTTTAAATGGATTTGTTCTTGAATAGTCCGCCAGTTTTGGCTGTGATTTTGTTTGCGGCTGTATGGATAAGATTTTTTGTTCATTTGCAGGATTAACCGCTTTGTCTTCTTCTAATTTGCTTAAGATCCCGTCTATCCAAGCGGCTGCGGGTTCGTCAAAATCAACATCACAATCCACCCGTGCATAGAACCTTTCACCGCCTAATTCCTCCAGCCGTTTGTCAAAATCTTTGCCCGTTTGACAGAAAAATTCATAAGACTGATCTCCAAGAGAGAGTACTGAGAAGCGCAGACCTTCTAATTTAGGCGCTTTTCTGCTGTTAAGGAATTCATAGAACGACCGGGCATTATCCGGAGGGTCTCCTTCGCCATGTGTAGCCGTTATGATCAGCAAATCCTGAACCTTTTTTATATTTTTTGGTTTAAAATCATCCATTGAGGAAAGGGTTGTTTGAAAACCTCGGTCCTTTAACTTTTGGTGTACGTCTTCAGCAAGCGACTGGGCATTGCCTGTCTCTGAGCCAAAAAGTATCGTGACTTCCCGGGAAGCGTCCTGTCTGGCACTGTCAACAGGCGGTGCCGCAGCTAGCTGTTTTTGACCGGCGGAATCGCCCGTTGAAACATCAGCGTCTTCAAAATGGGCAAAAAATCCGCTCAGCCAAATTTTTTGTTTTTCTGTTAATGTTGGCAGCAGGCGGTTAAGGAGTTCGGCCTGCTCTTGACTAAAAGGACTATTCGTTACCTCGAACTTCAAAGTTATTCACCTCACAAAGGAATAGTTAGCTTTTAAAGTTAGGACCTTCGGTTGTCCGACCAGTCATTTTTGTATTTTCTGGATATTTGCATTGGATAAATAGAGGCTAAATTCAGCCGGGCAGCCGCCAGCGTTTTAAGAATTGGCACCATCTGAGTTTTCTTTCATTTTTTATTATTTTTAATCATAACCCCAATTATTCCGATAAGTCAACTTAGTTTTTATGAAATTATTTATTAAGTCGCATTGAAAAATAAGAAAGAACAACAATGCTTATATTTATAAAAAATATGTCAAAAATGGAAATAGAAAAGGTTAAATTTTTATGGCAAATAGACCTTTTTACTTGAAATGTAAATATTTTTTAAACAGTAGGTGAGCAAACGATGCTTGATGAAAAAGCACTTGACATAGTTAAAGAAACGGCACCTGTCTTAAAAGAACACAGTCACGAAATTGGCATGCGTTTTTATAAGCTGTTATTTTCAAAGGCTCCAGAACTTTATCATATGTTTAATCAAACCAATCAAAAGAGAGGGGGGCAACAGGAAGCATTAGCTTATGCTGTCTATGCTGCCGGCGAAAACATTAATCATTTAGATGCGATCAGACCTCTTGTGATGCGGATTTCTGAAAAGCATAGAGCCTTAGGTGTTAAGCCTGATCAATACCAGGTTGTAGGTGAAACGCTGCTTCAGGCAGTGAAAGATGTCCTTGGGGATGCTGCTGATGATGAAGTGACCGATGCTTGGAGAGCCGCTTACAAGTACATAGCGGATGTTTTTATAAATATTGAAAAAGAGCTTTATGATAAAACTGAGCATGCTCCCGGCGGCTGGTTAGGCTTTCGCGAGTTTATTGTTGATAAAAAAGTTCCGGAGACGGACGCCGTCGCATCTTTTTATTTAAAGCCTAAAGACGGCAAGCCCATTGCTTCATTTAAAGCCGGGCAATATTTAACGCTTAAAGCCGCTATTAAGGGTGAAAAGTATACGCACATGCGGCATTACAGCTTATCAGATGCTCCGGGAAAGGATTATTATCGGATTACCGTCAAGCGTGAGGACGCTCATGGAGAGGCGCCCGCAGGCATTGTCTCTCAGTATCTTCATAAAAAGGTTAAGGAGGGGGATATATTGGAGTTTGCCGCTCCTGCCGGCGACTTTACGATTGTCAATAATGACCTTCCAATCGTACTGATCAGCGGAGGAATTGGGCTGACTCCTGTCATAAGTATGTTAGAAATGCTTGTGGAGAAACTGCCTGAGCGTTCGGTGACCTTTATTCATGCGACGGCGAACAGCTCAACCCATGTTATGAAAGAACGTGTTGAACAGTTAGCCGCAAATCGTGATAATGTCAGATCTTATGTATGTTATGAAAAACCGGCAGAGGAAGATATAGCCGCCGGCAGCTTTGATAAGGAAGGCTATATTGACCTTGAAATGGCTCAAATCAATTTTGCCAAACAACAAAGCCGATTTTTACATACAATCTTACTCATGTTCATCATTAAAGAATGAATCGACGACTTGTTCAATTTTTTCAGGGTCGGGATCCTGTCCGGTAAATTGAAAAGGCATTTCTCGTATAAATTGTCCGTCCTTGTATACGTGAACAGCACCTTTTTGCAGCATGACGCTGTATTCAATGTCAAAAGTATATCCGTTCTTTTCAATAGCTCCCATATAAATTCCCCTTTCTATCATCCGTATTTTTCCTCATATCAAGTAAGTTATGTAAAAAACGTTATATTTGTATACCGCTAGAATCGGCGCGGTACGGCAAATGGCATGTATTTTTCAGCGATTGATCTGAGGATCGGCCTGAGTGGATGAGTGTGGGGGTTTAGTTATTAACTGATTATCATTGCCCAGTTTCTTTTTTATTTTCGTTATCGGAAAAGGCATGCAGGAAAGAGCATAAAACACTCTTTTTTTCAAGTGCCCTAACTACAGGTACCATATTATCCTACTCTAAAACATACTTAAATAATGATTTAAGCTGTCAATTACACAATCACTGACAAGTTGAATAAAGTCGTCAGTTTCACCTTTAATACTAGCTTTTTCTAATGCTTCATAATAACGCAGACGATTTTCGTCTTTGGCCTTTATTATAGCTGGCGGATAACCGTATTGCATTAAGATTAAATTCATTAATAATCGAGCAGTGCGACCGTTGCCGTCTGAGAAGGGATGAATATAGACGAACTTAAAATGAAACAGGGATGCTAATTCTACAGGATGTAAGATTGTCTTATTGGTGTGATAACAACTCATCAACTCGTCCATTTTTTCTTGAATAAAAGGATGTTCTGGCGGCCGATGATGACTACCAGATATACCTACGTTAGTTTCTCTATATCTGCCTGCATTATCATCATCGATATTTTTAAGAATTAAGCGATGTATGTTTTTGATGATAAACTGGGTTAGATCTTCTTCATTTGTAACTATTTCTTCTACATAACCAATAGCTTCTGCATGGTTTATAGCCTCAAAGTGCTCTTTGAGTTTTTTACCGCCGATTGTCAAACCTTCTTCAACAACAATCTTTGTTTCAAGAAGTGTTAATGTATTTCCTTCAATCGCATTTGAATTGTATGTCCATTCAATACGATAAACATCTCTAAGATTATTGACAATACTGGGAGGAAGAGGACGTTTATCATCTAACTTTTGTTTGAGTTGATCGATATAATCGAAATTCATGTTTAACCTCCAAGTCTCATTTAGTTTTATTATAACTGGATAGAGCAGGGGATAGAACCCCGCTAGTTAAAACATAGGAAGAACTATTTCATCTAGATCAAGTGTTGATTCTTCTTGTGGTTCTTCTTTAACCTGATTTACAGAAGGTGTTTCAGAAGGGGTAGGGGCATTTTTGCCATTATTGTTTGCTGTTATATCATTTTAAAGGTAAAAAAAGGGCAAGATATTTCCAATAATTCTGATGCGGCACATTAATATCAATAAAGTATAGGGCATGCTTTCGCTCATTTTTTTATATGATATCTTCTTTTACGCAGCGATGAGTGTCCAGATGCATTTATTGTTCCTAAAGACAGGAGCATGATAAAATAATACTGGTAACGCAATTTTTAAGAACAATCAATCACCCTATATAAGGAGGTGCCCCAAAACTTCAAGTTTTGGAATGGGATGAAAATTGCAAATGGTGTAAATATGATGACATTAACATCAGACTTTACGGGACATCAAATGACTATACATCCGACTCTTGTTTGGGATGAGGATCATGTTATATTAGTCGATACAGGGATGCCTGGCATGGCAGAACAAATACGTACGGAAATGGAAAAGGCAGGCGTGCCCTTTGATAAGCTGACAACTGTTGTTCTGACGCATCAAGATTTCGACCATATTGGAGGCCTTCCGGACATTATTCAGCAATCAAATAATAGCATTGAGGTTATCGCTCATGAAGCGGATAAGCCGTATATTGAAGGAGAAAAGCTTCTCATGAAAATGGATCGTGACCGTGCAGAGAAAATGGCTCCTCCTAAGGCGAAAGTTGATAAAACGGTTGCTGATCAAGAAGAATTGCCTTATTGCGGGGGAATTAGAGTTATTTATACCCCCGGACATACACCAGGGCACATCAGTCTGTACTTGGAGAATAGCAAAACATTGATTACCGGTGATGCTATAGTCAGCGAAAATGGCCGTCTGATTGGCCCAAACCCTCAATTCACGCCTGATATGGCTCTTGCCCTTCAATCCATAAAGAAATTTGCAGCATATGATATTCAATCTGTTATTTGTTATCATGGCGGCTTATGCACAAATAACGTAAACCAACAGCTCCGCGATTTAGTGAAGTAATTCAGCTGATAATAGGCGCTCTTTTCGATAGAAAGGAGTGTCTATTATTTTTTAACTTGTAGGAGCTCATAGAAAAGGATGCTATATTCCTATTTCTATGAGCTGTATTAATTTTGACGTTATGATTTCAGTACACGATGTTTCAGCTGCGGGAAAGTTTCCCGAATTTGATCAATCTGATCAAGGTTAATTTCACTTTTGATTATCGTTTCATATTCTCCCGCCGATGCCATGGCCACTCCCCAAGGATCGACAATTTGGCTATGACCGGACATAAGAATGCCTTTTGTTGTTCCGGCGCAATTACAAGATATGAGATAGCACTGATTTTCCAGGGCGCGTACAGCATTAAACAGTTTCCAATGTTCGAGACGCTGGTGGGGCCAAGCCGATGTAATCAGTAAAATTTTTGCCCCTTGGTCAACTTGGGCGCGATAAAGTTCCGGGAACCGAAGATCATAGCAAGTGGATAATCCGACCTTCCCGAATTCAGTATCAACAACAGCCGGAGTATCGCCAGCTGTCAAAATCTCACCTTCCAATGAACCATAGCGAAACAGGTGAATTTTTCTGTTCGTCCCAGCTATTTTTCCTTCGCGATTAAATAAAACGCTGGTATTATAGTAATGATCGCCGTCTTTTTCTACAAAACTGCCGGCGAATAACCATGCGTTTAGTTGTTTTGCTTTTGCTGAAAAACGTTGGACAAACGGCCCGTTAATCGTTTCTGCTTCTTTTTGATAATTTTCAAATGAAAAATAGCCGGTAGCCCAAATTTCCGGAAGAAGAATAAGGTCTTGATCCTTCAAGTTATCCAGCATTTTATCCACGCGTTCAATTCTTTGTTCCTTAGATTCCTCATCTGGAATTTCAAGTTGAACGGAAGCCGCTTTGATTGAATTTTGCTTTACCATGTTCATTTCCCCCTTTTGCGGACAAACGGTTTGCCGGGTTAAAGCATATTAAGATTTGTCATTTAAAAGCCGCACTATCGACAGCCGTTTTGTGATCATTATATCACTTTTCTTTGTTATATTATGTATTTTCTGATTTTATTTGATCAATGACACTTTTAAGCTCTCTCTTTTTGGAAAAAATATGTCTAAAAGGAGAGGGATAAAGTGCTGCAAATACAAATTGGCAAAGAAGGTAAAATGACATTGAAAAATTTAGGGGTGATGGAGAAAGGTCCCGGAAAAATAGATTTTTACTATAAAAATATTAATGAGCCGGCATATATCGCTTATTATCGGATTTCGTTAAGTTTTCATCATGATATGTGGCATATTGATCATTTTTGCGTCTATCATGCCAAAGAAGCGGTCTATCAAAATGTCGGAGGCTTATTCTCGCATATATTAACCGACCCTTTAATAGAGGGGCTTATTTCATATTATCATTCGTCGGAAAGAAGAAAGCGTTCTTTCCAAGATTTAACCGGCAATCGATATAGAAAATAGCCAGGCGCTTGACTTTTAAGCAAGTAAGGAGACATCATGATTACGACAGACATAAGAACCAACGGCCTCTTTTATCAAAGGCTTTGCAAAGTAAATCAATATTCTATTGAAACAAAGCGATGTATTGAAAATACAGTAAGAAAATTAATGGCCGATGATACCAACTTTCAGCGGCCGGGGATGCTGCTTGGGAAGATCCAAAGCGGCAAGACAAGAACGTTCATAGGTGTTACATCATTAGCTTTTGATAATGACTATGACATCGCCGTCATTTTGACTAAAGGCACAAGGGCGCTTGCCCAGCAAACTTTTGAACGGCTGAAAAAAGAGTTTGCTTCCTTCAGGGATGAGGATGTTGTCCAAATTTTTGACATTATGACGATGCCTGAAAATCTTATAACTTATGAATTGGACCAAAAACTGCTGCTTGTCGTGAAGAAAGAAATGCACAATTTTAACAAGCTGTTTAAAGCGATCTTTGACACTTACCCATGTCTTTCAGAAAAAAGAGTATTGATTATAGATGACGAAGCGGATTTTGCGAGCATTGGCTTTAAGAAAACTGATAAGGAAATCATTGAGATTAATAGAATTGCTGGACAAATCGATGAACTTAGAAAGAAATTAAAGCATTCGGATTTTTTGCAAGTGACCGCTACGCCTTATTCGCTTTATTTACAGCCGGACGAGTTAAAAGTTAAAGAATCAACGAAAACCTTTAAGCCGATAAGGCCGGCTTTTACCGAATTAGTTCCGGTGCCAAAAGAATATATCGGCGGTGAATATTATTTTGAAGAAAGTGAAGAAAGCACTTCTATCGCTTCCTGTATATATGAACCCATCACCAATGATGAATTGCTCGTCTTAAAGAAGGAAGACCGGCGCCGTTTTAAAATTGAGCAAGCCTTAACGAGCCATAAAGTGAAGTCACTGAGAAATGCAATCGTCACATTTATGGTTGGCGGGATCATCCGCCGTCTGCAAAACCAAGAAAAGGGAGTCTACCCTAAGAAATATAGCTTCATTATTCATACTGAGCAAAGGAAAGGAACGCATGAGTGGCAGGAATCGATTGTTATCGCTATTAAAGAACAGCTCAGAGAAGCATTAACTCACGATCCGCTTGTTCTTGAACAGTTAATAAAAAATGCCTATAACAACTTAATTAAATCTATGGCTTTATTAGACGGCAACGCTCCAAAATACGAAGAAGTCAAGTATCACGTTTTGCTGGCGATTGAGCGGGAGTATTTAATGGTCACTAAGGTGAACTCGGAGAATGACATTCATCAGCTCCTTGATGACACTGGGCAATTAAAATTAAGAACGCCTTTAAACGTTTTTGTCGGCGGTCAGATTCTGGACCGCGGCATCACAATTGGCAATCTCATCGGCTTTTATTACGGGAGAAGACCAAGGCGCTTCCAGCAGGATACGGTTCTGCAGCACTCTAGAATGTTCGGCTACCGTCCCCTTGAAGATCTGGCTGTCACCCGATTTTATACAACAGCAGAGATCTATGATGTGATGAAAAGTATCCACGAGTTCGATTCAGCGCTAAGAAAGGCCTTTGAGAAGGGCGGACATAACAATGGTGTTGTTTTTATTCAAAAGGACAGCAGGAACAAAATTATTCCATGCCATCCAAACAAGCTGATCCTCTCATCAACCATTACTTTAAAACCTTTTAAACGGCTTCTGCCCGTCGGTTTTCAAACGGGCTATAAGTCTTATATTAAAAAAACGGTAGATGAACTCGACCAATTAATTATGGGCTGCGGCAATATACAAAAACCATTTCTGATTGATGTGAAAAAAGCTGTACAGATTATTGAAAAAATCAATTCCGCCTTTGATGAAAAGGCCGGCAAACCTTGGGATGTTAAAGCGTTTATATCGTGTATGGAATACCTATCGCTTTATGCAGAAGGAAAGGAAGCAGGCCAAGTTTGGGTTATTGTTAAAACCGGACGGGACAGTTCCCGTACGAGAGAAGACGGCCGGTATATGGATTCGCCTGATACGCCGCGCGGGAAAAACAGTGAATTGAAGCTTGCAAGAAAAGTTGCGGATGAGGTACCTGCGCTTATTTTATTACGGCAAAATGGGGAAGAGAAGAATGGATGGCGCGGATCGCCATTCTGGTGGCCTGTACTTGTGACGCCGAGAAATACGCCTGTGACTATTTTTCAAGGTCATAACCCTTCGGAACTTCCAAGCTGATGCCTAACAAAAGCTTGCACCGGTTTTATCTGATCGCCAAGGGATATAAGCTACTTATTTAGACAAGCATCGATAAAAGACTGAAATAACCGTTTGGCATGGCTTTCTTTATGAATTAAATCTCCTGGATGCCATTGGACGCCAAGGACAAACCGATACAAGGTGCTCTCGATCCCCTCAATAATACCGTCGCTCGATGCAGCGGATATTTGAAATCCCGGGGCAGGTTTGTTGATGGCTTGATGATGGAAAGTGTTTACTTTGATTTGATTGGCTTGAATAATTTGATGCAATAAAGTGCCTTTATTTATAGTTACAAAGTGGGAACAATAGTCCCTTGGCGCCATTTGATAATGCTGAAGCGCAGCGTTATTGCGGCTTTGGATGTCTTGAAGAAGGCTGCCTCCTGAAGCGGCATTCAGCATATGAGAGCCCCGGCAGATGGCGAATATCGGCATGTTTCTCTTGAGGGCTTCTTGGATCAGCAGCTTTTCAAATTGATCTCGGTCCGGCTTAATTTGTCCGAGACCAGGCTGAGGTTCTTCACCGTATAAGGATGGATCAATATCGGAACCGCCTGTCAGAAGCAGGCCATTGATATGTCCAAGAAGATCCTGAATGATTGTTAGATCTTGTGTTTGCGGTAAGATATACGGCAGGCCTCCCGATTCTATAATAGAGGTGACATAGGGTTGTTTAACGTAAAATTTCTGCGGTTCTATATCAGATGTGATTCCAATAACGGGACGCATGATTTCCTCCGAAAAAGCTCTTTTTTATAAAATGAGCTGATTGGACTTGCGTTATACTTTATGAAAGAAAGAACTCGCCAATTGGCGAGTTTTCTTTAACCGGCTGCTTCTTCTGATTCTTGTTTTGACTGATATCTTTTCATTTGTTTTCTTAACAGCCAATAGACGGGCAATCCAGTCAGCATTAAACCGATTGAGTAAAGGCTGTCCTTAGGGCTCGTAAATATTGTGCTTAAAACAATATAAGAAGAGCCGGCAATAGCTATTATAGGTATAATCGGGTATAAAGGCACGCTGTAGGGCCTTTTTATCCCTTTGTTTCTCTTTCTGAGGATAAAGACAGCAATAAATGATAGGATATAAAAAATATAAATAACGAAAACGGCAATTTGTGATAATTGATCAGGATCGCTGAAACAAATAAATAATAGCGAAATCAAAACTTCTAAAAATATGGCATAGGCAGGTGTCGCAAACCTTTTATGAATTCTTGAGATCAATCCGGAAAAAGGCAATTCCCCTCTAACAGCCATGGCATACGGGATGCGCGGAAAAGTTAAAATCTTTCCGTTCAGGCAGCCAAAGATTGATATGAGAATCCCGATGTTGATGATTTTGCCTCCAACTCCGCCAAGAACTATGGAAGCCGCCTTTCCAGCCGCGTTTTCGTTTAAATGAACAATAGTATTTGGCGATAATATATGAAGAAGTGCGAAGTTAACGGCTAAGTAGGCGAAAGTCACGACAGAAAGTCCGATTGTAATAGCTTTTGGAAGGACTTTTTGCGGATTTTTCATTTCGCCGGCTACCAAGCTGATCAGCATCCAGCCATCATAAGCAAATAATGTTGCAAGGATAGCTGCGCCCATGCCGCCGATGCCGCCGTGGGAACTTGAAACAGCGATTCCAGTTATAGAACTTTGCCCCTTCCATAACCCAAACACGACAATAAGAATAACAGGAACCATCTTTCCAATTGTTGCCGCTGTTTGAATAACACCGCCGAATTTGGTGCCGATACTATTCATAATCGCAAGAAATAGTACAGCTGAGATACCGAAGATTGTTATCCAAATATGGCTTAATCCAAATAAATTAGCAAGCAATGAGCCAAAGTATAACCCAAGAGCCCCGATAATTGTCGGGCCGTATATAATGGTTTGCACCCATCCGCTTAAATAGCCGATAATCTTGCCGTAGATTTCCTCCATATACACATAAAGACCGCCCGTTTTTGGGATCTGTGTGCTGAGTTCACTCACGGTTAACCCGCCGCAGATGGTGATGATGCCGCCTAGAGCCCAAGCCCATAAAGCGCCTTGAGCACTGCCGGCCAGATCGATGACTTGTCCCGGTTTCATGAAAATCCCTGAGCCAATAACCGTTCCAATGACAATTGAAAGGGCTGTGCTTAATCCAATGTTTCTCCGTAATTGTTGATCGTTGTTCATAGCTCTCCAACTCCTGATGCAAGTTTTTCCTTTACGAATGGGAGAGTTACGAAAGGGCATACTTCGATGATATCATAAAGCAAGATGCTTTCACAGAGTAAAGCACCCTATTAATTAATGGAAGATTTGCTGTTGACAATACGATTCAACATTGAATGATTTGCCTTGAAACTGGATGGTCATAAACGGTTCCGGACAACAGCTAGTATGACAATGCGATAAAGTGGGGGCCATGATGAAACAGCCTGATTATATTTTGAAAATTTCAAGTAAAAACCACTTTACAAAAGCGTTGATTTTATTTATGATAATGATAATGATTCTCATTATTATCATGGGGGAATGGGGATGGAATTAACACAAATGAAACCCGGTGAAAAAGGGTTAATTACTGATATATCAAAAATCAATCCTCTTATCCAAAACCGTTTGCTTGATCTGGGCATTAAAGAAGGGGAAAGGATTTGCTATAAATACGCTTTGCCGTTTGGCGGCCCCTGCATGCTTGAAGCGTGTGGACAATGTATTGGTATTCGAAGAAAAGAAGCTAAGTGTATCAGGGTGGAGAAATGCTAATGGAGATTGCATTATTTGGGAACCCGAATACAGGCAAGACATCGCTTTTTAATATTTTAACAGGCTCATATGAATACGTTGGCAACTGGAACGGCGTAACCGTTGAGAAAAAGGTCGGTACACTCAAAGGCCAAAAAGCTTTTCTCATTGACCTTCCAGGTATATATACGTTAAATCCATTATTAAGAGATGAAGGCATCGCCAGTGAATTTTTATTAAATGAATCATTTTCTTCGGTATTGAACATTGTTGATGCGTCACAATTAGAGAGAAACTTGCATTTAACGATTCAGCTGCTGGAATTTGGGAAACCAGCTGTTATTGGTTTGAATATGGTAGATGTTGCGCGGGCGCGAGGCATACAAATAGATGAGCAGGCACTTTCTGAACAGCTGGGTGTGCCTGTTGTTTCAATTATTGCAAGAACAGGCAAAGGGTGTAAACAGCTTGCTCAAGAACTTACAACGGCTGATACAGGTATAACACCGTTACATATTGATTATGGCGAACCGGTCGAGTCGGCTGTAGAGAAGCTTATCTCTATTATGCCTGATGCTAAAGATTTAAATAAAAGATGGCTGGCGCTTCAGTTTCTGGAGGGAAATCAAGTCGTAAGGTCACATCTGGAATCATGCATCCATCCGGAACAGTTAAATCATCTCTATGAAACATTAAGTGATGAATTGAAGAAGCAGCATCAAAAGAAATCTATTAAGCATCATTTGCATGCCGTAAGACAGCAATTTATTTCATCCATTCTTGAAAATACCGTCACAAAGACAGGTGTTAAAGGAACAACATTAACTGAAAAAATTGACGCCATCGTCACTAATAAGTTTTTGGGAATCCCTATATTCCTAATGTTAATGTTTATCGTATTTAATTTGACCTTTAATTACCTTGGTACACCGTTGTCAGATGCTCTCGATGCTTTCTTTTCCGGTCCGTTGACTGATTGGATAGGCAAGGGGCTGACAGCCATCGGCGCCACACATTTCATAAGGGATGTCGTTCTCAACGGCATTGTAGCAGGTGTCGGCGGGGTATTGGTCTTTGTTCCGCAAATTTTCATTCTGTTCTTCTTTATATCATTAATAGAGGATTCAGGGTATATGGCAAGGGTTGCCATGGTTATGGATCGGATTATGGAATCTGTCGGTTTAAATGGCAAAGCATTTATTCCTTTAATCATTGGTTTCGGCTGTAACGTTCCGGGCATTATGGCGACAAGGACGATTGAACAGCCAAAGGAAAGGCTGCTGACGACGCTGCTTACGCCATTAATGTCTTGTTCGGCGCGGTTATCTGTATACAGTTTATTTGTTGCTGCCTTTTTTCACAAGCACCAAGCGCTGATTGTTCTTTCTTTGTATGTTCTCGGCATTATCGTTGCATTGATATTAGCAAAAGTCTTTTCGCTGTTTATTAAGGGGGAAGGTTCAGTTTTTGTTATTGAACTTCCGCCGTACCGCGTCCCTCAAGCTAGAACCTTATTAAGAAGTACTTGGGAGAAAGGAAAAGGGTTTGTAAGAAAAGCGGGCACATTCATCTTTGGCGGAACGGTAGCCATCTGGTTCTTGTCTTATGCGGGGCCTGGCGGATTTAACGTTCCTATCGACAAGAGTTTTATGGCTATTATTTGCAGTTATATTGCACCGTTGTTAGCGCCGCTTGGCTTCGGCACTTGGCAGGCGGCAGGCGCGCTGATTACTGGTTTTCTGGCTAAGGAAGTTGTTGTTTCAACAATGAATGTCCTTTACTTTGTCCCAGATGGCCAATCGCTGACACATATCATTACAGGCTTCTTTACACCGCTTCAAGCCTATAGTTTCATGGTTTTTATTTTATTGTATGTACCATGTTTGTCTACTGTCGCTGTGATACAAAAGGAAGCAGGTTCAAAAAAATGGACGGCATTTTCTATTTTTTATGCCTTAGCCATTGCTTATATTCTTTCTCTAATCATCTACCAAGGCGGAAAATTGCTGGGTTTCCATTAACGAGGGGGTAGAAAGAAGATGATGATAAGTATTATCATAGGCGTACTAATCTTTGGGTATGCGGCTTTGACATTAATCCGGTTTGTTAAAAAGAGCCGTCAAGGTCAATGTGCCTCTTGTTCGATGAAAAAATCATGCCAATCAGGCTGTTCAAGCGTTTCAAAAGAAGAGCGTGAAGCGCTGATTCAAACGATGAAAGAAAAGGCAGCGCATCATTCCTGATAATAAAAGCGAGTTCCTAGTGTCAAGCGGCGCGGAACTCGCTTTATTTCTTTCCAGTTATTATTGACGCATTAATTTTTCAATACTGTGACTAAATGCATTTTTTCTTAGAAAAAACTGATCATTTGCCAGCTTATGACTTGTTTAATGCTGCGATAATCTTTATCATTAAAATGAATTGGATGATGAGTAGCGAGAATCCAACAAGTTTACCTAAAAGGAGCATCGTCTAATGACAAATAATCCAACAGCGAATGGCTCAAAGAAAGGTTTTGGCGGGCTGTTCGTCATCGTTATTGTTTTTATAGCTATAATCGTTGCCTTGTTTCTCTATCTTTATAATGGCTCACAAACGAAAACGATGACATTTAATAAAATTTATGGCTTAGGATACACAAATAATGGACAAGACCTTTATATACCAGTACAAGATGGGGTTGAAGTCTATAATAAAGGCAATTGGAAAAAGCTTAATGCAGATAAAAATAATTATTTGGGTTTTGCCGCGTCAAATGACGGTTTTTACGGCAGCGGCCATCCCGGCAAAGATTCAAAACACCCAAATCCCCTTGGATTGATTAAGGTTACAAACAAAGGCAAAGATATAAAGACATTAGGGTTTTCCAAAGAAACCTATTTTCAACATATGGCTGTTGGGTACTATTCCCACGCTATTTATGTATTTAACCCACATAAAAATTCAAAAATGCCGAGTCCAGGACTTTATTATTCATTAAATGATGGGAAGTCATGGGTAAAAAGCGCTGCAAAAGGATTAAAAGGGGAGCCGCAAACCATTGCCGTCCATCCTAAAAAAGAAAATATAGTTGCAGTTGGCACAAATGAAGGCTTATTTCTATCCAAAGACTATGGCAAAACGTTTAAATTAAAATCATTGAATAAAAATATAACAAGCTTATGGTTCGGTTTTGATGGTTATATCTATGCGGGGGCTTACACAAACGAGTCTGAATTAGACAAGGTTGATCTGAAATCAGACAATGTGACTCCCCTTGATATTTCTTCGGTTGAACAGGATCCTATAAAATACATTGCACAAAATCCTAAGGATCCAAAGCAAATGACCTACTCTACGCAAAGCAATGCTATTTATACGACTGAAAGTGCCGGGCAAAACTGGGTTGTTCTTGCTAAGGGGCAAGGATTATCCGGAAAATAAAACCTGGCTGCAGCAAACCTGGAAGGATATTTAGGAGCAAAGTCACGCAAAGCTTTCAGGAACTTTATTGACAATTGATGAATGAAAAAGAAGCTTACCATGATGGTAGGCTTCTTTAATGCGATGAGAAAGCATCTTTTAGGACTATGATTCGATTCGCCGCAAGCCAGCGCTTGCCCTTATCTTTGCTTCTAATGATGGTGCCCTTCAAGATGTCTAACTCGGCTTTCTAATTGATTCAGCCGGCGCTCTGCCTGGGACAATCGCCGCTCTAAGCGGTGTATTGCTGCAGATTCATGCGGATGATGTGCTTCGCCTGGGTGATGCGATCCGCCCGGGTGATGTGTGCCGCCGCCTGGATAATGCGGCATGCCTGGATAATGTGCACCGCCTGGATGGTGGATACCTTCAGGAATTCTTATTTGCTGTCCAGCCTGCAGCGATGGTGAATGCAGTTGGTTATAACTCATGAGATAATGCGGGTCAATGCCATACTTCGATGCAATTGAATAGATGGTCTCACCTTGTTGAACAGTATGAATCATGCTCATTAATCACTCCCTTAATTACTCGTTAATAGCCTATTCTGCAAAGAGCGATTGTTGCATGGGCAAAAGCCTAAAATAATGCAGTGAGACAATCTCATAATTGAAAAATTTTAATGAATCCGTATTTAATAAGATATAATCAGGTGTTTTTATATCTATTCAGCTTAACATCAAAATAAATTTAAAGCTTTACAAGTTCTTGTTTTTAGCGTGTTTCCGATATTCAGGAAAAAATTTCAGTTCGCTGTATGAGCATGAGCCACAATATCTTTAAAATCAGATAATAGCTGTTCATTTTCTTCTTCTGTTCCGATCGTGATCCGCAAACCATCTGGAAATAGGCGGGCAATATAGCCTTTTTGCAGCAATAGTTCATAAAGTTTAGCGCCGTTATCCGTCTTTAAAAATATAAAATTAGCTTGTGATGGATAATAATTGATTTGATGCTCTTCACAAAAAGCCTCTAATGCTTTTAAGCCTTTCTCGTTGATTTTAACGCATTCTTTGATAAAGTTTTGATCCTCTAAAGCGGCTTCAGCTGCTATTTGCGCTGTACGGCTCGTGTTAAAAGGCAGGCGAGTGACTTCTAATTTTTGTATAAAGCTGCTGCTGCCGATGCCGTAACCAACACGAAGCCCAGCAAGGCCGTAAGCTTTGGAAAAAGTGCGTAATACCATAACATTCTCGTTATTTTCTAATAATTTTACTGAATGAGGAAAATCTTCGGCAGTCACATATTCATAATAAGCTTCGTCAATAACAACCAAGGTTTCTTTTGGAACCCGGGAGATAAAATCTTTTAACGATGTTTCATTGATGTAAGTGCCTGTAGGATTATTAGGGTTGCAAATCCAGACTATCCTTGTTTGGCTGTCAATTTGTGAAAGCATTGATTCTAAATCATGATGGCCGTTGACAGTGGCAGTTTCTCTAATTTCCGCACCTTCAATCACCGCATGGAGTTTGTATTGGGAAAAGGTAGGAGAAGCCATTACAACGTTTGATTCTGGCGTAAGCAAGGCGCGGCTGATTATTTGAATAACTTCATCAAGACCCGCTCCAAAGATAATCTGGTCTTCATTAACACCCAAATGGCTTGCCGCTTTCGTTCGCAAATTCATCGCCTGTCCATCAGGATATACGGCACATTGCGAAGATGAGCGCGCCAATGCTTCTGCAGCCTTTGGCGAACAGCCATATGGATTTTCATTGGAATTAAGCTTAACTATTTTTGCTAGACCATAGTCTTTTTTGATTTCCTCTACAGATTTTCCCGGCTGATAAGCTTGTAAAGACAAAATTTGATTTTTGACTAACATATGGATCATCCCCCTTTTTTATTGAAAACAAAAAACGCCCCTACGCATGCAGGGACGAAATTATTTCGCGGTACCACCCAATTTGCGGAATCAGATTCCACCACTCATTAGGATAACGGCTGATCCGTCTTTTTTTAATGATCTGGTACACACCAGACGTTCGAAAAAGAAGCTCAAGGACGAATTTCATGTTCAACTTTGTACTGGTTTGCACCTACCACCAGTTCTCTGCAGCAGGGAGTCGAATATTACTTTTACCTGTCATAGCTTTTGCCATCATTTATTTAAAAGTATTTTATCATGGAATCCTTACTTTTTTAAAGATCTTTTTTCAAAAAATAAAATTTTTATAATTTTTGTAAGGGTTTACACTATTGATAATCCAAGAAATTTATATTTTTAAAAATAAAATATTGAAAAATATAAGTATTGACTTTTTGGTGCAGGTTGTTTATCTTATGGAGCAATAACAACAATTTTTTAGCACGATTAAAGCATTGAGCGCCTATTTTTGGTACTTAATATTGGCGTTGTGTATAAAATGATTTTAGCGATTTTAAGCGTTGAAGTACTAAAATATCGTGCTTTCAATTGAGTTTAAGGAGGGTTACTTATGTCAGGACAAAACCTTGAAAGTCTTCGCAAACAAATTGATGACATTGATCTGCAATTGTTAGATCTGCTCAACAAAAGAGGAGAAATTGTAAAAAATATCGGCAAAGTAAAAGATGAGCAAGGCATTAAACGATATGATCCTGTTCGCGAACGCAAATTATTGGACACGGTTGCCGAGAAAAATAATGGGCCGTTTACAACGTCAACAGTCCAGCACTTATTTAAACAAATTTATAAAGCAAGTCTTGAACTTCAGGAAGCTGATAATCGTAAAGCATTGTTAGTTTCTAGAAAGAAAAAGCCTGAAGACACGATCGTTAATGTTAAAGGTGAAAATATTGGAGACGGCCGTCCGCACTTCGTAATGGGGCCTTGTGCGGTGGAAAGCTATGAACAAGTAAAAGAAGTCGCTCTGGCGCTTAAAGAACAAGGGTTAAAGCTGATGCGCGGCGGCGCCTTTAAGCCAAGAACATCCCCATATGATTTTCAGGGACTTGGGATCGAAGGCTTAAAAATTTTAAAGCAGGTGGCAGACGAATTAGATTTGGCGGTCATCAGCGAAATTACGCATCCAAATGATATTGAAGCTGCTGTCGAGTACTTGGATATTATTCAAATAGGCGCTAGAAATATGCAGAACTTTGACTTATTGAAAGCAGCGGGTTCAGTTAACAAACCTGTTCTATTGAAACGCGGTTTATCGGCTACTATTGAAGAATTTATGTTTGCAGCGGAATATATCATCTCTCGGGGCAACAGTCGGATTATTTTATGCGAGAGAGGCATTCGCACTTATGAAAAAGCGACAAGAAACACTTTAGATATTTCTGCAGTCCCAATTCTAAAGCAAGAGACACATTTACCTGTTGCGGTTGATGTGACCCATTCTACCGGCAGAAGAGATTTGCTTTTGCCTGCAGCTAAGGCGGCGATAGCGATTGGCGCTGATGCTGTAATGGCCGAGGTGCACCCTGATCCGGCAACAGCCTTGTCAGATGCCGCTCAACAAATGGACATTCCGCAATTCCATGAATTTATGAATACTCTTAAATCACAGGCTGCAATTTATGCTTAATCCCATTCATGTAAAGTTACAGCTTTAAGACATCGCTGTTTCAGCTCGGGGTATAGATGCGCCTGCCGGAAAAGCAAAAAATTTATTGTTTGATTTTACTTTTGTCCATAACCAAAAAGCCGAAAGTGCATAACTTATAGTATACACCTAAAAAAGGGGGTGTAGTCTTATGGGTTACGCAGGTGGCTGCGGCTGCGGATATGGCGGCTATGGAATGGGCGCAGGTTTCGCGCTTATCGTCGTCCTATTTATCTTATTGATCATCGTTGGTGCTGCTTACGTTTACTAAAACATCAAAAACTCGCCGTTTCGGCGAGTTTTCGTTTTTTATTTAAAAAAGTACACAAAAAAACCGTCCAATATTGTAAAATGAAGTTACCACACAACATTTAAAGAAAGGACGGTTTTTTTATGAGTAATCAAACGACTACTATCGAAAATTATAACACACAAATAACATTTCTTCAAGAGGCAGAGGATAAAAAGAACCCCAAAAGACAATTAGCCCCTACTTTCAAACCATATAATAACCGTCAAGTTCAAGCTATTTTTGATATTGAAGCACTCATACCAGAGCATCATGCCGCACGTGTGGTGGATGAAATGGTTGAAGCTGTGCCAGATGACCAATTGTTTTCTCATTATAAAGGCGGCGGCAGAAGTTCCTATCATCCGAAAATGATGCTTAAAATCATTCTCTATGCTTATTCCCAAAAGGTTTACTCTTGTCGCGGCATCGAAAAATTGACAAGAGAAAATATCCCTGCCATGTGGTTGGCGGCGATGCAGCAACCAGACTTTCGCACGATCAATGAATTCCGCGGCGAACGGATGAAAGTCTTAATGGATGATTTATTTGAGACCATGATTCTGCAATTAATTAAAGACGGATACATTACGATGGAAACTACTTTTTGATGGCACTAAGATTGAAGCCAATGCCAATAAGTATTCTTTTTTATGGAAAAAATCGGCAGAGAAATTCGAAGCAAAATTAAAGGAAAAAATCCAAGAAACACTAGAGCACATACATGAACTCACTCAATCAGAAGCTGGAACGGAGAAAAGAAAAGCGAGCAAAATGCGGAGATCACCGAACAAAATTTGGAGAAGCCGCAAAGGAATTGACTTTTTTTTTAATTACAACAGTTGACTAAAATAGTAATTTATTCTGTATAACAATTCACACTAGTTGCTTAAGTCAATCATGACATCATGAAAGGATTGTCCTAATTGGATGAAAAAGCTTAAAATAGTTGTACCAATATGGTTAATTACCGCCCTTTTAATAGTTATCGTTAAACCCTCATATTGGCTCCTGACTCTTTCGCTTGCAAGTTTATTATTTGGATTTATTGGCCTAGTTAAAAGAAAAACTAAATTTGACAGATTTGCAGTCATTTCAGGGCTAATATTATTTTTGATATTTCTTTTTCTTTTCTTTATATATGGTTTATAAGTTCATTCAATAATATTAGAGGCCGGCTCAAAAAGTCGTAAAGGACTGCTAGAGCCGGCCTTTTCTATATCATTATTTTACGTTGAGCGTTATTTTTCTAAATGATTTCTTTGAAAATCGGCAATGCGATGATATTCTTCGGCCATTCTTCGTGAAAACGATAAAAAAATAGGTTTGAGTTCATTATAGACTTCGACGTTTTCCGGAATAGGCTGGTGTTTGTGGGTGATGCCGATCATATCACTGACCACATCAAGAGAATCAATCTCTCCTATTGCATACAGACCTAGAACAGCCGCTCCTAGACATGAACTTTCAAAGCTTTCCGGTATGGTTACATTTTGTCCAAAAATATCGGCCATGATTTGGCGCCACAGTTCGGAGCGGGCAAATCCCCCCGCTGCCTGAACGCTTTCCGGCATGCCAATAAGTTCCTGAAGGGCGAGAAGGACACCATAAATATTAAATATAACTCCTTCAAGAACGGCGCGTATGAGATGGTCGCGGGTATGATGAAGGGCGAGGCCGAAGAATGATCCGCGTGCATCAGCGTTCCATAATGGGGCGCGTTCGCCAGCCATATAAGGGTGGAATAAAAGGCCATCGGAACCAGGGGCTATTTTTGCCGCTCGCTTAGTTAATATATCGTAAGGATCAAGCCCTTGCTGCTTAGCTTTTTCTATTTCAGCGTCGCCAAGCTGGTCGCGAACCCATCGGAACGTCAATCCGCCGTTGTTAACCGGGCCGCCGACAATCCAATGATTTTCTGTTAAAGCATAGCAGAAGGTTCTTCCTTTTGGATCTGTAACTGGCCGGCCGCTTATAGCGCGGACAGCACCGCTTGTTCCGATTGTTACAGCGACAACCCCCGGTTTAATTGCATCTAGTCCAAGATTTGATAAGACGCCATCACTTGCTCCAACGACAAAAGGTGTATCAGTTCTAATTCCCATAGCATGAGCCGCTTTTGGATCTAAATGTTTCATAACATGTGTTGTCGGGACAAGCTTTGATAGCTGATCAGGGGAAAGGCCGGCAATATCTAACGCTTCCTGATCCCAATCAAGTGCTTTTAAATTAAACATGCCCATAGCTGAAGCAATAGAATAATCGACGATATATTGTCCAAACAGTTTAAAAAAGACATATTCTTTAATGCCAATGAATTTATAGGTTTTCTTAAAAGTTTCGCGGTGCTCATTTCTCAGCCAGAAAAGTTTAGATAATGGCGACATCGGATGAATTGGTGTACCGGTGCGCAAGTAAATGTCATGTCCATTAAATTCATTTTTGAGTTTCTCAGCATAAGAAAAACTTCTGTTATCTGCCCATGTAATGCTTTTAGTCAATGGCCGGCTGTTTTTATCAACAGCTATCACACTATGCATCGCTGAACTAAAGGAAACAAGCGCTAAGTTAATTGGATCTATTGCACTTTTTAACATGATTTGTTTAATCGACTCAATGACGGCTTGATAAATGTCATCAGGATCTTGTTCAGCCACCGACGGCGTTGGGCTGTATAATGGATAACCAACGGCGTGTTGGGCAGCGATTTTGCCATCCTTTGCAAAGAGAACGGCTTTTGTACTTGTTGTTCCAATGTCTACACCTATCATATATGTAGATTCTTTCACAAAAAACCCCTCATTTCATCAAAATGCACTATAAAATAACATTCAGTATTAATATAATAATGATCGAAACGACAGAAATAAGCGTTTCCATAACGGTCCATGATTTGAATGTTTGCGAAACAGACATATTAAAGAACTCCTTGACCATCCAGAAACCAGCATCGTTTACATGCGATAAAATCAGTGAACCAGAGCCGGTAGCGAGTACGAGCAATGGTAAATTTACGTCCGGAGCTTGAGCAATGATCGGTGTAACAATTCCGGCGGCAGTAGTCATAGCTACTGTTGCAGAACCTGTTGCAATACGGATGAGCGCAGCAACCAGCCATGCAAATAAAAGCGGTGAAATGTTGGTATGCGATGCAATATCAGCAATAGCATTGCCGACACCGCTGTTAATAAGCACAGTCTTAAATGCGCCGCCGCCTCCAATAATTAAAATAATTGATGCCGTAGGCGCCAAGCATTGCGAAGTAAATTTAGAAACATCTTCTCTGGACATTTTTTTCGAATAACCCAGTGAAAAAAAAGAAAAAATGACAGCAACAATTAATGCCACAATTGGATTTCCGATAAAGTCAAAAATCGTTTTAACTGTATTATTTCCTTTGGCAGCAACATCAACGACCGCGCTTAAAAGCATTAAAATAACTGGAATCAATATAGTGAATAATGTGATCCCGAAACCAGTCGTTTTAAAATGGTTGTCTTTTCTAGAAAATTGCTTGGCGAGTTCTGTTGACGGCGATAATTTGATTCTTTTGCCAATGAATGTCCCGAAAACCGGGCCAGCAATGATCGCTGTTGGAATAGCGACTATGAACGCATAGCCAATAGTTTTTCCAATGCTTGCATGAAAAGCATCTATGGCGATCATTGGTGCAGGATGCGGCGGGAGAAGGCCATGAACTGAAGAGAGACCGGCTGCCAGCGGGATCCCAATTTGCAATAAGGACATATTGGCTTTCCGTGCAATTGTAAAAACAAGCGGTATTAAAAGAATTAACCCGACTTCAAAAAAGACCGGAATGCCGACAATTAATGCGACGAACATCATTGCCCAGTGAACATTTTTTTCACCAAACCGCTTAATCAGTGTACTGGCAATAATATCAGCCCCTCCGGATTCCGACATCATTTTGCCAAGCATCGTACCGAGTCCGATAATTACAGCAATAGACCCCAGTTGGCTCCCGACGCCGTCTTGAACAGATTTAACAATATCAGGAAATTTCATTCCCGCAACAAGACCTAATAAAATGGAAACAAGAATAAGAACAACAAAAGGGTTCCATTTTACTTTTGCAATGAGGACAATGAGGAGAATGATGGCAACAAGTGCATATAAAAGTAAGCTGGTGTGATGACTTAGTCCAAATACACTATACATTTGAAAGTAACTCCCTTACCCTTAATATATTTAATGAATAAATGATTGCAGGTTAAATCATCAGTCCCTTCATTATTAAGGTAAAATTTTATGGCATTAAACCTTTTGAAAATGCTTTCAACGTTAAATATTTTATAACAAAATATTTTTTAAACAAAACCGTTTGCATTTAAATATGATTACCGGGACTATAAGTATTGTGCTTTGAAAGATAAGGGCAAAGGAATGGAATATAGGCGGAAGGCAAATCTACAGAAGGATTGATCAAAGACATTAATTAAGTTTTAATAAAAAATATGTCAGCGCGGTACAACTGTTTCAAATCTCAACTCAATACCTTGCGTATAAAAAATGTTCCCGGTTTCAGGGAACATTTGATGTCATTAATTACCGCATCCTTATCCATACATAACCGACCCCATAAATAAGAGCGGCAATAACGATAACTATCCAGACATATTTGGTATATCTTCCTTCAACATTCTGCTTCAAATTAAGGACCCCCTTTTTCTTTTATCTTTTCCCGAAAAAAGAGGTCCATGCAATGATATTTTTTAACAACATTTTTGAGCTGATAAGGTATATTTTACTTAAAAAGTTTTTTCTTCTTCAGCTAATCTCCAAACCCCATGATTTACAGGAGAAAGTATTTCGCAATGGTACTCTGGAAATGCCGTTTTCAATATCGATGCGATATATTCACCTTTACCTTTGGGGATAAAGCAATTAATTGTAGGACCTGCACCGCTTAAAGCTGTGCCAAGGACCCCGAAATCCCGGGCTAAAGCGGCTATTGTTGGGAGATCGGGTACAAGAGACTCCCGATAAGGCTGATGAAATACATCTTGATCCATCATTTTACCGGCTAGTTCCCAATTATTTTGCAAAATCGCCGCAACTAGGACGTTTCCGACTGCACTTCCTTTAATGGCTTCGCTGTACGATAAAGATTCCGGCAGCACATTGCGGGAATCCTTAGTTTTAAGTTCTGCCGATGGAATCATGGCTATTAAATCAATATCAGGCGCAGGCAATGCGACAGTTTCAGTTTTTTGCTCAGTATGAAGCGACACGGTTAGTCCGCCGTAAACAGAAGCCGTTGCATTATCAGGATGCCCTTCAAAGCAGCTGGCTAAATGCGCCTTTTCCTGTTTTGATAATTGAAGTTCATGTATGATATTAGCGATTTCCACCCCAGCGACAATGGCTGCAGCACTGCTGCCAAGTCCTCTGGCGAGAGGAATGTCACTTTGCATGGTTACGGATAAAGGCAATAGTTTTTTATTATATTTTTCGCTGACCATTTGGGCAGCTTGATATATAATATTTTCTTCTGCTTCAGGCAAGTTAACCGGATTTTGATCAAAGGCAATATGCCAGCTGTCTGCAGCTTCAACATTAAGGTAAAGATAGCGGTTGACGGCAAGGCCAATTGAATCAAACCCCGGCCCAAGGTTTGAAGTGCTGCCGGGTACTCTTATTTGAAATGGAAGCTGATTCACTTTGCAACACCTTCTCCTATAACATCAAGCAATTGGTTTTTTTCAGCTTTTAACAGGGTGGGCTGAACGGTTAAAGTATCCATGGCTGTTTCAGGGTCTTTAAGGCCATTTCCTGTTAATACGGCAACGATTTTCGCGCCTTGTTTGATTTCTCCTGTTTCAATCTGTTTCTTAATGCCGGCAAGAGATGCGCAAGATGCCGGCTCCGCAAATAGGCCTTCTTCTTTTGCCAGTGTTTTATAGGCAGCCAAAATTTCCTCATCCGTAACGCTGTCAATTTTTCCTTTTGAGTCTTTCGCAGCTTCGACAGCCAGATGCCAGCTGGCAGGGTTCCCGATTCTTATTGCTGTAGCGATCGTTTCAGGCTGTTCAATGACTTTATTCTTAACAATTGCCGCTGAACCTTCTGCTTCGAATCCGCGCATTTGCGGCAAAGACATTTGATTTCGTTCATGAAGTTCTTTAAAGCCCTTCCAGTAAGCAGATATATTCCCGGCATTGCCGACAGGGATCGCAAGAATATCCGGCGCGCCGCCTAGTTGTTCACAAACTTCAAAAGCGGCTGTTTTTTGGCCTTCAAGGCGGTAGGGATTAACAGAGTTGACCAAATGATAAGAAGAATGCTGAGCGGTGTATCTGACGATTTCTAAAGCATCATCAAAATTGCCGTCCACTTCGTAGATTTTTGCACCGTACATAACGGCTTGAGCAAGCTTGCCCAGGGCGATTTTACCTTTAGGAATAACAATTAAGCATTCCATATTAGCCCGGGCACTGTACGCGGCGGCTGACGCGGCCGTATTTCCTGTGGAAGCGCAAATCACGCCTTGTCCTCCTGCTTCTTTTGCTTTAGCAACAGCTAGAACCATTCCGCGGTCTTTAAAGCTGCCGGTTGGATTCAGGCCCTCATATTTGGCATAAATCTCCGCACCCCATTGTTGAGATAATTTCTCCAAAGGAATTAATGGCGTATTTCCCTCCATTAAAGTGAGTCTTGGGGTTTTTTCATTAACTGGTAAAAAATTTTGATAAGTAGAAATAAGTCCCTGCCATAACATTTAATTCATCCCCTCAACACGATAATAGCTTTTGACATCACTAACAACATCAAGATCTTTCAAAAGCTGGCAAGTATTTTCGAATGCCTGCTTGTTCGTTTCATGGGTAATAATGGCCACTTCAGCTTTTTCGCCTCTAATTAATGGCTCTTGGATTAACTTTTCCAAACTAATGCCCTGTTCCTTGAATAAATGGCTGACTTTAGAAAATGCTCCCGGCTTGTCAAAGACATGCATTCTTAAAAAATATCGGCTGGCAATGGCTTCCGCTGGTTTACATTGCTTTTTTAAATTTGGAAGAAAAATATGATGGCCTGTAATGCCAAGGCTAAGGTTTTTGACGACAGTGATCAGATCGGAAACGACAGCGGTAGCGGTTGGCAATTCACCTGCTCCCGGTCCGTAAAACATTGTTTCGCCGCACGATTCGCCATATACATAAACGGCATTATATTCATTTTCAACAGAGGCCAATGGATGCTGAATCGGCAATAATGTCGGCTGAACGCTGATATCAATCAAATGATTTTCATATTCTGCAATACCGATTAATTTGATCGTATAGCCAAGCTTTTTGCTGTAAGTAATATCTTCTTGCTCTACTTGGGTAATCCCTTCAATCGTTACATCTTCCAGATTTACCGGTATTGAATAGGCAAGATGGCTTAAAATCACCATTTTTCTCGCGGCGTCCAGTCCTTCAACATCAGATGTCGGGTCCGCTTCTGCAAAGCCTAGTGCTTGTGCTTCCCTGAGCACTTCTTCATACGAAACTGGCTGTTGGCTCATTTTGCTTAATATATAGTTTGTCGTGCCGTTAACGATGCCGATGATCTTTTGAATACGGTCTGCTGCAAGCCCCTCTGTTAAGCTGCGGATAATCGGAATGCCGCCGCCGACGCTTGCCTCATAATATAAATCACAATGGTTATCTGCAGCAGTTTGAAGCAGTTCGCTCCCATGGAGAGCCATAAGATCCTTATTTGCTGTAATGACATGCTTTTTGTTTCTTAAGGCCTGTAAAATATATTCACGCGCTTTGTTAATGCCCCCCATGACTTCGATGACAATATCGATATTCGGATTATCTATAATATCTCTGGCATCTTGAGTCAGACAGCGGTTATCAAGTTTGATTTTTCTTATTTTGTCTTTATCCCGGACAAGTATTTTTTCAATATGGATTGAACACCCAGTGCGCTCCTTCAGCTTTTCTTGATCATCTGTAAGCAAATGAACGACGCCGGTGCCGACAGTTCCAAATCCTAATAAACCTACCGATACATGATCCATTATTTATCACTCCTGTATTTGTAAAAGAGACAAATGTTTTCTGTTAGTGGACATTATATCGGTGATCCTTCAGTTATACAAGATCATTTTATAAAAAATTTAAAATTTATTTTCCCACGCTAAATGATATTTTAGCTAGTAGAGAAAGCTTGAGATGCCTTGTTTGGAAAGGTGTGGAAACCGATTGAAACCGTTTCAAAAAAATTTACAATCAAGTCACAATTTTTATATAAGTAAAGCAATGACAAGGTTGTAAGCGATTTCAATATATACTCATTAATCAAAAGAGTCAAAAAAATTAAAAATAGGTGTTGACCGCCTCCGCAAAAAAGCGTAATATGATTCACAATTAATCAAACAAAACAAGTCAACGACTCGCTGAAATCGCTCAAATGTTTTGAGCTGCAAAGCGAAATCTCTAAATAATCTAAATAATGATTTAGAGAATCTTAAACCGTATACAGCGGATGTTAGAGGCGCAAACAATGAATGATGACGGCTGTATCGCTGAAGGATGGGCGACACCGTTTTTATCGTCAAAACCCCAAGTTACATAGGCGTCTAAAAAGCATTTCATTGTCATAGATTTTCGTGATAGGGTCACTAAAGGATCGAAAGTCTGCGTTCAAAATAAAATTCAAATCAGATCATTGATATTGCAGAAGAGGGTGGATTGTATGCGCAGCGACATGATAAAAAAAGGCATTGATCGCGCTCCGCATCGAAGTTTATTGCATGCAGCGGGTGTAAAAACAGAAGATTTGTCAAAGCCGTTTATCGGTGTTTGCAATTCATATGTTGATATCATTCCAGGACACAAGCATTTAAATAAGTTTGCTGAAGTGGTTAAGGATGCAATCAGGGAAGCAGGCGGAATCCCTTTTGAATTTAATACCATCGGCGTTGATGATGGAATAGCAATGGGGCACATTGGCATGAGATATTCGCTTCCAAGCCGGGAAATTATCGCTGATGCGGCTGAAACGGTTATCAACGCTCACTGGTTCGACGGTGTTTTTTATATTCCGAATTGTGATAAAATTACGCCTGGCATGCTGTTGGCATCTGCGAGAACGAATGTCCCTGCTGTGTTTGTATCGGGAGGGCCGATGGAAGCCGGCCGTTCAAAAACAGGCCGAAATTTATCGTTAACTTCAGTATTTGAAGGGGTTGGCGCACACAAGTCAGGCAGAATATCGACTGAAGAGCTTTTAGAACTTGAAACCAGCGCTTGTCCAACTTGCGGTTCTTGTTCGGGAATGTTTACAGCCAATTCGATGAATTCATTGATGGAAATCCTTGGCGTAACACCGCCGGGAAATGCGACAATTGTCGCAACTTCTGAAGAGCGGCATCGACTTATATACGACGCTGCTAACTATTTAATGGATTTAATTAAAAAAGACATCCGGCCGCGCGATATTATTACTGAAGAAGCCATTGATGACGCTTTTGCTTTAGATATGGCTATGGGCGGTTCGACAAATACGGTACTGCACACATTGGCATTGGCTAATGAAGCAGAAATTGATTATGATCTCAACCGCATTAACGAAGTCGCTGAGCGGGTGCCATACTTAGCGAAAATTATGCCGGCTTCGGATTATTCTATGCAGGATGTTCATGAAGCGGGCGGCATCAGCGCCATTATTAAAGAACTTTGCAAAGTTGACGGCGCGATTCACCGTGACAGAATAACGATAACCGGAAAAACAATTTATGAAAATGTGAAGGATGCGGAAATTGTTAACAAAGAGGTTATCAGGGAAAAAGATAATCCGTACAGCCCTGTCGGCGGCCTTTCCATTTTATATGGAAACATTGCCCCGGCCGGCGCGGTGATTAAAGTTGGCGCAGTTGATCCATCAATAAAAACCTTCTTGGGAGAGGCTATCGTCTTCAATTCCCAAGAGGAAGCGCAAAAAGGCATTGATAACGGTACCGTACATGCAGGGCATGTCGTCGTCATTCGCTATGAAGGTCCGAAAGGCGGTCCGGGAATGCCGGAGATGCTTGCTCCGACATCCTCCATTATGGGCAGAGGGCTCGGTACGAAAGTGGCTTTGATTACAGACGGGCGTTTTTCAGGTGCTACAAGGGGAATAGCGGTAGGCCACATCTCACCTGAGGCGGCTGAAGGCGGTCCGATTGCATTAATAGAAAATGGTGACCAGATTTTTATTGATTTGACAAAGCGGACGATTAATATTCTTGAGACAGAAGAAGAAATGGAAAGAAGACGAAAGAATTGGCAAGCGCCGGAACCCAAAATTAAAAAGGGGTATCTTGCCAGATATGCAAAGCTTGTCACATCAGCCAATAC
Source organism: Scopulibacillus daqui (assembly GCF_016908855.1). Taxonomy (GTDB): domain Bacteria; phylum Bacillota; class Bacilli; order Bacillales; family Sporolactobacillaceae; genus Scopulibacillus_A; species Scopulibacillus_A daqui. The sequence continues at coordinate 64,097 of NZ_JAFBER010000006.1, read as the reverse complement.
AGGCGGCATTATGAAAATATAAAACTTAAAAACAACATATCCGCTAAAAACGATGAAGAGGTAAAAGTTATAAGGTCAGACATTCACAGAGAGCCGGGCAGGTGGAAACCGGCAATGTCTCTTATATACGACATCGCCTCAGAGTGTTCAGCTGAACGGCAATCTAGTAGGTTGAACCGGGTATCTTTATGATATTCGTTAATATCACTCAACAATCAAATGATTTGATTGTTGCTGAGGCGGCGTTCGCGAGGGCGCCGTGAAATTGGGTGGTACCGTGGAAAAGAGTCTTTTCACCCCAATGCGACACACCATATACGAGTGTATGTTGTGTGCAAGGGGAGAAAAGGCTTTTTTATTTGTTTAATAACTAAAACAATTTATTGACTAAAAAAATAATGGGAGGGACAATTGGTGGCTGTTAAAACAAGTGTTGATAAAACGGCATCGGCCGAAATGAACGGAGCAGATATCTTAATCCAATCTCTTATAAACGAAGGAGCAGAGATTATTTTTGGATATCCCGGCGGTGCGGTTTTGCCTATCTATGATGCACTTTATAAAAATCCGATCAAACATGTATTGACCCGCCACGAACAAGGGGCCATCCACGCCGCAGAAGGCTACGCGCGAGTCTCTGGCAAGCCTGGTGTAGTCATTGCAACATCCGGACCGGGCGTGACTAATTTGGTAACGGGCATTGCCGATGCTATGATGGATTCTTTGCCGCTTGTCATCTTTACAGGTCAAGTTGCCCAAGACGTCATTGGAACTGATGCATTTCAAGAAGCAGATGTTATGGGCATTACAATGCCAATAACAAAATATAATGTCCAAGTCAGTGATATGAAAGAATTGCCAAGGCTTGTGAAAGAAGCTTTCCATATTGCAACAACAGGCCGGCCGGGGCCGGTGCTGATCGACATTCCCAAAAATATTTCGCAGGGAAAGGCAGTTGCACATTTTGAACCTGATATTCATTTACCGGGTTATCAGCCGAATTTAACCCCGAATTATTTGCAAATTAAGAAATTATCAGAAGCGCTGTCTCAGGCTGATAGACCGGTCATTTTAGCAGGGGCGGGCGTCCTGCATGCTAAGGCTTCGTATGATTTGACTGAATTTGCAGAACGTTACCAGATCCCTGTGACGAGTACACTTCTCGGCTTAGGAAGTTTCCCGGCAGATCACCCATTATTCCTCGGTATGGCGGGAATGCATGGTGTATATGCTGCCAACATGGCGCTGCATGAAACAGATCTACTAATTAATATAGGAGCGCGTTTTGATGATAGATTAACAGGAAATCTCAAACATTTTGCACCGCGTGCAAAGGTTGCTCATATTGATGTTGATCCCGCCGAAATCGGCAAAAATGTGAATACACATATTCCGGTTGTCGCCGATGCCAAAGAGGCATTAGTTAAGCTTCTCGAAGAGGACATGAAGACAGATACCGATAATTGGCGCCGGTGTTTAAATCAATACAGAAACGATTTTCCGCTTTGGTATAACAAAGGTGAACAAGGGCTTCTGCCACAAAGATTAATAGAAATGGTGCATCAATATACAAACGGCAATGCAATCGTAACGACGGACGTTGGCCAGCATCAGATGTGGGCAGCGCAATATTATCCATTTAAACAGCCGCATCGCTGGGTAACTTCCGGCGGGTTAGGAACGATGGGATTTGGATTTCCGGCTGCCATTGGCGCTCAATTAGCTTTCCCTGAAGAAAACGTCGTGGCTTTAATAGGAGATGGCGGATTTCAAATGACGCTTCAAGAACTATCAGTCGTTAAAGAATTAAATCTCCCTATTAAAATTGTCATTTTGAATAATGAGGCGCTTGGTATGGTAAGGCAATGGCAGGAAACCTTTTATGAGGAAAGATATTCCCATTCAATCATTCCTGTTCAACCGGATTTTGTTAAATTGGCAGAAAGTTATGGCATTAGAGGGATTCGCGTGATAAATGAACAAGAAGCTGAATCTGTTTTTCATGAAACCATAACGGCCAAAGAACCAGTGTTAATTGACTGCAGGATAAAGGCCGGTGAAAATGTCTATCCAATGATTGCGCCTGGGAAAGGACATCACGAGATGATTGGGGTGAAACCATGAAACGAATAGTGACAGCAACGGTCTTAAACCGGAGCGGTGTTCTGAACCGCGTCACCGGGCTTATGACTAAAAGACAATTTAATATAGACAGCATCACTGTCGGCCGAACAGAAAATGACGGCATTTCGAAAATGACCTTTGTTGTCAATGTTGACAGTGAACAGCAAATTGAACAACTGACAAAACAATTAAATAAGCAAATCGATGTGATTAAAGTTTCCGACATTACAGATCAAGCGATTGTCGCGAGGGAACTTGCTCTCATTAAAGTGTTGAGCAGCGCACAAACCAGAAGTGAAATTTCCGGTATTGTTGAACCTTTCAGAGCGTCAATTATTGATGTCAGCCGTGAAAGCATCACTATTCAAGTGACGGGGGACACAGACAAAATTGAGGCAATAATCGATTTGCTCAGGCCTTATGGGATTAAAGAATTATCAAGAACGGGTTTAACCGCTTTTTTAAGAGGGTCACAAAAACAAATTACTGATTTAAATTCGTACTCTCTTTTAAAATAAATCAAATCAATGAGACAAATACAGAAAGGAAAGATGGAAAAATGACAAAAGTGTATTATGACAATAACGTTCAAGAGGCAGTATTAAGAGGGAAAAAAATTGCGGTTGTGGGCTATGGTTCACAAGGCCATGCTCATGCGCTGAATTTAAAGGAAAATGGTTTTGATGTTGTGATTGGCGCTAGACCAGGAAAGTCCGCTGATCAAGCGGAAAAAGACGGCTTTACAGTAAAAACAGTAAGAGAAGCTGCAGAAGACGCGGATGTTATCATGATTCTTCTTCCGGATGAGCATCAAACAAACGTTTACAAAGAAGAAATTGAACCTGCTTTACAAGCTGGAAACGCAATCGCCTTTGCTCACGGCTTTAACATTCATTTCAGCCAAATCACGCCTCCAAAAGATGTTGATGTTTTCATGGTTGCGCCAAAAGGCCCTGGACACCTTGTTCGCAGAACATTTACTGAAGGCGCAGGCGTTCCAGCATTGATAGCAGTTTATCAAGATGCTTCAGGCGAAGCGAAGGAAACAGCGCTTGCTTATGCAAAAGGTATCGGTGCAACGCGGGCAGGCGTTTTGGAAACGACTTTCAAAGAAGAAACTGAAACCGACCTTTTCGGCGAGCAAGCTGTGCTATGCGGCGGTTTAACTTCATTAATTAAGGCCGGGTTTGAAACATTAGTTGAAGCAGGCTATCAGCCGGAAATTGCTTACTTTGAATGTCTGCATGAAATGAAGCTTATCGTTGATTTGATCTATGAAGGCGGTTTTGAAAATATGCGCTATTCTTGTTCTGACACCGCTCAATGGGGCGATTTTGTGTCAGGTCCTCGAGTAATCGATGAACACGTTAAAGAAAACATGAAAGGTGTCTTAAAAGATATTCAAGACGGCAAATTTGCCAAAGGCTGGATCTTGGAAAACCAGGTCAATCGTCCGCAATTCAACGCGATCAACGAACAAGAAAATAATCACCAAATTGCGGTTGTCGGCAGAGAGTTGCGAAAATTAATGCCATTCATTAGAAAAAAAGCTAAACAAGAGGAAGTGGTTGCAAATGCAAAAAATTGATATTTTCGACACAACACTCCGGGATGGCGAGCAGACCGCAGGCGTGAATTTGAATGTATTAGAAAAGCTGGAGATTGCCAAGCAGCTGGAACGTCTGGGAGTAGATATCATGGAAGCGGGATTTCCCGCTTCCTCAAAAGGTGATTTCCAAGCGGTAAAGACGATTGCGGAAACGATTAAGAACAGTTCAGTGACAGGATTAGCCAGAGCAAATAAACGCGATATCGATGCGGCTTGGGAAGCTTTAAAGAATTCCGAGGAGCCGCGTATCCACATTTTCCTTGCTACTTCGCCAATCCATATGACCTATAAGCTTAAAATGACACCGGATGAAGTGCTCGAATCTGCGGTTAGTGCAGTGAAATATGCTAAACAAAAATTCTCGGTTGTTCAATGGTCGGCTGAAGATGCCTGCCGTTCCGATAAATGGTTCCTTGTTAAAATCATCACTGAAGTCATTAAAGCAGGCGCTTCTGTAATTAATGTCCCTGATACGGTTGGATACCGAAGCCCACAAGAATACGGCGGGTTGTTTGCTTTCTTAAGGAATAATGTTCCGAATATTGGAAATGTTAAATTATCAGCTCATTGTCATGATGATCTTGGAATGGCCGTTGCTAATTCCCTCGCTGCCATTGAAAATGGTGCCGCACAAGTTGAAGGAACGATTAATGGTATCGGCGAACGCGCGGGAAATTCGGCAATCGAAGAAATCGCAGTAGCATTGCATATCAGAAATGACCATTATCAGGCAGAAACAAGATTGAAATTAAATGAGATTAAGAAAACGAGTCAATTAATCAGCAAATTAACGGGCATGGTCGTTCCGGGAAATAAAGCGGTAGTCGGTGAAAATGCGTTTGCCCATGAATCCGGCATTCACCAAGACGGTGTTTTAAAGGAAGCATCAACCTATGAAATTATAACGCCGGAGCTGATCGGTGTTTCTTCTAACAGGCTAGTATTAGGAAAACATTCCGGACGCCACGCTGTTAAGAATAAAATAAAAGCCCTTGGATTTGAACTCAGTGAAGATAAATTAAATGAAGTATTTGATGCTTTCAAAGCACTCACCGACAAGAAAAAAGAAATTACTGAAGATGATCTCTTTGATATTTTAACTGAAAAACAAACAGAAACAAAAGATATGAAAAAATACGAATTGGAAAGCCTTCAGCTTCAGTATGGAACAAATAACATACAAACAGCAACGGTTGCGGTTACTGCGCCTGACGGGACTTATATAGAAGAAGCTGCAACCGGCGCCGGCAGTGTAGAAGCGATTTATAACACCATCGAGAGAATAGTAGCGGAGCCGTTAGAATTGGTAGATTATCAAATCAAATCAATCGGCGGCGGAAGAGACGCCTTAGCGGAAGTTCATGTTAAAGCCATATATGATGGTGTTGAATCAGGCGGAAGAGGCTCGGCTCAGGATGTTTTAGAGGCTTCTGCCAAAGCTTATCTTAATGCTGTTAATCGTTCAATAGTTAATGAATCAATGGTTAAGCAAAAAGTAAACCTTTAAATATTAAATGGGGAGGCTATTCGAATGAAAAAAAGAATCGCAGTTTTGCCTGGAGACGGTATCGGTCAAGAAGTTATGGAAGAAGCGGTCCGTGTACTAAAAGCTGTTGCTGACTGCTTTGATCATAAGTTCGAATTCACAGAAGGTTTGATTGGCGGCGCGGCTATTGACGCTGTGGGGAATCCGCTTCCCCCTGAAACATTAGATATCTGTAAGGAAAGCGATGCGATTCTTTTAGGAGCTGTCGGCGGGCCGAAGTGGTCAGATGTTCCATCAGATATTCGTCCGGAAAAGGGATTGCTTGGACTTCGCAAAGAGATGGGGCTGTTTGCCAACCTTCGTCCAGTAACCGCCTATCGACAGCTGGTGAATGCCTCGCCATTAAAACGCGAAGTCATTGAAAATGTTGATCTTATGATAGTCAGAGAGCTTACCGGGGGAATATATTTTGGAAAAAGCGAAAGACGCGGCGAAAATCAAGATATCGCCGTTGATACGCTGCAATATGATGTTAAAGAGATTGAAAGAATTGTAGAAAAGGCCTTTCAGCTTGCTAGAGTGAGAAGAAAAAAATTAACTTCTGTTGATAAAGCCAATGTACTTGAATCAAGCCGGATGTGGCGCGAGATTGTAGATCAGATATCAGTAAAATATCCAGACGTTGAAGTTGAGCATATGCTTGTTGACTCAACCGCTATGAAACTGATTCATCATCCAGAGACATTTGATGTTGTTGTAACAGAAAATATGTTTGGTGATATTTTGAGTGATGAAGCGTCTATGATTGCAGGATCGCTTGGGATGCTGCCATCTGCCAGTCTTCGCAGCGACAGTGCAGGCTTGTATGAACCTGTGCACGGCTCGGCCCCGGATATTGCCGGTGAAAACAAGGCCAATCCGTTAGCTATGATTTTGTCAGCTGCTATGATGCTTAAATACTCCTTTCATTTAGAGAAAGAGGCGCATGCTGTTGAATCGGCAGTCACTGAAGTTTTAAATCAAGGCTATTGCACGCCTGATGTAGGCATCAGCGGAAAATGCATCGGCACGAAGGAAATGATTGATAAAGTCATGGATAAACTGAATGAAAATCATGCAATATCCGGTATTCTTTCAGCCTACGTATAGAAGAAATAATCAAAAAGATAAACGCATCCCAGCACTTTTGGATTTCGCAGAAAGGAAGATGTTTCATGCAGCCAAAAACCATCATTGATAAGATTTGGGAACGACATATTGTGCACAAAGAAATTGGCAAACCGGATTTGCTTTATATTGATCTCCATCTCGTTCATGAAGTGACATCACCGCAAGCCTTTGAAGGCTTGCGGATGAATCAAAGGAAAATAAGACGGCCTGATCTTACCTTTGCTACAATGGATCACAATGTCCCGACCGTCCACCAAAATGTCATTAAAGATGAAATAGCCAGAAAGCAAATGGATGTGCTTGAAGAAAATTGCCGGGAATTTGGCATTGCACTGGCAGGTATTCAGCATCCGGATCAAGGCATCGTCCATGTTATTGGACCGGAACTAGGATTAACTCAGCCGGGAAAAACAATCGTATGCGGCGACAGCCATACATCGACTCACGGTGCTTTTGGGGCACTAGCTTTTGGCATCGGCACCAGTGAAGTAGAGCATGTTCTAGCGACACAAACGCTATGGCAAAAAAGGCCAAAAACACTTCAAGTCAAAGTCAATGGCAAGCTCGGACTTGGCGTTACCGCAAAGGATTTGATTCTGGCAATTATTGCAAAATACGGCGTCGATGTCGGCACGGGTTCTGTCATAGAATATACGGGTGAAGCTATTCGCGATATGTCGATGGAAGAGCGGATGACTGTCTGCAACATGTCAATTGAAGCAGGTGCAAGAGCAGGGTTAATCAGTCCAGATGAGAAGACATTCGCCTACTTGAAAGGAAGAAAACATGCACCGCAAAGCGATGCTTTTGAAGAAAAAATTGAAGAATGGCGAGCGTTGGCAACGGATGAAGGAGCCGAATATGATCGAACCATTGAAATCGATGCATCTGAAGTAGAACCTCAAGTAACGTGGGGAACAAACCCTTCAATGTGCGCTTCTGTAAACAGCCAAGTGCCTATTCTGGAAAATATTAAAGAAAAGAGCGAGAGGCAAGCTGTAAAGCAAGCATTGGCCTATATGGATCTACAACCCGGCATGCCTATCAAAGACATCAGTGTTCAGCATGTATTTATCGGGTCATGCACCAACTCAAGAATGAGTGATTTAAGGGCGGCGGCTGAAGTGATTAAAGGCCGGAAAGTTCACCCGGGTGTTAGAGCTCTTATTGTTCCAGGATCGCGAACGGTTAAGAATGAAGCGGAAAAAGAAGGGCTGGATAAGATCTTTATTGAAGCCGGATTTGAATGGCGTGAACCAGGCTGCAGCATGTGTTTGGCAATGAATGATGATATTGTTCCGCCAGGCGAAAGGTGTGCATCGACATCGAACCGCAACTTTGAAGGCCGGCAAGGAAATGGATCACGCACGCATTTGGTCAGCCCGGCCATGGCAGCCGCGGCCGCGATCGCAGGGAAATTCGTCGATGTCAGACAGCTTGAGACAGCTAAGGTGTAAAGAAAGACAGAGCATTAGAAAGAAGGGAATATGAATGGAGCCGCTTAGAGAATATGAAGGCATTGTCTATCCACTTAATCGAGTTAATGTTGATACGGATCAAATTATCCCTAAGCAGTTTTTAAAACGCATTGAACGTCAAGGGTTTGGGCAATTTTTATTTTATCATTGGCGATTTGATGATCAGGGAGAACTAAGAGAAAACTTTTTGTTAAATAATGAGCAATATCGTGATGCTTCTATTTTAGTTGCCGGACAAAACTTCGGGTGCGGATCTTCCCGTGAGCATGCGCCTTGGGCTTTGCTTGATTATGGCTTTAGAGTGATCATTGCGCCAAGCTTTGCGGATATTTTTTATAATAATTGTTTTAAAAACGGCGTGCTGCCGATTAAATTGAAGGAAGAAGAAGTCGATCAGTTATTGGAAAATGCCAAACAGCCTTACTATAAACTGACCGTTAATCTTGAAAAACAAACGGTTTATGATAATCATTCTTTTCAAGCTTATTTTGATATAGACAGTTATCCCAAAGAAATGCTCATGAACGGCCGGGATGAAATTGCTATGACTTTAACACTTGATGACAAAATAACAGCTTATGAGCAAAAGAAACAAGCGTTGATTTAGGCCAACGCTTGTTTTTGTTATCATTTAGAAAAGTTTAATAACAATAATAGTCAGCGGGTGATAAAAATGAAAAGGAAGGAATTGGTTTTCTCGACATTGCAAGAAATAGCCGGTGATAGGGGAGTGAATGCTAAGGAATTGGCAGATCTTCTGGATTTAGACAGAGCTAATGTCAGCAGTGATTTAAACAAGCTATGGAAAGAAGGAAAAGTCCATAAAAGCAACGGGCGCCCTGTATTATTTTCGCCCTATAAACCGCAGCAGCTCGAGGCATTAACACGCATTGATCAATTTGTACAGGAGAATACTAGTTTATCCCTTCCCGTTGAACAAGGAAAAGCAGCGATATTGTACCCTCCCAAAGGGATGAATATTTTATTATATGGAGAAACAGGCGTTGGAAAGTCGATGTTTGCCGATATGTTGTATGGCTATGCTATTGAAGTTAAAAAAATGAAAAATAATTCTCCATTTATAACATTTAATTGCGCAGATTATGCCAATAATCCTCAGCTGCTTTTGGGCCAGCTATTCGGGGTGAAAAAAGGCGCTTATACAGGTGCAATTGAGCATAAGGGTCTAATAGAGAAGGCTGATCAAGGCATATTGTTTTTGGATGAAATTCATCGTCTTCCGGCTGAGGGACAAGAGATGTTATTTACTTTTATGGATAAAGGCTTATTCCGAAGGCTTGGAGAAACAGAAGCAGAAAGAACAGCAAAGGTGCTGATTATGGCAGCAACAACTGAAAATCCTAAATCAAGCCTATTAGAAACTTTTACAAGAAGAATACCGATGATTATTCATCTTCCGCCTTTAAGAGAACGAACCATTGAAGAACGGTATCGCTTAATTTTAAACTTTCTAAGAGCAGAAGCGGCACGATTAGGGAAGAGCCTTTATGTATCTACAAATACTATACGTTCTTTTTTACATTATGATTGTCCAAATAATATCGGTCAGCTCAAAACAGATATTCAACTAACTTGCGCCAAAGCCTATGCAGATTATGTGACTAAGAAAAAAAGCCGGCTGCAAATTAATAGTACTGATCTGCTTCATTATATAAAAGAAGGGCTTTTTAAATCGAAACATCGTCAAGATATCGAGGAAATTAAGCATCATCAATACTGCATTTTTCAGCCTGATAAGAAAGATTTATTGTATAAAGACGGGATTCAGCACCATCAAACGGTTTATGAAAAAGTTGAGCAACGTTTTAAAGATTTAAAGTCAAGGGGCATTAATGACGAAGAAATTGACTTATTGATGGAAATTGATATAGAAAATTATTTTAAACAATATTTGAAAGGTATTCATCAGCGTATAAATAAGGGGGAAATGACAAAAATCATCGACGAAAAAGTGTCAAAACTGACGGAAGACATTATTCAATATGTCGAAAAGAAATTAAATATCGTTCTCAGCAATAAAGTTTTTCTGGGCATGGCATTACATATACAGACGTCATTAAAGAGACTGCAAAGCGGCAAAAAGATGATTAATCCGCAATTAAATAAAGTCAGAACCTCTTATAAAAAAGAATTTGATGCCGCCTTGGATTGCATTAATTTAATAGAGGATAGGCTAAAAATTAATTTGCCGATTGATGAAGCTGGTTTTTTAACAATGTTTTTCGTTCTTGACAAAGAAGACATCGAAGAAGGTGAAGAAAATGTCTTAGTGGTTGTTATGATGCACGGAGAAAGTACAGCTTCATCAATGGTTGAGGTCGTACGGCAATTATTAGGTACGGAATATGCGGCAGAAGCCATCGATATGCCCCTCGCTGCCAATCCGGATGATATTTATAGAAGAGCCAAAAAATTAATTCGAACTAAAGCCCCCCGATCTGGCATATTATTGCTTGTTGATATGGGGTCTCTTATTAACTTTAAAAGAAGTTTGGAAAGTGAGCTGTCTATTCCAGTTGAAGTTATTTCAATGGTCAGTACGGCACATGTTCTTGAAGCTGCAAGAAAAGCGATGCTGGGCTATTCATTGGATGAGTTGTATGAAGACTTAAAACACACAGTGTCTATCTATTCATCCAATGGATCAGGCTGCCGATATTCAGCGGCACCCGCTTACAAAGGAGCGATTGTTGTCGCATGTACTACTGGTAAAGGAAGCGCCGTCGCTCTTAAGAAAATGTTAGAAAGCCAATTGCGGTTGAATCATGATTTCATTCAAATTATTCCGGTGAAAATCCCCGAGTCTGATGAGGATCACTTACTGACATCGATAAAAAAAGAAAGAAGAATTGTATGTATTATCAGCAACTTCCATTTTAAAGAAGATTGCCCTCATTACAGTATAGAAGATATTCTTAACTTTACAGCGATTAAAAAGATCCAAACACTCATTGAAATAGAAGAAACGTACTTGAAAATGTCCGAAACGATAGATAGCCATCTGGTAAATATTTCAGGAGAAACTGTCATTTTTGATATAAGAACTTGCCTGTCCCAAATACAAACTGCATTAAACAGGACAATCGATCATCATGATTTAATAGGCATTGTCCTTCATATGAGCTGTATGATTGACCGTCTATTGTCTAATAAAAAAACGGTCCTATATGAAGGAAAGGAAGTGTTAATAGAAAGAAATCTGCATTTATATACCATTATTAAGGATGCTGTCAAACCTATTGAAGAGAAATATAACATTAAGATAAGTGATGATGAATGCTGTTATATGATGAATGTTTTGATTTTAAATCAAGACAAGCCACACACTGGCTGAAATGGCCGACACACTTCCAGAAAGTTAACACACTATCAAATAAACTTTAATAAAACCTATCAGTTAAGGTGTTGGCATAAAGGTTGCATGACTAAAATTGAAATCGCTTTCAAATGAGGGGGTTATTTATGAATATTTTATTATGTTGCGCAGGCGGTATGTCCACAAGCTTATTAGTTACAAAAATGAGGGAGGCGGCTGAGGGCAAAGGTATGGAGATTAATATTTCAGCGGTAGGCCTCAATGAAGTGGACCAGCATATAGATGATGCTGATATATTGCTGCTTGGTCCGCAAGTCCGTTATAAACTAGTTGAGCTAAAAAAATTAACAGAAGAAAAGGGCATCCCCATTGATGTTATTAATCCTATAGACTACGGCATGGTTAACGGAAAAAATGTTCTCGAACATGCTTTAACTTTTCAAAAGTAGGGGGTGCAGCGCTTGAACGCTTTAATGGGTTTTTTGGAAAAGTATATGCTGCCCGTAGCGGAGAAAATTCAAGGACAAAAACATCTGCAATCTGTTCGGGACGGCATTATCCTTGCCATGCCATTAATCATCGTTGGATCTATATTTTTAATTATCGCCAACTTGCCGATACCTGGATTTAGTCATTTTATGGCAGGCGTGTTTGGGGCTGATTGGTCAAAAAAGTTCAGCTATCCGATTAATGCAACGTTTAGCATCATGTCTATTATTGTCTGCTTTGGCATCGCCTATCGTCTAGCTGAAAGGCATAAGGTTGATGCGCTGTCTTCAGGCGCTATTGCTTTATCTGCCTTCATCCTTTCGACGCCGCAAGTCCTGATGTTTACGCCAGAAGGCGCCAAAAAAGCAATTGAAGTACCCGGTGTCATACCGGTTACGCTTATGGGCAGCCAAGGTTTATTTGTTGCTATGATTATTGCTTTATTTTCTGCGGAAGTTTATAGGAAAGTTATTCAAAAAGAATTTGTTATTAAAATGCCCCAAGGTGTACCGCCGGCTGTATCTAAATCTTTTACTGCTTTAATTCCAGCTTTTATTGTATTAACGATTGTTTGGATAGTCCGGCTCATATTAGAGGCCACATCCTTACAGGATCTTCACCATCTCATCAATCTCATCATAACCACGCCTCTAAGCTTTTTGGGGGGCAGTCTATGGGGGATGCTAATCGCTGTTCTTGCCATTCAATTGTTATGGTGCTTTGGATTGCACGGCGATGCCATTATCGTCGATAGTTTAATGGCACCGATTTGGCTCGCACTCATGGATCAGAATCGACAAGTTTATATGGCTAACCACCATGCAGATCTGCCAAATATTATTACTGCACCTTTTTATAATATTTGGGTCACAGCTGGCGGCTCAGGATTGACTCTCGGCCTGGTACTATTGATGATGTTTAGAGCACGAAGCAAACAAATGAAGCAATTAGGCAAAATCGCTGCAGCGCCAAGCCTTTTCAATATTAATGAACCAGCGATTTTTGGTACGCCGATTGTCATGAATCCGATCATGATGATTCCATTTATACTGACACCGCTTATCGTCGTGTTAGTCACTTATTTTTCCATGGCCTCAGGGCTTGTTGCAAAGCCAAACGGAGTGCTGATTCCTTGGACGACGCCTCTCGGTATTAGCGGATTTTTGGCAACTGGTAAGATCTCGGGCGGTGCGGTTCAAATTGTCAATCTTATCATTTCAATTTTGATTTACTACCCATTTTTACGGCTTTACGATAAGCAGAAATATCAAGAAGAACATACACCTTCTCAAACAAATGAATCATTTGATGGGTCTGTAAATGTTTAAATTTGTTAACTGTGATAAAAAGGGGAGAAGCACTTCATGTCATTAGGCGAAGAAATCATTTTCCGCATCATTTTACACGGCGGCAATGCACGAAGCTTAGCAATGGAAGCGGTATCCCTTGCCAAAAACGGAAATTTTGATAAAGCAAAAGAAAAATTGAGGGAATCTTCTGAAGAGATATCCGAGGCGCATAAAACGCAAACAACACTGATACAGAAAGAAGCTGGAGGCGAAAAAACGAATGTTTCTCTTCTCCTTGTTCATGCGCAGGATCACTTAATGAATGCTTTGACAATACAGGATTTTGCAAAAGAATTTGTGGATCTTTATGAAAAATTATTTATTTCCGGAGGAGTGAAATTGTGAAAGGCATTAAAATTGTAACCATCGGCGGCGGTTCCAGCTATACTCCTGAACTTGTTGAAGGCTTAATAAAACGGTACGAGACGCTTCCGGTTCGCGAACTTTGGCTCGTTGATATTCCAAAAGGCAAAGAGAAATTGGAAATTGTCGGCGCACTGGCCAGAAGAATGGTTGAAAAAGCGGGTGTTCCGATGGAGATTCATTTAACGTGTGACAGAAGAGAAGCGCTTAAAGATGCTGATTTTGTAACAACACAGATTAGAGTCGGCTTTCTTGCAGCAAGAGCCAAAGATGAAAGAATCCCGTTAAAATATGGCGTTATTGGCCAAGAAACCAATGGTCCAGGAGGTCTGTTTAAGGCGCTCCGAACCATACCGGTGATTCTCGATATTTGCCGTGATATTGAGCAATTATGCCCAAACGCCTGGCTGATCAATTTCTCCAATCCTGCCGGGCTCATCACGGAAGCGGTTCTTCGTTACAGCCCTATAAGAAAGGCTGTCGGACTCTGCAACTTGCCTATTGGCATGAGAATGAATGTGGCGCGATTATTAGAGGTTAACGCTGATCGCATTCATATCGACTTTGCCGGTTTAAATCATATGGTATTTGGTTTGAATATTTACCTTGACGGCAAGGAGGTGACAGATAGAGTACTGGATCTTATTGCTTCAGGGGAAGCCGGAGACACAGTTAAGAACATTCCCGATTTTCAATGGGAACAAGACTTTATTAAAGCACTGGGAATCTTACCGTGTCCATATCACCGCTATTATTATCAGACAAAGCAAATGCTTGATGAACAATTAAAAGATTATAAAAGAAATGTGACAAGGGCAGAAGTGGTGCAACAGTTAGAAAAAGAACTGTTTGAATTATACAGGGACCCTCACTTAAATATTAAACCGCCGCAATTAGAAAAACGGGGCGGCGCCTATTACAGCGATGCAGCATGCAGTCTTATTGATTCCATTTATAATGATAAAAAAGATATACAAACGGTTAATGTGAGAAATAACGGTGCTATTAGCGGCATCCCGGCAGATTCCGCTGTTGAAATTAATTGTGTCATTACAAAAGACGGCCCTCGGCCAATCTCAGTTGGAGAGCTTCCTGTTCCAGTTCAAGGCTTGGTTCAACAAATTAAGTCGTTTGAGCGGACCGCAGCTGAAGCAGCCGTTACAGGCGATTATCATAAGGCGCTCCTTGCAATGGCCATCAATCCTTTAGTGCCGTCAGATGCTGCGGCTAAACAAATGCTTGATGAAATGCTTGAAGCCCATAAGGGTTATCTGCCGCAATTTAAGGGTTTGCAATCGGCAAATGCATCATATTGAGGTGCAGAGAGAAAGGTGTTCTCTGCACGCTTTTTTTATTTTGCGAAGCCGTTTGGCTGTTTGCAGTAAGGGATGCCAGATTGGCGACTTTCATTAAGTATCAGGTGTATATAGACATTAATCTATCAAATTGATAAAAACGGCCATTTTTGAGAGAGATAATGAATATAACTATATCTTTAACCTACAGTGACACATATAATGCCATTGTATAAGCGGATAAGGAAAGCTTCTAATAGCGGAGAAAATTTTTAAATCTAATAGACGGTTATAACGGGTTAAAATTCTATAATAGGAGGAGGACATTTGTATATATGTCTCATCAATCTTCCCGCCATACAGTGAGTGTCAGTCATGTGTCAGAACGCCTTGAAAGTTCCGGATCGGCCGGCCGGCGGTCAAACCGGAACAGTTCTACCGGGAATCGCAAGCATAACGAGGTTTTAGAAGCCGTTGAAGCAGCAAAGCAAGCTGGGACAGATAAATATATGTACAATGAGCCATGGGAAACGTCTAATGAATATCGCTCTTCCACTAGAAGCTCTCGGGCTTCAAGAAGTCAATCACACGCCAGAAGATCCTGCTTTTCAGGACGATCGAGAAGGTCCAGAAGCTCCCGCATTTCAGGGCGATCGAGCAGGTCGAGAAGAACCAGAAGCTCCCGCATTTCAGGGATATCCAGCAGGTCAATAAGGTCAAGAAGTTCAAGAAGAACACATCGTTCAATACGAACGGGCAGATCTAAGGCATCGTCATGCTTCAATCATAAAAGACAGATTCCTAGACCCGTTCACCCAAGCGCTTCAATGGGGTATATTAAAGTCGGCAGAATATTTTAGGCGAAGATTTTTTTTGCGTTTGGTGAATCAATGTGAAAGAAAGACTCCATTCAACAACATGGAGTCTTTTTTGATTGTTTTAAAGGAAATGATATTATATCGGCTTGTGAATATAGCCGGCCTTTTCTATTCCAAATCAGAAAGGTGTTTTTTCAAGTAAAGGTTTCGGTCTTTAATAAACGCTAAGATAAGCTTCGGTTCTTCATCAAAAATATCTATGTCTTTTTTTATATAAGGGTCTTTTAATACATAAGGGCGCAATAATTCATGCATAGACAAGATCTTTTCCTTTAAATAACCGACTGTAAATTGTTGATTAAGTATATTTTCAAGCAAACGGCGATAATGCTTTCGAAATGACGGCACATCTAATACACGGGCTGTTAAGGTGTTGTAGCCGGTGATCGGAATATAATCATAGTCCATTATTTTTCCATTAATATCGCGCCCCCAAGTGGCATCATAATCCCATGGAATAATCTCAAACAAACCATTGTCGTCCCGTCGATATAACGCATAATTATGGACAAAACCATCGAAATTTTGCGTGCAAATGACTCCGGAGAGCCAGCGCAAGTATTTATCAATGTCTATATGTTTAACAATCTCCTTTTCAAAATCACCGTTAGGAAGGGTATTGATTTTGTAAATCAAATCCTTTAGATGACGGTCATCTTCATCAGTCCCTTCTTTTCTGCTGTAACCGCAATCAAAAGCTTTTTTTACATCTTCATCGATAGGACTTATTAAAGAAAAATTAGCATCATCATCTTCGGCATAATAAATAGCGCCGCTCGGCAAGTTCCGGATCTTCAAAAATTGCCGGTCAACAGATTCCAACTGCAAATAAACGCCCTGATCTTTTCCGTTAATATTCAGCATGACATATCTTGATTTAGGAGATAAGATGCCGATGCTTGAAAAAAAGTCTAATGAAAGCTTATTTCTAAGCAGCGATTTATCCATATATTCGGCATTCAAATGAAGTTCTTTTACGCCAAAATCATTTCGCGGGAATTCTACCCGATATGATTTTTTTTTGAATTTGCGTATATGAGCGCCCCGGTATGCAATGTCTATGTTGTATTGGTCTTTGCCAATGATGAGCTTAGCCATTACTGGGTCGTCACACCAGATGTCGCTTCGCAATTCTTTTAAATCCAAAGGATGAATGAAGATTTGATAAAGAGGGATATCTCTTTGAATACTCATTTCATCTTTCCCTTTTCTTTTGATATTCATATTCATAACATATGAATGCAGCCGCTTGAATGGGATTTTTTTAACGATATTTTTGTTATTTTGGGGTTTAAGAACGTTTGAGATGGGGTATCAACTTGTTGGGAGGGGATGATATGAAGGAAAAATCCGCCAATTCCAACCAAAAAGATACTTATATTCAAAGGTTATTGAATGAAGGTATTTTTAAAATTAATGGTAAGCAGCTTTATGAATATACGATAGAACAACTGGAGTCTTTTTATAAACAAAGAAAAATGAAAGGTTCACATCGTTAATTTCTATATCAAATCGCTAAAAGAGCGTTCAATGCTGAACAGGTTTTCAGAACGCTCTTTTTTATACTTTGGCTGCCTATGTAATATCAACTAATTGCTGTTGAAAAATCAGAACTGATATGGTTACATTTAGCTGAAATTGAATGCCAGTGGTTTCGCCGTCGCTGCAAGTCTCTGTCGATACAATGCGGGTCCAATGATGCCGGTAAGTCAATGGAACCGACGGACCGTATATGATTTGTTCACGATTTTTATACTGTTTATCGCTGCTTTTAGATTCGAAAGTATATTCTCTAGATTGGTTTTGCGGGGAAAAATGCGGCGGATTAAGCAAGTGAACATGCGCGGCAGCTTGAAAAGGAACATAAGCCCTTTCGCTTAGGACGCTATCATGACCCTTTGGAACATATTCGATATCGGCTGATAATGTGCCTTTAGAAAAAAGGTGATTGGATTGTGCGGGCATGTCGCAGTGCAATTTTTCCAAACGCCAGCTTATATCGGTGATATGGTCGGCCAAATGTTTTAAAGAATGCGGCGTGTCTATATTTAATTGCAATTCAGGGTTGGCAATAAGAATAAATATTGAAGCGGCGGTTTCAGATAAATGGCTTGTGTTTAGCTTAAGGGGACATAATTTCAGGTTATCCGCATTCTCTGCTTCGCTTTCGCAATCATCCGTTTCAAGGTTAATTTTAGCAATTTTCATCGCGGGAAATTTAGAAAAAGGCTGCTCTTTATCCATAGGTCTCCCTCCATTCACGAGTCATTGCCAGCGTATGTAGTAGGGACTTATCCGGTGACTATTTTTAAGCGGGGCTGAAGAGTCTGGCGTCTAATCGAAAAGTCTAATCGAAAAAACTAAAACCTTGAAGATATTCTCCAAGGTTTTAGGCATTTTTTTATTTCCTGTTATTCGTCACAGTCGCCGCTGCTAGAGTTGCTTGATACCCTTATTTGCTGTTTTTGAAGAACTTTCAGGGTAAGTTCAACGACCATTTTTTCTTCGATTGATTTAAATGTTCCTTCTTCAAAAGGCGCTTCAATGTCTTCTCCGCATTCATTTGTAACACATCCCATTTTACGTCCGATAGCTTCATCTAATTCTACAAATCGGCTGGAAATCAATTCGCAAAACGTTGGTTCATTGAAAGTTTCTGTTGATACTTGGTTGAATTTGCAAAAATCTCCGGATAATAGTTTGTCGTCTTCACAGCCCCATGGCAAGCTAGAAGAAGTAAAATAATCGAATTCAGTGGTCGCTGTACCTGCATTGAACACAGGTCTATTAATAAATGTAATTGGTGTTACAGTAGAAAACGGCACATCGACGGTTAGAGATCGAATCTCAGAAGACAGACAATTGCGCGAACCCTTGCAAGGCGTCGTATATAGGATTGTTTTCCTTACGAAACCCCGGATAAACAGTCTATTGGTTGGCAATAACAGACGGCATTGGGTAACCTTCAAATTCTTTTTAATATCTTTGATTTCGAGAACGGGATCAGGAAAGTTAATGGTTGAATCCATATCAATGTGTACGGTAGTTTCTGCGAGAACAACAGGCACTTTAACATAAGGTGTTCCAGTTGTTATAGTAGGTGTAACTGGCGTGTTGGTAGTCTCTGAAAGGCTGGATGATAAATTTAATTCGACACAAGGGCGATGCGGATTTATATAAGGTGCAGGCGCATGGCTGTTATGAGAATGTTTACTTTTTGACATATTTAAAACTCCCTTCAACTGTTTATTACACTTTATGTCATCGGAAGGGGATAGGGTTGGACTAACATTCTCATAAAATAGCTGATTTTTTGATATATTATCCTAAAGCAAGGGAAATCACTGCTATAACCGGCCAAATAGAAAGCGGGCAAGTTCCTGCCTATTTTGTCGGCAAGAAACTATCCCCGCATCAAATAATTGCATTGAAAACGCCGGGCTGATCTCTTATAATGAAGCCTAAGTGTGCGAAATTTCAGCCTTATTCGTCATTTTATTGATTCTAGTCTATTTAGACAGTGACCAAATCGACCGGCCATTTTTCTAGTTTATAAGCCATATCCCAGAAACCATATTCTAATTGGCAGCTTTTAATAAAGTGGCTTTTCGCTTTCTGCTTCTCATCTTCGCTGGCATCAGCCGCCCAGCGATCGAGACGCTCGCATAACACTTCGGTTAATGATTCTCCTTCGATGTCTCTTCCATAGAAGGTTATCCAGTCATAGAAAGGATGGCTTTGGTCTGGATTAATCTCTTTGATTAATTTCTTGCCTATTTCCCAGTAGGTCCATGGACAAGGAAGAAGGGCAGCGATAATTTCCCCAAGCGAGCCTGTAGCGGCTGCAGACAACATATGGTTAATATAATGATTGGCAGTCGGCGCTAACGGTTCGTATTGCAGATCATCATAATGAACGCCGGCCGCTTGGCAAAAGTTATGATGAGGATGAATTTCACTGTTAAGTACGAAAGAGATTTGGCGATTAAATAGACTAATATCGTCGCGTGTATCGCATCTGCTAATCGCCAACCCATAGACTTTCATAAAGGCATTTAAGTACTCGAAGTCCTGCTTGACATAATGGATGAGCTGTTCTTTCTCTAGATGTCCTTTCGCAATGCCTTGAACAAAAGGATGATTAAATATTGCTTCAAAAATTGGATCGGCCTCTTTTCGCAATTCTACAGTAAAGGTCATTGATTTTCCTCCTTTATTTTTCAAGGAAGCCACGAAGGAAATACTCTAGACTGCAAAAAAACCGCCCCATGTTATGGAGCGGTCAACTGTATTTTTTAGATAAAGCCCATGCAAAATAAGCTATTAACCAACTCCACTTTCCTACGCTGGCATTAACCAGATCAGGTTCAAAGGGATCAAGGAAAACCTTATCTCAGCCTAATGGCACCCCTAGTGGACTTCCTATAAAATTCTTTTTTAGGTTAACTTAAGTATTCTAATATGTCAAATTATTTTTATTGCAATAGTCATATGAATCGATCACTTTGGACTAAAATATGTAACGGGCCGCCGCAATAAGAATCGGCATGTTTAAGCTTTTAGCTGCGCCGGAAAAAAATAAAGTCCCCTCTATTTAACCGCGGCTAAGAGGGGATTCAAAGATTTAAAAGGTTCTTACTGGTCTTATCCAAGGCTTGCTTGCTCTGGAATGATGATGGGCATCATCTTCCTCATCATGAGTTGAACGGTTTTTTCCTAAAAGTCTATTAAGTTTACCCAGCATATGATTAAATTCATCTTCGTTTAATGTACCATTTGCGTTCATCATGCAAGCCATAGCATAAGCTATTGCTGTTGTATCTACGATAACTGTAACGTCGACATCCGAGTTTCCGCTTTTAGTCACTAGTGCTTGATTTGTAGACTTATGATCTTCTTTTATCTCATCTAATTCATTTAACGGTTCATGAAAATTCATAGTGTGCCTCCTTTTTTAGTAGGTTCAGGATATTAGCCTAGGCTAATACCCTGAAAAAAAGTACGGTCTCTTCTCTTAAAAATCGAAGCCGGTGTGACGATGGCTTTTGCGGCCGCTGGTGCGTCTTTTGCCGCAAGTGCGCTTTTTGCCGCTTGTTCTTCGGCGATGTTTATGACTGCGTCTTTCGTGCTCTTCAACGTCTTCTGCCGCTGAAACGGCACGGTTATTGATGCGAATATCAACATAGGAGTTGCCGCTTTTTACGACTTTGGCCGTGTTGTTGTTTTTATCTTTTATGTCATTTTCGTTTAGATTTTCATTGTCAGTATCTACGTCTACCCAGATATTTTGCCTTTTATGATGACCGGAAGTGTGTTCATGTCCGCTTCCATGCTCAAAGCTCATTATTAATCCCCCTTGAAATTTGATATGTTATATATATATGGCGTATTTTCAATGACGTATAGGTTGATATATTCATATATTTACATTAAATTTTAATAGACTGGCGCACGCTGTTATTCGCACGCGCCATGTATATGCACATTCATTAAACCTATTTTTTCTCGTCAATTGAAATCCTGAGTGCTAAAGTATGGTTTACAACTTGAAGCCTTTGTTGTTATGATAATATGGAATTTAAATAGATGTTTAAAAAAGCCCGGTCATGCGACCGGTCTTGATTGAACATATCCTTAAGACAAAATTGGGAATTTTGTATTAGATAAAAAGGGATGAAATATCATGGAAAAATGGCTGTTTATTGATTCAGGAATCAATACGCCGGCATTTAATATGGCATTGGATGAAGCATTGCTGGATTGGCATAGCCAAGGACTTATTCCTCCGGCTGTTAGATTTTACGGATGGGATCCTCCGGGTTTTTCGGTTGGTTATTTTCAAAAGACTAAAGGGAAAATTGACTATGAAGCTGTCGAAAAACATGGATATGAATTAGTCAGAAGGCCGACTGGCGGACGGGCAGTGCTTCATGATAATGAATTGACGTATAGTGTCATTGTCAGTGAAAATCATGATATGATGCCTAAGTCTGTCTCTCAAGCTTATCGTGTGATATCTAAAGGCTTGCTTGAAGGCTATAAGAAACTTGGCATCAAAGCTGAATTTTCTATTCCTGAAGGCAAACTTGGCATGACAGGTTCAGCGGTTTGTTTTGATGAAGCTTCATGGTACGAATTGATTGTCGATGGAAAAAAAGCGGCTGGAAGCGCTCAAACCCGTCAAAAAGGAGTCATCCTCCAACACGGGTCAATCCCGATCAGTATGGATGTTGAAGCCCTTTTTGATTGCTTTATCTATCCTAGTGACCGCGTCAAACAGCGTGCATTGCAAAGCTTTATTAATAAAGCGGTATCAATCAATGACTGTGCTGGACGGAAGGTTAGTCTGGATGAAGTGAAGGAAGCTTTTTATGACGGCTTTAAAAAAGGTTTGGATATTGAATTTGAACCCTGCACTTTAAATAATGAGCAACTTGCAATAGTCCATGATATTGCTGAAAATAAGTATTTAAGCCAAAAATGGAACTATTCGCGATAACAAGGGAGTGTTATTGAATGGCCAAACAACAAGAACACCTTAGGAAACCTGAATGGTTAAAAATTAAGCTTAACACGAATAAAGAATACACCGGACTTAAAAAAATGATGCGCGAGAAACGATTACATACGGTCTGCGAAGAAGCAAAATGTCCAAATATTCATGAGTGCTGGGCTTCCCGCAAAACGGCGACTTTTATGATTTTGGGCGATGTTTGTACGCGCGGCTGCCGTTTTTGTGCCGTTAAAACAGGCATGCCGACAGAGCTTGATTGGCAAGAACCGGAAAGAGTAGCGGAGTCAGTAGAATTAATGGGACTTCGCCATGTCGTTGTCACAGCTGTTGCGAGAGATGATTTAAAAGACGGCGGTGCTGCGGTGTTTGCGGAAACAATTCGTGCTATTCGCCGCCGCGTGCCATTCTGTACAGTGGAAGTTCTTCCTTCTGATATGAAAGGCGATTATGAAAGCCTGCATACGCTTATGGATGCTAAGCCGGATATTTTTAACCATAATATTGAAACTGTCCGCCGCCTGACAAAACGGGTCCGGGCCAGGGCTACTTATGACCGTTCGCTGCAACTGTTAAAACGGGTAAAAGAAATCAGCCCGAATACGCCGACAAAATCGAGCATTATGGTTGGATTAGGCGAAGAAAAGGAAGAGATTATCCAAGCGATGGATGACCTTCTTGCCCATGATGTCGATATTATGACGATTGGCCAATATTTGCAGCCTACGAAAAAACATTTAGAAGTTGTGAGATATTACCATCCTGATGAATTTGCGGAACTTAAGGAAATTGCTCTTGAAAAAGGGTTTAGACACTGTGAAGCAGGGCCTCTTGTTCGGTCATCATACCATGCCGATGAACAGGTGAATGAGGCCGCGCGCAAAAGACAAATGCAAATGGAAGAATAGCCATCAAAAACCCGTGAATATATTTTCATGGGTTTTTAATTTTTAATGGAAATCCCATTAATATTCCGCCTTTTGGATTTTCACACATGTACGCTTTGAGAGTCCATGTGTGATTTTATTTTATATATTTTAATGTGGTTTATATCTTTTATTCGCATACACATTAAAAATTTTCATCGTTTAAATGATGTAATGAGCGTTTTTGGGAACATTAAAAAAGTGAAGGAGGTAAGAAAATGGGACAGCAAAATTATTTTCATCCTGGGGAAAAGGCGCCTAACCATGGGATTTATATGGAAATCGGCGAAACAGGCAGCATGGTGAAAGATCCGCAAGTTGTTGAATTAGCGGCAGGTGAACGTTTTCCAGAAAATAAAAACGAAAATCGAAAATGGATGAGAAGGCCTAAAAAGTCAAAATAGTGTTGTCTCATGAGACAACACTATTTTGATATCAATAGCGTAAGCTGCTCTAGAAGTCGCTTTGTTGTCCAAATCTGTACAGCCGGTCGTAAAAGTTCTTCGAAAACTGAAAGAACAGATGCTCTGAGGGAGCAAGCTCTCTATGTTTTGGAATCATTGCACCGACCGACCTTGTAATCTCAGGTTCAACTATAGGGACAGTGACCATGTCTGGAGTGTCGTAAGCCATAGCATGCTCGGGGATAATGGCAATGCCTAACCCTGCGGAAACTAACCCCTTAATAGTATCCATATCTTCTCCTTCAAAGGCTATTTCTGGTGTGAAGCCTGTCTGTTTGCAAGCCTTAATCACAATATCGCGCAGAGAGAAACCGCTGCGGAAAGTGACAAACCGCTCAGCCCGCAGGTCAATCAGCCTTAAGTGATTGTTATCGGCGAACTGATGGTTTTTAGGTAAAAGTGCGGACATTTTTTCAGTGAAAAAAACCTTTCCCTCTATATTTTCATGGTTTGTCGGAACAGGTGACGCCAGAGCAATATCAATATCTCCGCGCTCAATCAATTTAATTAAATAGTCCATCGTGCCTTGATGCAATTGGAAATTGATGTTTGGATGCTCAGAACGAAATTGCGTCATAACCATCGGCAAAGTGTGAATGGAGAGTGTTGTTGAAAAACCAAGGCGGATGGTCCCTTTATCAGGATTTAAGTACTCTTCGACTTTTTGTTTCGCATGTTCTAGTTCTACAATAATCTTTTCTGTATGTTCTAAGAACAGACGTCCGATTCGAGTAAGCCTTACACTTCTGTTTTCCCTCGTAAATAAATCAACGCCCAATTCTTTTTCTAATAAAGAAATTTGTCTGCTGACAGCAGATTGAGCGACATGGAGCGACTCAGCTGCTTGGCTCACATGTTCAAGTTTAGCAACTTCCTTAAAGTATATTAATTGTCTTAATTCCATGACCTTCAATTCCTATCAATCTCAATTTGAGATTATTATGTTCTTATATATATATTGTAAAGATTAATTGCCTTCATGTAAACTGAATATACCGAAATTTTCAGATAGACCGGTTTGTTAATGGAGAGGATGATGCAATTGAACGCACATATGAATATCAGCACAGCGGGGCTTTATCGCCCGGAATATGAGCATGACGCATGCGGGATCGGCTTTTATGCCGATATGAAGGACCGTGCCTCTCATGAGATCGTTTCAACCGCTTTAGACATGTTATGCAGGCTGGATCATCGGGCCGGACGAAGTGCGGATGGCGAAACCGGTGATGGTGCGGGGATTCTATTGCAAATCCCGCATGTTTTTTTCAAAGAAGCATGTTCATTTTCTTTGCCTGATCAAGGGGATTATGCAGTGGGGATGTTATTTTTGCCCCAAGATAAAGAAAAACAAGCACAAGTGCGGAAAGTATTGGAAAAGGAAACCGCTGCTCATCAATTAACCATTCTTGGCTGGCGGACAGTTCCAGTTAAACCTGAGAGCATCGGTGAACAGGCCAGGTCTATTCAGCCGTTGATTCAACAAGTTTTTATTCAAAAAGGGCCCAATCAGACAACATTAGCGTTTGAAAAGCGCTTGTATGTGATCAGAAGACGTCTGGAACGGCAGTTTTCTTCTGATCTTTATATCGCAAGCCTTTCAAGTCAAACGATTGTATATAAAGGTATGCTCACGCCCAAGCAAATAGCCGTTTTTTATAAGGATTTAAGTCATTCGCAATTTAAATCAAGTTTGGCGCTTGTTCATTCGCGTTTCAGCACAAACACATTTCCAAGCTGGGAAAGAGCTCATCCCAACCGCTATATTGTGCATAACGGTGAAATTAATACAATTAAAGGAAACGCCAATTGGTTTAAAGCGAGGGAAGAACAGCTGCTTGAAACATCTTTCAAAGATGACAAGGATGACTTAAAGCCTGTCATAAATGAAGAAGGCAGTGACTCCGCGATGTTTGATAATGTCCTGGAATTCCTGATATTGAGCGGGTATTCTCTTCCCGAAGCTGTCATGATGATGGTTCCTGAGCCGTGGGAGAAAGACTACGCTATGGATAAAGATAAGCGGGCTTTCTATGAATTTAACAGCCTTTTCATGGAAGCATGGGATGGACCGATGGCCTTAGCCTTTACAAACGGGCGGCAAATTGGCGCTGTTCTGGACCGCAACGGATTAAGACCGGGAAGATATTATGTCACTCATGATGACCGAATGATTTTCTCTTCTGAAGTTGGCGTTGTTGATGTTGAAGAAGCAAATATAAAAGAAAAATGCCACCTAATGCCTGGACAGATGCTGTTTATCGATTTAGATAAAGGGCGCATCGTTTCTGATTCTGAAATTAAAGAAGCGATTGCCAGAAAAGAACCGTACAGTGAACGGCTTAAGAAATCAGTCATTCACTTAAATGAGGCACCATCTATGATTCAAGCGCCTGAAGAAGAGGAACTTATTTTCCTTCAAAAAATCTATGGCTACCATTATGAAGAATTAATGAAAACGATAAAGCCAATGGCAGAAGAGGGGAAGGATCCCGCCGGTTCAATGGGGATTGATACACCTTTGGCTGTTCTTTCCAATAGGCCCCAACTATTATATTACTATTTTAAACAAACGTTTGCTCAAGTCACCAATCCGCCCATTGATTCGATCAGAGAGGATTGTGTGACTTCAACATTAACATGGTTAGGTTCAAGAGGAAAATGGAGCGGTGCCCAAGACCGATTCATACAATTAAAGCATCCTTTTCTAACGCCATCAATGTTCTATAATGTACAGCAGTTTTCTTCATCTCCGTGGACTTTGAATATATCTTTTTCTATTGAAAAGAGATTGGAAGATACGCTTGAAAAACTTTTTAAAGAAGCGGATCAAGCGATTGAAAACGGCAGTTCGCTGATTGTTCTCTCCGATCGCAGCGTCGATGAGAATAATGCGCCCGTTCCGGCCCTATTGGCTGTATCCGCCCTGCATCAGCATTTAATTAGAAAAGGAACGAGGACGCAAGTCAGTCTGATTATTGATTCGGGCGAGCCAAGGGATGTCCACCATATGGCTATGCTGTTAGGCTATGGTGCAGATGCTGTTCACCCTTATCTTGCTTATGAGAGCATTGCGGGATTAGTCAAGCAAGGGCATCTGGATCTTTCCATATCAGAAGCGATTGATCATTATATTGAAGCGCTTGTCAGCGGTGTTGTTAAGGTGATGTCCAAAATAGGCATCTCAACCATCCAAAGTTACCGGGGCGCGCAAACTTTTGAAGCTGTCGGTATCTCCAATGATGTCCTTGATCGATATTTTACGGGAACACATTCACAGATTGACGGCATAACGCTCGAAGAGATTGCGAAAGAAACACTTATTCGCCACCAAAAAGCTTGCCGAGATCGAATGTCCCATGACAAAACCTTAGATTCAGGCAGTGAACTGCAATGGCGAAAAGAAGGGGAATACCACCAATTTAATCCTCAAATGATTCATATTTTGCAGCGGGCGGCACGGGAAAATAATGAAACACTTTATCAGAAATTTACGGAATTGAAGGAACAAGAGCCTTTTTCTACCATTCGCAGCATGTTTAATATTAGCAGCGATCGGAAACCTGTGCCTATTGAAGAAGTAGAATCAACTGAAAGCATTATGCGGCGGTTTAAAACCGGGGCCATGTCATATGGTTCAATCAGCAAGGAAGCCCATGAAGCACTAGCTGTTGCTATGAATCGTATCGGCGGCAAAAGCAACAGCGGTGAAGGCGGAGAGGAAGCTGAAAGATTTTCCCGTGATAAGAACGGTGATTGGCGCCGAAGTGCTATTAAGCAAGTAGCTTCAGGACGCTTCGGGGTAACAAGCCATTACCTTTCTCAAGCCGAAGAAATTCAGATTAAGATGGCTCAAGGGGCTAAGCCGGGTGAAGGCGGTCAATTGCCGGGTCACAAGGTATATCCTTGGATAGCCGAAGTAAGAGGTTCGACGCCTGGGGTCGGATTAATATCGCCTCCGCCTCATCACGATATTTATTCGATTGAAGATTTGGCCCAATTAATTTACGACCTTAAGCGTGTGAATCCTTCGGCGAGAATCAGCGTTAAATTGGCGGCAAAAGCCGGTGTAGGAACAATCGCAGCCGGTGTGGCGAAAGGAATGGCCGATGTGATATTGATCAGCGGTCATGACGGCGGCACAGGCGCCTCTCCGAAAACAAGTCTAAAGCATGCGGGCATACCATGGGAAATTGGCTTAGCTGAAACGCATCAAACCTTAATGTTAAATGGGCTTCGCGATCGGGTTGTTTTAGAAACCGACGGCAAGCTAATGACCGGAAAGGACGTTGTTATAGCGGCATGCCTCGGTGCAGAAGAGTATGGTTTTTCAACAGCGCCTCTCGTTGTATTAGGATGTTTGATGATGAGGGCTTGCCATTTGGATACATGTCCGGTGGGCATTGCGACGCAAAACCCAAAGCTAAGGGAAAAATTTATGGGCAGCCCTGACCATATCGTTAATTATATGCGGTTTATTGCTGAGGACATTAGAAGGATCTTAGCCGCTTGCGGTTATCGTTCCCTTAAGGAAATTGTAGGCAAGAATCATTTGCTAAAGGTAAAAGAAAGTGTGGCAGAACATTGGAAAGCCCGGCATCTCGACCTTTCAAAACTGCTGTGCCAGCATCGTTCTGACAGGCCTACCTATTGTACGAAACAGCAGGATCACAAGTTTGAACAATCCTTTGATTTCCGGACACTCATCCCTGCATGTGAGCCTTTAATTAATCAGCATCGCCAAGGACAATTTGCTTTTAATATTAAAAATACCGATAGAACGGCAGGAACGACACTTGGACATTTATTGACGAAACGCTATGGTGAAAGCGGGATGCCTGAAGATTCATTGCTGCTTACATTAAGAGGGGCGGCCGGCCAAAGCTTTGGTTCATTTTTACCTAAAGGGATTTCAATGACCTTAATAGGAGACGCCAATGATTACGTTGGTAAAGGCTTATCAGGAGGCAAACTCATTGTCCGCCCGGCGGAACATGGCGCTGACGATCAGGCGATTATTGGAAACGTCGCATTTTACGGTGCAACATCAGGTTCTGCTTATATAAGAGGAAAGGCCGGGCAGCGGTTTTGTGTTCGCAACAGCGGCGTTCATGCGGTTGTAGAAGGCATTGGCGATCACGGCTGTGAATATATGACGGGCGGCTGCGTCGTTATTCTCGGTGATATAGGGAAGAACTTTGCTGCTGGTATGTCGGGGGGAACAGCATATATTTTATCTGATAACAGAGCCGGCCATCATATTAACTTTGACCTGGTAGATATACAAAGAATACAAGATGAAGATGAATCTATGAAAATTTTTACAATGATTCATCAGCATGCCCAATTAACCGGCAGTCCAAAAGCAAAACGAATCATAGACAATTGGCATCAAGCCAGATCATCATTCATAAAAGTCGTTCCTCGTGAATATCAAGATATGCAGAAACTGATTGGTTATTTTAAATCTCAAGGTCTGAGTGAACAAGACGCCAAATTAGAAGCCTTTAACTGGAAAAGGGACGGCAAGTCTTTAGATGATCAAATAGATACGGCTCGTGAACTGGTATAGGAGGGGTGTAAATGGTGAAAACCGCATTTATAGATATCAAACGAACAGAGCCAAAAGAAGCTCATCCGCGGGAAAGACTGAAAAATTGGAATGAATATCAGCAAAACCTTTCAGATTCTGATCTTAAGTCGCAAAGTTCCCGATGCATGGACTGCGGAATCCCGTTTTGTCAAATAGGAATGGATCTCAATCGTGCGACAACGGGCTGCCCCCTTTACAATTTAATACCTGAATGGAACGAGCTTGTCTATCAAGGAAAGTGGTATGAAGCTTATCAACGTTTGGCAAAGACAAATAATTTTCCTGAATTTACTGGAAGAGCTTGTCCGGCTCCCTGTGAAGGTTCATGCACGGCCGGATTGGTTTCATCGCCGGTAGCCATCAAATCGATAGAGCAGGCGATTATTGATAAGGCTTTTGACAAGGGTTGGGTCAACGTAAGAACACCAAAAAAGCGAACCGGCTTCCGCGTTGCGGTCGTCGGTTCCGGACCCGCCGGTCTTGCCGGCGCTGACCAATTGAACCAAGCCGGCCACGATGTCACCGTGTATGAGAGAGAAGATCGTATAGGCGGGTTATTAATGTACGGCATTCCAAATATGAAAATTGACAAACAGGTTGTTGGCAGAAGAGTCGAATTATTGAAAAAGGAAGGCATTGCATTTATAACCAACACTAATATTGGAAAAGACATCACGATGGCGGAACTCCGTAAGCAGTATGATGCAGTCCTCCTTTGCACAGGGGCGGCTAAACATCGTGAACTGCTGATTGAGGGGAGGGAGCTGAAAGGGATATATCCGGCGATGACTTACTTAACGGCCAGCACAAAGCATTTATTAAACCCCGAGAGCACACATCCTGAAATATCGGCTAAAGGGAAGAAAGTCATTGTTATTGGCGGCGGAGATACTGGTGCGGATTGTGTTGCGACGGCATTAAGACAAGGGTGCCAAAGCGTTGTTCAATTTGGCAAGCACGGCCGTTTGCCCAATGAACGGACCGCTGATAATCCGTGGCCGGAATATCCCCAAGTATTTAAAATGGAATATGCTTATAAGGAAGCCGCAGCTGTCTTTGGAAAAGATCCGCGCGAATATCACGTTTCTACGAAGAGATTTATTGGAGATGGCGGCGGTCAAGTAAAGGCGCTGGAAACTGTCGCTTTTGAATCTTATTTTGATGAAAAAGGGAATAAACAGCTTCGTGAGAATCATGAAGAAAAACAAACATGGGCGGCTGACCTTGTTCTCATAGCTGCCGGGTTTGAAGGCGCGGAAGATGATGTCTTTGAAAACCTCAATGTTGAAAATAACAATCAATGCATAAAAACAAAAAAGAATCGTTTCGAAACGGCTTTACAAGGTGTGTTTGCTGCCGGAGACGCACGAAAAGGGCAGAGTTTGATTGTTTGGGCTATTCAAGAAGGAAGAAAAGCGGCCGAGGAAGTTGATGCTTATTTATCAAGAAAGGTTTAAATCATTTTAAATGATAGGTTAATTGATATCCTTTTAACAAAAAATACACCTCTTCTAAATGATTTGGCTGATGAATAGAAGGGGTGTATCTAAAAAATACTTCTAAGAAAGGCGCGAAGGCATATGACAGTAAAATCATTAGTAAAAACGGAACCAGCCAGCAGCCAATATCGGCTGAAGAAAGACATTGAGTTTCTCGAACAATGGCTGGATAAGATCATTCTTTATGAAGGCGGTGAAACATTATTAAATAAAATAAGAAAAATCAGGGAGTCAGCTAAACTGCTGCGAGAAGATCATCATCCGTCTGCTTATAAACGATTAAAAGAAGAAATAACAAATTTAAAGCCACCGTTCAGGCAAAATGTGATTCGTTTTTTCGCGATTTATTTGCATCTTGTTAATATTGCTGAACAAAACCATCGTATTCGCCGCCGGCGTGAATACCAGCAGCGAGAAGATGCCGTGATTCAACCCGGTTCTCTAGAAAAAGGGGTCGAGACTTTAATAGAAAATCACATTACATCCGATGAGGTTAATGACCTTTTGCAGACATTATCTCTTGAACTTATCATTACGGCACACCCTACAGAAGCAACCAGACGGACTGTCCTGCAAATTCATGAACGCATTGCTGAATTGCTGATGGCATTGGACAAGCCGTGTACAAAACGTGAAAAAAAGAGCCTGCAAGACCGGTTATTTACTGAGATTACCGCTTTATGGCAAACAAATGAATTAAGAGATAAGAAACTGACAGTTATGAATGAAGTGTCTAACGGACTATATTATTTTGATGAAACTTTGTTTGATGTTCTGCCGCAAATCCATCAAGATTTAGAGGAATTGCTATTTGAAAAATATAAGCAAAAATGGCGGGTGCCAAGCTTTCTCCGCTTTGGTTCATGGATCGGCGGCGACCGTGACGGCAATCCAAATGTTACTGCACAAACAACATGGAAAACTTTGGAGCGCCACCGCAAGTTAGCTTTAAGCAAATATCAACAGTCGCTTGAAGAGCTAAAGGACAGGTTAAGCCATTCAACAAAAAGAGTGCAAGTAACCGACGAATTGAAGGCTTCAATCAAGAAAGATATCAGCTTGCTTGAAAATAAGCAAAAATGGCGGAATGAAGATGAAATCTACCGCTGCAAAGTGAAGATTATGCTCGAAAGGTTATCGCAAGTTGGCAAGACAGAGGCTGGATATCAGTCGCCTGATGAGCTGCTGGATGACTTATATATGATTCAAAAGAGCATAGAGCGCCATCATCATCATGGCTATTCTTTCAATCTATTGCAAAAATTAATACGTCAAGTGGAATTGTTCGGGTTTCATCTTGCATCGCTTGATATACGTAATCACAGCGGCGAACATGAAGAAGCGGTTGCGGAAATTTTCCGCTCAGTGAATATCGTTTCGGATTACAAAGCATTAACCGAAGAGGAAAAAGTCAATCTATTAACCCAAGTGCTGCAAGATCCCCGGCCGCTTATTTCAATCTATGACCGCTATTCACCGGAAACACAGGAAATGATCGATGTCTTTCGAATGATACGAAAAGCACAAGAGGAATTTGGCGAGCAGGCGATTCAAGTTTACTTAATCAGCATGACGCAATCTGCCAGCGATTTATTAGAGGTGCTTGTGTTAGCGAAGGAAGCTGGATTGTATCGCGTTTATCCGGATGGCAGAACAGTCAGCAGGCTAGATATTGCACCGCTCTTGGAAACGATCGATGACTTAATATCTGGCCCGAAAATAATGAAACAGCTGTTTGAAACGGATGTATACCGCCAGCATTTATCTGCCCGGCGCGATTCCCAAGAAATTATGCTGGGCTATTCGGACAGCAGTAAGGACGGCGGAACGTTAACAGCAAATTGGAAACTCTATAAAGCTCAGCAGGAAATTCATAATATGGCGAAAAAATATGATATTCGCCTAAAGTTTTTCCATGGCCGGGGCGGTTCGCTTGGCCGAGGCGGCGGTCCGCTTAATCGCAGTCTGCTGTCACAGCCTTTTGAAACATTGGGCGATGGCGTTAAAATGACAGAACAAGGAGAAGTTCTTTCAGCCCGGTATTTGCTTTCTGATATTGCCTATCGAAGCTTGGAACAAGCGACGACAGCATTATTAACGGCGATCGCTCATGTATCTCATGAAGCGGAACGGAATCAGTCGCGCTCGATTGAATGGGAAAGGGCAATGGATGAAATTTCGGCTTTTTCATTGGAGAAGTATCAATCGCTTGTATTTAAAGACACTGACTTCTTAACGTATTTCAGACAAGCTACCCCTTTGCTTGAGTTAGGAGCGCTTAATATTGGATCAAGGCCAATGAGCCGGAAAGGAAGCGCTCGGTTTGAAGATTTGCGGGCCATCCCATGGGTGTTTGCCTGGACGCAAAGCCGTCAGCTGCTTCCGGCTTGGTTTGCGGCGGGAACAGGCCTATACCGTTTTGCACAACAGGAAGGCAGCTTAAACTTATTGCAGCACATGTACCAGAACTGGCCATTTTTCCGTTCAACAATTGACAATTTGCAAATGGCTTTAACGAAGGCCGACCTTCCTGCAGCCAAAGAATATGCCGACATGGTTAAAGATAAGGCTGTCGGGAAACGGATTTTTGATGAAATTAAGGAAGAATATCATATTACAAAAGAAATGGTGCTCAAAATTACAAAGCAAAAAGACCTGCTTGATCATATTCCAAATATTAAAGAGTCTGTGAAGCTGCGCAATCCATATGTTGATCCGCTGAATTTCCTACAAGTTGAGCTTATAACCGAACTTCGGCAAAAAATAGATAAAAATGAAGAGGCAGATGAGCTGCTGCGTGAAGTGCTTCTGACGATTAATGGCGTTGCTGCAGGATTAAGGAATACAGGCTGATGTCGTTTCAGGTGATTAACTCGATTAAACCAGCAGTAAAAAAGAGTGCGGGAAACACCCGTACTTTTTTGTTTGTTCCGGGATGACGTCTATAACTGAACCTTTTCAAATCACACTTTAAGGTTTAGCTGTTAAAATGCCGCTCCTTTATTTGTTTAAACAATGAGAATGGCTTGACTTTTTCAACCTTGTTATCCGACAACTTTTTTATTGCACAACACGATATATTGTGGTAGCTTAATATAAGAACATCAATATATTGATTTTAAAATGAATATCGTCGAAAAAAGGTGTCCGAGGACTTAATAGGGAATCTGGTGAGAATCCAGAACTGTCCCCGCAACTGTGAATGCGGACGAAATGAAAAGACCACTGCATAGATTTGCTGAAAGGCGTCTATACGGGAAGGTTCAGAGTAGGATGAAGCATCAGTCAGTAGACCTGCCTTTTTTCGTAGTTTCTATTCTTCGGGGACTGAGAAATAGAAGCGGCACAGAGTCACAAAATATATTTTATACGGTATACATATGCATGTAAACACCGCTGCTCCTTTGTGTCGTTTTTAAGCTCATCCCTGGGGATGGGCTTTTTTTAATTGTTCCTAAAATGAAGGAGGAAAAAGCATGGCCACTATGGTTCCCCAAACAGATTTGATAACAGCCCTTTTTAATGATCTCAAATCATTTGATATAACTGGAATTGATAGAATCATTGAAAGGACTCAATACCAGCTTGAGCAGCTTGACACACAAGACGAGAGTGAGAGTATTCAATATCTCTTATTAAATATTCTGGAGAATGTATCGGTAGAAGAACCGAATTGGAGCTATACGGCCGGTTATGTATGGCTGAAATATCTATACAAGCAAGCGGCATTAAAGAGAAAGACGGATATTCATAAAGGTTATGGCTGTTTCTATGATTTAATCAAATGTTTAACAGACATGGGCATCTATGATCCAGCGTTGCTTAAGACATATAAAAAATCAGAAATTGAAGAGCTGGAGTCGGTTATTGACCCTGAAAAAGACTGCCTTTTTACTTACATCGGCTTAAGAACGCTAAGCGACCGCTATCTGGCTAAATCTTATGACGGAACGCTTTACGAGCTTCCTCAGGAGCGGTTCATGATTATTGCGATGACTTTAATGATTCCAGAAGCTCCGGAGAAACGGCTCAGCTTGGTAAAAGAAGCCTATTGGGCGCTGTCAAACTTATATATGACGGTGGCGACGCCTACGCTTGCTAATGCCGGCAAATCTTACGGCCAACTGAGTTCTTGTTTTATTGATACAGTGGATGATAGTTTGAGAGGCATTTTTGATTCAAATACAGACATAGCGACATTATCAAAAAATGGCGGCGGCATCGGCGTTTATATGGGGAAAATCCGTTCAAGAGGTTCAGATATAAAAGGTTTCAAAGGTGTATCATCCGGCGTGCTGCCATGGATGAAGCAGCTGAATAACACAGCTGTCTCTGTTGATCAGCTTGGACAGAGACAAGGAGCGATTGCCGTTTATTTAGACTGCTGGCATAAAGATATCCTTGATTTCCTTGATGCGAAATTAAATAACGGTGATGAACGCTACCGGACACATGACTTATTCACAGGCGTCTGCATTCCGGACTTATTTATGGAAAAGGTTGAGGCGAGAGACGATTGGTACTTATTTGATCCGCATGAAGTGAAGCGGGTCATGGGCTTTTCACTGGAAGACTATTATGATGAGAAAAAAGGCGAAGGCAGCTTCAGGGAAAAATATATGGCTTGCGTCAATAATCCAAGACTATCAAAGGAAAAAATCCCGGCCATTGAAATTTTTAAACGAATCATGAAATCGCAGCTTGAAACAGGAACGCCTTATATGTTTTACCGCGATACGGCGAATAGATTAAATACTAATAAACATGCCGGGATGATTTACGCAAGCAATTTATGTACAGAGATTATGCAAAATATGTCAGCTACAACCGTTATTGAAGAGGAAGTTGACGACGGAACGATTAAAATTACAAAGCAGCCCGGGGATTTTGTTGTGTGCAACCTCTCCTCAATATCACTTGCCAAAGCTGTCCAAGATGGTGTGCTTGAGAGGTTAATTCCGATCCAGGTGAGAATGCTGGATAATGTTATTGATATTAACAATATTGAGGTTAAGCAAGCATCAATAACCAATAAAAAATATCGTGCAATTGGTCTTGGCACGTTTGGCTGGCACCACCTGCTCGCATTAAAAGGCATTGCATGGGAAAGTAAAGAGGCTGTCCAATATGCGGATGAAATTTATGAGAGAATCAGTTATTTGACGATAAAGGCAAGCGTTGACTTAGCCATAGAAAAGGGCAGCTACCCGCTGTTTGCAGGGTCTGAATGGGAGACAGGCGCTTACTTTGAAGATAGACGCTATCAAGGCGATGCTTGGCAGATGTTAAAGGAAAAAGTTAAAGAGCACGGCATTCGAAACGGCTATCTTATGGCGGTTGCACCAAATTCATCAACAGCAATTATCGCCGGCTCAACGGCATCGATTGATCCTATTTTCCAAAAGGCTTACTCCGAGGAAAAGAAAAACTATAAAATTCCTGTAACAGCACCAGATTTATCGCCGGAAACCACATGGTACTATAAGTCTGCTTATCATATTGATCAGCTGTGGAGCATTCGCCAAAATGCGGCAAGACAGCGCCATATAGATCAATCCATTTCATTCAATATTTATGTCAAGCACAACATTAAAGCTAAAGATCTATTAAACTTGCATCTCGAAGCTTGGAAACAAGGGTTAAAAACAACCTATTATACGAGATCAACTTCGGTTGAAATAGATGACTGCGAATCATGTGAAAGCTAAACAGTTTATCCGCTTATATAAAGGGGAGAAAAATCAATGTCAGAACTTATGAAAAGAAAATTATACGACCCGGAAGCGCCAAATGCGTCGACAGGTATTATTAACGGCAGAAGTTCGAATGTCCTTAACTGGGATGATACGAGATTTAAATGGGCGTACAGCCTTTATAAAACAATGCTCGCTAACTTCTGGACGCCGTTTGAAATCAACATGTCCAATGATATTAAACAATACAAAAATGAATTAACCGAAAAGGAACGCGATACATTTAATAAAATTATCGGACTGCTGGCTTTCTTGGATTCTATTCAAACGGACTACTCCCATAGGATTGCCGATTTTTTAACCGATTCAAGTTTATCTGCGTTAATGACTGTCCTGAGCTTTCAGGAAGTTGTTCATAATCAGAGCTATTCATATGTATTATCCAGTGTGACAACAAAACAAAAACAGGATGAAATCTTTGAGTATTGGAAGCATGATCCTGTACTGCGCGAGCGAAATGACTTTATCGTTAACGGCTATCAAAAATTTGTCGATAATCCGACAACGCAAACCTTTTTAGAGTCAATCGTTTACGATGTGATCTTGGAAGGCCTTAACTTTTATTCAGGCTTTGCCTTTTTCTACAACTTGGCAAGGAATCAAAAAATGGTCGGCACATCAACGATGATTAACTATATTAATCGCGATGAACACCAGCATGTGAGATTATTTGCAGAGATATTTAAAGAGACATTAAAAGAGAATCCGCAATATGATACACCAGAATTAGAAAAGTTTGCGATTGAAACCTTTCAAAAGGCAGCCGAGTTAGAGATCAATTGGGGCAGATATATTATAGGAAACGACATTCAAGGCATTCTGATGTCAGACCTTGAAGACTACATTCAGTTCATGGCTAATTTGCAAATCCGCAAGCTTGGATTTGAGACAAAGCCATTCCCGGAAGCCCCGACAAAGAACCCTTTAAAATGGATTAAAGCTTATCAAGATGTTAATATGGGAAAAAGTGACTTTTTTGAACAAAAGTCAAGGCAATATACGAAAGTTACAGATGAAAATGGTTTCGATGAATTGTAAGATAAATATCCCTCCTTTGAGACCAGGTGTCTTAAACGGGGATTGAGCCATAGTGAGAAAAGGCACCCCGGTTTCTCTGAGAAATCCTCCGAGATCGCTGTTGTTGATTATAAGCCCGATTCTCTCATTATTTCCCGACTTAAAACTTAGCCCGATATCGGCGAATTTGGCCGATATCGGGCATACTCCTTTACATACTGATAATGATGATTATTAATAGCTTTTTTCATCTGGTTAAAAGAGCATTAATAGGATTATAAATTTGGAGGATTTTTATGGGGAATTTTTTGAATGTTTTTATTATTGTTTCTTTATTAGCGTTTATTGGGGTCTTTTATATAACATGTTGGTGGTTGAGAATGGTGATTAATCGTTCTATAAATAGAGGTGATCCTAAGGAAATTAAAGAGTATAAGAAAATTGGTTTGATTATTTTTGATTCAATGCGTTTATTTCTGTGAATGCCTTTCAAAAAAGGAAAATAACCAAAAAAAATTTAGTATCCATTGTCAAAGTTACAATAATTGATATTACAAGAAATTCAAAATATAGCTTCTGCACCTAATCTTTAGATATGGTTAAGAGGAGGTTGGGCAATTTAATTTCTTCTCGGTAAATTACTCGCGAATATTCTGATATAGATTTACAACATAACAATAATTAACAATGTGATACATTTTATTGGTTAGTGATGTACAAGATTAATTCTCTGATGTATTTTTTGTAATCAAAAATAAAATCAATATCACTAAAAATAGAACTATGCTAAGGGCATTAGCCCAAACTTCACCTCTAAAAAAAATGTTTACTAAGGTTATCACGCCTATAAATATTGTCCCTATTAAAGGTAATTTTTTCTTTAATTTGATCAAAATATTTACTCACATCCCTTTATTTTGCGTAAATTTTCGGTATAAATACATTAGAACAAAATTATACAATTAAAAAGGGGGGCAAATCTATGAAAATTTGTACTTATAGACGTATACTTACTACTTCCCATTTAGGAAATAAATTACTTAAAAAACGGTTTTCTTTTTTTATATATAGACCTATGTTTTTATTATCTAAATCTGTTACAAAATAAACTGTTTTACCATCGCTTCCTTGTGCATCTGATGACTTTTTACAAGTAGTTCCTTTTGGAAGCTTCATTAAAAAGTCGTAGGTTTTTCTATCATGAGTAACACGACTAATAGCCTGTTTATCCTTTTCTTGAATCATATGATTTATACTCTTCTCAAAGTCAGATCTCATTTTAAAACCGGAATTAAAATAAAACGATACTATCCCTAACACTAAAATGATTGCAAAAACACTCAAAATCCATTTTTTCATTATTTTTCTCCTACTGAAAAAATAATAGTTGTAATAATAAAATAGCAGATCGCTAATTATAATTGTGCAATTTGGGTATTCTTAGCCTTATTTTATATCATTGGAAACTTTTTTTAATCAAAATATTTTGGTTTAGTAATTGTTATTCTCATTTTCTTCGGAGTTAGTAGATTGAAAATGCCAGGAAAAATTTAATGATTAATTAAAAAATATCATTTATCATCCATTTAATTTTCATAAATGCAACTTGGAATTTATCAATCATTTTTTTGCGTCCGACTGATTCTAAGATCCTGCTTTCCTCATATAGTAAATATCTCCTGTTTTGTAAAATGATGAACATTCCCAAAGATTTTGTCCATTAATTGACAAAATAATGGAAAATGATGATTGAACACGATAATTGTCGCTTGATAAAATTATAATTAACAATTTGTTACTTATTTAACATATAGTTCATTAGCGACAGGGTTCAAGGCACAGGTGGTCACATCCATGTTTTGAGTTATTGATGAGGGTCTATGTGACATATAAAAGGATGAAGGGAGTTGAAGTTATTGGTTCAATACGTGATGCACTTTAAAGAAATTGACAAATCACTCATTCAGCATGCCGGAGGAAAAGGGGCAAATCTTGGTGAAATGACAAAGGCGGGCTTTCCAATACCGCCGGGCTTTTGCATCACGACCGCTGCATATCAGACGGTTGTCGATCATTCGCCAGAAATAAATGAACTTATTGAACAGCTCAAACAATTCAATGATGATTCAAAGGAAAAAATTAAAGAAACAGCAAAACAAATTCGAGATCAAATCCAATTAAAGCCTATTCGCAGTGATATTGCTTCAGATATTTCTAAGGCATGCAGAGAATTAGGGAGCGAAAATGCCTATGCTGTTCGTTCCAGTGCAACAGCTGAAGATTTGCCGGATGTTTCTTTTGCGGGTCAGCAGGATACTTATTTGAATGTTAAAGGGGAGGAACAGTTATTTGAGGCTGTAAAAAAATGCTGGGCTTCACTTTATTCAGACCGGGCTATTCTATACAGAATGAGAAATGGGTTTGATCATCGGGCTGTTAAAATTTCGGTAGTTGTTCAAAAAATGATCAATCCTGAAATTTCAGGCGTTATGTTCACCGCTGATCCTGTTACTGGGAATAGACATACGATTTCTATTGATGCCAGTTTTGGGTTAGGAGAGGCTATTGTTTCGGGACTTGTCTCCCCGGATTTATATCAGGTTCGTTTCGGTGAAATTGTCAAAAAGCAAGTATCGAAAAAAGAGACCGCCATCGTTCCATCGTCAAATGGCGGCGTTGTTTCAAAAGAAATACCTTTCAATGAAAGAAAAAAGCAAGCGCTAACAGATGATAAAATTGTAGAATTAGCGAATTTGGGCAAAAGTATTGAAAAACATTATGGACGAGAACAAGATATTGAATGGTGCTTTATTAACGGACAATTTTATATTGTTCAAACAAGGCCGATAACGACGCTTTATCCAGTTCCGGAAGCGCTGGATCATCATCTTCGCGTATTTCTATCATTCGGACACCAGCAAATGATGACCGATCCTATATCGCCGGCCGGCATATCGCTCTGGAAACTTATTGTGCAGCATAACGATAATCCAAGCAGATTGGTTGAAGCGGGCGGCAGATTATTTATTGATTATACAAATGTTCTTAACAGCGAACAAAGCCAATTTATGATTCCCCTGTTCCTGAAAAGCATGGATGAATCAATGAGCCGATCATTATTAGAAGTGATGCGGCGTGAAGCATTCCACAGCCGGTCTGTTGGGAAGCCGGAACAAACCATGATATCTCATCCGGTCATGGCTACTAAAATACTCAAAGATTTGATCGAGGGTGAAAATGGTGAAACAGCGAACGATAAAGTTGAAGCATTCAGGAAAAAAAGCCTTATCAATTGCCAAAGCAGGCTCGAAAAGACAAATGGCCCTGATCGGATTGAGGCTATAGAAGAAGAGAGCCGAAACCTGTTGAAAAACCTCGGGCCTCATGATATCCATTATGCGGTTTCCGGCATGATAGCCGACAATCTGCTTAAAACGCTTGCAAAGCTATGGCTTGAAGATACAGAAGATATCCAATGTTTATTTAAATCTCTTCCGAATAATGTCACTGGAGAGATGGGGCTTATGATCGGCGATTTGGCTGATACAGCGCGTTCTTACCCGGAATTGGTTCAATACTTAGAAACCGCAAGAGAAGATTCTTTTTATGATGGGTTAGAATCCGTTAAGGGAGGAGCTGCCTTCCGAAAAGAACTTGACCGTTTCTTACAGTTATACGGAATGCGCTGTCCGGGCGAAATTGATTTGGCAAGTATGCGTTGGTACGAGAATCCTTATATGCTCGTTTCCTCAATCCTAGGTCATACAAAGAACGTGAAACCTGGAGAACATAGAAAGCGCTTTCTCGAAGGGGAAATTGAAGCGAAGGAGGCTCGAGAGCGCATTATTTCCAGTTTGCGACATACTAAAGACGGCAGTTTTAAAGTAAAAATAATGTCGCACGTGATTGACGTATATCGAAATTTCATGGGATTAAGGGAGCATCACAAATTTGTTATTATACAGCATCTAGATTTATTTAAGCGAGCGATTCTAAAAGAAGCTGAAACTCTTGTTGAAAAAGACATTCTTCAAACTAAAAACGATGTGTTTTTCTTAAAGATTCAAGAATTGAAGGAGCTTCTGAAAGGAGAGCTCTGTGAGGACGTACGGCAGTTGATTGCTTCTCGCAAGGCATACTATAATCATTACAAACGTCTAACGCCGCCGCGGGTTATAACAAGTGAAGGGGAAGTGATTATCGCAAGAAAAGAAGAGCCTGAGGCGATTGAAGGATTGCTTTACGGCACCCCTGTTTCGCCGGGTGTCGCCGAAGGATACGCAAAGGTTGTACTGGACCCGAGCAGAGCCTCGCTTAAACCAAATGAAATATTAGTGGCCCCTTTTACTGATCCGGGATGGACGCCGCTATTCCAGCAAGCGAAAGGCCTTGTTATGGAAGTGGGCGGATTAATGACTCACGGCACTGTCGTTGCGCGTGAATTTGGGATTCCTGCAGTTGTCGGCGTCGACAAAGCGACAAAGGAAATTAAGAGCGGACAGTTCATTCGAGTGGATGGTGCGAGAGGTGAGATAGCAGTCTTAGAAAGTCCCGATGCTGCTGTATTATCCACAAAAGAAGGATAGACCCCATCGGTTATATCTTAAGAGCATTTTTTTAAACGGCATGCGAATGAAAGAGATATATCAACTGAAAATTTAAACTTAATCTGACATCTTGTTCATTTTGTTTAAATTGCGTTATAATACAAATACATTACAACAAAAAACGACATAAATGAATCCTCGTATAATCGCGGGAATATGGCCCGCAAGTCTCTACCAGATTACCGTAAATAATCTGACTACGAGTGGGATATAACAATGGTCTTTTGTCGCCGTTTGTTTTATTTTATTTACAAACATTGCCCAAGGAGCAGTCTCACTCAATGTAAGAGGCTCCTTGGGCTTTTTGTTTTGCAAATATGTTATGGGAGGCAGCTTAAGTGGAATTATTAAAGCAGCGAATTCAAGAACAAGGCAAAGTTCTGGATGGTCATGTATTAAAGGTTGACCGTTTTTTAAATCATCAAATTGATCCAAATTTAATGAAAGAAATGGGTCAGGCCTTTGCGGATAAATTTAAGGAAGCAGGCATAACGAAGGTTGTCACAATTGAATCATCAGGCATTGCGCCGGCTGTCATGGCAGGGTTAATCTTGGATGTTCCAGTGATATTTGCCCGGAAGAAGCAGTCGCTGACATTGAAAGAGGATTTGCTGACAACTGAAATTACCTCATATACAAAGCAGGAGACAAAAGAAGTTTATCTATCAAAAAAGTTTCTATCAAAAGAAGATCGAGTGCTGATTATTGATGACTTTCTTGCAAAAGGCGAAGCAGCCTTAGGTTTATGCCGTTTAGTTGAACAATCCGGAGCCAAGGTTGCAGGGATTGGCATTGTGATAGAAAAGGCATTTCAAAACGGCAGGAAAAAGCTTGATGAAAAAGGATATCATGTCTATTCGTTAGCAAGGATCGCATCTTTAGAGAACAATGCTGTGACATTTGTCGATGAAGCGGCTTGCCGCTAAAAGGGGAGACTTAAGCCATGAAACTTCAACCTGGAAAACTATTATCTCTGAGCATCCAGCATGTTTTAGCTATGTATGCAGGAGCTGTTATTGTCCCTCTGATTATTGGCGGGGCGATGGGCATGGATGCAAAAGATCTAACCTATCTAGTTTCAGTTGATTTAGCGGCGAGCGGGCTGGCAACATTGCTGCAAGTATGGAAAAATAAATGGTTTGGCGTTGGTTTGCCGGTTGTCCTTGGATGTACATTTACCGCTGTTGCGCCAATGATTGCGATTGGCAAACAGTTCGGTCTTTCAGGCATTTACGGCGCGATTTTAGTATCAGGCATGATTGTATTCATTCTTGCCAAGTTCTTTGGCAAAGTTATTAAACTATTTCCGCCGATCGTGATTGGAACAGTTGTAACAGTGATAGGGATAACGCTTATTCCAACAGCGATTGCAAATATGGCCGGCGGGCAAGGTTCTCATGATTTTGGAAGCCTAAAAAATCTTGCGCTTTCATTTGGCGTTTTACTTTTCATCGTTATCATGAACAGGTTGTTTAAGGGATTTATACGTTCTATATCTATATTAATCGGATTAGTCGGCGGTACGATTGCTGCATACTTCATGGGCATGGTTGATTTATCCCCAGTTAAGGAAGCCAGCTGGTTCCATATGCTTGAAC
Source organism: Scopulibacillus daqui (assembly GCF_016908855.1). Taxonomy (GTDB): domain Bacteria; phylum Bacillota; class Bacilli; order Bacillales; family Sporolactobacillaceae; genus Scopulibacillus_A; species Scopulibacillus_A daqui. The sequence goes on along the minus strand of NZ_JAFBER010000006.1, from coordinate 20,551 downwards.
CGCTGCATTTCAGCGCACCGTCATTCCACTTAAGTGCAATATTAACAATGACTATTGTGGCGATTGTCAGTCTGATAGAATCAACAGGCGTCTTCTTTGCATTAAGTGAGATTTGTGAACAGCCTTTAGATGATAAGGCTCTTGAACGCGGCTACCGCTCAGAAGGCTTGGCAACCATTATCGGCTCATTATTTAATGCTTTGCCGTATACGACTTTTTCGCAAAATGTCGGATTAATCCAATTATCTAAAGTGAAATCAAGAAAAGTTATTGTTGTTTGCGGCTTAATGATGATCATATTAGGTTTCATTCCGAAAATCAGCGCCTTTACGACGTTGATTCCGAGTTCGGTTTTAGGCGGAGCCATGGTTGCCATGTTCGGCATGGTCGTTGCAAGCGGCATCCGGATGTTAAGCCGTGTAGACTTCAATCGGCATGAAAATTTATTGATCATTGCCTGTTCGGTTGGTTTAGGCTTAGGAGTGTCCGTACAGCCTGATTTGTTTAAGCAGCTTCCAAGCGGCATTCAGCTCTTAACGAATAATGGCATAGTTGCCGGGAGCGTTACAGCGATTTTATTGAATCTGATCTTTAACGTGAAATTTAAGAAAGCTGAAAAGCATTCGGAATCGAAAGCTGCGGCGTATGCTGAAGAGGCGCATGCCCGCTGACACATGTTTTTATTTTATAAGCTGTCTTTTCAGGCAGCTTATTTTATATGGAAAAACTTTTTCCAAAAGGCATTCCCAACAAAAATATTTTATGTTACTCTTAACTTAGCAAAATAACGAAGTAACTCTGCTAGGGGTGCCTGATGAGGCTGAGACGGATATTTCCGAACCCTAGAACCTGATCTGGTTTGTACCAGCGTAGGAAAGTGGAGGCTAAATACAGCAGCTGTATGTCTAGTTGAAGTAGTCAACCGCTTTCTTAGAAAGCGGTTTTTTTATACTATCAGAAATTCTGTCCCGGCAATAAAGCGACTCTGGCAAACAGAGCAAAAAAGACTTCTTGAGCACCGGGCAGTTAATTATTAGCACCAGCCGAGTTTTCTTATTTATTAAGAGGGTGGAAGCGTGGGAGAACTTCATGTCATTACAACAGGCAAGGATTCAGCGCACCAAGCAGCTTTAAAAATAAAAGGCATAATCCCTTTTGTAACAGCTGTGCATGTGAGAGAAAAAACTCTCTCTCAACAAGCATATATTCAATTTGTTCGAATTCTTCTGAAACACGGTATTCCTAAAAATAAAATCATTGCTAATACATATGCCGAAGCCGCAGGCGAATTAGGGTTAAAAGGCGTTCACCTTCCAGAGAAGGGGCCGAACCCAGAAGAAGTGAAACGGCTGTATCCTGAATTAGTGGTTGGGTGTTCCGTTCATTCAAAAGAAACAGCTGTCAAAAAAGAAAAGCAACATGCAGATTATCTTTTCTACGGCAATGTTTTTTCGACTTCATGCAAACCGGGCTTAGAAGGAAAGGGATTGGAACAGCTGTCGCATGTCGTGCAATCCGTGTCGATTCCGGTCATTGCTATTGGCGGCATACATCCGGAATCGGTCTATGGTGTAAGGCAAACAGGTGCTTTAGGTGTGGCCGTCATGTCAGGAATTATGAATGCCGAAGATCCCGTTTGGATGTGTCAGGAGTATGTAAGGCAGCTTAAGGAGGAGGAGAAGCATGGGGAAAGTTCATGACGTGATCATTATTGGCGGCGGCGTTATCGGCTGTTCAATTGCCTATTACTTGGCCAAAGAGAAACATAGCGTTTTACTTTTTGAAAAGGATCGCATCGGTGAAAAAGCGTCGAGCGCCGCAGCAGGAATGTTAGGCGTTCAATCGGAAATTGAAGAGGATGGGCCGTTATTTCAGTTAGCAAGAAAGAGCCGCGGCTTGTTCCCTCATTTGTCGGAAGAACTAAAGGAATTAACAGGCATTGATATTGGCTACATGAAAAGCGGCGCTTTAAAACTTGCTTTTAACCCTTGTGAATTCAAACAACTTTCGGATATCGCTGAGTGGCAGAAAAGCCAAGGTGAAGCGGTTGATTTAGGCGGCCAGCATATGATCCGGGAAAAAGTGCCGGCTCTATCTGACCTTGCCGTCGGCGGTCTTTACTTTCCGAATGAAGGACAAGTCCATCCTGTTGATTTAACCCAAGCCTTTGCCCGCGGAGCTATGCATTACGGTGCAAAACTGCGGGAATATACAGACGTTGTTGACTTGGAAGTCAAGGATAGCCGCATTCAAGGCGTTAAAACAACAGCGGGGACTTATCGCAGTCAATGGGTGATTGTTGCCGCCGGCGCTTGGAGCCATATGTGGTTCTCTCATCAACCGCAAGTCAATATATATCCGGTTAAAGGGGAAGTGGTTTCTGTAACAACAGATTCTTCCGCCTTGACATCAACATTGTTTACGGAGAAATGCTACATTGCACCAAAAAGGGGCGGGGAAATATTTATCGGCGCTACAATGAAACCTTATGAATATGACCAATCAGTGACGGCAGGCGGGGTACAGTCCTTGCTTAAACAAGCCATAGATATTTTGCCGATTCTCAGCAAGGCTGAATTTAATCGCGCCTGGAGCGGATTAAGGCCTCAAACTAACGACGGAATGCCTTATATTGGCCGGGATACTTTAATTGACGGTTTAATGTACGCGACCGGCCATTACCGGAACGGCATTTTATTAAGCCCAATCACAGGCAGACTTGTTGCTGATATGGTCATATCGGGAAATGATGCCCCTGAACTTGAACCATTTAATGTAAGCCGGTCATTGAAGCAGCATAAGGAGGTGGCATCCCGTTGAAAGTTCGGGTTAATGGCAAAAGCATTGATCTTCCAGACGATATTTTAACGATTGAACAGTTGTTAAGTCATTTCCATTTGGAAAATAAACTGGCCATTGTTGAAAAAAATAAAGAAATTATTGACCGAAAGACATATAAAACAAGAACAATAAATGAAGGCGATCAAATAGAAATTGTCCATTTCGTAGGAGGCGGTTAATATGTTAACCATTGCAAATAAAACGTTTCATTCTCGGCTGTTATTAGGAACAGGCAAATTTTCTGATTTCAATGTACAAAAGCAGGCGGTGATTGAATCTGGAACGGAAATTTTAACTTTTGCCGTTCGGCGGATGAATATTTTTGACGCTGATCAGCCCAATTTTTTAGAGTTGATTGATACAGATCAATATACGCTGCTTCCGAATACTGCGGGCGCGGCAAATGCCGAAGAAGCGGTTAGGATTGCCCGGCTGGCAAAAGCATCGGGATTGTGCGACATGATTAAAGTGGAAGTGATTGGCGATCAAGAAACGCTGCTCCCAGACCCGCTGGAAACTTACCGGGCTTGTGAAACTCTTTTATCTGAAGGGTTTGTCGTGCTGCCTTATATATCGGATGATGTCGTCCTTGCCAAAAGACTGGAAGATTTAGGTGTTCATGCGGTCATGCCCGGAGCTTCACCAATAGGATCGGGCCTCGGACTGTTAAACCCTATTCATCTTCAATATATTATTGACAAAGCAGATATCCCGGTCATTGTTGATGCCGGTATTGGTTCACCTGCTGATGCCGCGGCGGCGATGTCGCTCGGTGCAGATGGCGTGCTGCTTAATAGTGCAGTGTCCGGAGCGAAGGATCCTGTCAAAATGGCTAAAGCGATGAAACTGGCTGTTGAGGCGGGACGATTAGGATATGAGGCCGGACGGATAGAGAAGAAGCTGTCCGCTGTGCCAAGCAGTCCGGTTGAAGGAATGAGTGTCGTTGACTGATCGGTATTCCAGACAAATGCTTTTTAAGCCGATAGGTGCTTCGGGACAGGAGAAAATCAGGAGAAAACACGCGCTCGTCATCGGGGCTGGAGCTCTCGGCAGCGGCGCTTGCGAGATACTTGTCCGCAGCGGCGTGGGAAAGGTTACGATCGTAGATAGAGACTATGTAGAATGGTCGAATTTACAGCGTCAGCAGCTTTATACAGAAGAAGATGCGCGAAGGAGAATGCCTAAGGCGGTTGCGGCTTGCGAACATTTAAAACAAATAAACGCTGAAGTTGAGTTAATTCCGATTATCGCTGACTTTTTCGGCATCGACATACAAAACATCATACAGGATGTTAACGTTATAATTGATGCAACAGATAACTTTGAAACCCGCATGTATATCAATGATATTTCGCAAAAGTTTAAGGTTCCTTGGGTTTATGGCGGATGTGTAGGAAGCACGGGGATTTCTTATACCATTATTCCAGGAAAAACGCCTTGTTTTGAATGTTTAATGGGCAAAGTGCCTTTTGCCGGAGATACATGTGATACAGTAGGGGTCATTGCGCCGATTGTCCAGTGGGTATGTTCTCAACAGTCGGTTGAGGCGCTTAAAATTTTAGTCGAAGATGATCGATCATTGCGTTCCACACTTGTGTTTACAGATTTATGGGATAACGAATGGTCCAGCATTAAAGTTAATCAATTAAAAAGAGAAGACTGTCCGTCTTGCGGGTCAAATCCAACTTATCCTTATTTAAATGTTAACAGAAACACTGAGTCAACCGTGCTATGCGGAAGGGATACTGTTCAAATTAGACCTGGAGGCGGACTTGACGTTGACTTTGTCCAGCTGACATCTTGGTTTCAACAATCAGATTATCAGGTGGATGCGAATAACTTTCTTATTAATGTTCATCTTAGAGACAAACGTGCCGTCGTTTTTCGTGATGGCCGGGCGCTTATTCACGGAACAAAAGATGAGCGGGAAGCCAAAATGATTTATCAACAAATGATATTGCCGGCCCTTAACTCCCAAACATAAAGAGAGATAGGAGGATGATTTTTGGGGGTCAGCCTCTTGAAATTTTGCAAAAAAGGTGATAACTTAATAATATTCAAACTATTAGGGAGCTGGAAAAATGGTTAACTCAGTCCATGATGCGGTGCTTGCAGAATAAGCTCTATTCACATTGGAAGAATGTTTAAAGGAAGGAACAAACAAGGCGGAGTTATTTGCCGCTTGTTCCTGTAAGCTTTTATACATTCTCGGTCAGTGGGTTTTAAATGCTGGTTTTCTTCATCATGCGGCAGGTGGCCATGATCCTCTTAAGGCTTTACATTGCGGTCTATGATGGGCGTGGTATAAGTGCGTTTATCTAGGCCTTTTTTGTTTGTTTTTTCACCTCCTTAGCGATGATCTTTATGGCTTATACAGGGGAGGGATGAGTCGTGAAATGGAAAGATTGGGACACTAATCTTAAGGTTCGGCTTTTAGGTGAAGGCGTCAGCAACATGCTTTTTTGGATGTATTTCCCGTTCATGTCGATTTATTTCTCAAATGCATTTGGCAAAGAAAAGGCAGGACTGCTGCTTGTTGTTTCTCAAGTTATCGGCGTCGTCATTGGATTGATCGGCGGCTATTGTGCGGATCACTTTGGAAGAAAAAGAATGATGGTGATTTCTGCCGTCGGAAATGTGCTTTGTTTTATTTTCTTTGCGCTGGGCAATTCGCCTTGGCTCGCATCGCCGATTCTTACTTTTATGAGTTTTTCTGCTTTAGGCTTGTTTGGAGCGCTGTATATGCCGGCAAGCCACGCGATGGTTGCTGATGTTGTTCCCGAACAGCACCGGGCATCGGTATTCGCAGTCTTCTATACTTCTATTAATGTATCGGTCGTTATCGGTCCTATTTTGGGCGGCATTTTCTTTTTTAATTACCGATTTGAGCTGCTTTTGGCTTGCTTAGCGGTCAGCATTATTTTAACGATCATTTTACAGAAGTTTATTGATGAGACAAAACCTGAGAAAATATCAGATAATGAAAAACAATCATCGCTGCGGTGGACGGATTATGTTTCCCAGCAGCTAGCCGATTACCGTGTCATTATTACGGATAAGGTCTTTTTAATGTTTATTATTGCAGGTGTTCTCGTTGCCCAAACGTTCATGCAGCTTGATTTATTAATGGCCGTATATTCAACAGAGCAAGTCCCTAAACAGACGTTGATATCCATTGGCGATTGGTCTCTTGTAGTTGACGGCAAGCATGCGTTTAGCTGGTTTGTATCTGAAAACGGTCTGCTTGTTGTTTTATTAACCGTCATTATGACAAAATGGATGACAAAATATCGTGAACGGAACGTGTTTATCAGTTCAGCTTTGCTTTACGGGATAGCCATTATTATCTTTGGCCAATCTGCCAATGTCTGGACTTTATTCTTTGCGGTAGCTGTTTTTACTGCCGCTGAATTAATGGTGACAGGCATACAAGAAAGTTTTGTTTCAAAGCTTGCACCCAAACATATGAGAGGACAATACTTCGCAGCGGCCAGTCTCAGATATTCAATCGGCCGATCTATTGCACCGCTGGCCATACCAATGACCGTGTGGTTTGGCTTTCGCTGGACATTTATTATTCTGGGCGCATTATCATTTATAAGTGCTGCCCTATACGGCGGGATGTTTAAAATGCTGGATCATAGAAGAAATCATCTCCCTCAGACTACGGCCATAAAATAGATAGATTTAGAAAAAAATATCATTCTTGTTCGGTTCATTTAACTCTCCTTTAGCCTAAGAAGCGCTAAGGAGAGTTCGTTATTTTTTGTCTAGCAAGCCATCATATCCTAACTGGTTTGCCGTTTCAGCCATCACTTGATATCCAAGTATATTAGGATGAATATGGTCTAATGAAAGCAAAAATTTTTGCCTTCCTGAAAAGGCTGTATATATATCGGCAATTTTGACATGAGGGTATTTAGAAAAATTTTGGAGATGTGCGTTGAATGCTTGAAGCCAATGGTCTATAAATTTTATATTTGGGAATGGATTATACACATTGAAAATTCTTAATATAAAGGGGTCATTCGCAATATGAATCTGATTGATAGTATGGATGATTTCTGAGATATTAGCTGACGCATGCCGCAGCGATTCCTCAAGCCTGTTCTCATTTCTATTTGCTAAAAAGTCTTTCCCTGCTTGAATCAGATCATTTCCTCCAGCTGTAAGCGTAATAATTTCAGAATGGCGTATATGCGAGGCTATTTCCGGAAAGGACAAACTGTTCAAGATCTGCTTTGAGGTGGCGCCGGTTTTTGCGTAAATTTTAAACAATACAGGCTTTGATAGAGCACTTTCTGCCATAGTTCGGTAAATGTTAACAAATCCGGGGTTGAATATTCCGGCTCCAACACCGACGGTAAGAGAATCACCCAAGGCCACGTAATGGGGAACCCGGCTATTGCAATGATCAAATAATGCCATTACGTACACCTCATTTTAATAGACTTACTTATAAAGTATGATTTTTGAAATTAAAAGTGACGAGGCTTCCGTACATTATCTTATAAGTGAACATTTCATAAGGATTGACAAGAGGCTGTAAAGCAGGGATAATATTACAAATACATCGTTCGGAAACTTTAAGTTTGGGAGGAACTTAATATAATGAAGCATACAATGACATTTATCGGAGCGGGCAATATGGCCGAGGCGATCATTACTGGCCTGTTAAATACAGGATGCCCTAAGGAACGCATATTTGTAACAAATAAAAGCAATAACGAGCGTTTAATATATATGAATAACAATTATGGCATCGGCGTCAATTACGACCGTCAGCTCCAAGAGTTAATTGACCAATCGGAAGTTGTTATATTGGCAATGAAACCAAAAGACCTCTTTGCTGCTTTGGACCATCTGAAATCGCACCTGAAAAGCGATCAGCTGATTATTTCTGTGCTGGCAGGAGCATCTTCTAAACAAATTTCAGAATGTCTGGGGACGAAAAATCCAATTATAAGGGCGATGCCGAACACGTCAGCAACAGTAGGCCAATCTGCGACAGGCATTGCACGAGGGGTAAATGCTGACGATTCTCATGTTCGTATTGCCGAAGAGATTTTTTCAGCTATTGGTACGACGACTGTTGTTGATGAGGATGATTTGCACCTTGTAACGGGGCTCGCCGGCAGCGGCCCTGCTTACATCTACAGGATCGTTGAATCCCTTGAACAGGCAGCTGTGTCACTAGGCTTGAAAGAGGAAGCGGCCAAAGCGCTTGTTCGCCAAGTCATCATTGGTGCAGCCGAAATGCTGAAGAATTCAGATGTTGATCCGGGAGAATTAAGAAGGAAAGTTACCAGCCCCGGCGGTACTACTGCGGCAGGGCTTAGAGCTTTAGAAAATCACCAATTGCCGAAAGCGCTCCTTGAAGCCGTTAAGGAAGCAACGATCAGATCGCAAGAATTAGAGAAGCAGCAATATTAAAACTCGCCACCCACCTGGGCGAGTTTTTTTAGATTAAGAAAATAAGGTATTTGATTCAAGAGATTCAACCATACAAGAGGCTGTAAAAATTTATAAACTAATTGGAGGAAGATCATTAGACCGAAAAAGGTGATATCCATGCCCTATGGCATAAATATTTTTAATATGAAGATCAATGGCGTTTCAAAAAATGCTAATGTTGATATCGGTCCGACCATTCAAAACAGCCATACGGCCAACTCAAAGGCCGTTGGTCCTTGCCTTGCATTCGGAGACTTCTCTCCGGCTAATTCGCTAAGCTATAATAATTATTTTGATCCGGATGTTGCTGATCAAGGACAAACAGCAAACCCATCAGCCCCCGCTTCTGGACAGTTTTAATGATTAGTCAAGCGGTTAAGAGGAGAATATGGCCGGTCATAGACAGATATTTAAGACATGTATGCATGGGGTGAAGCTTGTATTTCTCCCCTGCGATTCCTTTTTTAGTTTGTTAGTTTGAATGAATGACTCTCTCAGAATAGTTCCGATTTCACTTTTTTGGCCTCTATTAATCGTTCGTTCACATTATCCCAGTTAACCACGTGCCACCAAGCATTAATATAATCCCGCCGTTTATTATAATATTGCAAATAGTATGCGTGTTCCCAAACATCAAGCACCAATAAAGGGATCACATCTTGCTGAGACAGATTTTGGTGTTTTTCTGCCTGAAGAATTTCTGTACGGCCTGCACGCGGCGCCCATACAAGTAAAGCCCAACCAACAGCTTCTACCTTTTCTGCCGCATTCGAAAAGTGTTCTTTGAATGTCTCGAAACCGCCAAAAGTCTGATTGATTTCCTTAGCAATCGGTCCATTGGGTTTACCGCCGCCTCGAGGTTTCATATTATTCCAAAATATTGTATGAAGATAATGCCCCGCCCCATTAAAAACGGCTTCCCTCTCCCAATGCTTAATGAGAGAAAAGTCACCCGTTTTTCGCGCTTTTTGCATCTCTATTTCGGCTTTGTTTAAACCATCGACATAGCTTTTGTGATGTCCATCATGATGCAGCCGCATTATTTTTTCGCTTATATAGGGTTCCAAGGCGCTATAATCATATGGCAGCGGGGGAAGGGTATGTCCTCCGACGGGAATCGGCCGCCTTTCTCCTTGTTCACTTCTTTCGGATTGTGATGTTAAAAAACTTTGAAAGCGGTCATTTAAATCTTGGGATACCTGCTGAATCTGATGAATGTCTATAAGATTTGCGGATAAGTTTTGTTGATATGAACCGTCCAGCATACTTTCGGCTGTTTCTCTTACTTGAATAAATTGATCTAGCCACTCTTGAAGCCCTTTTGCTTTATCTGAATCGTTGCCGGACTGTTGCTTGAGCGCAGAAATATACCTTTCATGATTTTGACTCCAATAAATCAAACGCTGAAGCCATTGCAACTCTGAAGAAGTGTACATAAGATCCGATGTCCTCCTATATCCAGTTAATATCCTGCCTATTTTACACTATGCAAATTAAAGAACGACGACACTTGCCATCTTTTTTTGGCATAGTTATCTCGCTTCAATCTGGAAATGTCTATCCGAAAATCATTAATTTATTCCTTTTTAGCCATAATAGCTAAAAGGAAAATATCACAAAAAGGATGTCGTCATTTTGTATAAAATAATGCTTACCATCGTGATCGCAGCTCTAATTATATTTTTTATACTCTACACTTACTTAACCAGACATAAACAAAGGGCATCTAAATTTCAAACTAGGACGATTCAACCGTCTCAAAAACCCGTCATTGTTTTAATTATTGATTCTTTGATGGACAAACCCTTGCAAAAAATAGTTAAAGAAGGACAAGCTCCGGCTCTTAAGTTTTTTCTGGAAAACGGCAAATATTATCCTGATATGGTCAGCGCTTATCCAACGATGTCTGTAACAGTGGACAGTACATTGCTGACCGGTACTTATCCAGATCGCCATCATATTCCCGGTCTTCTTTGGTACGATGGCGGCGAAAATCGAGTTGTAGGCTATGGAAGCGGTATAAAAGAAATCTTGGTTCTTGGCCTGAAAAATGTTCTTCATGACAGTATTTGTTATTTAAACGATAGGCATTTAAATCAATCCGTAAAAACCCTTCATGAAACGTTGAGTGAACAAGGGAAACAGACGGCCTCTATTAATGGGCTGATTTATCGTGCGAATATCCAACATGCTCTAAACGTTCCGAAAATAGCCGCATTGTTTAAACTGCTGCCCGACAAATTAAAAGCGAAAGGACCGGATCTTTTTTCGTTTGGAAGATTAGCCAAAATAGATTTAACTCATCAGCTTGATCATTTTTTTCAAAAATTCGGTTTGAATGACAAATTTACAGCAAAGGAATTGAAATATCTTATTCAACAAGACAAACAGCCTTCTTTAACGATCGCTTATTTTCCTGATCATGATAAAACAGTCCATAAAAACGGCCCAATGGATTTAAAAGGGATTAGGAAAGCAGATAAACAGCTTCAAAAAATATTAAATGCATATGATACTTGGAACGACGCCTTAAAACACGCCGTTTGGGTGGTGATGGGAGACAGTGGACAATCAGCAGTTAGCAGAAACAAAAATCATTCAAGGATTCAATTAAATGCTCTATTAAGGGATTATCAGATTTCTAAATCTGTCAAACCGCCAAACATAAACGATGAAATTGTTATTGTTGTTAATGAGCGGATGGCTTATATTTACTCGCTGGATGAAACGATCACGCTTATTGAGATTGCCTCTAAGCTGAAAAAGGATGAAAGGATAGATTTAATTTCTTGGAAAGAGGGCGGCACTGTTCATGTTGTTAAAGGAGGGACAAATCAATCGCTGAAATTCCGCCGGAACGGCCGCTATATTGATCAATATAATCAATCATGGTCATTAGATGGAGATTTTACAGTTCTAGACCTTTTAATCGACAATAACAATATCAGTTACGGGGATTATCCCGATGCACTTGCCCGTCTTCATGCGGCGCTTCACTCACATAAAGGGCGATTCCTTGTTGTCGATGCCAAGCCTGGATATGAGTTGGCAGGAGAGGATTCACCGAGCCATGCCGGAGGCGCTGCACACGGTTCATTGCACAGAAAAGATTCCGCAGCGCCGATGATTGTCGTTGGGACAGATAAGGCGCCCGAACATTTGCGGCATGTCGATCTAAAAGATTATCTCTTGCAACTGATAAAGGATGATCACTAAAAGTGCTTTTCTGTAATATCTATTATTCATAAAGGACTGAAGTTCAGTTTCATAAAGGCCGATTCTCAGCCCTCTGAAGGATCGGTCTATTTTTTCTGCCCATGAAAAGCACCATCACGTGAACATGTCAATCAGGTGAAGGACTAACAAATTGCCTATGTTAAGAAGAGGAAAATTAAAGAAGTTTGACGGAGGAGATATAAGCGGAAGATCTCGGTTACGTCCAAATGAAATATCAAACGTAAAGAAAGCGCTATCGAACCATCATTAAGTTAATAGAAGTTTTTCTAATATTTCAAAAACGTTACAAGACGATAACGTAAAGTTAAATAACGCCTGTTCCTGTTGTCAACCTATATCATTTAGTATATCTTAGAGAAGAATTGATTGCTATTATGTAAAATTTAGCCGATACAAGCGGCAAAGGTTTAATAAAATTATACATATTATATCATTAATAATCAAAAATTGCATTGGGCTTGATTTATCTATTGTATCTGTACGAGTCAGATAATTCCATTTAAATTTACTATTTCAAAAAGTAAAATAACAAGGGAAAACAGGTGATAAAAAATGAAAAAATTACTATCAACACTCATTGCTGCAGCTGCCATCATTGTACCGGCCGCTCAAAGTTTTGCTTACACTGTTCAGCCAGGCGATACTTTATCAACAATCGCAATAAAAAACCATACCACTGTACAAAATTTATTAAACCTTAATCCGCAAATTTCAAATGCAAATAGCATTTTTGCTGGAAGCAATATCAATGTTTCCGGTGCTTCAAATGTTTCAAGTCCGGCTGCCAATACTTCTAATGTATCTCATACCGCGGTTTCGTCTTATGATAGAGAGCTTTTGGCAAAACTTGTTCATGCTGAAGCCGGCGGCGAACCAATGTCAGGAAAAATAGCTGTAGTCGATGTTGTTCTTAACAGAGTCGATAGTCCTGAATTTCCAAACAACGTTCACGATGTCATCTACCAGCCTGGGCAGTTTACACCCGTTCAAAATGGCAGAATAAATAATACGCCTAATGCGGCAGATTACCAAGCCGTTAATCAAGCACTTGCAAGTGGAAACCGGCAAACTCACTCACTTTATTTCTATAATCCGACTATAGCCACCAACCATTGGCTGGATCATCTGCCAACATCACAAGTGATTGGCAACCATGTTTTTAAACAGTAAAAGCTCTTTAATTAAACTTTTAGAAGATGATGGATTAAACTTTATCAATTAAAAAGGTGTTAGAAGGTAAAATGACAACGCGGCCGGCTAAACAATGTTTTGTTTAGCCGGCTTTAGTTTTTGATAGAAAAAATTAGATCTTTTGATGCTTTAAAAACGGTCTGCATACACTAAAACCGTTAAAAAAAACTGGTAAAACAGTTGAGGTTTCAGGAAAATCCTTGATTTTCATACTTTCAGCCTAAAAAAAAGTAGTGCTTACGTCGATAGTAATAAATACCAGTCCATGATAATATTTTCTTATATATAAGAATGGAGGTGAATGAAGCTAAAAGTCTCATTATATTTTTGAATATTCAATCATATAATGGGAGGCTGCGTTAATGGTTTATAAGTCTATTGATTTATCATCCGTTTTTCTTGGTTGTACTTGATATGTGCCAAATCTATGATGAGGAAGGGATGGCTATGAAACTTTATTTAGATCCGGGTCATGGCGGGAAGGATTCTGGGGCACAAGGAAATGGTCTGCAAGAAAAGGATATTGTATTAGATATTGCTTTGAAAATACGTGATATTTTAAATAGCGAATATAAAAATATTGATGTCAAAATGAGCCGGACAACAGATACTTTTATAAGCTTAAATCAGCGAACGAGTGAAGCAAATGCTTGGGGGGCTGATTATTTTTTATCCATTCATTGCAATTCGGATGATGGAACAGCCGACGGGTATGAGGATTATATTTATATAAATATTTCTGACTCATCTCAGACAGGAAAATATCGCGATATCATTCATAAAGAAGTTGTAAAGATGAATGAATTGCATGACAGAGGAGAAAAGAAGGCCGATTATTTCGTTTTGCGTGAATCTGCCATGCCGGCGATGTTGTCGGAAAATGGATTTATTGACAGCAAGCATGATGCTGAGTTGATGAAGAACTCAGATTGGAGGCAAAAAGTCGCAAGAGGGCATGTTAATGGATTAGAAAAAGCTTTTAATCTTGAACGCAAAGTATCTCAGATTATTTATAAGGTTATTGCAGGGTCTTTTAAGAGTAAAAAAAATGCTGAAGAACGTGTCAATGAACTTAAGTCAAAAGGCATAGAATCTTTCATAGTTACTTTGACAATGTCAGGAGAATTATGGTATCGCGTTCAGGCAGGCGCATTTACAAATAAGAAAAATGCGGAAAACACCCTTTCGCAAATCAAAGCGTTGGGGATTAACGATGCTTATATCATAACTGAAGATGTCAGCATTAAAGGAGCGGTTCATTTAACGCCAGAGCAAATGAACCAGTATGTCAAATCAGTGAACCCTGATGCCCTCAGTATAGCGGACTACTATTCTGAGTTTGGCAAATACTATGGCATTAGAGGAGATATGGCATTTGCTCAAAGCTTGCTTGAAACCAATTATTTTAAATTTACAGGTATTGTGAAGAAGGAACAAAATAATTTTGCCGGCATAGGCGCAACGGGACCAGATAACCCTGGTATAAGCTTTGATACGCCTAAAGACGGGGTTCTTGCACAAATCCAACATTTATTTGCATATGCGACTAATGATCCGCTGCCAAATAAATATCCATTAGTTGATCCGCGTTTTGATCGGGTAGATCGAGGATCAGCCCCAACCTGGATAGATTTAAACGGAAAGTGGGCGGTTCCTGGTGATACTTATGGCCAATCTATTTTGAGAATATATGATGAGATGAAAAACTTTTCTAATAAAAAAGTTGAAAAGCAAGGCTGTTAAAAAAAGATGTCATGATAGACTGCCCAATAATGATTAACTCCCCCGTATCTGTGTGGATGCGGGGGATTGTAAATGCAGTAAAAAGGGTATTGATTTATAAAGAGAAAGGGGGAGATTTAGATTGTTATGAAAAATTTAATATGGAAATACATTTTATTATACATAATAGGGTCAATCTTATTAGGAGTGGTTGTATTTTTTTTAGGTTATATAGTCCCTCTTCAATATCAATCTTTGGTTAGATTTATTTTCTCTGCCACCTGGTTAATTATAGTTACTGTGCTTTACATCAAAGAGAGAAAGAAACAAGAATAAACGGCCAAATAAGGCCGTTTATATTATTTATATGTATTTTTACAATTTAATAAAAAACAAAACAAGTAATATCAAAAAACCGACAATCCCTACAATAATACATATTTTATCAATTATTGTCTTCTTCCCAGTAAAACCAATAATCGCTAATAATAAGGATAAAAGAGAGTAATGTAAAAGTTGATAGGAAGGCGTTATCATCTCTACAACTCCTAAAGCCAACAAATATATACAAACGATAAGTCTACCATCATTCCATTTCAAGTGAAACAATCCTTTCATGTCAAGGTGTATATAAATTTGTATTTTGCAATACTTTTTAAAAACAATTTAGTAACAAATTATCATTCAAACTTTATATTGTAAATAAACAAAAAGTCCTATTTGCTTTTCTATTGATTATATTCTAACATTTTATTATATTCAAAAGGAGGTGTTATTATGAAAATAAGAAAAAGGATTCTATCTTTGGGTATTTTAGGGATGTTTGTGCTGGGATTTGTTTCTGTTTCTACTATCAATGTAACAAATCAAAATGGCAGTTTACAAGTTGGAGTAAATAAAGCCGATGCATCTTCTTGGGAATATGTTAAAACTGTAAAGGGAAGTACAAAATTCGAAGATGAAGGAACGAAAACTATAGTAAATGCGATAGCTGGAGCAGTAGGAATATCAAATAGAGTTGCAGGAATGTTTAGTGGAATAGCTGCGCAAATTATTAATGATAATATAAAAACTGTATGGATAGTAGACAAGCAATATGTAAGAATGGCTGGGGCAACTATGCAAACAAAACACGTTATGACAGTATATTCTGATTCTAAGTATAAACACAAAATTGGTTCCAAAACACTTATAACTAATGATAACGGTGGGCCAAAAATGTTGCAGAAAAAATAAATATTAGTGTTAAGTAAATAGGCACCCCCTAAACAGGTGCTATATCAAAGGAAAATTTCCCCGTATCCGTTTGGATGCGGGATTTTTTTTATTTGGAGCAATGATACAATTGGCTTTTATTTTTAAATTCAAAAAAATGGTTTTAACCATATTGGAACAAATGGTAAAATTAACTTAATCACAATAAAAAGGTGTTGGTTGAAGATTAAAAAGAAAGTATGGATAACTATCGGTATTGTGGTTTTAGTTTTCGTAATTTTGATAGGAGGGGTCTATTTGAAGCATAAGCATGATGAAAAGGAAATAATATCACAGGCGGAAAAAGCAGCCCAAAACTATTTGAAACAAAAGGCGAATTTAAATGTTCATTTTAAGGATTACATGATTGATCCTACAAATACACTTCATTTATATGGAGTAAGTCAAAAAAAGGATAAAGTTGTTGTTTTAGTTAATAGACAAAATGGTAAGTTCATTATTGAAAGTTATGGCTATTATGAAGATAAGGATTAGGAGTGTTTTTTGATGAATATAACAGATAAGGACTACCATATTTTAGCCAAGCAATCATATGACAGTGACAGAAAGATAAGCGTTTCTAAAACTGAGAGTAACCATAAATGGGAAGAAATGGACTTCAAAAAGTGGCTTAGCTATGATAATGAAAGCGGCTTTCAAGCCAAAGTTTTTAAACATGACGATCAAGTCGTCATCGCCTTCGCTGGCACTAGTCCAAGTGACCTAGGTGATCTTCGGACAGATGTTGAAATGGCTCTTAATGAGAGAAAGAGACGGCAAGAAATGATGAATGAACCTTCTTTCCCTACATGGGGAGAAAAGGCAATGGCTGCTGTCGACAACTATGAATCTAAACATGATCAATTTACACAAGCAGATAATCTTGTAAAGGATGTAAAAAAGAAATATCCTTCTGCTAAAATTTCAGTGACTGGTCATTCTTTAGGCGGTGCGCTAGCCCAATATACGGCTGCCAATCATGATCTTGAAGGTGTAACCTTTAACGCGCCAGATATAACCAATACGCTCCCAAAAGACCTTCAAAAAGAAGTAAAAGAAGGCAAGTTCAATGGTAAAGTAACGAACTATGTTAATCCGAAAGATTGGATAGGAAGCGGTTACATAAAAGAATTTAAACAACATGTAGGTTCAACCTATTATATTAATTCCCCTTATAAGGGCAAACCTAATACTCTGTTGACAGGTAATATAACAATCGACCTAGCAACTGCTGGGTTAACAAACGTTGAGTGGTATGGTCAAGCAGTGGCGGGACCAAGTTATCATTCTTTAGATACAGATTATAAATTTGATAAAGATGGCAACATCGCTAATCCACTTTATGATCAAAAAACAGGTGAACAACTGATGGCTTCTCCGAGATATTCTAGTGGAGGTCAAACAATCGAGGTTACCCCTGATAGATTGCGAGAACTTGCAACCGAACTTGAACAAAGGATTGGTGCTGTCGAATCTGCGACCGGCTCTGTTGTTATGGCTGCGGAAGGATTATACAGTGTGGAAGGTGCTAAAGAATTAAATTTGGCGGAGCTTGCAGAACGCGTTATCCAAACGGTTAAAGGTGTTCAGTATTTTCATACAGAAAAAATACAGGAACAGTCACAGATGTTAAAAGATGCGGCTTCTCGATTCGAACAAGCGGATGAGGAATAAGTAAGAAGGTGTAAGGATGACAAAGTCATTTGGTGAAGCGGAAAACCTATGCCGATTAATTGCTTATAGAATAGATGAGGAGATTAGCGTTTTAAAAGAAACAGAAACTAAAATGAAACAAACTTTTGGACAGCTGAATGATTGGAAAGGACATTCCGCTGATAAAAGCAAGCAAAAACTCAACTCGGCATTTTTTGATATTCAGAAAAAGGCAAGCGATCTGGAAGCAGTCAAAGGGGAATTGTACGCTAAACAACTTCAAGCAGCCTTTCCACCTGTTAATATGGTTAATGAAAGTAAATAGAAAAATTGGTTCCTTCTTATTGAGAGGGACTCAATTTTTCATCAAGGGTTGCAATATAATTGAGATTTTTAAAAATTTCCTCGTGTCCATTATAATTTGGATGCGTTTTTTTATTTATCTGTCTTAGATTATTCATAGAATTAAAATTATAAGTATGTAAAAAGTGTTATATTATTATTGGTATAATTTTTTTAATTTCAGGAGGATTTTTATGGTGAAAGAGCCGGAAGTAGTTAGTATACTTGAAATACCTGAAAACGTAGGGTATTGGTTGTTGCGGGCTGATGGTGGGAAATATTATGATGATTTTTTTCTTAATGACTTTGTAGCTATTTCTGATAATGAAATAACACTTGAAATGATTCGTGAATGCCAGAATAATAGTATTGCTGGTATTACTCTTGACCATTATAAAGAACTTTATAAAGAAAAATATTCAGACAAATCAACAAATAGCCCACGCAGCGAGTAGGACTGAAAAATTTTGTGATGAAATGAAGGTTGGGGATTTAATTTTAGTTCCGTCAAAAAGGTCAACTAGCTTTTTATTAGGAATCATAAATAGTACAGTTTATGAAATAAAGGATGACGAAGTTCCATCTGGTGAGAATGTTCATTATGCGATAAATCCTTATTTGAAGAGAAGGAAAGTATATTGGCTAAAGGAGGTTTCACGTTCCGAGATTTCTGAAAAACTTTATTGGGTATTATCAGCTCATCAAACTATTTTTGATTTACAGGACCAAAAAGATTATGTTAATCAATTGTTATCCCCTATATATATCCAAAATGGAACGTGTCATGGAACAGTAAAAATATCAAAAAGAGAAGGACTAAATTCTGATGAGTGGTATAAATTATACTCAGCAATAAAAAAGTATGCTGATCAAGTTCCAGAGGAAATTGTTGTAAAATCAAATGTTCAAAGTCCTGGTTTAATTGAATTTGTTTCTAATAACTATGGAACTATATTGGCAGTAACAATTGCTTTAGGTGGATTTTTAATAGGGGAAGTCAAGATATTAGGAATTAAATCGCAGGGAATAATACCTTACTTTCAATCTCATAAAAAACGAAAAATAGAAAATAAAAAAGCGGAAAAAGAACTAGAGTTAATGGACGAGGAAAAAAAAGCAAAACAATTAGAAAATAAAAAAGCTGAATTTGAATTATATAAAGAAAAAGAAATGTGGCAAATAAAAAAAGAGATTGAAGCTGAGCAGATACGGCAACAGCTTCAAATCTCTAGTTTCGATGCTGGAAGAATAGTTGGAGATCAAACGCAAACGGATAATTTTGGGAATCCGAATGTGGACGAACTCTAAAAATAACGAGAAATAGCAAAAACGTTAATACGTAAAAAGTTAAATCGACTGGCAGGAAAAAGGAGAGCAATTTCACAAAAAGATAAATTATGGACATCGTGAAAAAATAACCATAAATAATCTGAATGTACTTAATCATATCCTCCTCTCCTCCTCCTTCTTATTCTAATTATATGATCCCATCAATATGTATATTTTTCAAGAAAGAAAAATGTGAACATTAAAAGAAAAAATTAATATTACAGGTTAAAAAATATATAAAATATGTGGAAAATACCTATCTTAAAATAAAAATTATATCTAAGCAAAACGCCAAAAAGGTGGCCTTTTTTTGCGTTTTCGTAGAACTTTGTCGAATGAATTGCGGCTCAACAATCAAGACTATCCACATAAGGCCTTATTTTCTCATCGCTGATTTCAGCCCCAAGAATATTTCCAAAAAACAAATTGCGCCGATCTCCGTTTTTATCCTCAAATCTAAGAATTTTATTAGGTGTATCAAAGTAAAGTGCAAAACCTACCAAAGTGATTATAAACCCATCCCTAAAGTAACGGATTTCCAAAGGCAAAGTCTCGCCCATTGCATAAGCAATATTTTGTTCAATGATCTCCCATTCTTGTTCATCCAAAATTGGCTTTTCAACTTTCTTTTGTTCAATTTTTCGTTTTCTTAAAGCGTTGATATGCTCTGGCAACATTATGCGGCTTGCCTCCCAGCGCATATTCGATCCTGGAGGTATTTTATTCACGTTTATCACCTCGAAATTATTATATACGAAAATACGTTCGATTTATACTGGTAAATCAAACAAATGTTCGGTATGATGTTTAAAAAATGAGTTAAGAGGGGAAAATAATGAACCTTAAAAACCGTATCGGCGAGATTATTGAAATGATTTATGTAGATAAGTCCGGTAATTTTAGTCAACGTAAAGTCAAAATAATTTCAGTCGCGGATAATTATTTAAAGGCTTATTGCTATCGCCGCCGCTGTGTTAGGATTTTCGCTTTAGAGAATATTTTAAGTAGCAGAATATGCGCATAAACGATTCGGATTTTTTAATTAATATTGAAGGGATTTGTGGATTCATAGAGAAATAGTCAATACTGCGGAAATAAAAGTTGGAGTCTGTTTGGGGTGCCAATACTACTATTCTGAATTTTAGTTCCAATTCATTATATACTAAAAAATATATTAACGGTAAAATGATGTTAGGGATTATATGACAAATGACCATATAATTCGAATTTATAAATGGAGGTGCTGACTATGATTCTGCTTCATCTTCTTAATCATGTTGTGAATTTAAGCCACCTAATTAATATAGGCTAATGAGCAATGAGTAAGCTGAACTTTTTATAAGTTGTCATATGCCATAAACCCGGAATAATTTTTATTCCGGGTTTATGGCATATTAAGGCTGTTGATTTAAAAAAAACACCCCTTCCGAATATAAAATGTACCCTATAGAGTAGACACATAAAAAAGTCTACCTATAGGGTACTTTTTTATATAATGAATAAATACAACTAGAGAATTAACTTGGAG
>NZ_JAFBER010000005.1 GCF_016908855.1 Scopulibacillus daqui | reverse complement strand
TTCTTTAAATGTTTGTGTGGTAACTTCATTTTACAAGATTGGGCGATTTTTTTGTGTACTTTTTTAAATAAAAAATGAAAAAGGGGCGCCAAAAAGTCAGTTATACTGACTTTTTGGACAGCCCCTTTAGCTGTTTTTGATGTATCATTCTTCTGTTAACGATGGCACTAAAGAATGAAATGACCTGTCTTCATATTCATTAACTAAGCGCTTTAAGACTTTAAGTACATCCTTACCGATTTCTGGATTTTCCAATGCAAAAGCACATGTTGTTTCAATAAACCCTATTTTTTCTCCAGTATCAAATCTTTTTCCTTCTAACTCATAGGCATAGACTTCTTGATCGGTGTTCAGCCCTTGAATGGCATCTGTCAACTGAATTTCTCCGCCGGTGCCGGCTTGTTGTTTATCCAAAAATGCAAAGACTTCAGGAGTAAATATATAACGGCCGATAATGGCAAGGTTCGATGGTGCTGTACCTTGGGCGGGCTTTTCAACAAACTCTTTAACTGAATAAAGGCGATCACAATCGTTTTGATCATTAGCGGGATGAATGATCCCGTATCGGTGAGTTTGATCATCAGGAACCCGCTGCACTCCGATCACTGAAGCAGAAGTTTCTTTATATTGGTCTATTAATTGACGCAGCCCCGGTTTTTTGCCCTGAAAAATATCATCCCCTAATAAAACAGCAAAGGGTTCATTGCCAATAAATTTACGTGCGCACCAAACCGCGTGACCTAATCCTTTTGGCTCTTTTTGGCGAATGTAATGTATTTCAGCTAAGTTTGTTGATTTCTGAACTTTCTTTAGAAGCGATGTTTGCTTTTTCTCTTCCAACAAATGCTCTAATTCAGGATAGCTGTCAAAATGGTCTTCAATAGCTCTTTTGTTGCGTCCGGTTACTATAATAATATCTTCAATTCCCGACTTAACGGCTTCTTCGACAATATATTGGATGGCCGGTGTGTCTACAATAGGCAGCATTTCCTTAGGCATAGCTTTTGTAGCTGGCAGGAAACGTGTACCAAGGCCGGCAGCTGGGATAATGGCTTTCCGTACTTTAGACAAAATGATTTCACCTCATTGATGAATACTGAAAGAATGGCTGGAACATGAATTGTTAATTAAATTATAACAAATCGCAGTTATTTATATCGATAATGATGGGGCTTATCATCATCTTAGGGAATAGGATGGACAAATAAAGTACAAACGAGCCCAGCTAAGGTAGCTTGGCTCGTCTGTATGCGCTCAGGCAAGTGCTATCTTTATCTTATTTGAATCAGTGATTATTTGCGTCAGCATGGTTTAAATGAGCTGGAAGGGCAGTCTTATCAAGTTTAAAAGTCTTATGATTTTTCTTTAATTGATATATTTTCGTTCTTTGTAATATACAATTCCAAATGCGGTGAATGGTTTTCTAACAGCGGTTTTTGGGCGGCTTGATTCTTTGAGAGTCCAAGCCGTTTCATTTTATTTAAGCCGTCAATAGTGATGGACAGACGAATATCTAAAATACCGCCATTTGAAATGAGTGAATCGATTTGATCCAGCGGGATTTCAACAGTAAACCCGCAATAATTGTGCTTAATGACACCGTTTATTTCCGGGCTTGGACGCAGTGCCGCAGGAAAAGCTAAGTCTTTATCTGAACCGCGTTTGCGAATGAGTACTTCGATGTCAATTTGTTCTTTTAAGAAGACATTCATGTAGTCAATATATCCGTAACCAGATAGAGAAAGTTTATGTTCATCAATCGAACCTTTTTTCAGAATGGCCTTGGCGGTCAATAAATTTGAAGGAACCCCTGCTTCTTTGTAATAAAGGTCATCATCACCGTAGTCTGATTTCAAATAACTGAGATCGAAAAGTATCTTTGGTTTTCCATCTTTATTTTTTGTTTCGGCTGGTAAAAAGCCATAATCAGAAACCGCTGAAGCAACTAATTCATAATCAAGCCGGTTTCTTAAGAAAAACAGCCTTGTTAAGTAATATCTTTTGGCATGAGCCGGCAAATAATCATAAGCTTTTGCGTCGATTGTCTCAAGATATTGATTGACTTTGTCAAAAAACGCTTCACGTTCTTTATCATCAAATTTATAAAGCGAATTCCCATGCCTTATAAAATCCAAAATGGCCCGGACATCTTTAATATATTTATAGTCCGTAAAATCATGGGATTCTAAAAATTGATCAATTTCCTGATGAACGGTAATCCGGTCGAGAACTGATTGAAATAAATGCTTTTGCTGCGTGATTGATGGGTTTTCCTCGCTTTCGCGGCGGCGCCAATAATAGACAGCGTCTTTATTAATGACTATTTCTTTTGCTAGATAATAACAGCAGCATGTAAAATGGACGTCTTCGTAAGCATAGCCTTCAAGGAATCGGAGCTGATGGTTGATTAAAAAGCTCCGCTTAAATAACTTATTCGCCGGACCTAAATTGTGGATTAAATGTGGGAATTCAAATAAATTCGTTAATTTATTCTCATTAAACAGCCCAACTTTTTTAAAAGTTGGCGGCAGCCATTTTTTCTTGCTGTTGAACTTATAAATATTTGTAACGATAATATCCGGAATGGTTTCACCGATATTTTTTAAAGCTGTTTCATAATAATCATCTTCTATCAGATCATCGGGGTCAATAAAGCTGATGAAATCTCCTTTTGCTAATTCAATGCCTTTATTTCTTGGTCCGCCCGGAGCGCCGCTGTTAGGTTGATGAATAACGTGAATATGATTATATTTTTTAGACCATTCATCAAGGATTTGACCGCTTCGATCCGTGGATCCATCATTTACAGCGATAATTTCGTGTACTGGTAACGTTTGTTTCATGATGCTGTTGAGACAATCTTCCAAATAAGACTCTACATTATAAACAGGGACAACAACACTTATTTTTGCCACGTTTTTAGCACCTCAATTGATTGTACAATTTTTAATGTTATTTAACAGGATACCATAAATTATTTCGTTTATTACCGTTTAAACATGACGATTTTATATATTTAAATAGAATGATAATGATATTATAAAATAACTAATTTTACCTTAATAACAAACGGTAAAAAAATAACAAAAGGAACCGAAGGGAATAAGTGAACATTATTTAAATTTTTTGATTAGCTGAATGGTATTTTTAGTTCAAAAGCTAGGAAGAGGGATTTGATGCAGAGGGTTTTATACTTTGACATATTAAGAATCGTCGCCATCTGCGCCGTTGTTTTGCTCCATACATCTGCCGGATTTTTAGATGATTATAATTCCAGCCCCTTCTCTTATTTTATAGGAGATGTTTATGATTCGTTAACACGGTGGTGTGTACCGGTATTTGTTATGGTCAGCGGCGCTTTGCTTTTAAATACAAATAAACAGGAAACACTTGCTGACTTTTTCAAAAAGCGAACGACCAAAGTGGTTATCCCCTTTTTAATATGGACATTTGTTTATATTTTGTACCGGCATTATCATGATGATAAAGTGTTTACATTTTCAGGGACGCTTAAAGACTTTTTTGACTCCAACATTTATTTTCACCTTTGGTTTATGTACATGATTATTGGCTTATATCTTGTCACGCCAATTTTCAAAGTGTATGTCAGTCATGCTAAACGAGAAAACATTCTTTATTTTATTATTTTGTGGTTTATCGCTTCGTTTATTCCGCTGGTGAATAATTTATTCGGCTTAAATATACAGTATGTTTTTGAAACGGTCAGCGGTTATATTGGATTTTTCATTTTAGGTTACTATCTGCATCATTACGGACTCAGCACAACCGCAAGAAAGCTGATATATTTATTTGCGCTTATCAGTTTGTTTATCACTATTTTCGGCACGTTATTTCTGACAATAAGGGACACGAGCGATTTTAATGATGTTTTATACGATTATTTTAGGCCGAATACGATTATTGTTGCCTCGGCTGTCTTTCTCTTTTTCAAACATTTAAATTTGGAAAGCAAAAGAAATAAAATAATCTTTTTATTAAGCAATATCAGCTTTGGCGTCTATTTAATCCACCCGATCTTAAGAGATGTCGTTTATCATTTTATTGATGTGGAAAGTCATCCTTTAGTTGACATTCCTTTAGTGACTGGTCTAACCATTGTATTAAGTTTTACAGTTGTTTATATCATGAGTAAAGTGCCATTGCTCAAAAATATTGTTCCTTAGCTCATCCCGCTCAGGGGTGGGCTTTGTTATATCCCTCCCGAAAATAGACATAAAGGTCACGAAAATGTAAGATAAACTTGGATATTATAAGTACATGGAGGATTATATGTCAAACAAAGTTCGCGTTATGTCGATTTTTGGCACAAGACCGGAAGCCATTAAGATGGCCCCTGTCGTTCTTGAATTAAAGAAGTATGAAGATCAAATTGAATCGATTGTGGCTGTTACCGCTCAGCATCGTGAAATGTTGGATCAAGTTCTTGACGTTTTTAAAATTGCCCCTGACTATGATTTAAACATTATGAAAGATCGGCAAACATTAAGCGAAATAACAACAAGGGCTTTAAATGGTTTGGATCGTATTTTAAAGGAAGCTGAGCCCGATATCGTTCTTGTTCACGGAGATACAACAACGACGTTTGCTGCCAGTTTGGCGGCTTTCTATAATCAAATTGTTGTTGGGCATATTGAGGCCGGGCTGAGAACGTATAATAAGTACTCGCCGTTTCCTGAAGAGATGAACCGTCAATTGACAGGTGTGATGGCGGATCTTCATTTTGCCCCGACTAAGGCATCTGCCCAAAATTTAATGAATGAAAACAAACCGCAGGATCGTATTTTTATTACCGGGAATACAGCGATAGATGCGTTAAGAACAACGGTTAGAGAGGCTTACAGCCATCCTGTATTAAAAAAAATCGGCACGGATCGGATGATTTTGCTTACGGCACACCGGAGGGAAAATTTAGGTGACCCTATGCGGAATATATTTAGAGCTGTCCGCAGAATTGTTGAGGAAAATGATGATGTTCAAGTGGTTTATCCCGTACACCTCAATCCGGCGGTAAGGGATATCGCACACCGTGAATTTGGCCGGCATCCCAAAGTCCATTTAATTGAACCGCTGGGTGTGATTGATTTTCATAATTTCGCAGCGAGAGCTCATATTATTCTTACCGATTCAGGAGGGGTACAGGAAGAAGCGCCTTCGCTTGGCGTACCGGTTCTCGTTCTCCGTGAAACAACGGAAAGGCCCGAGGGGATCAAAGCCGGAACATTGAAACTTGCCGGAACGGATGAGGAAAAGGTTTATCAACTGACAAATGAGCTGCTTAAAAACCGGGACCTTTACCGAGCGATGTCAAAGGCATCTAATCCGTACGGCGATGGGCTTGCATCGAAGAGAATTGTAGAAGCTATTCTGAATTATTTTGGATAGAATACATGAGAAGCTGTCTCAAAGACTTGAGGCGGCTTTTTATGATATAGGCTTGTTCGATGGCGCTGACTTGTTTTATATCGCTAAAAGGATGGAGAGAATAATAAGGAGACAATGGAATGACATCTGGAGGCTGCCATGGAATTGATGCAAAAAATTGCAAATAAATTAACACAAAATAATAAGGTCATGCTTGGCAATTTTATGGCTTTAATGATTTTGCAAGGAGCCAATTATCTTTTGCCCTTGCTGACACTCCCGTATATATTAAGAGTTTTGGGCACAGAGCACTATGGTTTGATTACATTTGCCCAAGCCTTTACGATGTATTTTACCATTTTAACGGATTACGGTTTTAATTTATCAGCGACTAAGGAAATATCTGTTCATCGTCATAATATAGATGAAATGTCTAAAATATTTACATCAGTTATCGCGATTAAGTTTGTTATTTTATTCATCAGTTTTTTTATTTTGATAGGCATGGTTTCAGTTGTTGATAAGTTCCATCAAGATCCTTTAGTGTTTTATTTCGCGTTTGGGGTTGTTATTGGCAATGTGCTGTTTCCGCTTTGGTTTTTCCAAGGGGTAGAGAAGATGAAGTATATTACGATATTAAATGTAATCAGCAGGATCATCTATGCGGCGTCTATTTTTATTTTTGTTAAAAAAGCGAGCGATTATTTATATGTACCGCTCATCAATTCGCTGGCAACAATCATTATAGGCATGATGAGTTTGTTTTTGGTTTTTAAACATTATCGTATTCGCTGTCATTTTAATTGGCCATATACGGTTGAATTATTAAAAAGCAGTTTCTTTTTTTTCTTATCAAGGGGTTCACTGACGCTTTATACTGTGACGAACAGTATGATTATCGGCTTTTTATTTTCAACAACTCAAGTTGGTTATTATAGTTTAGCTGAAAAAATCGTAAATATTATAATAAAGCCGTTTGAGCTGCTTAACTCGGCCATTTATCCGAATATGGCTGCGCATAAAAATAAAGCATTGATTAAAAAAGTCATTAAATGGACGGGGAGCGCCGGGTTTATCATTTTTATAATCGTCCTTATCTTTGCGAAACCGATCATATTAATCTTAGGCGGCCATGCTTATTTGCCGTCCGTCAATGTGCTGAGATTTCTGTCATTAATGATTGTTTTTATCAGTATACATACCTTTTTAGGCACAACAACATTAGTTGTCTTCGGCTATTCAAAAGCCTTTAACTTAAGCACTATTTATGGCGCTTTATTTTATATTGCCGTTTTGGGCATTGCTTATGCTGCCCATGTCTTGAATATTGCAACGATCGCTTTGTTTACGGCGCTGGTGGAAATGTTCATTTTATTATACAGGATCTACTATATAAAAAAATATAAAATCCTATAAAGTTTATCGGCAGATCACGGGCCCGATCCCAAAAAAAGGGGAGGTTCTGATGCAATTAATAAAGACGAAGTTTGCTGATGCTTTTTTGATAAATCCTGATGTTTTTAAGGATGCCCGCGGTTTTTTTATGGAAGCTTACAATGCGCAAACCTTAGCTTCATTTGGAATTTATCCGGCATTTGTTCAAGATAATCAGTCTTTTTCTAAGGAGCCTGGCGTTTTAAGAGGACTTCATTATCAATTAAATCCAAAATCGCAAGCTAAATTAGTCAGAGTGCTTCGCGGGGCAATCTATGACGTGATCGTCGATTTAAGGAGACAATCATCCACTTTCGGCAAGTGGCAAGGTTTTATCATAACCGAATATAATAAGTATCAATTGTTTGTGCCTAAAGGTTTTGCCCACGGTTTTTGTACGCTTGTGCCCGATACGGAAGTGATGTACAAAGTCGACAGCTATTATTCGCCGGATCACGAAAGAGGAATACAATGGGATGACCCTGAGTTAAATATTGACTGGCCTGTCACTGATCCCATCTTATCGGAAAAAGATCAAAAGTACCCTGGTTTTAAGCATGCGGAGATTAATTTTTAAAAAAATGAGGTGCACGCTATGAATATCCTTATTACAGGCGGCGCGGGTTTTATCGGCAGCAACTTTGTGCACTACATGCTAAGAAAGTATCCGGACTATCGTATCGTGAACTTGGATTTATTGACTTATGCTGGGAATTTGGAGAATTTAAAAGATGTCGAGGATAACAAGCATTATACGTTTGTTAAAGGTGATATTGGCGACAGTAAACTTGTTGGCGGTCTAATTAAAGAGCACGCGATTGATATTATCGTTCATTTTGCGGCAGAGTCACATGTTGATAGAAGCATTAAAGACCCGGGCATCTTTATTAAAAGCAATGTGATGGGAACGCAAGTATTGCTGGAAGCCGCAAGACAAAATCATATCGAAAAGTTCATTCAAATCTCAACAGATGAAGTGTACGGCTCTTTGGGAAGGGAAGGTTATTTTACGGAAGAAACACCGCTTTCCCCTAACAGTCCTTATTCGGCAAGCAAAGCCGGGGCGGATCTTTTGGTGATGTCATATTATACAACGTATGGATTAAATGTGAATATCACAAGGTGCACAAATAATTACGGCCCTTATCAATTTCCCGAAAAACTGATTCCGCTGATGATTACTCGAGCTTTGCAGGATCAGCCTTTGCCTGTCTACGGCGACGGCAAAAATGTCCGCGACTGGATTCATGTTCAAGATCATTGTTCTGCCATTGATCTTGTCATTCATAACGGGAGACCTGGTGAGATTTATAATATTGGCGGGCACAATGAAAGAACGAACCTAGAGGTTATTAACATGTTATTGCAAATATTAGGAAAGCCAACAGATCTTATTACATTTGTCAATGACCGGTTAGGGCATGACTTAAGGTATGCCGTGGACACGGCAAAAATTAATAAAGATTTAGGTTGGGAGCCTAAATATACGTTTAGTCAAGGGCTTGAAGATACTGTCAATTGGTATGTTAAGCATGAAACTTGGCGGCAACATATTCAGACTGGCGACTATCTTCTGTTGGACAGGGAACGTGTATGAGTCAAAAGGTTCTCATCACCGGTGCAAACGGTCAGCTTGGCAGAGAGTTAACCTGGATTCTAAAAAGCTGCGGTTATTCTGTTTACCCATTCGGCCATAAGCAATTGGATATTACCAACCAACAGCAGACTGCCGCCGTTGCTAAAGACATTCGTCCTCATATTGTTATCCATGCCGCAGCCTATACAAACGTTGATCAAGCGGAAACCGACCGTGATCAAGCATTCGCTGTTAATGCTTATGGTACAAGGAATATTGCTGCTGCTTCAGAAGACGTTCGGGCGAAACTAGTATATATAAGTACAGATTATGTGTTTAATGGTTTAAAAGAAGGACCCTATCATGAATTCGACAATACAAGTCCGCTGGGGGTATATGGACAATCAAAACTAGCCGGCGAGGCCTTTGTTAAGGACTTTCATTCAAAATTTTTTATTATACGAACGTCATGGCTTTTCGGCAGGCATGGCAAGAATTTTGTCAATACAATGCTTAACCTGGCTAAGGAAAGAAAAGAGGTTAAAGTTGTTAATGATCAATTTGGTTC
This sequence comes from Scopulibacillus daqui, assembly GCF_016908855.1. GTDB lineage: Bacteria > Bacillota > Bacilli > Bacillales > Sporolactobacillaceae > Scopulibacillus_A > Scopulibacillus_A daqui. Next base: position 176,398 of record NZ_JAFBER010000005.1, on the reverse strand, counting down.
GCCGACTTATACAGTCGACCTTTCGCTGCGTCTGATTGATATTATCAAAACTGATCAATTTGGCATCTATCATATTTCAAACACCGGGGCATGCTCCTGGTATGAATTTGCTCAAGCTATTTTTGAGGAATCTGACAGGGCTGTTAAAGTCCATCCAGTCAGCACGGCAGACTTTATGCGCCCGGCAAGCAGGCCGAAAAATTCAGTTTTTGAGCATTTATCATTGAGATTAGGCGGGTTTCAGGAGATGAGGCATTGGCGTTTGGCCTTAAAGGATTTTCTCGAAGAAAAAACGGACATTTCACGCTGAAGTGTCCGTTTTTTTATAGGAGAACAGAAGAAAAATCTTTAATGATTAAAAGACGGAAGCTTTTCTTTGTCAGATTCAAAGCGCTGAATGTCGTTAAAAATATTTTTATACATTTTGATTGTATCTTTAAATGTCGTCAATGAAACGTTTTTGATGAATGTCCGCAATAAAGTATCGGTTATTCGCAATAATATCCATAAATAGCAGATCGGCGCTTTATATTGGCGGGTTTTGTAAATATAATACAGCTCGCTTCTTAATCGGTTTACATAAACAATGGATGGATAATGTTTAGTTGTTGAAGATTCTGCGTGCTCCACCTCTATAGATAAATCAATATATCCTTGCCAATGGTGGTCTAAGTATTTTTTGGCTAAAATCCTTTCTTCGCCGTACAAAAAGGTAAAAGGATCGAAAGCGCCGATTTGTTTGACAGCCTTGCTATTTAAGGCAAAACATGCACCGGAAACAATATCTGATTTAATCAGATGACTATGAGCTGCAAACGGCTTTTGCCGCCTAAAAGGTCTTAATGGACAGCCTATCAATGTATTGCTTAAGAAAATATCTTTCAGATTTGGCAAATTGACGGGGCGGTCTTGAAAAACAGAGCCGTCCGCATTGACAATTTTAAACCCAAGATACCCCCAATTTGCCGGCAGTCTGCTAATGGATGTCTGCAGATCTTCTGACCAGCTTGTTGAGCGTATTGTAATATCGTTATTCACAACGACAACGGCATCATTATTTCTTTTAATCGCTGAATAGATGCCTAGATTATTGCCGCGGGCATAGCCATCATTTCTATCGTTCTGCAGGAAAGTAATGCCGTCAATGTCTTGAAGATATGATTGTGATCCATCTGTTGAGGCATTGTCAACAACGATAATATCTACTGGTTTTTCTTGTTTTTTAAAATCATCAATACATTTTATAGTATCTTGCCAATTATTCCAATTGAGAATGACGACAGCGATATTTATTGATGTCATAGCATGCTCCTTATATTTTTCATAGACGGCTTAGAAGAATCAGCTATAGATCGTTTTGAATGTATTCTAAATCCATGCCTTTAGTTAATGTGTTCGCATAATATAATGACGGATGTGTTCCCGCATCAGTCCACCAGCCTTCAAGGATATCGAATGTCAGCAGCCCCTTTTCAATATAAGTGTTATTAACATCGGTAATTTCCAATTCGCCGCGGGCTGACGGCTTAAGGCTTTTAATAATGTCAAAGACTTGTGAATCGTACATATAAATGCCGGTAACAGCATAGTCAGACTTAGGATATTTAGGTTTTTCTTCAATAGATGCAATATAATTGCCGGCAATTTCAGCAACGCCAAAGCGATGAGGATCTTTAACCTTTTTTACAAGTATTTTCGCACCTGATGCTTGTGCTTTGAATTTATTCACGTATTCGCGAATGTTGTCTTGAAAAATATTATCTCCGAGTATAACGACCATTCGCTCATGTCCTGCAAATGTTTCAGCAAGGCCCAAAGCTTCGGCAATACCGCCGGCGTGATCCTGCACTTTATAAGTGAACTTTACATTAAAATCTTGCCCACTTCCCAGCAAATTAACCACATCGCCCATATGCTCTCTGCCGGTAACAATTAAAATATCATCAATGTCAGCTTCTTTAAGCTTATTGATGGCATGATAAATCATTGGATATTTCCCGATTGGAAGCAAGTGTTTATTAGTGATCTTTGTCAAAGGGTAAAGTCTTGATCCTGTACCGCCTGCCAGAATAATCCCTTTCATATACAACCCCCGCTTCTGAGATGAAATGGTAAATATATATGTTTATTGATAAAAATCAATGACATCGTGCCGATTTGTTAAGTCAAGTCATAATCGGCCCGCTTGTGAACTATGATGATATAAGAGGCTGGCTCAAATATTTATGAAAGAAAATCCATCGTCAGCATCTGGGAGCGGGGGATACTGGGTGATCGAAAAAGTGTGCGTGATTGGGCTGGGGTATATTGGTTTGCCGACGGCGGCGATTTTTGCAAAAGCCGGCTACCATGTGCTTGGCGTTGATATTAACAACAAAATTGTATCAACTTTGACAAAGGGCAATATTCATATTGAAGAAACAGGTCTGAGGAAGGTTGTGACAGAGGCTGTTCAAAGCGGGAAATTAAAGGCTGATATTAAGCCGGCTCCGTCGGATGTTTATATCATTGCCGTGCCAACACCTGTCCACGACGATAACACGGCAAATATTGATGCGGTTATTCAAGCGGTTCAATCAATATTGCCTTATCTTAGAAAAGGAAATATTGTCATTGTTGAATCAACGGTTCCACCGGGGACGATACAAGATGTTGTTGTGCCGATGTTAAAAAAAGCAGGCTGGGTTCTTGAAAATAACGATATTTATCTATCTTATTGTCCAGAACGGGTGATACCCGGGAATATTCTTCATGAATTAATACATAATACCCGGATTGTCGGGGGCTATACTCGAGAGGCAGCATCAGAATCTGCAAAAGTTTATCGGAAAGTTGTCAAAGGAGAGGTTTTGGAGACAGAAGCAGCAGCAGCTGAAATGGCCAAATTAATGGAAAATACATATAGAGATGTGAACATTGCCCTTGCGAATGAATTAGTAAAAATCAGCAAAAAGTTAAACATCAATGCTCATGAAGTGATAAGGCTCGCCAATAAGCATCCAAGGGTTAACATTCATCAGCCCGGTCCAGGCGTCGGGGGGCATTGTATCGCTGTTGATCCTTACTTTATTGTTGAAAAAGCCGAAAATGAAGCAAAGTTAATTAAGCTGGCAAGGGATATTAACCAATCAATGCCTTCGTTTGTCGCTTCCCATGTTAAACTTCTAATCTCTCATATAGAAAATCCCAAAGTTGCCTTATTAGGCCTTGCCTATAAAGGGAACAGCGACGATATAAGGGAAAGTCCGGCCATTCAAGTATACCGCTTATTGAAAAATCTCAATGGAATACGCATTAATATTTATGATCCATATATTAAGCAGGAAAATATTAATATTGACCTTGTTTCATTAGACAAAGCGCTGTCTGAAGCTCATTTAGCTGTTGTCTTAACTGATCATAAAGAATTTAAACAGTTTGATGCTCAACTATTTATCAAAAATATGAAAACCCCGGTTATTTTCGATACAAGAGATTGCATAAGCCTGAAAAATAACGGCATCAAAGTATATAAAATCGGCCATTTAAAAGAAGCTGAGGAAATGACGGAAAATGTGATAAAGTCAAGAAAAATGAAATATAAGGTTAACATAAAGAAAGTTAAGAAAAACTAAAAGAGATGCCAAGGGCAAAGCTGAAAATCAGTTCATGATGCAGCTTTGCTTTTTTGCATATTACTCAATTCATTCGCCAACAATACGTATAAATAGACTTTATAAAAGGTTGGCAAAGGCAAATGGATAGGGAAATGATTCTTAGGGTCAATGTGACACCGTTAAATGATAAAGAGATTATCGACAGCATCAACCAAAGGATACAAGCAGGCTTAAAGTCAACGATTATAGCGATCAATCCAGAAAAAATTGTAAGGGCGAATAAAAACGAAGCCTTATTAGAACTGCTTAATTCAGCAACTTATCAAATACCGGATGGGATCGGCGTGATCATTGCCAGCAAATTAAGAAGGGGAGCGATTCAATCAAGGGTAACTGGTATTGATCTGATGGAACAGCTGCTTGAACTAGCTCATGCTGAACGTTATCGAATCTACCTTTTCGGCGCGCGAGACACGGTTGTTGCAAAAGCCGCTGAAGAGATCAGCAAAAAATATACGAATCTTGAAATAGCCGGATTTATGCACGGTTATGAACAAGATACAGATAAAATTGTTTCTGACATCAATCATTGTCGCCCCGATTTATTATTTGTCGCTTTGGGAAGTCCAAGGCAGGAATTTTGGATTAAAGAAAATCTTGACAAGCTGAATGCTAAGGTTGTCCAAGGGGTGGGAGGCAGCTTTGATGTGTTAAGCGGCAATGTCAAACGTGCGCCAAGAGTTTTTAGAAAGACAGGCTTAGAATGGTTTTACCGCTTAATGAAAGAACCGTCCCGGATTAGGAGGCAGCTTGTTCTGCCGGCATTTTTATTAAAAGCATTGCTCAATCGAAAGGAAGACTTGGTTTAAATTAAGCCTGAGCACTAGCTGAAAGATAAAGCAAAGCAAGTTATACGGGGCTTCTTTATTAAAAGGAGGCAGCGATATGAAGGTTGTTCATGTGATCAGCGGCGGAGAAACAGGCGGTTCACGGAAACATTTGCTTTCTTTGCTTAAATGTTTTCCAAAAGGTGACGCAGCCTTGATTGTTTTCCAAAAAGGGCTGTTATATGATGAGGCCTGTCATTTAGATATAAACGTTCAATTATTGGAACAAACCTCCCGCTATGATTTATCTGTATTAAAAAAGATGGTGAATCATATTAATGAAAAGGATTATGATATTATTCATTCCCATGGTGCCCGAGCCAATTTATTTACATACTTAATCAAGCGTAAATTGCGTGCCCCATGGGTGGCGACCGTTCACAGCGACCCATCTTTAGATTTTATGCATAAAGGCCTTAGAGGAAAAATTTTCAGCATGATCAATAAAAAGACATTCAACAGCATTGATTTAATTTTTGCAGTTTCTGATCATCTCAAAAACAGGCTGATCGAAGAGGGGCTTGAGAAAGAAAAAATAAAAACGGTATATAACGGCATTCAGTTTGACAATCGCCTGCATCTCTCAAAACTCAAGAAAGAAGCATTTGGTCTTACAGAAGATGACTTTATCATTGCTATGGCTGCTCGATGCCACCCCATTAAAGGCCATGAAATTGTCTTTAAAGCATTAAAAGAATTAAACGATATAAATATTAAGGTGCTTCTCATCGGCGATGGGCCTTCAAAAAAAGACCTAGAAGCTAAGGCAAGAGAAATGGGATTGATATCACAAGTGCGCTTTTTAGGTTTCAGGAGTGATGTTGAAGCGCTTATCGATTTGGCTGATATAAGTCTGTTAGCCTCTTATAGTGAGAGTTTTCCGCTTGTTTTATTGGAATCGGCGAAAATGAAAAAGACTGTAATCGCGACTAATGTCGGCGGCGTAAACGCGCTGATTCCAGACCAATCAATGGGTTTTGTTGTGCCAAAGGGAGACCCTGCTTCTCTGAAAGAAGCCATTTTAACGGCTAAAAAAATAAAACAGGCAGGAAAGCTTGGAGATATGGGAGAGCGGCTTTATCAGCATGCCAAAAGCCATTTTTCATTGCATCAATTGTACGAAATGATATACGACAATTATCAGCATATATTATGATAAATTTTACCAAGTCTCTTGTAATGTTTTTATTTTGTGGTACGATAAAAAGTGTTTTTTCGATTTTAGAATCGAAAAAAGGAAAGGAATAAACATGGTTGGACAAAATACGTCAAAAATCGTATTGACTTATTATGCGATTTTGTTAAATTTATTTTTTGTTCCGATTGTATTCTTTAAGGCTTATTTAGGACCACTCCCTTTATCTATAGAAATTATCACGATTCCAATTTTGGCCATTTGTTTTTTTATAGATTATATAAGAGGAGCCATCTCATTTGCTGCATTTCGCATATCCCCATTTGTGATTGCTTTTGCTGCTTATTTTATCGTTTCAGTTATTTCTCTTTTTAAAGCCTATAGTATAGCAGCCGGGGCTATGGAAATCATGAGGTATCTCTCTTATGTTTTTTTATTTTTAATTGTTGTTAAGGTGAAATTTACGGATGTCCATTTTCGGATGTTCTTGTACACGTTTAGCGCTTCTCTTATTTTAGTGGCGCTTTATGGGCTGGCTCAATATATGTTTGGCTTTTCTCTTAACCAAAGCGGTATGTATGCACTAAATGAAGCAAAAGGCCGGGTGGCTTCTACATTTGTTAATCCAAATTATTATGCAGGTTTTATTAATTTTGTCCTTCCATGCGTTTTATTATTTGTCGTTTGTTATGTCAAATCAAAGTTTTTGCAAATATTTGGAATGGCTGTCTGCGGCATTCTGCTTATTAATTTAATACTCACCTATACCCGCGCCGGATGGGTGACATTTATTGGCGGACTGTTTTTAATATTTGTGTTTTCTGGAAAAGCCTTTTATAAAGGTTTGTTTAAATGGCGGATCATCATTTCTGCGGTCGTGATCATTGCCGTTCTGTTTAATATGCCGGATGTTCAATTAAGAACTAAATCAGCCTTGCACGCTATGTCAAATGTTATACAAACTTATATAGGTGACGATCAAGAAAAGAAAGCCGCAGACGAAAATAATAATATTGAAGAAAACCAAAGCATTGAAAGCATAAGAGAAGATCATAATACTGAGGTAGCGGTTGTCTCTAGAACAATCCTTTGGAAAACAGGATGGATGATGTTTAAAGAAAATCCAATGCTTGGGGTTGGCGAAGGAAATTATTTAGTAAGGTATCCGGATTATGTAAAAAAATATCCGAATCTTAATCTGGGGTATCGCGCTTATTCTGTTCATAACTCTTATTTAAAAATATTAGCCGAAACAGGAATTTTGGGTTTAATCACTTTTTTGTCGATTTTTGCTGTTTATTATTACTTTATCGCAAGGCAGTATTTTCTCTCAAATCATCGCATAAGGCCAATTATAGTTGCCATTTTTGCGGGCAGCGCTACTTATTTTATGCAAAATTTGACGAATAATCTTTATTTTATACCTCAAGTCAATGTCATTTTTTGGATTGTCTCAGGTTTATTGTTCAACTATATTGTTTCAATGAGAAAGGAAAATCACATTCATTCATAAATTTTAAAAATGTAAAGGAAGTTGCAGATGGTTTCCAGCAGAAGCGAAATGCGGCAGAAACAAAAGAAAAAGCGGACAGCAAGAAAAATTATGCTCGTCTTTATGATATTAATATTTGTTGCTGTAGGATACGGCGGTTATCTCGCTCTTAACGCATACAGAGCGGCTTATGGTTCTTATAATCCGCTGGACAGGGACAAATCAAAGATGCGCGAAGAAGCGGTTCAAATAGGTAAAGACCCGATTTCTATTTTGCTTATGGGTGTTGAAAATTATGCTACAAAAGGAAGAGGCGGACGAACGGATACATTGATTGTCGTAACACTTAATCCGCATACCCATAAAATGACAATGACAAGTATACCGCGCGACTCAAGAGTCATGATTGCCGGAAAAGGAAAGTATGACAAAATTAATGCCGCTTATCCTTACGGTGAAGCAAGCGGTTATGGCGGCAACAAAGCGGTGATTGACACCGTAGAAAATTATCTAAATATACCAATCGACTATTATGCAAAGATTAATTTTAACGGTTTTAAGGAAGTTATTGATGAATTGGGCGGCGTTGATGTTAATGTTCCGTTTAGCTTCTGGGAATATGATGAAAGCCACAAACATAAAATTTACTTCCATAAAGGCAAACAGCATTTAAACGGCAGAGAAGCCCTTGCTTACGTAAGAATGAGGCACAGAGACCCTAGGGGAGACTTTGGTCGAAATGAGAGACAGCGCCAGGTTATTAAGGCGGCAATCAGCAAAGCAAAGAGCGCAAATATATTATTTAAGATTGATGATATCACTAATATTTTAGGAAAAAATGTTGAAACAAATTTAAAACCAAGTGAAATATATGGATTAGAACAAGCTTATTCGAAGGTTGACTCCTCTAAAATTAAATCATATAGATTGGATATTGGTACGGACGCAAATATTAACGGTGTTTACTATTTTATTCCGAATGAAGCGAATGTCCAAAAAGTCAGCGGTGAAATCAATCACTCCCTTGGTCTGAAGCCGCGCAATACAGGAAGCAGTGTGGGAGGAAGCCAAACGACATATGGAACGGAGAACCCGAATCCGAGTGGTTCTGGCAGCCATACTGACAACAATCGTTCATATTAAACGATAAAGGATTATCCAAATGAAAAAAGCCTTGTGATGACTGAACGGCATCACAAGGCTTTTCTATTTTCCTCTTGACGATGTTTGATGAGCAAGAACAAATTTTTTCACAAAGTTTAACAACGGCTTTTTTCGATCGGTTTTCAACACATTGATAATTTCAATGGTAAATTGCAGCATAACAATACATAAGCCAAGGATTAGCAAGGATCCCCAAATAATCGACTTTGTAAAGATAATAGCAGCCAAACCGAAAAGAAAACTGATGGTATAAATGATATAAACGGTTGTTCTGTGGCTGAACCCAAAATCAATAAGTCTATGGTGGAGATGGGAGCGATCCGGCGATGATATTTTTTGTCCGCTTAACAGCCTGCGAATAATCGCAAGCGACGTATCTAGAATTGGAACAGCCAAGATGATGATTGGCAAAATCAACGAAAAGATCGTGATGCTTTTGAATAAACCTATAATAGAGATAATTGATAAGGTATATCCGATAAAAAGCGATCCTGTATCTCCCATGAAAATGGATGCCGGATGTGAATTGAAAAACAAAAATCCGAGCATGCTTCCCAATAAAATGACTGATAAAGAAATTGCAAGCAATTGGGCATTAATAATTGCCATTACGAGCATAGATGAAAGCGCAATCGCCGATACACCGCATGCTAAACCATCAAGTCCATCAATTAAATTAATGGCGTTCATCATACCAACAATCCAAAAGATCGTGATCGGGTAAGACCACCAGCCGAAATCGATATGCCCAAGGATTGGAAATGTAATAAAATCAATGGAAACACCGCTCGAAACTACAATAATGGCTACGATTAATTGAGCCAGCAGTTTATATTTTGGCGAAATGGACCATTTGTCATCGATAGCCCCTGTGATCAAAATAAGAATAGCTCCTAAAATAAATGCAGGCAAAACGGGGCTTATTGGCTTTAAGAAAATATATCCCGCAAAAAAACCAATAGCAATCGCTATACCGCCAAGGTAAGGCATAGCCTGTTTGTGTATTTTGCGGTCGTTTGGATTATCGACAAAATTAAACCGAATAGCAACTCTTTTGACAATCGGTGTCGCCATGATGGTCACTATCAATGAAATAAAAAAAGCAAAGGTGTAATGATTAAAAAAATGCATATGGTCACCTTCTTTTATAAATCCAGCAGTAATTATGATTTCAAGAATGAGATTAAATTATGCTCATGTTTGATGAGCATTGAGGATATGTTTGAAAACGTTCGGTAATATTTATAAAAAAGAATTAAAGGATAATCGACAATATCCTCATGACATTACTCCAATCTCAATCATAATACTATTTTAGAAAAAAGTACACAGGGAAGTTTCTATAAATCAATATCTTGTTCTAAAAATTCCCAGCCAATATGATCAATTTGTGATTTTCCGTTAGATAAATTCGTTATCCATTCGACAAAATCGTCCGTTTTTTCCTGCGTTGCATAAACATCAATCGACACGTTTTCACCGTAATCCATGTTTTTAATGATATAGGCAGATTGCCGCAATTCATTTTCAATTTGCCCAAGCAATGTGTAATCGAAAGTTATTCTCATTATATTCATAGGTATGCGTTCAACAATTCCTGATGCTTTAAGACCCTCGCTTGTTGCTTTTGAGTAGGCCCGTATTAAACCTCCGGCACCAAGCTTAGTGCCTCCGAAATACCTTGTCACAACCACAAGCGTATCGCGGAGCCCCTTTTTCTTTAGCACGTCAAGAATAGGGACGCCGGCTGTGCCGCTGGGTTCTCCGTCATCACTGGCCTTTTGAATATGTTGATTTTCTCCAATCACATAAGCGTAGCAATTATGATTGGCTTTCCAATGTATTTTATTGATGCGATTAATTTCATTTTGCGCTTCGTCTTCTGTTTCAACTCGCTTTATTTGAGCTATAAATCGAGAATTTTGTATAATAATTTCATTATCTGCAGCGTTTTTTACTGTATAATAAGAAGTAACCATAAAGATTTCCTCCTGAAATATATTCATATACTATCATATTTTTTCAGGGGTAATTTTTCAATATATACAGACGTAAGACATTGTCAAAAAGGCATATTTATATTCGAATAACATATATGATAGGATAATATAGAGATGAAGACCTATCTAAAATTAGGTAAGAAGGTTCTAGTGCTTGTTTCGCCATTTCGTTAAAGTAATATTGGGGGAGTAGCAATGTCATCTAATAAGAATTTTCCTGCTGCCATCGACACCAAATATTTAGATGATATTTTAAACCAGATGGTGGACACGGTAGGCGAAAGCAAGGGCCAAATATTTGAAATTGGTGAACAGTCTAGGCAAGAGTATGAAAATTTGCAAAAAGAATTGTCAGAAATTAAATTAAAAACGAAACATATTATCGAGCGGTCCGATAGGTTGGAAGTACAAGCTAGAGCAGCGCGCAGCCGATTGGCTGAAGTCAGCAAACACTTTCAATTTTATGATGAAGAAGACATCAGACGTACATATGAACGAGCAAATAATATTCAAGTCGAGTTATCGGTTGTACAAGAACATGAACGACAGCTTAAGGAGCGGCGCAATGATATTGAAAAGCGCCTTAATAGTCTCAAGAGCACTGTTGGCAAAGCGGAAAAACTTGTCAGCCAAGTGTCAGTCGTATTTGATTATTTAACCGGAGATCTCAAAAAGGTGGGAGAACTCATCGAAGATGCTCAGGAGAAGCAGGCCTTCGGCTTAAAAATTATTGAGGCGCAAGAGGAAGAACGAAAACGCTTATCAAGGGAAATTCATGATGGCCCTGCGCAGCTTCTCGCCCATGTTCTCCTCGGCTCGGAACTTATCGGACGGGTGCAGCGAGAGAAAGGTCTAGACGCCGCGAATGAAGAATGGAAGAGATTTCGTGAAATGATTCGTAATGCTCTATATGAAGTCCGGCGCATTATTTATGATTTAAGGCCGATGTCGCTTGATGATTTGGGCCTGGTGCCAACACTTGAAAAATACTTATACCGCATTCAAGATCAATATCCGCAAATTGAATTTGAATTTAACAGCGTCGGGGAAGAGCGCCGCTTGCCTTCGCGAATGGAAGCGGCATTATTTAGACTGGCGCAAGAGGCTGTCCAAAATGCTTGTAAGCATGCTAACCCTAAAACAATAACTGTTAATATTGAATTTCGGGATAAATATATCAATTTGTTAGTCGAAGACGACGGCAAAGGGTTTAATCCTGATGAGAAAAAGAAAGAAAATACATTTGGGCTTATCGGTATGAAAGAACGCGTTGAGTTACTGGAAGGAAAAATGTCCATTAAATCAAACGTTAATCATGGGACATTTATTGTTATTCAGATTCCAATTCTTAAGGAGGGTGAAACATGACCAATATTCGCCAAAAAACAACCAAAATTGTGTTGATTGATGATCACCGCCTTTTTCGGGAAGGGGTTCGGCGCATTTTAGAACTTGAAGATGAATTTGAGGTTGTGGCTGAAGCGGATGACGGCAGCGAGGCAGAGGATATTATTTTAAAAAATGAACCGGATGTTGTTTTAATGGATATTAACATGCCGGGGATTAACGGCGTTGAGACTACCCGCCGCCTCATTCGCAAAAACCCGGAAGTGAAAGTATTAATTTTATCTATCCATGATGATGAAACTTATGTCACCCACGCCCTTAAGTCCGGCGCATCCGGCTATTTGCTGAAAGAGATGGATGCGGATTCGCTGATTGAAGCTGTTAAAGTCGTCGCAGACGGCGGCGCTTATATCCATCCAAAAGTGACGCATAATCTCGTTAATGAATTCCGCCGTTTGGCAACAAGCGGAAACAAACGCATTCCATCTGGTTTCAGAGATATTGAATACCGCAAACCTCTTCATATCCTCACTCGCCGTGAATGTGAAGTTCTGCAGTTAATGACAGACGGCAAAAATAACCGTGCGATTGGCGACGCGCTCTATATCAGTGAAAAAACAGTCAAAAACCACGTCAGCAATATTTTGCAGAAAATGAATGTCGATGACCGTACACAGGCGGTTGTTGAAGCCATTAAAAACGGCTGGGTTCGTGTAGGATAAAGGAAAAAGCTTGTCATTTGAAGATGACAAGCTTTTTTTCAGGGGGTAAAGCGAACCTTCTTTATCATTAAATAAAGAAGAACCGGCAGCATGATTCAGGTATTTAATGAGAACGGATCAACAATCCCTTTGCTTATCGTTTCCGCAGCGCCGGTAAACATCAGCGCAACAATAAAATTCATTGTCCGGCAAGTAATACGGCGGCGCGGCGTCAGAGCTCTGGTCGAGATAGACGTTGCAAATGTGTTGGCGGTATCGTGAAATCCGTTAATAAAGTCAAAAGCCAGGCCGAGTATGACGATAAATATGATAAGGTCGAGGATGATATCCATAGATGAGCTCCTTATAATTTTTAATTAAATGCATGGACTGGTTTGTTTATTAACTTTCATTATGTTTATCTCAATCATATCAGATTGTTATCGTCTTTTTGTTGAGAAGCGTGTAAAGGGTATATAAAGATTATGTAAAGACGGACGATATAAAATTTATAAAAAGCAGCGATATCCCGAGGGTGTTCACCAGACTATAATAAAACGCAGAAAGGTTGTGATAACGGCCCTGATGATGGCATTAAATGCAAAGCTTAAGTGAAAGCTGGGGTGATTAAAACCGCTTGCTGTCTTTTTTAAAACGAATCATGAACAAAGTTATAAGGAAATCAAAAGCTTTGCCCGCTAATTGTACTTCCCCTGCAGCACCGCCTGCCAAAATCTCTTTTCTATTTAATCAAGATCTGCAAAAAATTTTGTATGGCCGCCGCCTTTTATTAGATGAAATCCCGCTTCCGAAAGATTTAATTAATGAACATGCGGCTCATGGATATGTAAAAATTGATCGGGCTGTCAACCATCGCCCTCTGACATGTAAACGCTGCAGCAACCATTCACTGCGTCTTTTTTACGCTTACCGATGCGCAAAATGCGGTCAAATGTGTTATTATTGCCGCCGGTGTCTGAAGCTTGGGATTGTAAAATCTTGTTCATCGCTTGTAGAATGGACAGGCCCGGCGCCGGATGTTTGGAAGCCGGACAGCCAATCCCTTTGTGAATGGAAAGGTGAATTATCAGAGGCGCAAACCATAGCTGCCTCAGCCTTGCTTGAATCCGTAAAGAGGCAAGAAAACTTTTTGGTCTGGGCTGTTTGCGGATCAGGAAAAACCGAGCTGCTTTTTCCGGCAATTAATGAAGTGTTATCGCAAAACAAAATAGTGGCCATTGCTTCGCCGAGAACCGATGTCGTTCTCGAATTAGCCCCGCGCATCCGTCAAGCTTTTCCTCAAGTGCCAATCAGCGTATTATACGGCGGCAGCAGAGAACGCCGTCATCCCGCTCCCTTTGTCCTCTCAACAACCCATCAGCTGCTGAGATATAAGAATCACTTCGACCTTATTATTATTGACGAAGTCGACGCCTTTCCTTTTAATTACGATCCGATGCTGGCTTTTGCGGCAAGACAAGCCCTTAAACCGTCTTCTCCCCTCGTCTGCCTGACGGCGACACCTTCCCGTGAATTAAGAGAAAAATATTTATCTAAATCTTTAAACGGTATAAAGATTCCAGTCCGATTTCATGGTTATCCTTTGCCGGTGCCTGAATCCAAGTGGGTTGGCCACTGGCGAAAACAAATAAAAAAAGGTAAATTAAGTCCAGTTTTTTTAAAATGGTTAAATCAGCGTGTTGAATTGATGCATCCTGTATTTGTTTTTGTTCCGTCTGTCGAAGTGCTTTATATGATAGAACCGATAATCAAACAAGCATCAGCAGCCGCAGTCGGCGGCGTTCATGCGAATGATCCAGACCGTCATCAAAAGGTGATGGACTTCAGAGAGGGGCGCTTGCAAATATTAGTAACCACGACGATTCTTGAACGCGGTGTAACGATTCCCTATGCTGATGCTGCTGTATTCGGTGCGGACGATGATATCTTTGATGAACAAGCCTTAGTGCAAATATCCGGGAGGGTCGGCCGGGATATGAACCATCCGACGGGATCGGTCATTTTTTTCCATTATGGTGTAACGCTTGAGATGACAAGAGCTGTAAAGCATATCTTAAATATGAATAAGGAGGGGCAATTGTAATGGGGTATTGCCTATGGTGTCATCAAGCCTTTCAACCGAAAATTGGCTTTCGGTCATTCTTTTCAATCGATATTCATACAGGATTTTGTTCCATATGTTATAAGCAGCTGCAGCCTATTGATGAAAGGGAGTGCTGCAGGATTTGCGGACGGCATTTAAAACTCATAGATGCCAAATATATTAAAGACGATGTTTGCCGTGATTGCCGGCTCTGGGAAAATAGTGAATGGCGGGGCTTATTATGTAAAAATCGCTCCCTTTACGTTTATAACGATTTTTTAAAAGAAGTCGTAAAAGCCTTTAAATTCCAGGGAGACGTCGCGCTTGTACACGGCTTTAAAACAGATGTCTGCCGCTTCTATAAAAAGCACTTTAGGAATGCGGTTGTTGTACCTGTACCCTTAAGCTTTGAAAGGCTCGCAGAAAGAGGCTTCAATCAATCGGAACATATAGCTGCACTTATTGAAAAGCCTGTCTGCCATGGCTTAATACGGGCCATTCATGAAAATAAGCAAAGCAAGAAAGGGAGAAAAGAGAGAATGGCGCATCGGGAAAATCCATTTAAGGCCAATCAAAAATTTAAAGAACGCCTTGAAGGTCAAAGCGTTCTTCTCATAGATGATATTTATACGACAGGTGCAACCATCCGGATGGCTGCTGAAGCATTGCGGATTTTTAAGCCAAAAGAAGTTAATGCTTTAACGCTTGCCAGAGGAGCGTAACTGCTATCCGATGATTAGTTGTAGCTTATCGCTTGACTGCCCATTTGTTTCCATGCAGCTATAAAGTCATCCCGGTCGGCTTTTTCATTTTTCTTCCCTAACGGATTGTTAAAGTAAATATATTGGTCGTCAAAACCGGTAATCAGAACAGCATGTTGATAGTATGTCACTTTTACTTTGCCGTCCACTGTGTCCCATGTACGGAATTGGCCGTCAGGAAGTTTTTTGAATGTATAATTGGTAATAGCGACAACAGGGTGACCTTTTATAATTTGATCAAGGACTTTGTCAAAAGATTCGCCTGACAAGTCGATAATTCGATTTGGCATATATGTTTCTGCTAATCTGGCAAGCGGTTCGTGGTAGACGCCAAGACCGGATTTGCTGAATGTTTTTATATTGCCTACAAAACCATCGTGCGGATTTCCGCGATAACCATCCTTCATAAATGGAACCTTGTCAATATTATTGGCTAGAGTCATTTTATTGACTTTAACGCCCGCGTAATTAAGCATCATGGCAAGGCTTGTCACTTCACAACCCCTGTCTAATTGAGGCTGTTGATGAATCAGCGGTGCATTTAAAATATATTTACGCTGCCCCAGATTCGATTGCACCGAATGAACCATGGCTACTGGCTGGCTAGTAGCTTCGGTGTTTTTAAGATTCTTAGATTTTTCCAGAGCATGGCGAGGATCAATTTCAAAAATGATCAAAGCAAAAATAATAATAATAGTTAACGGAAAAAATACCATCCAAAATCTCTTAAAAAGTTTCATGCTCATCCCCTTCCACAATATTATTTTCATCGTTGTTGTTCTTTCTGTCAATCCATAAGGGAAATTGTAAATAAAACTTACCTGGCGATAACTATAAAAGCTAAGGCATGAGATCGTTAAGCAGCTGTGCCGAATGTTTATTAAACGGCGGAGAGATGAACAAAAAAGAAGAGATTGCGTGTTTAGGAGTGTCATATGTGGCTGAATTATTTAATTGTAAAAACTGCGGAAAATTATATGTCAAAGTCGCGGCGTCTGTTTGTCCGACGTGCCGGAAAGACATTGACCGAAAGTATGACGTTGTCTATAACTTTATTTGTCAGGAAGGAAATCGCCAAGCGACAGTTATGGAAGTGCATGAAGCAACTGGTGTAGAGGAGTCGCTGATTTATGATTGGGTCAAGGAAGGAAAGTTAAAACCGGCTGATTTTGTTAATTTAAATTATCCGTGCCGTTCGTGCGGACAAATGATTCAGTCGGGAACCCTTTGCGGCAATTGTTTTAGACGGCTGTCACACGAAGTGAAAGTTTATGAAAAACAGCAAGAAACAAAAGAAAATCTTTCAAAAGACGATGATTATGCGAATGTATAGACTTGGCTTGCTGCTAGCCAAGTTTTTTTGCGGATCTTGTTCTTGGTATAATTAAAGGCAGCCATTATTTCGCCGATATAAATATTAGAAAGAACGACTCAAGTTATCAAAAAGAGGTGAGTCATCGATGAAAATTGACGCCTATCATGGCATTCAAAAATATCAATCTTACCAAAAGCAATCGGAGAGGAATAAAGAACTTTTCAAAAAAACGCCTGAACAAGACCAAGTAGAAATATCTTCTAAAGCCAAACAGCTACAAAAAACATCTGATTTTGAAGCGCAGAGAAAAGAAAAAATAGCGAGATTAAAGGCTGAAATTGACAACGGCACATATAAAATCAAACCTGAAGAAATAGCTAAGAAACTCTATGATTTTTGGAATCGATAAAAAGAAAGCGCCCCAAAGGAGGAACAAGCAGGCTGCTGCCGAAAGTTGGGGCGTTTCTCTGAATATGCCGGGAGCCAAGAAGCATAGAGAAAAAGGCTAGAAAAACTGTTTGCTGTAAAAGGGACCGGAGCGATTGCGGCAAGCAGCAAGCAGATTGCCGGTAATGCTTCTCTGGCCTGTTGAGCATCATGCTGTAAAAAGGTGGCCAAAAGATGGTTGAAGAACTTATCAAAACACTGAAGGCAATGATAAATGAATTTCAGACGCTTAATCAACAGTCAGAAATGAAAATGCAAGCCATTAAGAACGGAAATGCTGAGCAGCTTAGTCAAATAATCAAACTTGAAGAAGCTGTCCTTCGCCGGATTGAACAATTGGAAAAGACCCGGGAAGCCCAAATTCTCAGAATAGTAGAAAAATCGCATTTGCCTGCTGATTCTTCCCTGTCTTTTTCCAGTCTACTAGCCTGTGTCCCCTTTATATTTCAAGATCAGCTTAAGCGTTTACGGCTTGAATTAGTTCAGCAAATAGACCAACTAAAAGGAAAAAATGATTTGAACCAGCAGCTCATCCGGGAATCATTGCAATGGATTCATTTGAATCTCCATTTACTCAAACCTCAGTTAACATTAGAAAATTATCAGCCGTCCGGAAAAGGCAGCCGACAGGAGCCGGCATTAGCCCGGATTGATTCCCGGGTTTAGTTATAAAGTTATAGAAGCAAAATGCAGTGCTTATGTGCTTATTTCAGACCTTGAGTAAAATTACGTTTCATCACAGCTTGCAGTCAAATAGAAGTATGGCTTGCCGCTTCGTCATGGCGCTTTTCAGAGCAGCATCTTAACTTACTCTGCCTGGCCAGACGGAAGCTTACTTAAGAATGGGAGGATAAACAAATGGTATCAACGTTTGGAAGCCTTGAGACGGGCCGTCGCGGGCTAGCGGCTCAGCAAGGCGCCATTCATACAACAGGGAATAATATCGCTAATGCCAATACAGAGGGATATTCAAGGCAGCGTGTGAACTTTTCGCCGTCGAAGGCTTTTCCTCCCGCCGGGTTTGACCAGCCAATGATCCGCGGGCAGTTCGGTACAGGTGTTGATATTAAATCTGTTCAAAGGATTCGCGATCAATTTGCTGATAACCAATACAGGGACAAATTTAACCAGAATGATTATTGGGAAACAAAGAGCGGAACATTCGACCGGGTGGAAGATGTCCTAAATGAACTTTCTGATGACAGCCTATCAAAAGCGGTGGATGGTTTTTGGCAAGCGCTTCAAGACTTAGCGTCTAACCCGGAAAATACAGGCGTCCGGTCAATTGTCCGCGAACGCGGGAGAGCGTTAGCGGGAACGTTTAATCACTTGTCTTATTCGTTAGACAAAATCAAAGACGATCTTAATCAGCAAATCAATATGTCAGTACATCAAGTGAACGCTCTCGGTCAGAGAATTATTGAGCTTAATAAACAAATTGCCGAAGTTGAACAAACCGGCCAATTACCCAATGGTTTATACGACGAGCGTGATCGTTTAGTCGACCAACTGTCAGGATTGATTAATATAAGAATTGACAGAGCGGAAAGCGGCGGCAATTCTTCTGCACTCGCGGAGGGGAAATATACAGTTGTATTGCTGGATGAGGATGGTCATGAAGTTGGTGCGTTTATTGACGGTGAACGCAATAAATTGAATGAGCTGTCAGTCAATGCTGCAGACAAAGGGGGCCAAGCGAACGTTAGTCTTTCCCTGGGAGGCCTTGATATTAGTGGAAAGCGTGTTCCCGGAAAGCTTCAAGGGCTGATTGAGGGGTATGAAAAGGATCTTCCCGATTTAACAAGGCAGCTCGATGATATGGCTTATACATTGGCCCAGGCTTTTAATAAGGTTCATGAACAGGGGGAAGGTCTTGAAGGTTCGAAGAAGGGTGTTGATTTTTTCAGCGGCATCGATCAAAAGGACGGTGCAGCGAAAAATATCAAGATTTCGGACGACATTGAGAATTCCTTAAATAACATTGCCACCCGGAAGCCTGAAGCACCCATCGGCGATAACTCAATTATTGACAGCTTGGTGAAAGTTTTATCAGATCAGACATTAACTTTTGATGATGGAACAAAAGGGACGCTTAAAAGCTATATACAAAGCATGATCGGCAATCTTGGCGTGAATGTTCAAACGGCGCAGCGCATGGCCAAGCATACAGATATTCTGATGCAAAATGCAGATCAGCGGCGCCAGTCGGTCAGCGGAGTGTCTCTTGACGAAGAAATGATCAACTTGATCCAGTATCAACAGGCTTATACAGCATCAGCAAGAATGATTAATGTTGTCAATGACATGCTGGATACCCTTATCAACAAAATGGGAGTGTAGGTGATTGTAATGCGTGTCACGCAAGGAATCATGTCACAAAATATATTAAGGCAGCTTGGCAATGGCTATGAAAACATTGCTAAATATCAACAGCAGCTCGCTTCAGGAAAGAAAGTCTCCCGTCCTTCACAGGATCCGGTCGCAGCGGTTATAGGAATATCATATCGTCGTGATGTACATCATGTTGAACAATTCAAAAGGAATCTTTCAGAAGCACGAAGATGGCTGGATGCCTCAGATAGCGCCCTTGATCAAGTCACCAGCGTTCTTCAAAGGGTTAGAGAGCTGACCGTTGAAGCAAGCAACGATACGTATAATATCGATCAGCGTAAAGCGGTTAACGGTGAAATTGACCAGCTTAAACAGCAGCTTGCGGCTATCGGCAACCAGCGGGTCGCCGGCAAATATATTTTTAACGGTCAAAGAACGTCGGAAAAACCATTAAGCGTCAACGAAAATGGTGAAGCCGCCGGCGAACCGCCAACATATATTAGTCATGTCGATGTCACCTTCAAAGGCGCCGATCCGCAAACAAACCGCTTTTCAGTTGAAATCAGCGACGGTACTTATATTGATATTAATGTTGATCCGGCCACAGTATTTACCCAGGGGTTATTTGATGATTTGGATGCCCTTCAAAAGAAACTGCTGGACCATTCGTCTTCAAGCGAAGATATCAGCGGTTTTTTAAGCAAAATTGATCAGCATCTTGACGAAGTGATTGCAGCGAGATCGGAAGTCGGCGCCAAAACAAACCGGGTTGACTTGTTTGTTAACCGATTAGAACAGCAAGAGGAAATCGCTGAAAAAGCTATGGCAGCAAATGAAGATGCGGAATTTGAAGAAGTGATTATTCATTTGGCTCAACAAGAAAGTGTTTACCGGGCTGCCCTTTCAGTCGCGGGGAAACTCATCCAGCCTTCGCTGGTTGATTTTATCAAATAAATGATGTCTGTGTATGAGAGGGTGTCCTAAAAGCCTAGCTTTTGAGAGGCACCCTCTTATCTTTATTTTAAAAATGATGTCAGACCAAAATTAAAGGGACTTATTGCTGATTAGGATTAGGACAGTAAGAAAATGATGTCTTCTGCGAGAAAGAAGAGATTTAAGGATTCGTGAGGTATAAGTATTAGAAGGAATAAGTCGGTCGAGTTGAAAAATGAGCTATGAGGAAGGTTTAGATGATGGATCTGTGCCTACACCTTTAGGGGTTTTTGATCCGGCCTCTTCAATAGTAAAAGCACGATAAGGTAAAACCGTAACGCTAAACTGTCGAATGATCTTTTGGCATACTTAAAATGATTAAGAAATGCAAAATCTATTAAACAATTTTCCTCCTAAACCGATATATATAGTGAAACAACAATAGACAGGGCGCGTCTTACTATTGTTACACCACACGGATGTGGACTACTTAATTTTCAAGGAGGAAATGAAAATGATTATTAATCACAACATTCCGGCGCTAAACGCTTACCGCCAGCTGTCCATTAACAACAGCAATACGCAAAAGGCTTTAGAAAGGCTATCTTCAGGTTTGCGTATTAACAGAGCGGCTGACGATGCAGCAGGTCTTGCCAATTCCGAGAAAACCCGTGCACAAATCAGGGGGCTTGAGCAGGCTCAACGCAATGCCCAAGACGGCATTGCGCTTCTTCAAACAGGTGATGGCGCTTTAAATGAAACCCACAGCATACTTCAAAGAATGCGTGAATTAGCTGTTCAGTCAGCCAACGATACAAATACAACGGAAGACCGCAAACAGATTCAACTGGAAGTAGATCAACTGGTTGATGCTATTAATGACATATCTAAAAATACTGAATTTAGCTCGCGGAAATTATTTGACGGAAATTTTAAAATGATATTCCATGTCGGGGCAAATCAGGACCAAAATCTTTCCGTTCAATTAGATAAAATGGACGCAGCGACTTTATTAAAGGGTACAAATAAACGAGTTATTGGTCAGGCTGCTACAGCAAATATAAGTGTGAAAGATGCTTTCGGTTACGATAGAAAATTTAATAATGTAAATGTTTTAAAGGAAAATAATGTTAATAAAGCTGTATTCATTAATGATGGCTATTATGCTTTGGATGATGTTTTGGCTGTTAGCTTACCTAACAATACCCATAAACTTCAAGCAAAAAGCGGCGCTAAGCCCCTTGTTTCAGTTTCTAAACCATTTGCTGATGGAACAAATGTTACAGCTGTTACAGATTCAAAAGGTGGTGGCATTGATATTTCATCTAGCCAAGATGCGGCCAATAGAGCTATTACAGTTATAAACGATGCTATTAAAACCGTCTCAACACAAAGGTCTAAAATCGGTGCTGTTCAAAACCGCCTAGAACACACTATAAATACCCTTGGAACATCTATCGAAAATTTCACCGCATATGAATCTCGTATAAGAGACGCTGATATGGCCAGAGAAATGATGGAATTTACGAAAAATAATATCCTCACTCAGTCGGCTCAAGCCATGCTGGGTCAGGCTAATCAGCTTCCGCAAAGCGTCCTTCAATTGCTTCGTTAAGTTGTTTGCAAAAAATGATAATTTTAAAGTCTGAATAGTCTTTAACAAAAATGAGGTCATGGATAACCATGGCCTTTTAATATTTTTTTAATAAGAATCAATGTTCCCCGCTTTTCAATTTTAAATATCTGAAGGATAAGGGAGGATAAACTCAATGGAAATTAAAACAAAATATTTAGGCATACAAACGATAAAACAAGAAGATATCATTGCGTTCCCAAACGGTATACCGGGTTTTTTAGAAGAAAAGCAATTTGTTGTACTGCCGTTTGCGGAAGGCGCGCCTTTTCACATTTTACAATCGATAAAAACGCCTAACGTTGCTTTTATCGTCGTTCCGCCTTTTATTTTTTTCAAGGATTATCAATTTGAGATACCAAACAGCCTTGCGGAACAACTCAATTTTCAAAGCAATAGGGATGTTAACGTTTATTCGATTGTCACAGTTAAAGAGCCGTTTGAAACATCAACCATCAATCTATGTGCGCCGGTTCTTATTAATTCTAAGCAGCAAATTGGCAAGCAGGTTGTTTTAAATAATGATAACTATAAAATCAGACAGCCGCTTCTGCAAAATCAATCAGCAGGTCAGGAGAGATAATATGCTTGTATTGACGAGAAAGCCGAACGAATCCCTCATGATTGGAGATAATATTGAAATACAAATTCTTGGCGTAGAAGGAGATCAAGTAAAGCTAGGCATTAAAGCTCCAAAAGATATAGATATTCACCGCAAGGAAATCTACTTATCTATTCAAGAGGAGAACAGTCAAGCCGCTAAAGCTAAACTGCCGAACGGTCTTCTGGAAGACTTAAAATTATTACAGAAATGATAAATCTATTAAACAATGCCTAACGAAAACCGATATGTAAATTATAAGAACAATAGAAAGGGCGCGCCTTACTATTGTTTCAGCCACACGGATGTGGATTACAGTTTTCAAGGAGGAAAATTTAAAATGATTATTAATCACAACATTCCGGCGCTAAACGCTTATCGCCAGCTGTCCATTAACAACAGCAATACGCAAAAGGCTTTAGAAAGGCTATCTTCAGGTTTGCGTATTAACAGAGCGGCTGATGATGCAGCAGGTCTTGCCAATTCGGAGAAAACCCCGTGCGCAAATCAGAGGGCTTGAGCAGGCTCAACGCAATGCCCAAGACGGCATTGCGCTTCTTCAAACAGGTGATGGCGCTTTAAATGAAACCCGCAGCATACTTCAAAGAATGCGTGAATTAGCTGTTCAGTCAGCCAACGATACAAATACAGCGGAAGACCGCAAACAGATTCAACTGGAAGTAGATCAACTGGTTGATGCTATTAATGACATATCTAAAAATACTGAATTTAGCTCGCGGAAATTATTTGATGGAAATTTTAAAATGATATTCCATGTCGGGGCAAATCAGGACCAAAATCTTTCTGTTCAATTAGATAAAATGGATGCAGCGACTTTAAAAGTAGCGTCCGAAAGTTCAATTGTATATAAAGCTGGTATAATGGACTTTACGATGAATCAAGGAACCAGCAACGAAAAAACGTATCGCAAAACAAATGTGATGGGGATTTTAGATCCGAATAATCCGGCTAAAATTAGTATAGGTGCTGTATTTATTAATGATGGTTATTATAATATAAATGATATTGAAGAGATTGATGATAAGGGGATACGTCAACTCCAAGCAAAAGCTGGTGCTAAACCTCTTTTTCGGTTAGGTCCGCTTAATAGAGGACAAGAACTTAGAGTTATAAAAACAGCCGGTATTGATATTTCATCTAGCCAAGATGCAGCCAATAAGGCTATAACAGTTATAAATGATGCCATTAAAACCGTCTCAACACAAAGGTCTAAAATTGGTGCTGTTCAAAACCGTCTAGAACATACTATAAATACCCTTGGAACATCTAGCGGAAATTTCATCGCATATGAATCACGTATAAGAGACGCTGATATGGCCAGAGAAATGATGGAATTTACAAAAAATAATATCCTCACTCAGTCAGCTCAAGCCATGCTGAGTCAGGCTAATCAGCTTCCTAAAGGTGTCCTTCAATTGCTTCGTTAAGTGAATCTGGTTAAAAAATTGACGGTTTAAGTTGATGAATAATCATCACTTTGCAAATTTTAATATATTAAAAATTAAGGGTCATGGGAAAACCATGGCCTTTTTAATATTTCTGAAGGATTAGCATTTCAGTATCTATGTTACTTATTTTCTAAAGTATTTCCTCATTGATTTTTATCAATAGTAATGTCTTAATATATACTCTTTATTAACTAAGACTAATATCCGATATAAAATATAAAAGCTTGAGAGGTGTTCAATATGATAGGAAATCCTATGAGAATTAGCGGATTAGCGAGTGGTTTGGACATAGATGCCATGGTAGACAAATTAATGCAGGCTGAGCGGAAGCCGCTTGATAAGATGAAGCAGGATAGGCAGAAGCTCGAATGGCGGCGGGATGATTACCGTGATATAAATAAGCGGCTTGATGAATTAAGCAAGATAACTTTGGATATGAGACTGCAATCGACGTATTTGACTAAGAAGACATCCTCGTCCGATGATTCGAAAGTAACGGCAACGGCAAGCGGCAATATTGGAAACGCGGCATATACATTATCCGGAGTTAATTTGGCGACGTCAGCGCATAACGAAAGTACGGAAAGAATTGCTGATAAAGACTTTGATCCAAATAAGAGCCTGAGTGAGATGCGAGACAAATTCCAGCCTCCGTTAGACCCAAAGGGTTCAATAAGTTTTAAAATAACAACTTATGACCAAGAAGGAAAGCCGGTTGAAAAAGCGTTTGATTTTGACCAATCAACCTCTTTAAATCATATTTTAAAGGAAATAAACAGATCGAATTTAGGCATTAATGCTTTCTATGATCATTCAACCGGCAAAGTTTCATTTACACGGACAGATACCGGGAATATGAACGAAAACGGCCCGGAAATGGCATTCTCGGGCGATTTTCTAACAGATACCCTTAAATTGGACTCAAGCAAAGAAGCGGGCGGCAAGGATGCATCTTTTATTTTGAATGGCCTTCAAACAACCCGCCATTCCAATTCTTTCACCGTGAACGGCGTAACCTTTAATTTAAAAAATAATATGACGAATAACGAAACAGTAACGATAACCGTTGAAAACGACACGGATGCTGTTTATCAAAAAATCACCGATTATATTAATAAATATAATGAAGTGATGAACACCATAAACGAAAAAATTTCAGAAGTGCCGAACCGTGATTATCCGCCCCTAACTGATAATCAGAAAAAGGAAATGAAAGATGATGAGATTAAGCTTTGGGAGAATAAGGCGAAAAGCGGCATGCTTCATAACGACAGTATTTTATCAAGCCTGCTTGCTAAGATGCGGACGGCTTTTTACAGTCCGGTTACAGGTGTCGATTCAAAAGCGGACCAATTGGCGAAAATCGGTATTACTGCATCTAACGATTATAAAGACAATGGCAAATTAATCATCGACCCGGATAAGTTGAAGCAGGCGATTGCTGATGATCCGCAGGGAGTGATGGCGCTTTTTACTAAGAACGGAGATGATTTTCACTCTAAAGGAATCGCTAAGCGTCTGGATGATGATATTAAGGAAGCCATGAATCAAATTAAACAAAAAGCCGGGAATGCGGCGATGGTTGACAGTCGATTTTTGTTAGGTCAAAGGCTGGAACATTTAAATGATAGAATTAAAGCTTTTCAAAATCACTTAAACGATGTTGAGAATCAATATTATAAGCAATTTAACGTAATGGAACAGGCGATTGATCGAGCGAATCAGCAGGCAGCCTTTATACAGAATCAGTTTGGAGGCGGAGCATAATGAGCAGGGGGTCAATATCATGTCTCTAAAGCCGCAGGAAGCCTATCAGCACAATTCTGTAACGACAGCTTCACCCGGTGAATTGACGTTGATGCTG
This sequence comes from Scopulibacillus daqui, assembly GCF_016908855.1. Classification (GTDB taxonomy): domain Bacteria; phylum Bacillota; class Bacilli; order Bacillales; family Sporolactobacillaceae; genus Scopulibacillus_A; species Scopulibacillus_A daqui. Next base: position 150,618 of record NZ_JAFBER010000005.1, on the reverse strand, counting down.
TATAACGGTTGTCTTAAGTTTGTTAAGCAAGGCAAAGAGGCTATGATCAATAAAAACATTCAAGCGAAGAACGAACAGCTGATTAAGGCGCAAAATATTATTTATGAATTAATGGCAACACTCGACCGCAGTCAACCTATCTCTGAAAATATTTTGCCGCTTTATGAATATATTTGTCATAGGCTCATAGAGGCAAACATTACAAATAACCCTAAAATTTTGGATGAAGTGGAAGAGTTAGTCACGGAATTTCGAGATACATGGAAGCAAGTGATTAAACTGAACCGGAAGGAAGCCTATTCAGAAGGCAGGCGGGCGTAATGTCAGCTGTCTATGACTTATATATAACGACTCAAAAGTTGGATAAAGCCATTGAAATCTATCGGAAGAAGCAGGAAAATCGGGAGAAGACAATATCTATTATTAAATGTCTGCTGGATGATCGTGAAAAGCTGATAGCCGTTCTGCCGAGTCATTATACTCAGAAAGAAAAAATATGGGGTCAGGAAATGGTTAAAGTGAACGAAAGAATTAACAAAGGGTTAACCTGCATTTTAAATGACATTAAGGACGATCGCCTTCAGCTGAAGAGAAAACGGGAATTTTCGAATAAGTATTACAGTGTATATCAAGGTATGTCAACCGATGGCGTGTTTCTGGACAAGAGAGAATAGGCTGTTCGGAAGGCGCGGTCAAATGCATAGAAAATATCCCTTCTTTACTTCAGAACCTTTCCAAAATTCAATATGTTTTGAAGGGATATGATTAGGGTATAACGAATATATATATAAACGAAAGGAGGAGTTCTACATGAATTTTAACATTCGTGGTGAAAACATTGAGGTGACTCCCTCTCTAAGAGATTATTCTGAGAAAAAGGTGAAGAAGTTGGAGAGGTATTTTGATTCACCGCCTATATCAGATGTTCACATTAATATGCATGTTCATAATAATGAACAGGTCATCGAGGTTACAATTCCAATGCAAGGACTTCTCTTAAGGGCAGAAGAATCCCATGAGGATTTGTATGCCGCAATTGATTTGGTGGTTGAAAAGCTTGAAAGACAAATTCGTAAGTATAAAACTAAGATGAATCGCAAACAGCGACAAAATACTCGTGAACAACAGTTAAATAAACTTTACAATGGTTCAGCCACTGTTACATATACGGAGGTGGATGAAGAAGATACGGATTTTGAAGTTGTCCGAAATAAGCGTTTTAATCTTAAGCCGATGGATACTGAAGAGGCGATTTTACAGATGGACATGCTTGGACACTCATTCTTTGTCTTTACCAACGCAGAATCCGGTGATACTAATGTTGTTTACAAAAGAAAGGACGGTCGCTACGGATTGATTGAACCCGAATGATATAAATGATAGTTTATAGGGTTAAGCATCCGAGCTTATTAAATAATGGGAATAAACCATCGCCTATCGGGCTATTGTTCGATAGGCGGTTTTATTGTGTTTTTTACTTGAGTTGAGATTTCTACAGCTGCGTCTGAAGGCCCTTTTCCGCAAATGATAACTCTCGGCAGCATACCTGTTTTCGTGGAGGCAATGATCATATTAAGGGCAGCGGCTTTACTCTTAATTGTAAACCTCAACTATAATTGTTAAAATAGTAAAGTGTCAACGTCTATCTCTAAAATGAGGTGTATAAACCATGATGGGATTAATAAAAAAAGTTCTCGGAGATCCGGGACTTAAGAAACTGAGCAAAATAGAGAAAATTGCTCGTAAAATAGATGATATGGAAAATAAATATAAATTGTTAAGCGACACTGATTTACAGGCAAAAACGGAAGAGTTTAAAAAGCGTTTGAAAAACGGAGAAACGCTTGATGATATATTACCTGAAGCGTATGCGGTTGTCCGTGAGGCAGCAGCTCGCGTTTTGAATATGCGCCCTTATTTTGTTCAGCTTGTCGGTGCTATTGCCCTGCATGGAGGCAATATCGCCGAAATGAAAACAGGTGAGGGTAAGACGCTGGTGGCAACGATGCCCCTTTATCTAAATGCTTTAGAAGGAAAAGGCGTACATCTTGTGACAGTCAATGACTACTTGGCATCGCGTGACGCTGAACAAATGGGAAAACTCTTTAACTTCTTAGGCCTCACCGTTGGTCTGAACGTCCCGGGCATGTCTGAACAAGAGAAGAAAGAAGCTTATACGGCTGACATTACTTACGGAACGAACAATGAGTTTGGTTTCGACTATTTGCGTGATAATATGGTGCTTTATAAAGAAGAAATGGTTCAGCGCCCATTGAATTACGCGATCATTGACGAAGTGGACTCTATTCTTATAGACGAAGCGCGTACACCGCTCATTATTTCCGGAACAGCCGAAAAATCAACAGATCTATATGTACGGGCGAACCAATTCGTTCGTATTCTAAAAAAAGATGAAGATTACACCGTTGATCTTAAGACAAAGTCTGTCCAATTAACAGAAGAAGGCATGACGAAAGCCGAGACTTTCTTTAAAATTGATAATTTGTTTGATTACAGCAATGTGCAATTAAACCATCATGTTCATCAGGCGCTTAAGGCTCATGCCATTATGCACCGTGATACTGATTATGTTGTTCAAGACGGGGAAATTGTCATTGTCGATCAATTCACAGGCCGTCTAATGAAAGGCCGCCGTTACAGTGAAGGATTGCATCAAGCGATTGAAGCCAAGGAAGGTCTGCCTATTCAAAGTGAAAGCAAGACATTGGCAACCATCACATTCCAAAACTACTTCAGAATGTATCAAAAGCTTGCGGGAATGACAGGTACGGCTAAGACCGAAGAAGAGGAATTTCAAAGCATATATAATATGGATGTTATTGTTGTTCCAACCAACAAAGAAGTTGTTCGCATTGACAAGCCGGATTTGATTTATAAAACAATGGAAGGCAAGTTTCGTGCGGTTGTGAATGAGATTGTTCGCGCCCATAAAACTGGACAGCCTGTGCTTGTCGGTACGGTTGCGGTTGAAACGTCAGAGTTGATTTCTAAGATGCTGAAAAAGCGAGGGATTCCGCACAATGTTCTAAATGCGAAAAACCACGCCAAGGAAGCTGAGATTATCGAGAATGCCGGTCAAAAAGGCGCCGTTACAATTGCTACTAATATGGCCGGACGCGGTACAGACATTAAGTTAGGTGAAGGTGTCCGCGAGCTCGGCGGATTATATATTATTGGCACCGAACGTCATGAATCACGGCGGATTGATAATCAGCTGCGCGGCCGTTCAGGACGGCAAGGCGATCCCGGCATGTCGCAATTTTATCTGTCAATGGAAGACGAATTAATGCGCCGCTTTGGTTCAGAACGGATGCAAAGCATGATGGATCGGTTGGGAATGGCAGATGATCAGCCGATTGAAAGTAAAATAGTCAGCCGTTCGGTTGAATCGGCACAGAAGCGTGTTGAGGGCAATAACTTTGATGCTCGTAAGCAGCTTCTGCAATTTGACGATGTTATGCGTCAGCAGCGGGAAATTATTTATAAACAGCGATTTGAAGTCCTTGATTCCGATAATCTTCAAGAAGATATAGAAGGCATGATTCATTCGGTCATTGAAAGGCATGTTCGTGCCCATACCCCTGATGAGGAAGTGCCTGAAGAATGGGATTTACAGAAGATCGCCGACTATATCAATGCCTTGATTTTTGTAGAAGGTGAAATCACAAAAGACGATTTAAAAGGCAAAGAGCCTGAAGAAATGATTGAACTTCTTTATGAGAAGGCATTAAAGAAATATGATAAAAAAGAAGAAGCGTTTACGGAAGAACGTTTGAGAGAGTTTGAACGCGTCATTACTTTGCGGGCAGTTGATACGAAATGGATGGATCATATCGATGCAATGGATCAGCTTCGCGAAGGCATTCATCTTCGTGCATACGGGCAAATTGATCCGTTCCGCGAGTATCAAATAGAAGGCTTTAAAATGTTCGAAGAAATGGTTGCTTCCATTGAGGAGGAAGTTGTTAATTACTTGATGAAGGCTGAAATAGAAGGCAATATTCAGCGAGAAAAGGTTGCTGAAGGACAAGCGGTTAATCCGCAAGATGAGGAGCAGCCAAAGAAAAAGAAAAAAAGTCCTATAGTCAAATTAAACCGCGTCGGCCGCAATGACCCTTGTCCATGCGGGAGCGGGAAAAAATACAAAAATTGCCATGGGAAGTAGGGATAGATATGGAATTAGCTGATATTAAACATGAACTATCGGAGATGAAAGAGCGTCTCCAAGAGTTTAGGGGGTCTCTTTGACTTAGAAGAGAAGCAAGCCCGGATTACAGAATTAGAAGAAAAAATGTCAATGCCGAATTTTTGGGATAACCAAAATGAAGCACAAAAAGTCATTAATGAGGCGAATGGCCTTAAAGATAAAGTCAATGCTTTTAAAAAGATCGAAGAAGGCTACGGCGACCTTGAAGCGGCATATGAACTTGTAAAAGAGGAAAATGATCAAGAGCTTCAGCAGGAGCTGGAAGCCGATTTAAAGGATTTGCTGAAAGCTTTCGGCGATTTCGAGCTGACACTGCTATTAAGCGATCCGCTTGATAAAAATAATGCTATTTTAGAATTGCATCCTGGAGCCGGCGGTACCGAATCCCAGGATTGGGCATCAATGCTGCTTCGCATGTACACGAGATGGGCTGAGAAGAAGAACTTTTCCGTTGAAACGCTGGATTACTTGCCAGGTGAAGAAGCCGGCATCAAAAGCGTGACGCTGCTGATTAAAGGATATAATGCATACGGTTATCTGAAAGCTGAAAAAGGTGTCCATCGCCTCGTTCGGATTTCGCCGTTCGACTCATCCGGCAGAAGGCATACTTCATTTGTTTCCTGTGAAGTGACGCCAGAGATGGACGAAGATGTAGAAATTGAAATTAAGCCTGATGAACTTAAAATTGATACGTACCGTTCTAGCGGAGCCGGCGGACAGCATGTCAACACCACTGATTCGGCAGTTAGGATTACTCATTTGCCGACAAATACGATTGTCACGTGCCAATCGGAACGTTCACAAATCAAAAATCGCGAAAAAGCGATGAAAATGTTAAAAGCTAAGCTATATCAAATGGAAATTGAGAGGCAAAAAGCTGAGCTTGATGAAATTCGCGGTGAGCAAAAAGAAATCGGCTGGGGAAGTCAGATTCGTTCTTATGTTTTCCACCCGTATTCAATGGTAAAAGACCATCGGACAAATGTAGAAACTGGCAATATCCAAAGTGTCATGGACGGCGAACTCGATGAATTTATCGATGCTTACCTGCGGTCTCAGCTATAAAAGCAATAACCCGGAACGGCTAAGTTCCGGGTTGTTGACGTTGCTCATGTTTCATTATCGGACAATGTGGAATCGATCTGTGTTGTATCATTGAAAAAGGATAAATGTTGCTCAATACTGTTTCTATCCTCCGGGAATATATTCATTTCCGGATTTAAAACTGTATTCATTTGGATTTCGGCCTTTAAGATATTTTCTTTTCTGTTGCTTGACATAAGCAGACCTCCCTTACGAAATCATGTGATTTATTCCTCTATTTTTGATGGAAATGAGTTACACAGCGTGTCGGATGACCAACTAAAGTTTTTTCTTGGATTGTTGGGCTTACTGGAGATAAGAGTGAAAACGGGTGTGCACGGTGCGAAGTTTAGGGTATTTATGCACACGGTAACATCGAGGAAATGGTTGTTTGATTTGAAATTAGGCAGCTGCCTATGCATTTGGGCGTTATCACCAGTTAAGTTTTTTTATATTGTATGATCAAAGCAGAAAAATGTGATCGCTGCATGTATAAAAGTCCCGCTTTTATTTTATGAAATAAGTTCAATCTTTATACTTGCTTATTTTTTTGCGCTGGGACGCAAGGTCAGGTTTTTCATTAAATAATAAGCGGCTTTTAATTTTTTTAATGAATGAAAATGCCGGCATTTTTGGCTTAACTTGCCGATTATCGGTGTTATAATAAGTATTGAATAGCGAATTCCGCCTTATTAACGATGGATGAGATGTTAAGTAAGGAAGGCGAACCTTTCCAATAGTCTAAATCATTTTGCGTTAACAAACGGGACGAACTTATCACTTTTTGAACATCGTCATATCAAAGATGGATGTTGCATATAGATTACTATCCAAAGCAACTAGACAGGTTGTGTATGGGACACAATTTTCAAAGGCATCGCATCATCAAGAGGTGTGATGCTTTTTTTAAGGGGTGTCGAACATGAAGTTCAGCGGTAAAATTGTTGCCTTGCTTATTGTCATATCTATAATCATTGGGGCGGGAGGATCGTATGCCGCTGTCAGTTTATACGATAAGCATAAGCAAAGCGGACAAGGCAATAACGAAAATATGTTATCTGACAGTGAAGCGCAAAAAATCATTGCCATCCATGATATTATAGAAAAAAATTATTATAAAAAAATAGACGGGGACAAGCTTTATGAAGGCGCGATTAAAGGGATGATTGAAGCGTTGAATGATCCTTTTTCAAGTTATATGGATCCGGAGAACGCTAAAGAGTTCACACAATCACTTTCATCATCTTTTAAAGGCATCGGTGCAGAAGTTCAATCGTCAAATGGGAAAATAAGCATTGTTTCGACGATTAAAGGTTCACCAGCCGAAAAAGCAGGGTTAAAACCCAACGACCAAATTATTGCTATTGACGGACAAACAACTGAAGGTTTAAGCATCAATCAAGCCGTATCTAAAATTAAAGGCAAAAAAGGGACGGTTGTTCATCTTCAAGTAAAAAGGCCGGGTGTTTCCCATACATTATCCTTTAATATTAAGCGTGATGAAATTCCATTAAGAACCGTTTATTCAAAGATGATGAAACAAAATCAAAAGCATATTGGCTATATTAATATTACATCATTTAATGAAAGAACCGATAAGGAATTTAAGGATGCCCTAAGCAAGCTGGAAGATAAAGGCATGGACGGGCTGATTATAGATGTAAGAAATAATCCGGGCGGCTATTTGCAAGCTGTTGAACATATTGCCGATCAATTTATTACAAAAGATAAACCGATTGTACAAATTGAAGACCGGCATGGCAGACGGCAAAGTTACCATTCTTCATTAGAAAAGAAGAAGCCGTATCCTATCGCTGCACTGATTGACGGCGGAACAGCATCGGCTTCAGAAATATTATCAGGCGCGTTAAAAGAAGCCGGCGGATACCCGGTTATTGGCACAAAGTCATTTGGAAAAGGAACCGTCCAACAGGGCATTCAAATGAAAGATAGAAGCGAACTTAAATTGACAACCTTTAAATGGCTAACGCCAGATGGACATTGGATCCACAAAAAAGGCATTGAACCAACCATTAAAGTTAAACAGCCTGAATATTTTTATGTCTCACCGTTATCTATTGATAAAGGCGAGGCATTAGGATATAATCAAACAAGCTCCAAAATTAAGGATGCACAGATGATGTTAAAAGGGGCAGGATTTGATCCTGGCCGGGAGGATGGCTATTTTGATAAACAAACAGTTACAGCCGTCCGCGCTTTTCAAAAGCGGCATCACCTTCCAGTTACAGGCTCAATTAATCAACAAACAGCAGGCCTGCTGCAGCTGAGCATACTTAAAGCGATTAAAAACCCTGATAATGATTTACAGCTGAAAGCCGCCTTGCATGTTGCAGCCAAAGAAAGTGGAAAATGATTAAAACGGCAATCAATAATATCTTCGCAGTTTCGCGAACAGAAAAGGTAAAAAAGTAATATTTCCCGAGAAATAAAAGGGAATTTGTTCAACTATGTCGAAGGATATTCGTGTAACATTCACGGATATCCTTTTTTCTTATTCATTCGCCAGTTTTCTATATTAATGTATAATAGTTATAGTATGAAGTTTTTGTACGTTAGGCAGTGTCAATTGGCAGCAAACGTCATCGGCGCCTTTTTCAAGCTGCAGCTTCTCTGCCCGTGCCTTCTTTAGCTTTTGTACATAACATGTCCGTTTTGCTTGACTAAATTCAAGTTCATTTGGAGGAATGTTAAATGGTCATAGATATTTTGAAAGGGATATTAACTCTTTTTTATAATCCATTATTCTATCTGTTATTAATTGGGCTCGGTTTATTTGGGTACCAACGTGTCAGGAGGGAACGCGTTTCCTTCGGGGTTAAAGTATATGGTATGTTCAATAATGTTTTTTCGATATTTATCCCAAGCTTTATTGTCGGTTTGATAGGGACTGCCGTGCTGCTTGTGACAGGTGTGTCTGTCCCTGCCGGCATGATTGTGCTTATGGTTATTTGCCATTTATTGATCATGCTGACGCTTCAGCTGAGGTATTTGTCTCCAGCGATTATTTTAGGAATAACCATGATCATCAGTGACATCATTCCTCAATTTAAAACAGGCGTTTCGTTAATTGACGGCTGGTTGAACGATATTCACCATGTGTCTTATTTTTCATTTGGTGTGTTATTTATAGTCAGTTTATTTATTGAAAGTGCACTTGTTCTTATATGGGGGCATAAGCAAACCTCACCGCGAATTATCAACAGCAAGCGCGGCAAGAAAGTAGGCGCGCATGAAGCCAGTCACATATGGATCGTGCCATTGTTTTTTCTCGTGCCAATGGCCGGAAGCGTCCATCATTATGGCTGGTGGCCGCTTAGCCAAGGAACGAATTTCGGCTTTGTGCTCTTTCCATTAGGTGTTGGCTTGCAGCAGTTAATCACTTACACTCTGCCGAAAAAAGCGGTTAAAGACACAGGTATTTGGCTGCTGGCAACCAGTGCAGTCACAGCTGTTATCATTGGTGCGGGCATTTATTGGCATGTGAAAGCTTTGCTGATTATTGGAGCGGCATTTGCGATTATCAGCAGACTCTTCCTTATATTTGTACACCATTACCAGCTTGAAAAGAAACCTTTCTTCTTCTCGACAAAGTCTGACGGCCTGATGATCATCGGCGTTATTCCAGGTTCACCTGCCGACCGTATGAATTTAAAAGAAGGAGAAATCATTAAAAAAGTAAATGATCAGACTGTATTATCGGAAAAAGACTTTTATCACGCTTTGCAATTGAATGTCGCGTACTGTAAGATTGACGTGGCTGATGTCAACGGAGAGCTTCGGTTTGAAAGAGGCTCTGTTCATGAAGGAGACTATCATACCATCGGTTTATTATTCTTAGAATCGGATAGAAGAAAACGGTATTTGAAATCGAAAACCCAATAACATCCCAAGCCGAATCCGCCGCAGGCCATTTGGCGACAGCGATGTCAAAAATAGGGAAAGGGCTTGTCTGATAAGTCCTTAAAATGAAGCAAGTGGAGAAAAACGAATTGTTTTTCTCCACTTGCTTTCAGTATGTTGTGGGCTAAAACCACAATCCTAAACTATAAAACTTATGTTTTGTTACATAAAGCGGATTTTATAGGATACAAAACTTTATACACAGTTTTACTCCGCATACTTATAAACATCCGGTCTCAGGTTTTCAAAAATTGGGATGTTTTGTTGTTGTTTTGCTACTTTCTGTATATCGATTTCTGCCGTTATGATCGCTTCTTGGTTGCCCGCTTCTTCTACGATGTTTCCGTTTGGATCGATGACGATTGAATGCCCCGCGTATGTGTTGCCGACATGATTTTCATTATTAACGTCCCCAACACTGTTACATGCAATGACATAGACACAATTTTCTATGGCTCTTGCTTTCAATAGTGTTCTCCAATGATCTATGTTTTTTGTAGTCCACTGCGCAACATAGAATATGATTTTGGCTCCTTGAGACGTTGGGAAGCGTGTAATTTCCGGAAAACGCAAGTCGTAACATATAATTTGACTCGCTTTGATACCATTAATTTCAAATACTTCTGGAACTTCATCCCCGCCAGTTAAATACAGATGTTCATCTAACATCGGCACGAGATGTATTTTATCTTTTTGATAGAGTAGCTTACCCGTTTTTGATACCGCAAAGGCTGTATTATAAATGTTGTCATTGCGTTTATTTGAAACTGAACCTGCAATCATATCCACGTGATGTTTGGCTGCTAAACCTTGGATAAAAGGAAGGCTTCTTGTTAAATTGATATCTGCCTTTTCTGCTAAATGGTGTAAATCATAACCGTTATTCCACATTTCAGGTATCACAACAATCTCAGTATCTGCATCGAGATTTTCTTTAAATAAGGCTTTTATACGGCTTTCGTTTTGCTCAACTTCTCCTTCTATAATCTCAATTTGAAATAATTGTATTTTCATTTTTCTACCTCCTATTCATATCTAAATTTATAAATGGCATATAACTCATCATTGTATTTAACATCTTCGCCATGTGATGAAGATATGATAGAGGGTTTAATTTCATCTATAACTTGCCCGCTATTAATATTTTCGTCCATATCAACTGTGAACTTTTGAATTGGCGGGTGTAAGGTTTCAGCATGAGAAATGAACAAGTCTCCAGTTAACAATACATTGTCATCTTTATGATGGTATATCACATGCCCCGGAGTATGACCGGGTGTTAAATATATGTCTAGGGGTAAAGTTTTAATGATATTGTCACTTAAACCTTCAACTTGATGTTCAACACCTGTTGTTTCCTTTTCTGTTTTGTTTGGGTATGGCTTTTCACCATTGATAAACGGAATTTCAATTTCGTGCGAGTATATAGGAATGTTTAATTCATCTCGTAAATACTTGGCACCATTAATGTGGTCCAAATGACCATGTGTCAGTAAGATACTTTTTGGAACACCTAAAGATTTTGCTGCATTCAATTGCGTACGTGCATAGTCTTTCATTCCGGTATCAATGATATAAACATCCTTACCATCAACCACGTACCATGTATTGATTTTGACTGGTATCCCAACGACGGTTTCATAAGTAAGTTTATAAACATGTTCAGAGATTTGAACAAATTCCAATTCATACACCTTCTTCTTATTTATTTGATATGATTAGTTTAATAAGTGAAAAAAGGTGTAACAAGAAGGCACATTTTTGTTACTGCCCATTGAGGTGAGAAAATGTCAGGCTTTAAAAGCGATCAATATGGTACTTGTACATTTACTGTAAAGCAAGCTTGTCCAATTGAATTAACAATGCATATTTTTGGTGGTAAATGGAAAGGCATCATTTTATCTTTATTGTCGCAGTCACCAATGTATTACAATGCAATGCGACGTGAAATACCGGGTATAAGCCAACGTATTCTTACACTGCAACTTAGAGACCTCGAAAATGATGGGATCATTGAAAGAGAAGAAACAAACGATAACCCTAAAAAGGTTTTATATTATTTAACAGCTCTTGGAGAAGATTTTGTCCCAATACTTAAATCTATAGAGACATGGGGCAACGCTTATTTATGTAAAAAGAATGAACATAAAAGATCTTAAATTTTTGTTTTAGTTGACTTGATGATTATGATAAGAACAAAGAAACGTTCCTCTAAAATTTTCCATTTCATTATGAAAAGAACATATCAATCCTGGATAAAATGAAAAATCAAATAAAAGAAAATGTGAGGGGCTGTCCAAAAAGTCAGTATAACTGACTTTTTGGCGCCCCTTTTTTCTTTTGATGGATGATAGAAGGTTTGCCTTTGAATATGTTCGTCTATCATAGATAATATAGGTTAAAAGCGAGCGGATTTCGAATATCAGTTCGTATTATTTGTCAATCAGCGCTTGATCTGTGCTATAATGGTAATCACGATAACGTGATATTGGAGGCAATGAGATGGGATTTGAGCTTGTTTCTAAGTATCAGCCTCAAGGTGACCAGCCTCAGGCGATTAAAAAAATTGTTGAGGGGATTAACGCAAATAAAAAGCATCAAACATTGCTTGGTGCAACAGGAACAGGTAAAACATTTACAATGTCGAATGTCATCCAGCAAGTGAATAAACCCACACTCATTATTGCGCATAATAAAACACTCGCCGGACAGCTGTACAGTGAGTTTAAAGAATATTTTCCCAATAATGCAGTTGAATATTTTGTCAGCTACTATGATTACTATCAGCCGGAGGCTTATATTCCGCAATCAGATACGTATATAGAAAAGGATGCCAGCATAAATGACGAGATTGACAAGCTCAGGCACTCAGCGACAAGCGCATTATTTGAAAGAAAAGATGTTATTATCGTTGCCAGCGTTTCCTGCATTTACGGCTTGGGTTCACCGGAAGAGTACGGCTCGCTTGTGCTTTCTTTAAGGGTTGGCATGGAAAAAGACCGTGACCAAATGCTAAAAGAACTTGTTGATATTCAGTACAGCCGCAACGATGTTAATTTTGTCCGCGGAACTTTCCGGGTTCGCGGCGATGTTGTTGAAATCTTCCCGGCTTCAAGGGATGAACATTGCATTCGCGTCGAATTTTTTGGTGACGAGATTGATAAAATTTCCGAGATTGATGCGCTGACAGGCGAAATTATAGGCCTTAGGGATCATGTAGCTATTTATCCTGCTTCTCACTTCGTTACGAGAGAAGAAAAAATGAAGAAGGCCATCGTGCGGATCAAAGAAGAATTGCAAGAAAGATTGAAAGAATTAAAGGATCAAGGCAAGCTTTTAGAAGCGCAAAGACTTGAGCAGAGAACCAATTATGATATTGAAATGATGCAGGAGATGGGCTTTTGTTCGGGCATTGAAAACTATTCCCGGCATTTGGCGCTGAGAGAAGCGGGTTCAACGCCGTATACGCTGCTTGATTATTTTCCTGATGACTTTCTGATTATTATTGATGAGTCCCATGTCACCATTCCGCAAATCCGCGGAATGTACAACGGGGACCAGGCACGGAAAAATGTCCTTGTTGAACATGGCTTCAGATTGCCGTCCGCAAAAGATAACCGGCCGTTAAAATTTGAAGAATTCGAGGATCACGTTCATCAGATTTTATATGTTTCGGCGACACCCGGCCTCTATGAAATGGAACATTGTCCTCAACCAGTGGAGCAAATTATTCGTCCGACCGGCCTGTTAGATCCGACAATAGATGTTCGGCCTATTGAGGGTCAGATAGATGATTTGTTGGGTGAAATCAATAAACGCATCGAACAAAATGAACGGGTGCTTGTGACAACACTTACGAAAAAGATGGCTGAGAACCTAACAGATTATTTGAATGATATGGGCGTCAAAGTCCGTTACTTGCACTCAGAAATTAAGACGCTTGAGCGGATTGAAATTATCCGCGATTTACGCATGGGAGCTTTTGATGTCCTTGTCGGCATTAATTTGCTGCGTGAAGGGATTGATATTCCTGAAGTTTCGCTAGTAGCGATTTTGGATGCTGATAAAGAAGGATTTTTGCGTGCGGAAAGATCATTAATTCAAACGATTGGCCGGGCGGCAAGGAATGCTAATGGCCATGTCATTATGTATGCTGATAAAATCACTGACTCAATGAGGGTTGCGATCGATGAAACTGAAAGGCGCCGGAATATCCAAAAGGCTTTTAATAAAGAGCACGGCATTACGCCGCAAACGATTAAAAAGGATATTCCTGATTTAATCAGAGCAACATATGTGGCGGAAGAAGCTGAGGATTATCATAAAGCGCCTGATTTGAGCAATCTAAATCAAGCTGAACGGGAAAAAGCTATTGAAAATATGGAAAAAGAAATGAAAGAAGCTGCAAAAGCATTAGACTTTGAAAGGGCTGCTGAGTTAAGGGACATCATCTTGGAACTTAAAGCGGAAGGATGACCTGTATGGGATTAGAAAATATTGTTGTAAAAGGTGCGCGTGAACACAATTTAAAGAACATTGATGTAACGATTCCGAGAGACAAGCTCGTTGTTGTCACCGGCCTGTCCGGATCAGGAAAATCGTCGCTTGCCTTTGATACCATTTATGCCGAAGGCCAAAGGCGGTATGTTGAATCATTATCTGCCTATGCCAGGCAGTTTCTTGGGCAAATGGATAAGCCTGATGTTGATGCCATTGAAGGACTGTCGCCGGCGATTTCCATCGACCAAAAAACAACAAGCAGGAATCCGAGATCTACTGTCGGGACTGTTACTGAAATATATGACTATTTGAGGCTGCTGTTTGCCAGAATCGGTCATCCGGTATGTCCAAATCATGGCGTGGAAATTTCATCGCAAACCATTGAACAAATGGTCGATAGAATTTTAGAGTATCCGGAGAGGACTAAGCTGCAAATATTAGCGCCGGTCGTTTCCGGGCGCAAGGGCGAACATGTCAAAGTTTTGGAGGATATTAAAAAGCAGGGCTACGTTCGAGTTCGTATAGACGGCGAATTAAGAGAAGTTGCTGAAGATATTAAGCTTGAGAAAAATAAAAAACATAATATTGAAGTTGTGGTCGACCGGATCGTTGTGAAGGAAGGCGTGCGCTCCCGTTTGGCAGATTCATTGGAATCCGCGACCAAACTGGCTGACGGACGGGCGATTGTTGATATTATTGATGGTGATGAGCTGTTATTCAGCGAGCATCATTCCTGTCCTTATTGCGGTTTTTCAATTGGTGAACTGGAGCCGCGCTTATTTTCTTTTAACAGTCCATTCGGCGCTTGTCCGTCTTGTGATGGCTTAGGGGCAACGCTTGAAGTCGATTTGGACTTAGTGATTCCGGATTGGGATAAGACTCTTGAAGAACATGCCATTGCGGCGTGGGAGCCGACCAGCTCCCAATATTATCCGCAGCTTTTGAAAAGTGTTTGCGACCACTATGGTATTGAAATGGATGTTCCAGTGAAAGACTTGCCAAAATCACAGCTTGATAATATTTTATACGGAAGCGGAAAAGAGAAAATTTTATTTAGGTATGAAAATGATTTTGGCCAAGTAAAAGAAAATATGATCTATTTTGAGGGAGTCATTAACAATATTAGCCGCCGTTATAAAGAAACGGGGTCTGATTGGGTCCGCGAACAGATGGAAAGTTACATGGCGCAAAAGTCTTGTACAGCTTGTAAAGGCTATCGTCTGAAACCCGAGGCTTTAGCCGTGAAAGTTGCGGGTAAACACATTGGTGAAATCACCTCTCTATCGATTCGTGAAGCCAAAGCATTTTTTGAAGAACTTCAGTTATCTGATAAAGAAAAACAAATCGCCCGGTTAATATTAAGAGAAATTATTGAACGGACAGGTTTCCTTGTTAATGTCGGTCTTGATTATTTATCATTAAGCCGGGCGGCAGGCACTTTATCCGGCGGCGAAGCACAGCGGATTCGCTTGGCAACCCAAGTCGGCTCACGTTTGATGGGCGTCTTGTATATATTGGATGAGCCTTCAATTGGCTTGCACCAGCGGGACAATGATAAGCTGATTAAAACACTTGTTAATATGCGTGATCTTGGCAATACATTGCTCGTTGTAGAACATGATGAGGATACAATGCTCGCAGCCGATCATATTATTGATATTGGTCCTGGAGCGGGTGCTCACGGCGGCTATATTACCGCTCAAGGGACCCCTGAGGAATTAATGAAAGATGAAAATTCATTAACCGGACAATACTTATCAGGAAGAAAATTCATTCCTGTTCCTCTGGAAAGGCGGAAACCAGAGAAACGGTCAATTACAATCACGGGCGCAAAAGAAAACAATCTTAAAAATGTAAAAGTAGAAATACCGCTCGGCGTATTGACATGTGTCACAGGCGTATCAGGTTCAGGAAAGAGTACGCTCGTCAATGAAATTTTATTTAAAACATTAGCCCAAAAACTTCATGGACGAAAAGAAAAGCCCGGTGAATATCGTTCGATAAAAGGCATTGATGAGCTTGACCGCGTGATCGATATTGACCAATCACCGATTGGGCGGACGCCCCGATCCAATCCGGCAACATATACCGGTGTTTTTGACATGATTCGAGAGGTCTATGCGCAAACCAATGAAGCGAAAATACGCGGTTACAAAAAAGGCCGTTTTAGTTTTAATGTGAAAGGCGGGCGGTGTGAAGCTTGCCGCGGAGACGGCATTCTTAAGATTGAAATGCATTTCCTCCCGGATGTCTATGTTCCTTGTGAAGTCTGCCACGGCAAACGTTATAATCGCGAGACGCTTGAAGTCACATATAAAGGAAAAAATATTGCCGACGTTCTTGAAATGACGGTTGAAGAAGCTTTGCATTTCTTTGAAAATATTCCGCGCATTAAAAGGCGGCTTGAACCTTTATATGATGTCGGGCTCAGCTATATTAAGCTGGGGCAGCCGGCGACAACTTTATCAGGCGGCGAAGCGCAGCGGGTAAAGCTCGCCTCGCAGTTATATCGGAGAACGAAAGGGCGCGCGCTCTATATTCTGGATGAACCGACGACCGGTCTGCATGTCGATGATATTTCACGGCTGTTAGATGTACTCCATCGCTTAGTAGATAATGGTGATTCTGTATTGATCATCGAACACAATCTTGATGTTATAAAAACAGCCGATTACTTGATCGATCTTGGTCCTGAAGGGGGCGACGGCGGCGGTACAATCGTTGCTGCCGGTACACCGGAAGAAATAGCTGAAACGCCTGAGTCTTACACCGGACAATATCTTAAGCCTGTTTTGAAACGTGACAAACTGCGAATGGAAAAAAGAATAGAAACGAAACAAACTATTTAATCAGGTTGTTGAAGTCTTAACAACCTGATATTTTCTTTAATATAATTGCTCTTTTGGCATATGCTAAAAAAGATTGGATCGTTTGATATGCGTGGTTTTTTACTTTTGATGAACGGGTATAGTAAAATAAAATCAATATGCTTCATAAAAAATGAGGTGGAAAAATGTTTAATTTATGCCGCTCCACAAAGCATAGAGTTCTTGGAGGAGTATTAGGCGGTTTAGGAGAATTTATTAGTGTCAGTCCGACGCTCCTTAGACTCATTTATATTGTTATTTTTATATTTACCGGATTTTTCCCAATGGGGTTAATTTATATTATTGCATGGCTTGTCCTGCCAAATGACTATGAAAGACAGTGATGATTTATGATGAAGGATTGGTTGATAAATATTATCGTTAACACCATCGTGCTTGTCGTTATTGCCGGATATGTACATACTTTCTATTTAAGCAGCATTTGGGCTGCTTTTGCGGCAAGCATTATCTTATCGATCTTAAATTTAATCGTTAAACCCATCCTTATACTTTTGACTTTGCCAATAACCGTTTTTACGCTGGGGCTGTTTCTATTTGTCATCAACGCTATTACACTTTGGATTACAGCCGGCATCATGGGCCACGCTTTTCAAATTTCCAACTTCGGCACGGCGCTGCTGGCAGCTGTTATCATGGCTCTTTTAAATGCATTGATTCAAGGGCTCATCATTAACCCATTAAGATATAAAAATAAATAAAATGTCTTTAAGAAAAAGGAGCCTTCTAAGCAAGGCTTCTTTTTACATTAGCGATTATTTTCTGCCCGGCTTTATGCCAAGTTTCAAAACTGCTAAAATATACATATGTGTTTATTAAAATCAGACAAGCATAGTTTTTAGGAGGCAGCCATGGCAAAGGTTCTTGTCGAAGAAGTGATTAACCATTTTAAATTAGAGCTGATATGCGGCAAAAAGGGAATCAACCGTGAAATTCTGACGAGTGACATTTCAAGACCCGGTTTGGAAATGGCTGGTTTTTTCACCTATTATCCAGCTGAACGCGTTCAATTGCTGGGCAAGACTGAATTATCCTTTTTTGCATCATTATCAAAAAAGGAAAGAGAAGACCGAATGAATCAGCTTTGTACTGAAAAGACACCTGCAATCGTCATTTCCCGGGGTTTAGAAGTGCCAGAGGAGTTGATCGAGTCTTCGGAAAAGGCGGGGGTTCCGGTATTAAGGTCTACACTTAAATCCACACGTTTAAGCAGTTTGATTACTAACTATCTTGAAACCCGGTTAGCACCTACAACATCTATTCATGGTGTGCTTGTTGATGTATATGGTGTCGGTGTTCTGTTAACCGGAGACAGCGGTGTCGGAAAGAGCGAAACGGCATTAGAGCTTGTTAAGCGGGGACACCGGTTAGTGGCTGACGATTCTGTTGAGATTCGGCAGGCAGGTGAAAATGAATTAGTCGGCAATGCGCCCGAGTTAATCCGCCATCTTCTCGAAATTCGCGGGTTAGGCATTATTAATGTTATGACGCTGTTTGGTGCTGGTGCAGTAAGGAATTATAAAAAGATAGCTTTGGTCATTCATCTTGAATTTTGGGACCCGGATAAAGTTTACGATCGTCTTGGGCTGGAGGAAGAAAGAGTGAAATTAATTGATACGTTTATTCCAAGACTGGTGCTTCCTGTAAGACCTGGGCGAAATTTGGCGGTTATTGTAGAAGTTGCATCAATGAATTACCGATTGAAAAATATGGGGGTCAACACAGCTCAACAGTTTTCTGAGAGGCTTAATGAAGCAATCAGAGATAGATAAAGGCAAAAATACAGCGACTGCTGTAAAAATTATTTTTGCCGTTTAATGATAAGAAGTGGAATACTTCTTTGAATAATCGACGAAGAAGGAGAAGTGGAAATCGGTGAATCAGGATATATACCCTTTAAACCGTGTAGCTTTCCAGCTTGGCCCGTTTCATATATATTGGTATGGCATTATTATTGCATTTGCCGCTCTGTTGGGTTTCTTCCTTGCCGTGCGGGAAGGTAAGCGGAGAGGGCTGCCGAAGGACACTTTTATTGATTTGGTATTATTTGCAGTGCCTATTTCAATTATTTGTGCGAGAGCCTATTATGTTATATTTGAGTGGCCATACTATTCACAGCATCCCGCCGAAATCATTGCCGTATGGCACGGCGGCATCGCTATCTACGGCGCATTAATTGGTGCTGTGATAACAGCGGTCATTTTTTGTAAAATCAGGCATTTGTCCTTTTGGAAGGTAGCTGATATCGCTGCACCCAGCATTATTCTTGGCCAAGGCATCGGCCGATGGGGAAATTTTATAAATCAAGAGGCTCACGGAGCTGAAACAACCCGGCAATTTCTTGAAAATCTGCATCTTCCGTCCTTTATTATTAATCAAATGTACATAAATGGGACTTACTATATTCCGACGTTTCTATATGAATCTGTTTGGGATATATTGGGCTTTATTATTTTGCTCATATTAAGAAGGCTTAACTTAGGGCGCGGCGAGATTTTTTTAAGTTTTGTTATTTGGTACTCGGCCGGGCGCTGTTATATAGAAGGGCTGCGAACGGACAGCTTAATGTTGACAAGCTATCTGCGGGTTTCGCAAGTCCTGTCGGTTGTCTTTATCATTGTCAGTCTTGTCATTTGGATTTACCGCCGCACAAAAGGGTATTCAAAAGTGAAATATTTGGAAAAGTAATCAAGCAGAGCCTTGAAAAAATAGGGGAGTGTCTTAGTTGATTAAAACAATATTATTCGATTTAGACGGTACATTAATTAATACTAATGATCTCATCATCGCTTCATTTGCTCATACGTTAGAACATTATTATCCGGGACGCTACAGCCGCCGCGACATTATCAGTTTTATCGGCGAACCCCTTGAGGATTCATTTAAGAGAGTGGATGAACAGAAAGCGCAAGACATGATTGATATGTACAGAGCGCACAATCATGAATACCATGATGAGCTGGTTAAAGAATATCCGCATGTATATGAAACGGTTCAAACATTATCAGAAAAAGGCTATAAGCTCGGCATTGTGACAACAAAAATGCGGCCGACTGTTTTGATGGGGCTAAAGCTGACCCAGCTCGAACAGTTCTTTCCCGTTGTCATTACTTATGATGATATTACACATGCCAAGCCTCATCCTGAACCGATTTTTAAAGCGTTAAAAGCGCTGGATGCAGAACCGGAAACGGCTATGATGGTCGGCGATAGTTCTTATGATATTCAAGCTGGTAAGAATGCGGGCGTCAAAACAGTGGGCGTTGCCTGGACAATCAAAGGCCGGGAAG
The DNA here is from genome assembly GCF_016908855.1 of Scopulibacillus daqui. Taxonomy (GTDB): domain Bacteria; phylum Bacillota; class Bacilli; order Bacillales; family Sporolactobacillaceae; genus Scopulibacillus_A; species Scopulibacillus_A daqui. The sequence continues at coordinate 130,711 of NZ_JAFBER010000005.1, read as the reverse complement.
TGATTGAAAATGAGAAGCCTGATTTTATTATCGATGACATGTCTGAAATTCTATCCATTGCAGGTGTAAATGGCGGATGAGACAAACGACGCGCTATCCGGTAAAAGGTCCTAATTCATTATGGCAATTATATAAAACGGTTTCCTTTTGGAAAGTGGCCAAATGTTTTATTGTCATTCAAATTGGCCGGTATACGCCCTCGCTCCGATTAAAACGGTGGCTGTACCGCACCTTTTTAAAAATGGAAATCGGCGAATGTACAGCGCTTGCCTTCATGGTCATGCCCGATTTGTTGTTTCCGGAGTTTATTAAGATCGGTTCAAATACAATTATCGGTTATAACACGACTATACTCGCGCATGAATACCTTATTAATGAGTACCGGATTGGCAAAGTGAGGATTGGTGACCGCGTGATGATCGGAGCCAACAGCACCATTTTGCCTGGTGTCACTATAGGAAATGATGCGGTTGTCTGTGCAGGAACAGTAGTCCATCGACATGTGCCGGAGGGTGCTTTTGTTGGCGGAAACCCGATGAAAATCATTTATACAAAAGAGGAACGCCAAAAACAAATGGAAAAAAATAATGGTTAAGGGGGAACCGGTCATTGGATAAAATCATTGACCATTACCATTGCTGTGCCTCGTGTCGGCATTTTCGCATACGGTGTTCAGACGAAGGCGGCAAAACCGCTGTCTGCTCAAGGCTAGGCTATGAAACCAAGCCGTTTTACAAGTTTAATTGCTGGGACCCGAAACCGCGCGTCAAGCAGGCTATAAAAAATAAGCTAAAATAAAAGCCATCCTAAAAAACGGTGGACTCCCTCCAAGGCGGACAGGTTAGAAAATAACATCTGTTAATCGTGAGGGGGTCTATCAAGTGAGGATGGCTTTTCATTATTATAATAAATAAAATCCTAACCCCATAATAACATATGAAGCAAGCAGCAGCGCACCTTCAAACCAGTTAGTGTCTCCGTCAGTCGTAATGCTGATGGTTAGCAGCACGCTTAAAACCATAGCGACCAAATCAGTAACAGGAAAGACTAAAGGCAGGAAATTGGTGAAAGCCAATGAAAGCAGGACGAGAATAGGCGCTACAAACATAGCGATTTGTAAAGTCGATCCAATGGCGATTTCCACAGTCACTCCCATGCGGTTCTTATAGGCCATCATAATGGCTGATGCGTGTTCGGCGGCATTGCCGACAATGGCTACAATAATCACGCCGATAAATATTTCTGACCAGCCAAATGATTCGGCGACAGGTTTAATGGTATGTACCAAGTTTTCACTTATATAAGCGACAAAAATAGTGGCTACGCAAAGAATAATCACTGATTTCCATAGTCCCCATTCCGGTTCCTCGTGTTCCTCCGCCGCCGCTTCATTTTTTTTATAAACCCCGCGATGTGTGACGAGTTTGAAAAACAATGCAAATAAATAAATGATGATCATGATAATCGAAATGGCGGCGCTTAACACACGGACTTCTGAGCTGTTAAGCTGCGTTGAAAAGACAAGCGGAAATACAAAGGAAACAATAATCGCAAACATGAGCAGACCGCCGTTATGCCTTGCCTCAAAAATATTAAATTGCTGACGCTTGTATTTTAATCCGCCGATAAGAAATGAGAGGCCCCCGACAAGCAAAAGATTGCCAATAATAGAGCCGGTAATCGAAGCCATGACCACATTAATCAGTCCGGCTTTTAAAGAAAAAATAGAAATAATCAGTTCAACGGCATTGCCGAAGGTCGCATTTAACAGTCCGCCGATGGATGGACCGGCAACAATTGACAAGCTTTCTGTAGCGCGCCCCATAAAGCTTGCCAAGCCTATAATCGTTATACAAAAAATTATGAACATAAGGGTTGGCGTCCAGTGCAATAAGCTGCCTATGATCGATACCGGCACTCCGATAATCGTAATGACAAGGAAAATGAAATTCAACGTATAACCTCCTCTGTTAAAAACGAACTATTCCTTCATTATTTTATAACATTATCGTTCAACTATTTATTTTTTATTTAAATTTAATAAAAATTGACTCTTGACGTTTTAAAGTACGTTGTGTAAACTACTATTTAAACTTTAATTTATTATCATATTAGCGAAGTAAAGTACGGGGTGATTTTTTGAGCGACTTGTATATGTTTGAGAAGCCCTTGGGCATGCGCGATACTTTACCAGCTTTATATCGCTGCAAACAGAGAATTAAAAATATTTTAAATGATGAGATAGGAAAATGGGGTTATGATTTTATGGCAACCCCGGCTTTGGAGTATGAAGAGACAATCGGAAAAGTTTCAGCCATAGTTGATCATCACCTTTTTCGATTATTGGATAAAGAAGGACGAACGGTTGTCCTTCGGCCTGATATGACTGCGCCGATTGCGAGAGTGGCGGCTTCCAGCTTAAAGGAACAGCCGCTGCCTTTAAGGTTGGCTTATACGGCTGCTTTGTTTCGAACCCAGCAATTTGAGGGAGGGCGTCCAGCGGAATTTGAGCAAACGGGTGTTGAACTGATCGGAGATGCAACGGCTCATGCAGATGCTGAAGTGATTGCTCTTATGGTTTCACTGTTAAAAATGTCCGGTTTGAAAAATGTCAAGGTTGTGATTGGACATACAGGGTTTGTCAATGCCTTCTTAGCAGATATTGCCGATTCAGCAGACGACGAATCGGCATTAAGATGGTTTTTGTATAAAAAGAATGATGTCGGCTTTCGTGAACACGTCTATTCTTTGAACATGACAGATGAAAATAAGCAAAGACTGTTCATGTTTATTGATTCCCGTCGAGAACATAATGAAAATACATTAGCTAAGATAAAAACATTATTGCCTTCTTCTCATGGCCGGGTCATTTATCAGTATTTATCTCAATTGTACCTGCTTTTGGAAAATCACGGTGTTTCTGGATGTATAGATCTCGATTTAACTTTAGTCAGTCATCTTGATTATTACACCGGTGTTGTCTTTCAAGGATACGGCGGTTCGAAAGGCTTTGCGATAAGCAGCGGGGGCAGATATGACGAGTTGCTTGCCAAGTTTAACCGTCCATTGCCGGCAACAGGATTCGGATTGCGGCTGGATCGGCTGATTGAGGCCCTCGGCAATTGCCAAGGAAATGATTCCATCAATAAAACCGTTGTCATTTACAGCGAAGCTAACCAAGAAAAGGCATTTAAATATGCTGAAGAATTAAGAAAACAAGGGCAATCTGTCGTTTTACAGGCCCAAGCCGGTTTAGAAGATGCTGAAGCGTTTGTGAAACATTTCAGTTCGGCTGTTGATTTTTCACTTTAAGCATTAATCCGAAGTTAGTTTCAACAAAGGAGGTGGCTGAATTGGCTCAAGAATTAACAGTCGCCATGCCGAAAGGGCGGATTTTCCAAGATGCAGCTAAACTTTTGCGCCAAGCAGGCATCCAGCTGCCGGCAGATTTTGAAAATTCCCGGAAGTTAATTATTTCAGCTGAAAATTGCAGCATGAAATTTATTTTAGCGAAGCCGGTTGATGTACCGACATACGTAGAATACGGCGGTGCTGATATAGGCATTGCCGGAAAAGATGTGTTAATGGAAGCAGAAAGTGATGTCTACGAGGTTTTGGATCTCGGGATCAGCGCATGCCATCTGGCTGTCGCCGGATTGCCGGATGCCGCTAAGCGCTCATCGGCATACAAAGTCGCGACAAAATATCCGAAGACTGCTGCCCGGTACTTTCGAGAACAAGGCGAACAAGTAGAAGTCATCACTTTAAACGGCTCGATTGAATTAGCGCCTCTCATTGGTTTGGCCGACTGCATTGTTGATATTGTTTCAACGGGCCGCACATTAAAAGAAAACGGTTTGGTTGAGAAGGAGAAGATTTCTGATATTACCTCGCGATTAATTGTCAACCCGGTAAGTTACCGGCTAAAAAAAGCTGACATAGATCAATTAATCGGTAAATTAACAGAGGTTGTGAAGGAGAATTTAAATGGAATGGATCAAAAATCAGGAGTTGAAGTTCTTAAATAAAAGAAAACTTAATGTATCCTCTGAACGAGAAAAGGCCGTCCGTGAAATCATCGCTAATGTTAAAAAATCAGGTGACGCTGCGCTTCGGGAATATACTATCAAATTTGACAATGTTATCCTGGAAGATTTCAAGGTAACGAAAGAAGAAATAGATTCAGCTTATCACCAAGCACCAAAAGGAATTGTGGACATTATTAAGGAAGCGGCGGCTAATATTAAAGCCTTTCATGAAAAACAGAAGCCAGAGTCGTGGCTGGAGGTTCAGCCTGACGGGTCAATACTGGGCCAAAGGGTGACTCCGCTTGACGCGGTCGGCGTTTACGTTCCGGGCGGTACAGCGGCTTATCCTTCTTCCGTATTAATGGGGGCAATACCAGCGCTTGCAGCAGGCGTCGAAAAGGTTGTGATCGTTTCGCCTCCGCAAGAAAACGGCACGATCGCCGACGGCGTGTTAATCGCCGCTAATGAAATTGGCTTGACCGACATTTATAAAGTCGGCGGGGCCCAGGCGATTGCTGCTTTAGCTTATGGAACAGAAACGATGCCTAAGGTTGATAAAATTGTTGGTCCAGGTAATCAGTACGTTGCTTTGGCTAAACGTGAAGTTTTTGGAACAGTTGATATTGACAGTTTGGCAGGACCAAGCGAGATTGTTGTTTTAGCCGACGATTCTGCTGAGCCAAACTGGATTGCTGCCGATCTTTTATCACAAGCGGAGCATGATCCTATGTCAATGGCTGTGTTAGTAACGCCGTCAGAGGCTTTGGGGAAGGCGGTTGAATCCGAAATGTCCAATCTTTTGTCTATGCTGCCCAGAAAGGAGATTGCCGAACGCTCAATCAAAGACTTTGGAAAAATTATTCTGGTGGAACACCTTGAAGATGGTGCGGAAATCGTCAATCAATTGGCTCCTGAGCATCTTGAGATCATGGTCGAACAAAAGGCAGAAGAGAGAATACTTAAAGCAATTAAACATGCCGGCGCCATTTTTATCGGTTCTTACAGCACTGAACCTGTTGGCGATTACTTTGCAGGTCCTAACCATATCATTCCTACAAATGGAACTGCGAAATTCGGCAGTCCGTTAAGTGTTGAAAGTTTTATTAAGCGTTCAAGCATGATTCGTTACAGCCGGGAAGCTTTAATAGAAAACGCTGCAAAAATAGCTGGATTTGCCCGTTATGAAGGGCTTGAAGCGCATGCCCGTGCCATTGAAGCACGTTTGAAGAGGTGATAGGGATGACAAGAGAAGCCCGCATAAATAGAAAAACTTCAGAAACAAAGATCGACCTTTCTTTAGAAATAGATGGCGGAGGTTTGGCAGAAGTTGAGACAGGTGTTCCGTTTCTTAACCATATGCTTAACCTTTTTGCAAAGCATGGCCTTTTCAATTTGAACGTTAAGGCCTCCGGAGACACCGAGATAGATGACCATCATACAACTGAGGACGTTGGGATTTGTCTGGGCCAAGCGTTTCGGGAAGCGCTTGGTTCCAAGAAAGGCATTGTGAGATATGGACACATGGTGCTGCCGATGGATGAAGCGCTAGTCATGGTTGCCGCGGATTTAAGCGACCGTCCGCACTTTGAATTTAACGGTGAACTGCCTTCGCCAAAAGTCGGTACTTTTGATTCTGAACTCGTTCATGAGTTTTTATGCAAACTTGCCATTGAAGCGCGAATGAATCTTCATGTGAAAATTTTTTACGGGAAAAACACACATCACATCATTGAGGCAATATTTAAAGCCCTGGGACGAACGCTCGATGCCGCGTCAACGATAGATCCGCGAGTGCAAGGAATACCTTCAACGAAAGGGATGCTGTAAGATGATTGGTATTTTAGATTACGGGATGGGGAATTTACACAGTGTGGCTTCTGCTTTAAAACGTTTGGGTGTTGATGGCCTAGTGTCATCAAAGCAATCACATCTTGAAGAGACAGACGGATTAATATTGCCTGGTGTCGGCGCCTTTAAAGATGCTATGAATCTATTGCATGCAGACGGGCATGTGGAATTTATTAAAGATTACGCGAAGCGCAAACCTCTCCTCGGCATTTGTCTGGGCATGCAATTATTATTTAATGAAAGTGAAGAGCATGGTTTAACAGAAGGTCTCGAATTATTGCCGGGACGAGTCAGGCGCTTTCCCGCCGGAGGATATAAAGTGCCTCATATGGGGTGGAACGAGCTCATTGTTTACCAGCCGCAAGCGCCCCTGATCAAACATCTTAAAGCGGATTATGCCTATTTTGTTCACTCATATTACGTCGAAACAGAAGATAAAAGCTTGTTGATTGCAACGGCCGATTATGGCATAGAAGTACCTGCGATCGTCGGGCGGGGCAAAGTTTTCGGCACTCAGTTTCATCCGGAAAAAAGCGGAGAGTTCGGATTAAATTTATTATCGCATTTTTGCCAATTAAGCGAACGTGGAGTGATTTATGATGCAATTTACCATCTTTCCCGCCATTGATATCCGTGGAGGGCGATGCGTTCGCCTGTATCAAGGCGATTTTAATCATGAGACCGTTTATCATGATTCACCAGTCAGCGTCGCAAAATCTTTTTATGAACAAGGTGCGCAGTGGCTCCATCTCGTTGATTTGGATGGGGCGAAAGAAGGGAAGCCGGCTAACCTGGAAACGATTTGCGAGATCGCCTCATCGGTGCCGATTCCTGTTGAAGCGGGCGGCGGCATTAGAGATATGAAGACAGTTGACACTTATTTAGGAGCCGGGGTCAAACGTGTGATCTTGGGGAGTTCCGCCATTTCTGAACCGGCATTCGTTAACGAGGCTCTGCGGGAGTACCCCGATCATATCGCGATTGGGATTGATGTACGTGATGGAAAGGTAGCGATTGAAGGTTGGATAGAGACATCAGAAACGACAGACATTGAATTAGCAAAGAGACTGACTGAAGCCGGAGCAAGAACTTTTATTTACACAGATATATCCCGAGACGGCACATTAAAAGGACCGAACATTGAGGCTATTTCCCAGCTCGCGATTGAAACGGGGCAAAATGTCATTGCTTCTGGCGGCGTGTCAACGATTGAGGATGTCAAAAAGCTTGCCGGGAAATCGAAAGACGGTGTAGCGGGGGCAATCATCGGCAAAGCGCTGTATACCCGTTTGATTTCATTGCGGGAAGCCTTAGAGGTTGTTGAATATGCTGACTAAACGTTTGATTCCGTGTCTGGATGTCAAAAACGGACGGGTGGTTAAAGGGATTCAGTTTCATAACTTAAGAGATTCCGGCGATCCTGTTGAATTGGCTAAACAATATGACCGTGAAGGTGCTGATGAGCTTGTTTTTCTTGACATATCAGCTGCTCATGAAGGGCGGACAACGATGATTGAAGTTGTGAGAAGCGTCGCAGAGCAATTATCGATCCCCTTTACTGTCGGGGGCGGCATTCAATCATTGGAAGATATGAAACAAATATTAAGAGCCGGCGCAGATAAAGTTTCATTAAATTCATCAGCCGTCAGCAATCCTGAGATTATTGAAGCGGGCGCGCGCTATTTTGGCAGCCAATGCATTGTTGTCGCCATTGATGCAAAATACGATCCGTCGGCAAACAGTTTTAAAGTTTATACACACGGAGGCAGCAGGAAAACGAACCTTGATGCTGTGGAATGGGCAAAACAGGCTGAAGCGTACGGTGCCGGAGAAATTTTATTAACGAGCATGGATTGTGATGGCGAAAAATCGGGGTTTAACTTAACCATAACGAAGCAGATCAGCCAAGCAGTCTCAATACCTGTTATTGCCTCAGGCGGCGCGGGATGCGCGGAAGACTTTTATCGAGTTTTCGAGGAAGGACAGGCGGATGCGGCCTTGGCGGCTTCGATTTTTCATTATAAAGACACTTCTATTGAACAAGTCAAATCATTTTTAAAGGATAAAGGAGTAGCAGTGAGATGACTATTGACGAGCTGAACTTTGATGAAAAAGGTTTGATACCGGCAATCGTCCAAGATGTACAAAGCAAAGAGATCCTCATGTTAGCTTATATGAATCAGGAATCATTAAATAGGTCGCTGAAAACTGGAGAAACATGGTTTTACAGCCGTTCCCGCCAAGAATTGTGGAACAAAGGGGCAACATCAGGAAACAAACAGCAAATTGCTGATATTTGTTTTGATTGTGATAAAGACGCTTTAATTGTCAAAGTAATCCCGGAAGGCCCTGCATGCCACAATGGTTCGTACAGCTGTTTTTCACAATCTTTGATAAAAGACAGCGGAAAGCCGGAAGCGTCTCCCAGCCGCTTTCAGATTATTAATGAGTTAGAGGAGACAATCGCCAGGCGGGAAGCGGAGATGCCTGAAGGCGCTTATACAACTTATCTTTTTGAAAAAGGGTTGGATAAGATTCTCAAGAAAGTCGGCGAAGAAGCGGCAGAAGTCATCATCGCTGCCAAAAACCGCTCAAGTGAAGAATTGGAATGGGAAGCCGCCGATTTACTGTATCACCTGTTGGTTTTGCTTAGAGAACAAAATGTTGGATTAGACGATATACTGGCTGTTCTAAATAAGAGGCACCAATCTTAACTTGCCGAACATCGAAAGCCGCTAACGATAGGATTAACCATCGTGCAGAAGGGCCTATAACAAAACCGATTCCTTACATTTTAGGGAATCGGTTTGTCATTCTTATCACAGCTCTTATGTAAACCGGATTGTTTATTATAATGGATACAATACTTCAACGATATAGTCATAAAACAGCCCTAAAAAGACCATGAAGCCAAGCATTAAAATGGCACTCCAAAGGAATATAAAATGCCTTTTCTTGACTATATAGCAATAAATACTTAAAAAAGCCAAAATGATAAACAAGAAGCCCGATCCAATCATTAACCAGCCGCCTAAACTATGTTGATACATAAAAAATTTTGCCTTTATTAAAAGGCTAGCGGCCAAAATAAAGATTAAAGTAAAAACTGCTGCAAAATAATTAAATATCCTTAAACGAATATTTCTTATAGACAACTCACTTTGTAACTGTTTATCCGGTTTAATTAAGTAATCCAGGCTAATATGATACAATTCACTTATTTGAACAAGGTTAATAATGTCAGGAACCGATTTATTATTTTCCCATTTAGAAATGGCCTGGGCAGTGACATTTAATTTCTCGGCTAATTGTTGTTGAGAATAGCTGTTTTCTTTTCGAAGCTTTTTTAATTTATCTCCTAATTCCATTTGTCTCACCTCCTTTACTCCAAATATAAAAGAAGTCATAAAAATAAGCACGATAATGTTAGTTGTTTTTTGTAAACTGAGTTATAAACCATTAGTTGAGTTTGATATTTCCTTTAATCTAAAGTGCCGATAACATGATGTCAGTTACATAAAAAAGGGCTGCCCAAAAAAGCAAGGTAACTGACTTTTTTTGGCGCCCTTTTCATTTTTTTTATTCTGACAAGTCAACCGGAATGTATTTTGCAATAATCTTTTTTTTCGATCTATTTACATTTATAATGATGGTAAGAATTCTAACTGTCCATTTAGGAAGGCGGGACAACTTGAAATTTCCAAAAAAGGCGTTTTTGAAAATAATAAATCCACTGATATATGGAGTTATTGGGTTTGGCTGCGCGGAGTTATTCATCATGTTTTATAACGGAGTAATCCTTAAAGAAAAACCTTTTCAGCCGAGAGATCTGTTTTTTGCAATTATTCCTGGTATTTTCTACATAGTAAGTGTAATCCGCAATCATGGCAAACAAGTAAATGATCATGATCAAGCTGACCAAAAAACTGTTTACAAAAACACAGCCATTTATATAATTATTGTTTTAGTCATAATAGTGCTTGTTGTTTGGATAGGGAGAATAGTAACTTTATGAAAAGTCCAAGAAAAAAAACGGGCGCCTCTTTATATGATAGATTTATTTATCGAAAGCTCCAACTTTTTGAGAAGAAGGGCAAAAACAAAGGGGGCAGCAATTGAAATTTAAGTCAAAGAAGTCGGCAGTTAATTTTATTATAATTTGGTCTATTGCTATTATCTTGCTTTTATTTTCTTTTATTGCTATTAAAGAAAATGTTAATACTTCCTTCCATTTTGTGTGGGAACATTTTATCTTATTGATTTTATCCTTAGTCTTAATGATTTCTGGCATTTTAATGATATCAGTTTGGTTTAATACATATTATATTATACAAGACGATTGTCTCGTTATTTCGTTCATACCTTTTAGGAAAAAATATATTCAATTTAAACAAGTTGAATCGGTTGTAAAAGGATTTACAGCTTTAGCCGGACCGGCACTTTCTTCTGATCGATTAACAATTACCGAAAAAGGAGGTAATCTTACAGTGATTTCTCCTGATGATCAATCTAAATTTATTCAGCAATTAAAAAATAAATGTCCGAAAGCATATTTTGATGTTTTATATGAGGACACACCATTCTTGGTATGTCAGGTAGTCGTGAAAATCCTCGCAACCTTTTTTTATGTATTTCTCTATTCGTTTTTACTTTTTTTTAAAAAACTTTAAAATAGCATTCCCTATTAACACTGCCAGTATAAAACACCATACATACAAATTTAAACCATCAGGCAAAAATTTCAAAACCCATACAGCCATCATGAGTGTTGTGATAGTAAGATAGTTTATTTTATCATCGTATTTAAATTTCCTTAAGTTAGTAACAACTATTATATATCCAATTGGAGGAGTTACAAAGCAAAAGAAATATAAAAAGCCTGTTTTTAAGTACCATGGCTGTTTTTTACCCACAATATCATCCTTCCCTATGAAACGCATAGATTCATAATATCATTAAATAGGGAGAGTCATCATTAATGTTTTAGCAAGACCCGTAGCTGCCCAATACAAAAAGATATGCTCTAATCGGATTGGACAAACCGCAAAATAATGTAGCATATAGTAAGCCTCTTATACTAACACACGTTCCAAAATATATTTTCAGAAAGGATAGCTAAAGTTTTATTTTAGATGTCTATTATTATAGCGAGTGTTGCCTTTAACTTCTGACAGGAATTAATTCTGTTCTGGTTTGTGCCTCTTCTTATCACATTTTAAATTTTACGATATTGGGCAGAAATGGCAGAGCATTCGGCCGTTGATATACATAAAAGAAAATTAGCTAATTTTTAGAAAAGGGGGAGAACATTATGTTAGTAGCACTGCTTCACGGATTCTTATTAGCCTTAGGTCTAATTATTCCCCTAGGTGCTCAAAATGTATTTGTATTTAATCAGGGGGCTTGTCAACCGAAGTTAAGAGGAGCAATTCCAGTTGTCATTACAGCTTCACTTTGTGATACTTTACTCATATTATTAGCAATCCTAGGGGTTTCCGTTGTAGTATTATCTGCCCCTGTTCTACAAACAGTCATCTTTTCAATTGGACTATTATTTCTTCTTTATATGGGGTGGTCTATTTGGAAAAGTGATCCCGCAGCCTTAAATCAAAAAGAAACAGCCATGTCACCTAAGAAACAGATTATGTTTGCTTTGTCAGTGTCTCTCCTTAATCCTCATGCCATCCTTGATACGATTGGTGTAATTGGGACTAATTCTCTTAGCTACACAGGTTCAGCAAAGGTAGCATTTACTATTGCTTGTATTGCAGTCTCGTGGATTTGGTTTTTGAGTCTCGCAATAACAGGAAAGGTAATCGGCAAGCTTGATCCAAACGGTACTTTTTTGAAACTGATAAACAAAGTTTCAGCCATCATTATATGGGGTGTAGCTCTATATATTGCTAAGCAATTGTACAGTCTGTTTTAAAAAGGGGCCATTTATGTACGTTGCGATTGTTTCCGCTTCCGAATCACCGGAAGAGGTGTTGGAGAAATGGAAACCATTTGAGGTGAACCTATAATGAATATGAATTTTAAAAAAATGGTGGGGATTTCACTTCTTTTTACTCTTTTTGCTACTATTTTAAGAATCGTTGTACGTAATTTGGCTGGGAAGGATCAGTTCCCAATATGGGCTGATTTTCTACTTGACTTGCCTTGGTTTATAGGTGCTTTTTTATTATGTTATTGGGTTTATCTTATAGAAAAAAATAAAGATTAGCATAAATAATATCGGTATGATCATTTTTCCAGGTTGAAGAGATAGTCCCCAGTTTATTGTTTATTTATAAGGGATACAATTGGTTTGAAACCTATTTATCTTTTAATAATGATTTCTTTGTTTTTATTAAGCGATAATTCTAACTCATTACCACTCATTTCGTTTTCTCCTTTTTCTAATGAGTATGGATTTGATTTTAACCAGTTTAACATGTTATAACGATACATGCTTTTTTGCCCTTGTCCAAAAATCCACTTTTTCTAAAAATTTAATGTCTATAAAATTAACAGTTTCGTCCTTTCTCAAGCTTGATGTATGTTATACTTTTTGAAGGGATAAAAAGTAAACACGGGGGACGACCATTTTGGAACGAATGTCTAAGAAAGCACATATCATTTTCTTTCGTCCAGACGGGGAATATTATTTTCAAAAAGGGATAAATGCCTATCAAAAAGGTGATTTATACCGTGCTCATAAATATATAGGGAGAGCCATTGCGTTTGAACCTAACGAGACGGAATATTTGTGTCAACAAGCTGCGATTTTAGCGGAATTAGAAGAATACGAGGCATCCATTGACATATTGAATAAAGTCGTCCATGAATTGGATGAACAATTAACTGAATGTTACTTTTTTATGGCAAATAACTATGCTTATCTTGGCCGTTTTGATGAGGCTTTAAAAGAAGTAAGGACTTATATGTCCCTAGATCCTAAAGGCACATTTATTCAGGAAGCAAGGGAGCTTTATAAGCTTTTGACGGTTGAATCGGGTCATTTTATCGAAGAAGAAGAAAATTATATTGCTGACCATGAGAAAGGCAGGCAAGCGCTGGAGCACGGACAATTTGACAAGGCTGTCCGGTGTTTTAAAAAGGTGATAGAAGATCAGCCTTTATTTTGGGCAGCGTATAATAACCTTGCTATTGCTTATTTTTCTCAAGGACGCGTTGAGGAAGCTTATGAGACGCTTTATCAAGTGCTTAGGCAGGACATAGGGAATGTCCACGCATTATGCAATTTGGCCACTTTCAGTTACCAACTGAATGATGCAAAGAAGCTCAATCAATTGACAGCTGTTTTGGATAAGCTTCACCCATTTTATCCGGAACATCGCAGCAAGCTTGGTTCGACGTACTTTTTCTTAGAGGATTATGAAAAAGCTTATCATTGGCTATTATCCGCAGAAAAGGCAGGAGTGTACGGCGACCAGTCCTTCTATTACTGGCTGGCGCTTTCAAGCTATCGAACCGGCCGAATGGATCAAGCCATGCGCGCATGGAAAAAGGTTGACTTTTTTAAAGGGCGGCCTTTTCATCCATACGAACATGGGAAAATCCAAGAAATGCTTTTTGCCGATGATGCGGTCAATAATCCAATGGTTTTCTCCCTTGTTGATCAGCAGCTTCGTGAAGGAGAAACAGCATCAAAGGTTTTCTCTCTTTTTTATTTAAAGTACTTGGACAATGAGGACGCCAGCCAGAAAATCGAACAATTCCGCCGGAACTTAAATGGGGAGCAGCCGCTCAGCGATATTGCCTGTCTATTGTCAGATAACGAATGCGAAGATCAGCGTCTTGAAATTATGCGCGCATTAGAAAAACAATTCAGTAATGGTGCGCCGATCATTAATCACTATGATCTATACGGCTGGTGGACCATTGTTTTTGACATCACAAGGGATGAGAAAAACTTGGATGTATCGGGCTGGGCAGCAGGCCTTGCCTATTTGTGGTTTAAAGAAACCGGGCAAAAAGAAACACAAAAAACAGTCGCCGAAATGTTTGGGACGACTGTTTACCGGCTAAAAAAGCATATTGACAAACTTGGCAGGATATTAAACGATTACAACCTTTGATCGCTCAAAAAAGTCAGTAAAAGTCACAATATTACCGTCATGAGCATATTGATAGACTTAAATAGGGGTCTTATATAGCATAGAATTAGAATAGAAAACAGAAACTAAATGAAGCTGAATTTAGAGGATGTTCAAAAAGGCCGGGAACGGGTGCAGAGAAGCGATTGCCGCTTCTCACCGCATCGCTTCGAGTTTGTAATATTTATTCCGCCTTTTTGAACTCGTATTTTATATTTCAGAAAAGGAATGATCTAAATGACCACTGAAAAAATTTATGATGTGATCATTGTAGGAGCCGGTCCTGCCGGGATGACGGCAGCTGTCTACGCTTCTCGTGCCGATATGGATACACTTATGATTGAACGCGGCATTCCAGGCGGGCAAATGGCTAATACTGAGGACGTTGAAAATTATCCAGGCTTTGAAAGCATTCTGGGTCCTGATCTGTCAAATAAAATGTTTGAACATGCCAAAAAATTTGGTGCGGAATATGCTTACGGCGATATCAAAGAAATCCGCGAAGGCGAAAATTATAAGACTGTTATCGCAGGCGGCAAAGAATACAAAGCGTTGTCAGTTATTATTGCAACAGGTGCTGAATATAAAAAATTAGGCGTGCCCGGTGAAGAAGAACTTGGCGGACGAGGCGTTTCATATTGTGCTGTTTGTGACGGCGCCTTTTTCAAGAATAAAGAATTAATCGTTGTTGGGGGCGGCGACTCTGCTGTAGAAGAGGGTGTTTACTTAACGCGTTTTGCTTCTAAAGTAACGATTGTTCACCGCCGCGATGAGCTTCGTGCGCAAAAAATCTTGCAGCAGCGAGCATTTGATAATGAAAAAGTGGACTTTATTTGGAATCATACCGTTAAAGAAATTCATGAAGTGGACGGCAAGGTCGGCAAAGTCACACTTGTTAATACCCAAGATGGTTCTGAAAAAGAAATGGATATGGACGGCGTTTTCATTTACATTGGCATGCTGCCGCTTAATCAGCCATTTAAAAACCTGGGCATTACAAACGAAGAAGGATATGTTGTCACAAATGAAAAAATGGAGACAAAAATCCCGGGTATTTTTGCGGCCGGCGACATTCGCGAAAAAGAACTTCGTCAAATTGTTACAGCAACCGGCGACGGAAGCATTGCGGCACAGTCGGCTCAGGCCTATGTAGAAGCCATAAAAGAAAAATCTAAAGTCTCATAACTTAGTGACTAAATAAAGTTATTTGCTCTTAAACCGTTTGTAACAGTGGTGAAATAAAATTGGGGTATTATAAAAGAATAAATTGACCCCCTTTTTAATAAAGTTCTTTGACGGCATGGGCAAAAGTCCATGTCTCTTTTTTTATTTTTTTGTCAATGATGTTACAGAAATATATTTCGTTTTCAAGAAAACTTGTCGACTGGCAAGCCGCTGGACGAAAGCAAAGAAGGCATCTTGAATAAGCCTCAATTCGACTTGGGGCGAGAGGTCGGAGAGAAGCTTCACTAATCAGCGTCGGGCAGAAGTGCTCTTGCTGCACTTATACTATCTACTCTATCTCGGCTGCTAGGCCGGGATTTTACCTTAGCTGAAGGCATAACTTTAGATGGCAAAAACAAATGAAAAGGCTTTCATTAAGAATAGACGGTATATCAAATTCGCAGCAATCCCCTTTTTCACTAGCAGATACTTTAGACAAACACTAATTCGTAGTATACTAAGAATCGAGGTGTAATCATGCAAAGAGTAACAAATTGTCTATTGCGTAAAGGCGATCAAGTATTAATGCTGAAAAAGCCTAGACGGGGTTGGTGGGTCGCTCCTGGAGGAAAGATGGAGAGCGGTGAATCGGTCAAAGATACCGTGATTCGGGAGTTTCGTGAAGAAACAGGCTTATACTTGCAGAACCCTGTGTTAAAAGGCGTTTTTACTTTTGTTATAAAAAATGGTGAACACATTGAGTCAGAATGGATGATGTTTACCTTTTATGCTGATCAATTTGAAGGGCAATTATTAGAGACAAGCGAGGAAGGCGAATTGGAATGGCAGTCCATTGATCACTTTCAAAAACTGCCGATGGCTGAAGGAGACCGGCACCTCTTGGATTATGTGCTTCGCGGCCACGGCATGATCTTCGGCACCTTCCATTACTCGCCCGATTTTAAATTATTAAGCTACAGGCTTGATCCGAGTTAATGTCACTTTAAGAACATTTAACTGCTTTAATCTGATGAAATAATAAAGAAAAACTTAGGCTTTTGCTATTAAAACTTGGTGAGGAGCCAAGTTTTTCTAAAAAATATTGGGGATGGAGATAATGAATAAAGATATTCAAGTCGTTATCATCACAGGCATGTCCGGCGCGGGGAAAACAGTTGCCACACAAAGTTTTGAAGACCTCGGGTTTTTCTGTATAGATAATTTGCCGCCGACGCTGCTTCCGAAGTTTATCGACCTCATTGAGGAGTCAGGAGATAAACTGAATAAGCTGGCGCTAGTCATGGATCTGCGGGGCAGAGAGTTTTACGATTCTTTGTTTGAATCGATTGACGCTTTAAGCAAAAACGAAAACATTAAACCGAAAATTCTTTTTCTGGATGCAAGCGATGATGTGTTAGTGCGCAGATATAAAGAAACGCGCCGTTCACATCCGTTAGCGCAAACTGGGCTGCCTCTAGAGGGGATCAAAGCCGAGCGAAAAATGGTTGATGAAATTAAAGGAATTGCCCAGTATTATATTGATACAACTGATTTAAAGCCTATTGAACTTCGCGAGAAAATTACGGAACAATTTTCAGGCAGAAACGAACCAACTTTTTGCGTAAATGTCCTTTCTTTTGGATTTAAATACGGTTTGCCTATCGATGCCGATCTTGTTTTTGATGTTCGCTTTTTGCCAAATCCGCACTATGTCGAACACATGAGGGAACAAACCGGACTGGAAGCTGATGTGTCCGATTATGTATTTAAATGGACGGAAACAAAACAGTTTCTTCAAAAATTAATGGATCTGCTAAAATTTATGCTTCCGCAATATAAACGTGAAGGAAAAAGACAGTTAGTGATTGCGATTGGCTGTACCGGCGGCAAACATCGTTCAGTTGCTCTTGCGGAAGCTGTCGCCAAACAAGTTTCAGATGAATATGCCACACATGTTTCACATCGTGATATCCATAAAGGAAGAGCGCGTGTAGATGAATAAACGGCCAAAAGTTGTCGCTATCGGGGGAGGAACCGGTCTTTCGGTTCTGCTTAGAGGGTTAAAAAAAGAAGAGATGGATATTACTGCAATTGTAACAGTGGCAGATGACGGCGGGAGTTCGGGCATTTTAAGAAATGAACTGCAAATCCCGCCGCCCGGTGATATCCGTAATGTGCTTATCGCGCTATCTGAAACTGAACCATTATTTGAGAAATTACTGCAACACCGTTTTGAAAATGGCAATGGTTTGACAGGGCATTCCGTTGGTAATTTATTGCTCGCAGCAATGACATCCATTACCGGTGATTTCGCAAAGGGCATCAGTGAAATCAGCCGGGTCTTAAATGTAAAAGGCCAAGTTTTGCCTGCCGCCAATCAAAGCATTATACTAAAGGCTGTTATGGCTGACGGTACCCTTGTTGAAGGGGAATCATTTATTCCTAAAGCCAACAAGAAAATTAAACGGGTTTTCTTGGAGCCTAATGATATTCAGCCATTACCTGAAACCATAGAAGCCATACAAGAAGCCGATTTAATCGTCCTGGGGCCGGGAAGTTTATATACGAGTGTCCTGCCGAACTTGCTCGTGCCAAGAATCAGCGAGGAAATCCAAAAAGCAAAGGCGAAGAAAGTATATATTTGCAATGTCATGACTCAAAAGGGTGAGACAGACCAATTTACGGCCTCTGATCATGTTAAAGTTTTATTAAACCATGTGTCCGAAGATTTTCTGGACTATGTACTTGTTAATAACAAAACCATTCCGACCCGTATTTTGGAGCGCTATGCGACTGAAGGGGCTGCACCGGTCATTTATGATCAGAAAGAGCTGGAATCGTTGGGGTTCAAAATAATCAGCGACCGGATTATAAAATACGACCGTTCTGTGATCAGGCATAACGAAAAAGTCTTGACTAAGTGGTTAATGTCCCTGCTCCAAAGCGACGGCACAGAATAAGGTCTGATTGGAGGTTAATACCCGTGTCATTTGCTGCTGAAACGAAAAAGGAACTCACCCAGCTTAATGTCAAAGGGTGCTGCAATAAGTCTGAACTTGCAGCCCTTATACGCATGAACGGTTCGATATCTATCGTTAATAAGCAATTAGGGTTGGATATCACGACGGAAAATGCCGCCATTGCCCGGCGTATTTATAAATTAATTAAAGAAAGCTACGATTTTCCAATTGATTTGCTTGTACGGCGCAAGATGAGATTAAAGAAAAATAATGTTTATATCGTTAGGGTAAAGGAACATGCCAGAAGCATCCTTCAAGACTTGAAAATAGTCGATGATCATTTGATGTTTACGAGGGATATTGATCCTTTGCTCGTTAAGAAGCCTTGCTGCAGACGCTCCTATTTGCGCGGAGCGTTTTTGGCAGGAGGCTCCCTTAACCATCCCGAATCTTCCTATCATTTGGAGATTTTCTCTATTTATGAAGATCATACAAAATCACTGGAAAAATTAATGAATAGTTTTGATTTGAATGCAAAAATGCTGCAAAGAAAAAACGGCTATATTTTATACATGAAAGAAGGCGAAAAAATTACAGAATTTCTTAATATCATCGGCGCGCACAAAGCCTTGCTTTATTTCGAGGATATTCGCATTGTGAAGGATATGAGAAATTCTGTAAACCGCCTTGTTAATTGCGAAACGGCCAATCTTAACAAAACCGTCAGTGCAGCAATGAAACAGATTGAAAATATAAGATTGATTGAAAGCGAAATGGGCCTCGATCAGCTGCCCGACAAATTAAGAGAAATCGCCGAGCTTAGGATTAAACACCCGGATGTCACGCTAAAAGAGCTGGGGGAATTGATTCAAGGCGAAAAAATCAGCAAATCAGGGATTAATCACCGCTTTAGAAAAATTGAAGCGATTGCAGATAAAATTAGAAACGGGCTTTCGAATCCAAGCTGAATATTAATAAAAGGAGGTAGGCTTCGTGGTAGAAAAAGAGGTAAAAGTTAAATTAAAAAGCGGGCTGCAAGCAAGACCGGCTGCCCTTTTTGTTCAGGAAGCGAACAGGTTCAAATCAGTTATTTATCTCATCAAGGATGATAAGAAAGTCAACGCCAAAAGTATTATGGGAATTATGAGTTTGGCAATAAACGCCGGCTCTAATGTAACCTTAGCGGCTGAAGGCCAAGATGAAAATGAAGCCGTTTCAGCATTGCAAAGTTTTGTAGAAAATGAAAAAATATAAGCCTCTCACTCAGGGAGGCTTATATTTTATATCCAATTATTTAGCGTTTTTTGGTGTTAAAATTTGGTCAACGAGACCGTAATCTTTGGCTTCCTCAGCTGTTAGGAAGTTGTCGCGGTCTGTATCGCGTTCAATGACTTCAATAGGCTGACCGGTTCTTTCAGAAAGAATTCTATTCATTTTTTCACGAATTTTAATAATATGGCGAGCGTGAATCTCGATATCTGACGCTTGTCCTTGAGCGCCGCCAAGAGGTTGGTGAATCATAATTTCACTGTTTGGCAAAGCGAAACGCTTTCCGGGCTCACCGGCAGCAAGCAGGAAGGCACCCATTGAAGCAGCCATTCCCATGCAAATTGTTGAAATTTTTGCTTTAGTGTGCTGCATTGTATCGTAAATAGCCATTCCGGCTGTGATTGAACCGCCAGGGCTGTTGATATAAAGAGAAATATCTTTATCTGGGTCTTCAGCTTCCAGGAAAAGCAATTGCGCGACAATCGTGTTGGCTACTTGATCATCAATCTGGCTTCCCAGAATAATAATTCTGTCTTTAAGCAGTCGGGAATAAATATCATAAGCACGTTCTCCGCGGTTTGTTTGTTCAATGACAGTAGGTATTAAAGTCATTCAACATCCTCCTTTTCAATATCCAAATTCTCTTCTTGATTTCATCATAACCTAATGGTCAAGATAGGTCAAATTTTAAACCGAAAATTAACTGAGAAAATGTCCCGGCATGAAATCGTATGTTAATCTATGTATGTAAGCGTTTATCAGACCTGGCATACAACCCATTTTTCCCGCTGCGGGCGTATTTTAAACCTGGAGAATGTCTGAAAAAAAGAAAACTAAGGCGAGATGATTCGCCTTAGTTAATATTCAATGCCTTTGGGGTTAAAACCTGCCGATTTCAGAGAATTTTCAATCCATTCCGCTTTCATGACATTATGATCAAATGTGACGGTTACTGTTTTTTCTGCCGGATTCATCTTATATTCTTTGATGCCGATAATTTTGCTTAGTGCCTGATCCATGCGGTTCTCGCATTGATTGCATGATAAATTTACCCCTGTAAAGACAGCTTTGTTGCTGTTTGCATGGGTATTTAATTTATCCCGTTCAAAGAAAAGGCCTGCGGCAACAAGTGCGATACATAAGGCGCTGATAATAAGACTTTTTTTTAGCATATCAATCCCTCCATTTTCTTTTATATTGTGTGATTAAAAATTTAATTATTCAGGGGGTTGATTGATTGGCGAAAGTTTTATATAATATTTTTGTGTCACTTTTATATTGTGATTATGCGCTCGTAGCTCAGTTGGATAGAGCAATGGTTTCCGGTACCATGTGTCGCGGGTTCGAATCCTGCCGAGCGCGCCATACATATATGAGATATTAAACCCCGCTTTATTTTTAAAGCGGGGTTTTTTAAAAAAAAGGTATATTTTTATTGAAGACGGGGATGATAATGATTGAAGAAGAAAAAAGTGCTTTTAGTAAACGGATCTTTTAAGGAGATGGTTCCATTGGAAAAGAGTAACTTTAACAATGAACAAAACCTTTGAAAGAGGGTGTCTCCGAAAGATAAATAACCGTATGACCTAAAAAAACTTTTCTTCTTCAAGAGGGGGTTATCCAAGCGATAATCCCCCTTTTTTTAAAATCATTAAATAAATCTCCTTAATGTTTCTTTTGAGGCTTCGCCGTTATATCCGAAAAAGTTGCCGAGCATTTTTACATATTCTGTAAAGGTGATTGTCCGATTAACAGAAGTTGCCCACCATCTATTTGGATTATAGTTGTTGTAATCACTGGCGCAATAAGTAAGTCTGATTCCCGTTTGTTTATAGACATCATCGAAATTTGCTTTAACTCTTCTCATATGATAATTCGACGAAACGACGATGGCAGAATGGAATCCAAACTTTTTCATTAATTTTTCAGTAAATAAAGCATTCTCGGTTGTGCTCTTTGCTTTATTTTCTAATATAATTTTATCCTTGGGCACACCTTGTTCTAAGGCACCGTTATAGAAGTAATTTTCTTGTCCATTGGAAAACATGAGGTAAGGCGCATAACCTTCGTTATATAATTCAATGGCTTTCTGCAAACGTCCTTGATCCCCGCTTAATACGATAATCACATCAGATTTTACCGGTTTTTGATTGATGACAAGAAGAGACCCGGCGTATCTCAAAAATATAACAACTAAGCATAGCAAAGCGACCAAAATGATAATAAATATTTTCTTTTTCGACATGGTTCTCCTCATCCTAAACTATCTTTCTATATCATGAATAATCATTGAGAAACAGATTTTCATAGATATTGTTTTCCAATTTTAAACTTATTCGTTAGAAATGGTTAAGGGATTTCCTTCATTATTTGGGGGATTTATCCTAGCACCCCGTTAAAGCAACTAATCAGGTGAAGAGTCTCTCTTCACCTGATTTATTCTTTCATTGAAGGCATGATATTTTTTATTCCAAAATTAAATAACGATGCATATCTTGGGTTCATTTTCAATAACTGTGAAACGGTAACAAGCCGATATCCTTTCTCTTGAAGTTTCGGTATAACTTTATTTAATGCATGAACGGTTTGTGATCGATCGCCTCCTGAATCGTGTAATAAGATAATGCTTCCATTGTGAATGTGATTAAGAATATGGCTGACGATACGGTCAGTTCCTGGGGATGCCCAATCTTTGGGGTCTTGGTCCCAAGACCATAAAATAATCTCAAAGTTTTCAATCCATGCTGTGTCAATAATATCGGTGTTTAATGCGCCTCCGGGAGGACGGAATAATTTTATTTGGGGATGTTGGTATAATTTGATAAGGTTTTCTGTCCGGTTCGCTTCCTCCAAAAATTTAAAATAGGGCATTTGATTAAGGTATATATGAGAGTATGTATGATTGCCTAATTCGTGGCCTTCGTTCACCTCTCGTTGGACAAGGTAAGGATATTGTTCGATTCTGTTGCCTATGAGAAAGAACGTTGCCTTGGCATGGTATTTTTTCAGTATATCTAATATTTCGGGAGTATATATCGGATGTGGACCGTCGTCAAACGTAATTGCAGCGACTTTTTCATTTGTCGGCACTTCCCAAACAATATCGCCTTTCAATTCATAGTAACTACGATTTATTGTAAAGCAATAAGCATGATTAGGACAATAACATAATAATAAAAATGTGAATAAAAAACATAACATATGATGTTGGTTGAACCCCATATTTAACCCCCTAACAATGTCCTGGCAACCTAATGTTTAGTATTTTTCAACACTGATTCAATCATGCGGGAATAACCTCGAAAATTTATAAAAAATGCCATTCGAATGACCTATGGCAGACATAAACAGAATGGGAAAAATTGACTATTAATATGGGAATAATGGATTAATTTCTTCTATATCGAATCTTCTTAATTGTATTTGTAAAAAAATAGGTTCACAATTATTATTGCGGCCGCACTTATATATAACAGATAGAAGGAGATGCGGAATCATGTGTGGAATTGCTGGTTGGATTGATTTTACACGTCAATTAAATGGGGAACAAGCTACTCTGAAGAAAATGGCTGACTCGATTGAACATCGCGGGCCGGATGCGGAAGGTTTTTGGATGACAGACCATGCTGCATTGGCGCATCGCCGCTTAATCGTCATTGATCCCGACGGCGGGACCCAGCCGATGATTTATCGTGATGGCGAACAGCTTTTTGCAATCACATTTAATGGAGAAATATATAATTACAAAGAATTAAAGCAAGTGCTTGAACAAAAAGGGCATCGATTTCAAACAACTTCTGACACGGAAGTTTTGCTCCATGCCTACATAGAATGGAAAGAAGATTGCGCTAAGTATTTAAACGGTATTTTTGCATTCGGTATTTGGGATGAATATAAACAGCAATTTTTTATGGCTCGTGACCATTTGGGTGTTAAACCTTTGTTTTATGCTCAAAGAGAACAATCTTTCATTTTTGGTTCGGAAATAAAAGCCATTTTGGCTCATCCGATGGTGGATGCTGAAATTGATAAAGAAGGGCTTGCGGAAATCTTCGCCATAGGCCCAATGAGAACACCGGGCGTCGGGGTGTTCCGGAATATTCATGAGCTTCGTCCCGGTCATTTCATGGTTTATAATAAAGCAGGCTTGCACATTAAACCTTATTGGCAGCTTGAGAGCAAGCCATATGAAGATACGCCTGAAACAAGTGCTGAAAAAATACGGGAGCTCTTGATAGATACTGTAAAAAGACAATTGCAGTCAGATATGCCGCTTGTTTCTATGTTATCCGGGGGACTTGATTCCAGCGCTTTAGTATCGATAGCAGGGGAAATGTTTAAGAAAGAAGGGAAAACCCTCCATACTTATTCAGTTGATTTTGTTGACAGTGACAAGCATTTTGAACAAGACCTGATGCATGTCAATCGTGATACACCGTTTGTTTATAAAGTTTCCGAAGCGGTAGGAACGGTGCATCACGAGAAAATCTTGGATACCCCTGAATTGGTTGATCACTTGTTAAAACAAATGCATGCAAGAGATTTGCCGGGCATGGGTGAAATGGAAACATCGCTATATTTGTTATTTGGAGAAATGACAAAAGATGCGACTGTTTCTTTGTCAGGAGAGTCAGCAGATGAAGTTTTTGGCGGTTATCCTTGGTTCTATAAGGAAGAATTTTTGAATGCGGATACATTCCCATGGAGGTATACTGGGGTTGGAACTTATAATGTACTTAATCAAGAGACATTAGAATATATTCAGCCTGAAGCGTATATTAACCGCCGTTATCGTGAAGCGATTTCCGAAGTGCCTAGGCTCGAAGGGGAAGACAAAATTGATACAAGACGCCGGGAAATGCAATACCTCAATTTAACCCGTTTTCTGCCTTTCCTGCTGGATCGAAAAGACCGCATGAGTATGGCGCACGGTTTTGAAGTCAGGGTGCCGTTCTGTGATTACCGTATCGCTGAATATTTATGGAATGTTCCTTGGGAAGTTAAGGCGATTGATGGCAGAGAAAAAGGAATTCTTCGCCGCGCCGTCGACGGTATTCTGATTGATGCTGTTCGGACAAGAAAGAAAAGCGCCTACCCGTTTAATCAAAATCCAGCATACTTAAAAGGGGTAGCCAGCTGGATGAATACCATTTTAAATACAGCAGATGAACCGGTTCTTCAACTGATTGATAAGCAAAAAATTTCAGCAGTTATGGATGGCAAAGCTGATTTGGATTCGCAATACGCTGCAAGGCTCTTTGACTATTTAATCCAAGTGAATGAATGGCTTAAAAAGTATCAAATCAAAATCGTTTAATTTTAACTCCGGAGTTCTGGATGACTCCGGAGTTTTTACAGGAAACAATATTCGGCGATTATTTTCGTGCATAACATGGAAATTGAAAGTGTGTGAATTTTAATAAAAAATTTATATTTGTTTTATTATAAAAATCCCTGTATGATAGAGATTGCCCAAGCATATTTGCAAGAGAGGAGTTGATAACTTAATGAGTATTGACAGTTCGAATCCTGATCCCGAGACCCATTCGGAGGAAGTCTTCATACTAGCCTGCCCGGATCGCTCTTTAGGTTGTCAACTAGCGAATGGCTGGGAATGGATGAACTTCCTCACAACATGAGGAGGTGGCTCCATGCTGAGTATTTATTTAACAGATGAACATGGAAAGTTAAATGAAGTCAATGAATTAACAAAAGGATGTTGGATTAATTTAACAAGTCCAACAGCCGAAGAAATTAAATATGTCGTCGATCATGCAGAAATTCCAGAGGATTTTATCAGAGACCCTTTGGATGATGATGAAAGATCACGTATTGAAAAAGAAGATCAAAATGTCCTTACGATTGTTGATATTCCAGTAAAAGTAAATGATGAAACCGATTCGGCTTTATATGATACAATTCCAATAGGTATTATTGTAACGCCATTTTATTTTGTTACCGTATGCTTGCAGGAAAATCCAATTATTAATAGATTTACGCAAAACAAAGTAAAGGGCTTTTTTACCTATAAAAAAACACGTTTCACTTTACAGATCTTATATATGATATCTGTTTACTATTTAAATTATTTGCGGCGCATCGACCGCAAAACAACAGAAATTGAATACGAGCTTTCTCAAGCAATGAAAAATAAAGAATTATTCAATTTATTAAGCTTACAGAAAACTCTTGTTTACTTTACAACATCCTTAAAAGCAAATAACATCGTCATGGAGAAAATGTTAAAACAGCATTTTCTAAGAATGTATGAAGATGATCAAGACTTGCTGGAAGATGTCATTATTGAAAATAAACAAGCGATAGAAATGACGGAAGTATACAGCAAAGTCCTTAACGGCATGATGGATACGTATGCTTCGGTTATTAACAATAACGTGAACTTTGTTATGAAATTCTTAACAGCCATCACGATTGTTCTTACAATCCCGACAATGGTGGCCAGTTTCTACGGGATGAACGTTCATATTCCATTCCAGAACAGTCCTCATGCTATTTGGTTTCCTCTTCTCATTTCGTTTACTTTATCGTTTGTCATAGTGGTCATCTTTTGGAAGAAAAAATACTTTTAAGAAAGCTCCGGATTTTTCCGGAGCTTTTAAATGGGTTGACAGGCATTTTTGCTTGAATGATAGAATAAAAAAGTAATATTAACAGATAGCTCCCTTGTATTGTCAAAATATTCTATATTATTTTTAGGCGCGATTTATAGCCAAATAAAATGTAAGCGTTTATAATTAAAGAAAGAAGGTGATTTTAATGGCTTTAGAAATGATACAGACACAAACATTAAATCTGAAGATGTCCCCTGCTTTGTATCAAGCGATTTCATTGCTTCAATATACGAATACGGAACTTGTCGATTTCATCAAAGAACAGGCTATGGAAAATCCTTTGATTCATTTAGAAGACTCATCATACATGTCTTCAAAGCCTTTGTCCTCCAGCTGGCATAATCAGCCGGCTGATAAAACGAGAACAGATATTATTGAGGAAACCATCAGCGATAAAGGCGATTATAGAGAATCGCTGTATCAACAGGCCAATGTACTGTCTTTAGACCATTCTTTGAAAAAAGCCCTGATTTATTTAATAGATAGTTTAAGTGATCATGGTTATCTTGAGGAATCGTTAGAATTATTAGCAGAAGACTTAAATATTGATATTTCCTTGCTTAACGAAGCATTAGCCATATTGCAAAGCTTTGAGCCGGCCGGTATTGGCGCAAGAAGCTTGCAGGAATGTTTATTGCTGCAGCTAAAATCTTTGCCGGAAAAGGCGCCGCTGGCTGAACAGATCGTGTCGGAATTTATCGACGTCTTTATTACAGGGGATTGGTCCTCTCTCAGCAAAGAGCTTGGAGTCACCGGCCATGATATTCAAAAAGCTGTCGAGATGATTCAGTCGCTTCATCCCAATCCTGTAGATAATTTTGAACAAGGTCTTGTTCAATACATTATTCCAGATGTCACAATAAAAAAAGATGAATCAGGCTATCGCTGTATAATGGAGGATTACTTTTTGCCTCAGTTGTCGGTTAATTTTGATGATTATCGTATTTTGCGAAAAGACGGCGATAAAGAAACGCGCCGCTATCTGCAAAAAAAATACCATGAAGCGCAATGGCTGGTGCAGTGCCTTTCCAAAAGAAAGCAAACGCTGCTTGAAGTAACAGAAGTTGTAATAGAGAGACAGCGGGCTTTTTTAGAAAAGGGTCCAAAGTTATTGAAAACGCTAACATTAGGGATGGTTGCCGAAGAGCTCGGGGTTCATGAATCCACGGTCAGCCGGGCGATCAAAAATAAGCATATTCAAACGCCGCACGGGCTTTTTCCATATAAAGAACTGTTTGTCAGAGGGGTTAAGACCGCAGAAGGTTCAATCTCAACTCATGACATCAAAGAAACGATTAAAAGATTAATTGCATCGGAAAATCCAGCTAAGCCATTATCAGATCAAGCAATAACAATGCGTCTCAAAGAAAAAGGCATTCAAATCTCGAGACGGGCGGTGGCAAAATACCGGAGCGAGTGCGGAATTCTTTCTTCAACCAAACGGAAAAGGAAGGATTAAGCGATGAAGCGGGAAATTGTCTTATACACAAAGAAAAATTGTCCATTATGCGAAGAAGCCAAAGAGATGCTGCATATCCTTTGCGAAAAATACCATCAAAGCTATCAAGAGGCAGATATCTATCAAGATGACAATTTATTAAAGGCGTATCAATTGATGATCCCGGTCGTCTCCATTGACGGCCGGGCAGTGCTCTGGGGAAAATTTATGTTTAGCGAACTTGAGGCGCATTTCCAGTCATTTTGTTGTCATTAAGTTTTAGTCCTTTTATCTTTCAAGAAAAAGCTGAGCGCTCTCTGATTTTCTCGTAAATATAGAAAGGAGCATATAGTATAAGGAAAGCAATAATGATAATGGCTTCCATCGGTATAAGGTACCACGGCCAAGGGCCGAGGACATCTAAAACGGTCGGGAGGTTCGGCTTTTTCATAATGTATAAGTAATTGGCGTTAACTAATCGATTGACAATAAAAATACAAGCGCCGTAAATATTTAATGCTAATACAGTTTCCCAAAGCGAACGGAACGTCGGCTTGAACTTTTCGACAGCAATCATAAAAAGACAGGCCAGGAAGACGCCGCCATGGGATACAAAGAATTCGATATATCGAAAATGAGGAAAAGAATAGACGCTGAGATCAGGCGTCAATATGGCTTGAAGCGAGCTTCCGAGACCGGCAAAATAAATATATTTAAACAGGCCGGCGCTTCTCGTCAGCAGCATAACAATGGACAAAAGCACCGTAAGATCACTCAATTCTAAAGGCAGCGAATAGCGGGGCGACCACTCATGAAAATAAATGTACCACGATTGAAGACTGATCTCCGAAACAATAAGCAAAAAAGCTAGTAAATAGCGGACGAACTTTTCCCAATGAGGCTGCTGCAGGAAACGCCGAAAAACAAACAGACAGACGCCAAGCAGCCCAATAATAGCTAAAGCCAGAATATGTTCTTTAGAAAAGAGATGAAAAGAAGCCCCTTTATAGTGAAATTGAAAATATTTTTGCATTGTGCACCTCGCTTGCAAATTCATCTTAATTTAAATGTTTCCCCCATAACTGCTTTTTGATTAATGCTTGTCATTTTAAGCATTAATCCCCCGATCTTAGCATCTGAAGAACTATATTTTTCTTATTAAGAAGTTAAAATAAGCCCATATTTTATTTTCGAGAGTTGTTAGACTTGAAAAAGGCCGTTCACTTTTGCTATTATAAGTTTGTAACGGTTGGGACATAATATGACTGACTGGGACTTTTTGAGTCCAACGCTTTGTAAAAGGAGGATCGATTTGAAACGTTTACTTGATTTGCAAAAAAAATTAGTGCCAGATGTTTTAGACGTTATGTCTGAACGTTATCGCATCCTCCAATCGGTTCATTTTCTTCAGCCCATAGGCAGAAGAACGCTGGCTAGTAATTTGGGGCTGACCGAACGCGTTTTACGAGGCGAGGTGACCTTTCTTAGCAACCAGGGCTTAATCAAAATGTCAACAAATGGTATGTCGCTGACTGAAAACGGGGAGCGTTTGCTTGAAGCACTCGAAGAAATCATGAAAGATGTATCAGGATTGAATCATTTGGAAAAACAATTAGAGAAGGTTCTAGGCATCTCTCGTGTTGTGATCGTCCCTGGAGACAGCGATGTTCAACCTTGGGTCAAAAATGAAATGGGGCGCGCCTGCGTTTCCGAAATGGAAGAAAGGATTAAGAATGACAGCATTATTGCTGTAACCGGCGGTACGACTGTGGCAGCCGTTGCAGAAATGATGCACCCATTGAAACATTTGCAGGCCAATCTCTTATTTGTCTCAGCAAGAGGCGGATTAGGAGAACAAGTTGAAAATCAATCCAATACCATTTGTGCAAAAATGGCAGAAAAAGTTGAGGGAAGCTATCGTATGCTTCATGTCCCTGATCAATTAAGTGAGGAATCGTATTCGTCATTAATTGAGGAGCCAAGCATACGCGAGGTTTTATCGCTCATTCAATCGGCTGCTATAATTATTCATGGCATTGGTGATGCCAAAACCATGGCTAAGCGCCGCAGATCGAGTGAAGAACTTCTGAAAAAAATCGACGAAGAAAATGCGGTCGCAGAAGCCTTTGGGTATTACTTTGACCAAAATGGGAAAATTGTTCATAAAGTAAAAACCATCGGGATACGTTTGGAAAACTTATATGACAACAAAACGCCCATTGCCGTAGCTGGCGGACGGTCAAAGGCGAAAGCGATTGAAGCCTATTTTAAAGAAGGCCCTCAATCTATTTTAGTCACCGATGAAGGTGCAGCAGAGGAAATACTTAATCACAATAAATTAATCAATTAAACATAAGGAGTGTTAATAATGACAGTTAAAGTAGGTATTAATGGTTTTGGCCGTATTGGACGCAATGTTTTTCGTGCAGCGTTAAATCATCCAGAAGTAGAGATTGTTGCAGTGAATGACTTAACTGACGCTAATATGCTTGCACATCTCTTGAAATATGATACAGTACACGGAGAATTGCCTGTAGAAGTATCTGTTAACAATGATAACCTTGTTGTCGATGGCCGTGAAATTAAAGTTTTGGCTGAACGCGATCCTGCTCAGCTTGGCTGGGGCGATCTCGGCGTCGATATCGTTGTAGAATCAACAGGCCGCTTCACTAACCGCAATGATGCAGCTAAACACTTAGAAGCAGGTGCGAAAAAAGTTATCATTTCTGCACCGGCAAAAGAAGAAGACATCACTATTGTTATGGGCGTTAACGAAGATCAATATGATCCGGCTAAGCATGACGTGATTTCAAACGCTTCTTGTACAACAAACTGCTTAGCGCCGTTTGCGAAAGTATTAAATGATAAATTTGGCATTAAAAGCGGTATGATGACAACTGTTCACTCTTATACAAATGACCAACAAATTCTTGACTTGCCGCACAAAGATTATCGCCGTGCCCGCGCAGCAGCACAAAATATCATCCCAACAACAACTGGCGCTGCAAAAGCCGTTGCGCTTGTACTTCCTGAACTTAAAGGCAAATTAAATGGTATGGCTATGCGCGTGCCGACTCAAAACGTGTCAATCGTTGACCTTGTTGCCGAATTAGGCCAAGAAGTAACTGTTGAAGAAGTTAATGAAGTACTTAAAGAAGCCGCTAACGGCGAATTGAAAGGTGTTCTTGATTATACTGAAGAACCTCTCGTATCAAGCGACTTCAATGGCAATACACATTCTTCTACTATCGATGCCCTTTCTACAATGGTTATCGAAGGCAATATGGTTAAAGTTGTTTCTTGGTATGACAATGAAACAGGCTACTCCAACCGCGTTGTCGATTTAGCCGCTTATATTGCTAAAAAAGGGTTATAATAATCGGATAGTCACTTAAATGATAAAGAGGAGAAATTTTTTCTCCTCTTTACGACATTTATACTTTATCTTTGCAAGTTTCTCTTTATTATTGAACGACTTTACAGTAGATTAATAAATGGAAGCATTCAATGTTCCTTTCATGTTTATGCCGAAGGAGGGGTAACTGATGAACAAAAAAACGATTCGTGATGTTGATTTAAAGGGCAAAACAGTTTTTTGCCGCGTTGATTTTAATGTGCCGCTTGAAAATGGTGAAATTACGGATGATACAAGAATTCGTGCGGCATTGCCTACCATTCAATATTTGTCAGAGCAAGGCGCTAAAGTTATTTTGGCTTCGCACCTTGGACGTCCGAACGGTCAAGTAAAAGAAGAGCTTCGGCTCGATCCGGTTGCAAAGCGTTTAAGTGATTTGCTTGATTCTGAAGTTGTGAAAACAGATGAAGTGATAGGCGATGAAGTACATAAGGCTGCTTCTGGCCTGAACCCTGGTGACATCATGCTCATTGAAAATGTAAGATTCCATCCAGGTGAAAAGAAAAATGACCCTGAATTGGCTAAAGCATTTGCTGATCTTGCTGATATTTATGTCAATGATGCTTTTGGAGCTGCTCACAGAGCACATGCTTCAACAGAAGGGGTCGCTCACTATATTCCCGCTGTTGCCGGCTTCCTGTTAGAAAAGGAACTTGAAGTTCTCGGCAAAGCAATGGAAGACCCAGAACGTCCTTTCACTGCCATTATTGGCGGAGCGAAAGTAAAGGATAAGATTGGCGTTATCGATAACCTATTGGACAAAGTTGACAACCTTATTATCGGCGGCGGTCTAGCTTATACCTTTGTTAAAGCAATGGGCTATGAAGTAGGCAAATCGCTTCTTGATGAAGAAAAAATTGATTTAGCAAAATCATTCATGGAAAAAGCTGAGCAAAAAGGTGTTAAATTTTATACACCGGCAGACGTCGTTATTGCTGATGACTTCTCAGAAGACGCGAATATAAAGGTTGCTCCAATTGACAGCATTCCTTCAGATTGGGAAGCACTTGATATCGGCCCGAAAACAGTTGAAAAATATGCCGATGTCATCCGTTCATCCAAGCTTGTTGTTTGGAACGGTCCGATGGGCGTCTTTGAAAAAGATGCTTTCGCAAAAGGAACGAAAGGTATTGCAAAGGCTCTGGCAAATGCTGAAGGCGTCTATTCAATTATTGGCGGCGGTGATTCCGCGGCAGCTGTTGAAAAATTCAATTTGGCTGAGCAAATGGATCATATTTCAACAGGCGGCGGCGCTTCGCTTGAACTCATGGAAGGTAAGACATTGCCAGGCGTGGCTGCTTTAAGCGATAAATAATCATACAAGAATTTTTTTGAAAGACAGCGAAAATGGAAAGAAGGTGTCATGATGCGTAAACCAATTATTGCAGGAAACTGGAAAATGAATTTGACTTTACCTGAAGCACATGACTTTGTCATTAAAGTAAAGGGGCTCATACCGTCGGAAGATGCAGTTGATTCTGTTATCTGTGCACCTGCCCTTTTTCTCGATAAGCTTATTGAAGATGCTGAAGGAAAAGAATTGAAAATCGGTGCGCAAAATATGCACTTTGAAGATTCCGGTGCTTTTACAGGCGAAATCAGCCCGGTCATGTTAAAGGATATCGGCGTTTCTTACGTTATTCTTGGCCATTCTGAACGCCGGGCGATGTTTGCTGAAACTGATGAAACAGTCAATAAAAAAGTCCATGCGGCATTTAAGCATCAATTAATCCCGATCATTTGCGTCGGTGAAACACTTGAAGAACGGGAAAATGGAGAAACGAAAAAGCTTGTGAAAGAGCAAGTGTCTAAGGCATTTGAGGGAATCAGTGCGGAACTTGCAAAAACGGCTGTCATTGCCTATGAACCTGTTTGGGCCATCGGAACTGGAAAATCAGCGTCTTCTGAAGATGCTAATGAGGTTTGCCGATTTATCCGCCAAACACTTGTTGAACTATATGACCAGGCAACGGCAGATGCTGTCCGAATTCAATACGGCGGCAGCGTTAAGCCTGAAAATATTAAAACGTTCATGGCAGAGTCCGACATCGACGGCGCCCTCGTCGGCGGCGCAAGTCTCAAGCCAGAATCATTCTTGCAGCTTTTAGAAGGTGTTAATCATGACTAAAAAACCCCATGCACTCATTATTCTTGACGGCTTTGCGCTTCGTGAAGAAACTCAAGGCAATGCGGTGGCGCAAGCAAATAAGCCCAACTTTGACCGCTACTGGAATCAATATCCGCATGCGACGTTAAGAGCTGATGGGGAACACGTTGGCTTGCCGAAAGGACAAATGGGGAACTCTGAGGTTGGCCACATGAATATCGGTGCCGGCCGCATTGTTTACCAAAGTCTTTCGCGCGTAAACTTATCCATTGAAAAAGGTGAATTCTTCGAGAATAACGCCTTTCTTGATGCTATGAACTATGTTAAAGAAAAAGGAACCAACCTCCATATTATTGGTCTTTTATCTGACGGCGGTGTTCATAGCCATATTGATCATATGTTTGCCTTAATGAAGCTGGCAAAAATGCAGGATCTTAAAAATGTCTACATTCATGGTTTCTTGGATGGCCGTGATGTGGCTGAAAAATCGGCAGAAAAATATATTAAACAAACTAAGGAAAAAATAGCAGAGTACGGTGTAGGAGAAATTGCAACATTATCCGGACGCTATTATGCCATGGACCGCGATAATCGCTGGGAACGTATTGAAAAAGCATACCGGGCGATGGTCTATGCGGAAGGTCCTGACTACACCGATCCGCTTGAAGCTGTTGAAGATTCCTATAAAAACGGCATCTACGACGAGTTTGTGATTCCGTCTGTCATTAAGCATGAGGATGGATCACCTGTTGCAACAGTTAAAGATGGAGATGCGATTATTTTCTTTAATTTCCGTCCTGACCGTGCGATTCAAATTTCGCAAGTCTTTACGAACGAGGACTTCCGCGGCTTTGATCGCGGGGACAAGCAGCCGAAGGATATCCACTTTGTATGCTTGACTCATTTCAGTGAAACGGTTAACGGCACGGTTGCGTTCAAAACCATCAATTTGGATAACACATGCGGAGAAGTGTTATCACAGAACGGATTAACGCAGCTGCGCATAGCCGAAACAGAAAAATATCCTCACGTTACTTTCTTCTTTAGCGGAGGACGTGAAGAAGAATTCCCTGGAGAAGAACGTATTCTTATTCCGTCGCCGAAAGTTGCTACTTATGACTTGAAGCCGGAAATGAGTGCCTACGAGGTAACGGATGCATTGCTAAAAGAAATTGAGGCAGACAAGCATGATGCTATTATCCTAAATTTCGCCAATCCTGATATGGTCGGCCATTCGGGAAAATTAGAACCGACCACCAAAGCCGTTGAGGCAGTTGACGAATGTTTAGGTAAAGTCGTTGATGCCATTATTGCCAAAGGAGGAGCAGCTATTATCACTGCTGACCATGGCAATGCTGATGAAGTGCTTACTTCAGAAGGCGAACCAATGACAACCCATACGACAAGACCAGTCCCTGTCATTGTTACAAAAGAAGGCGTTGAATTGAGAAAGGACGGCATTCTGGCCGATCTTTCACCAACATTGCTTGATCTGTTGAATGTTAAGCAGCCTGAAGAAATGACAGGAAAAACATTGATCAAACACGAAAAGTAAGGTTGCAAGGAGCATCGGAGAATATTTCTTGACCGGCGCTGAGAAGAGGCGAAGCTTCTCGAATTAGCCGGTGAAGGCGTCTTTGTACCACAGCCAAAATCGTTCATTTTGATGCCGAAGGTTTAGGAGCGCACACTTGATTTAACCTAAAACATCGATGTGAATGAAGCATTTGGACAAAGGAGTTAGGGTACCTAAAACACTCCGATTGATAAAAATGTGTAAAAGGAGAGAAAAAGTTATGTCTTCTATGATTGTTGATATCTATGGCCGTGAAGTTCTGGATTCACGCGGCAACCCAACTGTTGAAGTTGAAGTATTTTTAGAGTCAGGCGCATTTGGCCGTGCGCTTGTACCAAGCGGTGCCTCAACAGGCGAATATGAAGCTGTTGAACTTCGCGACGGCGAAAAGAACCGTTACATGGGTAAAGGTGTCTTAAAAGCTGTAGAAAATGTTAATGATGTTATTGCGCCGGAGCTTGTCGGCTATGACGCACTTGACCAAACCGGCATTGACCGTGCTCTGATTGAGCTTGACGGAACAGATAATAAAGGCAAATTAGGCGCCAACGCTATTCTTGGCGTATCTATGGCGGTTGCTCATGCTGCAGCAGATTATCTTGACATGCCGCTTTACCGTTATCTTGGCGGTTTCAATGGCAAAACACTGCCAACACCAATGATGAATATCCTTAACGGCGGCGAACATGCTGACAATAATGTTGATATCCAAGAATTCATGATTATGCCGGTAGGTGCTGAAAGCTTCCCGCAAGCGATCCGTATGGGAGCGGAAATTTTCCATAACCTTAAAGCTGTTCTAAAAGACAAAGGCCTTAATACTGCTGTAGGTGATGAAGGCGGTTTTGCACCGAACTTATCTTCAAATGAGGAAGCCATCCAAACGATTATCGAAGCGATTGAGAAAGCCGGATACAAACCAGGTGATCAAGTGAAAATTGCCCTTGATGTAGCTTCTAGTGAACTGTATGATAACGGCAAATATCATTTCAAAGGTGAAGGCGTCACAAGAACTTCAGATGAGATGATTGAATTCTATCGCGGCTTGCTTGATAAATATCCAATTGTTTCGATCGAGGATGGTCTTGATGAAAACGATTGGGAAGGATGGAAGAAGCTAACAGCAGAACTTGGCGATCGTGTACAGCTTGTTGGCGACGACCTCTTTGTAACGAACACGAAAAAGTTGGCAGAAGGTATTGAAAAAGGTGTCGGCAATTCCATCTTAATTAAAGTGAACCAAATCGGCACATTGACAGAAACATTCGATGCGATTGAAATGGCGAAACGTGCAGGCTACACTGCAGTCATTTCCCACCGTTCTGGTGAAACTGAGGATACAACAATCGCTGATATAGCAGTTGCGACAAACGCGGGCCAAATCAAAACAGGCGCACCGTCACGCACTGACCGCGTTGCTAAATATAATCAACTTCTCCGTATAGCTGATGAGCTTGGTGAATCAGCTCAATACGGCGGTAAAAGTTCTTTCTATAACCTCAAAAATATTTAAATCCATTTAAAAGAGATGCTCACGGCCGGAGCATCTCTTTTTTTAGTTATAAATGTTGACAGATATAAATAACCAAAAGCAATTTAAAAAATTATACAAAAACTATTGATATTGTCCTAGGAAAAATGTATCGTATATGAAATGTTATTAGATTCATATTATTATAAACTCAGTCAACAACCTAGGGATGCAGAATCATTAAGTATATTTCGAATAGAAATTAAGTACTGCCGTAGGATTGGAAAACATCGCAAGCCCATAGATATTAAATCTATCTCTATCTTCCATTAGAGTAAATATATGGGGAAAATAATCAGAACGTCTGGTTATTGAATGTTAAATAATGATGGTCTTAAATTTAAAGGAGATTGATAATGAACAAAACAAGATTTTCTTTATTAAGTCTTATTTGCATTCTTCTAGCTGCCAGTGCGTTCGATAATGAACGGTTTGTACAAAAATTTACAAAAAGGGAGGTGTATAGAGTTAAGCCTTCTGAGTAATACAGTTTAAAAAACATTCAGCACTTGATCAAACTGAAGAGATTCTTGACGATTCAGTTAATTATAATCTTTCGATGGGATTTAACCCTGATAAAAAATGGATCAGATCTGTTAAAATGCAGGATACATCATTTCAATACATAGACAACTCTAAACATGCGCAAGTCATCACAGGGAAAATGTATATAGAAAACAAAACCAATAAAAAACAAACATTCACATTCGTCTTTTTACAAGGCAATAAAACAGCCAAAATAAAAACAGGCCATAGTCACTGGGCTCCTGCCGCAATTTTAGAAGCTTCGCCTGATGAGCATATTGAAGTTCCAATCAAAATTAATTGGAAACCATCTGAAGGTGAAGAACTAACGATATTTCCTATAAATCAAACTGACAAAACAGATCAATATAATGGGGCAGCTTTGGGTCTTGTTCGTTTTTTTGTATCTAAAAGCAAACATCCGACTGTATCAAAGAAAATGATTGATCAGCAGGCTTTTCAATTGCCAAAGAACTTTAATCCTGAGAAACATTCCTTACTGCCGGTTCTAGATTGGTATAAACAAGCATCACATCCGGTGAAATTTATTGAAAAAAATGGAGAGCTTTTTTCTAAGGGAAAAGTTGAAAGCCTAAGAATTCGCCCTCTTCCTTATCATACCAGCGTTGATATTGTTCTTGTTGATGAGTATGGAAATACAGAAGAGTTAGCAAAACACGTAAAAATTAATAAAGAAGAGTCTCATGAAATCAAGTTAGACAAATCGATTTTAAATCATGTATACAAAATGGAACAGAGGCAGTTTATTGTAGCTTTCAATAACCGAAACAAGAAAATATTAGCTGATGCAAAGGCTGTAGATAAAATGAAAAAACCTGTACCAACAACCTCACAAAGTGTGATTGAATTATACAGGCCTCTAGGAAAAGGTTCCTAAGTTTAATGGGAAACAGGTTTGGAGTTAATAAGATTAATCATTTCGGAATGAATGATATAAATAAGCATGATGCAGAATCAATTTGCTTGAAGGAAGTATAATATTTTCTATGCGTGTCTCATTTTCCTGCCCAGATTCATTGGGGTGGAATCTTCTTCCAGTTTCCGCTATCTGCAGCCGGTGTTCCCGCTTTACAATAATTTAGGGGTTCTCTGCTAAGAAATTTAAAAGTCAAAAAATATCGATAATTTTATTTAAAAACGGCTTGACTTCACCATTGGCTTTAAGCATAATATATCATAAATTTAACACTGATAAGCATAGACGGGGACCAGTAAATAGACATTGGCGCGTTAGAGAGTGGGATTCATCGGCTGGAAGATTCCATCGCTGCCAAACAATTGAACCTATCCCTTGAGCTGTTGGGCGAATAACCCGACCGGACCCTGCGTTATAGGAAAATAAGCGGGCGTCATAATGATGTCAAATAAGGTGGTACCGCGGAATACAGACTCTTTCCGTCCTTTGCAAGTCATTGTAAGGATGGGAAGGGTTTTTTCGTTTTTTATCATACTTAATAGAAAGGTGTGTACAATATGGCGAAAAAACGAATCGTTGTTAAAATTGGCAGCAGTTCGTTAACGCATGCCAACGGCGGGCTTAATAAAAAGAAATTAATAGAACATGTTGAAGCGATTGCACAATTAAAAAAAGAAGGACATGAAGTGATTTTAATTTCTTCCGGCGCTGTCTCGGCAGGATTCTTTGATCTTGGATATCCGGCACGACCCGTCACAATATCAGGCAAACAGGCGGCGGCTGCGGTAGGTCAAGGACTTCTGATCCAATCCTATACAGATGCTTTTAAAAGGCATGGTTTGGTCAGTGCTCAGTTGCTATTAACGAGGCAAGATTTTATTCATAAGGAAAGCTACAGCAATGCCTATGCTACTCTTCATGAGCTGCTTAAACGGTCTGTTTTGCCGATTATCAATGAAAATGATTCTGTTGCGGTTGATGAGCTGACCTTCGGCGATAATGATATGTTGTCAGCCCTTGTCAGCGGCCTTGTTCATGCGGACATTCTCATCATGCTGACAGATATAAACGGTTTGTATACAGCAAACCCTCATATGAATCCAGATGCGAAACGGTACGATTATCTCCCTGAAATAACTGAAGAACTTTTAAAACAAGCCAAAAGCTCATCAGGGTCAAAAGTTGGAACGGGCGGAATGAAGTCGAAATTAATTGCCGCACAAACAGCTCTATCCCTCGGTGTCAATGTATTTATTGGCACAGGTTCGGGGCCGGACAAATTGACCAAGATTTTAAAGGGAGAAGGAGACGGCACTTATATAGGGAATTCCCCAAAAATTCAATTAAAAAAACCGAAACAATGGATTGCCTTTCACTCGAAAATCTCAGGACAAATAAAGATTGATGATGGTGCACAAACGGCCATTGTTTTCAAAGGGAAAAGCCTGCTTCCGGCAGGAGTCAAACAAATTAGCGGTACATTTAAAGCCGGGGATGTTGTTGAGGTCGTCAACCATAAGAATGAAGTCATCGGCAAGGGACAAGTGAATTATACATCGGAAGAATTAGAAATTATCAAAGGGGCCGCAAGCCAGACGGCGATGAAAATAACACGGGCGAAACATCCTGAAGTGATACATCACGATCAGTTTGTATTTACTGTAAAGGAGAAAATGATATGAGTGAATTAATGTTAAAAGCTAAAAAAGCTAAGATCGCAGCCGGACAATTAATTGCAAAAACTACAAAACAAAAAGATGACGCGTTAAACATAATCGCTGGTCAATTGATTAAGGAAATGCCTTACATTTTACAAGAAAATAAAAAGGATTTGGAACAGGCAAAAGAAAATGGTGTAAACGCCACCTTAATTGACCGCCTGATGCTAAACGAACAAAGAATTCGCGAAATGGCTCTCGCTCTTGAAGAATTGACGCAATTAATGGATCCAATCGGTGAAGTGCTCGAATCATGGGAGCGTCCGAACGGCCTGAAAATTGAAAAGGTCAGGGTTCCGTTAGGCGTTGTCGGGATGATTTATGAGGCAAGACCCAATGTCACGGCAGATGCTTCGAGCCTATGTTTAAAAACGGGCAATGCTGTTCTTCTGCGCGGCAGTTCGTCGGCACTGAATTCTAATCGTGCGCTTGTATCAGTTATCCGCCGCGCACTTGAACAAACAGCAATTCCCAAAGATGCCGTTCAGTTATTAGAGGATGTCAGCCGGAATACCGCGTCACAAATGTTTAAATTAAATGACTGCCTGGATGTTTTGATTCCGCGCGGCGGGAAGAACCTTATTCAAACCGTTGTGCAAAATGCTTCGGTGCCTGTGCTGGAAACGGGTGCAGGCAACTGCCATGTGTTTATTGATGATTCAGCCAATCCGCAAATGGCCATTGATATAACAGTTAACGCTAAGACACAGCGCCCTTCCGTTTGTAATGCGGCTGAAAAAGTCATTGTTCATGAACATTGGGCAAAAAGGCATCTGGGAGAGCTTGTTAATAGATTGCGAGACCATCACGTTGAGCTTCGCGGCGATGACAAGGCAAGGGAAATCGTTGCGGATCTCATCGCTTGTACGGAAGAAGATTGGGAAACCGAGTATCTGGATAAAATCATAGCTATTAAAATCGTCGCAAATGTACAAGAAGCGATTGATCATATTAACACTTACAGCACGAAACACTCAGAAGCTATCATAACTGAATCATATGAAAATACGAAGGCGTTTTTCCAATTGGTAGATTCAGCCGCGCTCTATCATAATGCTTCAACGCGGTTTACAGACGGTTTCGAATTTGGCTTCGGCGCGGAAATTGGCATCAGCACGCAAAAATTGCATGCCAGAGGGCCGATGGGGCTTCGAGCTCTAACCTCAACAAAATATACCGTGCACGGCAATGGGCAAATCAAAAAATAGGGAATGTAAAAGATAATTATCTTGAAAGCTATGGGTTCTCCATAGCTTTAATAATGCCAATTTTTGCTGGTAACAGGTGCAAATTTTGTAGAAATATCTGTTGAACTTTGCATTTCATTTTGATATAATTTAAAATAAGAAAGATAGGTTAAAAGTATAAATGTCATTATTCATCTTTGGAAGCCTTCCTAAATCATTGATGCTATATACTTTGGATAATGCTTTTCATTATATCCAAAACCTCTTATTAAATTTACCGTACGCTAATTCCACGTAAATTTATTGAAAATATAGAAAATTAAATATTTATAATATTATTCCATTATAAAAGAGGTGTTTAAATGAAAAGAAGAAAGTTTGGACTGGCATGGCAAATATTTGCAGGTTTGGTATTGGGGGTTATTGTTGGTGCTGTTTTCTATAATAATCCTGCAGTAGCAACCTATTTACAGCCGATTGGCGATATATTTCTCCGCTTAATTCAAATGATTGTTATCCCTATTGTTGTCTCAAGCATTATTGTCGGCGTAGCCGGTGTTGGAGATATTAAGAAGTTGGGAAGGCTAGGCGGAAAAACGATTCTCTATTTTGAAATCATTACAACCTTTGCTATTATTATCGGATTACTTGCAGCGAATATCTTTCATCCCGGTACAGGCGTTGATATGAAATCGCTTCAAAAAACGGATATTTCATCTTATGTACAAACAGCAAAAGAAGTTGAACATCATAGTTTTATTGATACTTTTGTAAATATCGTCCCAAGCAATCTGATTGATTCAATGGCGAAAGGCGATATGCTGCCGATTATTTTCTTCTCTGTTCTTTTTGGAATAGGTGTGGCTTATATTGGAGACAAGGGCAAAACTGTGCTTAACTTTTTCCAAGGTACTGCCGAGGCCATGTTCACTGTTACAAATTTAGTGATGAGATTTGCACCGTTTGGAGTGTTTGCTTTAATTGGTGTAACCGTTTCTAAATTTGGCCTTCAATCCCTTATTCCGTTAAGCAAGCTGGTTATCTTAGTCTACGGCTCTATGATCTTCTTTATTATAGTTGTACTCGGTTTAGTTGCGAAATTTGCCGGTGTGAACATTTTTAATTTCTTGCGGATTCTAAAGGACGAGCTTATTTTGGCTTATTCAACATCCAGTTCGGAAACTGTTCTGCCGAAGCTTATGGAAAAGATGGAGAAATTCGGCTGCCCTAAAGCCATTTCTTCTTTCGTCATTCCGACGGGCTACTCATTTAACTTGGATGGTTCGACCCTTTATCAGGCTATTGCGGCCGTATTTATTGCTCAAATGTACGGCATTGATCTGTCCATTGGTACACAAATTTCGTTAGTTCTTGTCTTAATGGTCACATCAAAAGGCATTGCTGGTGTTCCAGGCGTTTCATTTGTTGTGCTTCTTGCAACGCTCGGTTCTGTCGGCATTCCGATTGAAGGGCTGGCATTTATTGCAGGTATTGACCGTATCCTTGATATGGCTAGAACTGTAGTTAATGTCGTAGGCAACTCATTGGCAGCGGTTGTTATGTCTAAATTGGAAAATCAATATGATCATGCCAAAGGCGAACAATATCTGAAAGAATTAAGACAAGC
Source organism: Scopulibacillus daqui (assembly GCF_016908855.1). GTDB lineage: Bacteria > Bacillota > Bacilli > Bacillales > Sporolactobacillaceae > Scopulibacillus_A > Scopulibacillus_A daqui. Next base: position 88,650 of record NZ_JAFBER010000005.1, on the reverse strand, counting down.
ATCTTAATATGCAAAAGCTTCTCCTGATAGGAGGAGCTTTTTCTTTGAGAGCGGCTGTCCTGGCTGCGATTTGAATAAAAGGCTGTCTTATAAAAACATTGTAATCATTAGCATCGCTTTTTTATTTGTTCAGCGTGTTCAATGACTCAAGCAGTTATCAGTGATTTGAAGCTTGGTTTGCTTTATAATGAAGTTATGCGTACTCAACTCATGCTGCGTATTAAATTTTGTGTTAGGGAATAGGTGATATGATGAAATGGAGAAAGTATGTGTGTCTGCTTCTAGCCTTATCGATACTCGCCGTCATTACTGCCGGATGTTCTGAATCGGCGTCAGGCAGTGCATCTGCACCGAAAGCACACGATAAAACGGATCAGCACCATGAAAAAGACACAACAGCCAAGCAAAAGACTGGCAACAGCAATCATCAAAAATCGGAAAAGCCAAAAACCATTGATTGGAACGCGCCATCAGGCGGGCCTTACCCTAAATTGAAAAAAGGACAAGACATTTGGCTCGATGTCTCCAAAAAGGATCAAAAAGTGTATGTTAAAGATGGGGATAAAACGATTTACACGATGATTGCCTCTACAGGACTTGACAAGAACCCGGATACAACGACACCGACTGGCACTTTCCATATTCAAGCTGAACGCGGCGAATGGTTCTACTCGCCTAAATACAAAGAAGGCGCAAAATATTGGGTTTCATGGAAGAATCATGGTGAATTTCTTTTCCATAGTGTGCCGATGGATAAAAACCAGCATGTCATCACGGCTGATGCAAAAAAACTGGGACAAAAAGATTCCCATGGCTGCATTCATTTAACTGTTCCGGATGCCAAGTGGATATACGATAATATTCCCTATAACACCAAAGTCGTCATCCGATGATCCGGAGAAATTATGATGCGTTGTACACTGGAAAGGAAAGCTTGTTTATGTTACATTAAGAATAGTGTTTTTGCGTAAAAGCGGAGGTGCAGCGAATGCATACGTTGTTAATAACGCTATTAGTTATCGTGGCTATTTGCATTATTGTGCTTGTTCTTTTGCAACAAAGCAAAAGTGACGGCTTATCAGGAGCGATAACTGGCGGAGCTGAGCAATTATTTGGAAAGCAAAAGGCAAGAGGTATTGACGCGGTTTTAACGAGATTCACAGCAATCATGGCTGTATTATTCTTTGTCATTACCTTTTTATTAGGATATTTTTTCTAAATCTTAGGCAGCAGCCATTGAGGCATGCTGTTTTCTTTTTGTTTACGATAGTTCTTACATACAATTGTTTTATAAAAAATAAATAAGGGTATATGATCATGTCTTTGACGTGAATTTTGAATTAATAAACCTAAGCGAATCGAATCATGATATAGATAAAGGAGAGAATGATTGTGAAAATTATACCGCCAAAACCATTTACATTCGAAGCAGGAAAACGCGCTGTCTTATTGCTGCACGGGTTTACCGGCAATTCTTCTGATGTCAGAATGCTTGGCCGATATTTGCAGGATAAAGGGTATACAAGCCATGCTCCTCATTATAAAGGCCATGGTGTGCCGCCTGAGGAGCTCTTAGAGACAGGACCGACAGACTGGTGGGAAGATGTTAAGAATGGCTATGAACACTTGAAGTCCCTCGGTTATGAAGAAATTGCAGTTGCAGGTTTGTCTTTAGGAGGGGTATTTTCCCTTAAATGTGGTTACACTCTTCCAGTAAAGGGTATTGTGACAATGTGTGCACCGATGAACGCCAAAACAGAAAAGCAAATTTATGAAGGCGTTTTGGAGTACGCTGAAGAATATAAAAAGCGTGAAGGCAAATCCGATGAGCAAATAAAAGAAGAAATGGCAGTCTTTAAGGAAAAGCAGATGGCGACGATTAAAGACCTGCAAAACTTAATTAAAGATGTCCGCAATCATGTGGATATGATATATGTGCCGACATTTGTTGTTCAGGCCCGCAATGACGAAATGATTGATACAAACAGCGCTAACATTATTTATAATGAAGTGCAGTCGGATGACAAAGACATTAAGTGGTATGAACACTCGTCGCATGTAATTACATTAGGAGATGAGAAAGAACAGCTTCATGAAGATATTTACCGCTTCTTAGAAGGGTTGGACTGGACCGTTTCCTAATGAACAGGAGTGATAATTTGTGACAGAAGATCGCATACAAGAAATTCTAGATTATATGAAAGAAGAAGCTTATAAGCCGATGACGTTAACTGAGCTTGAAGACGTCTTTGAATTGACTGACTCTGAAGCTTTTAAAACGTTTGTTAAAACGTTAAATAAAATGGAAGACGAAGGTTTAATTGTAAGGACGAGAAGCAATCGTTACGGTTTGCCGGAAAAAATGAACCTCATGCGCGGGAAAGTTCAAGGCCATGCCAAGGGATTTGCGTTCATTATTCCGGATGAGGTCGATAAATATGACGATGTCTACGTGGCGCAAGGAGATTTGAACGGAGCGATGAACGGCGATACGGTTATTGTCCGCCTCTCCCATGAATCATCCGGAGAGCGTCCCGAGGGTGTTGTCATTCGCATTATTGAACGGGGCGTAACGAGAACTGTCGGCACGTTTGAGGATAATAAACATTTTGGATTTGTTATACCTGATGACAAGCGTATTCCAAAAGATATTTTTATACCTAAAGAAGAATTTAATGGTGCGGTTGATGGCCATAAGGTGGTTGTTGAGATAACCAAATACCCTGAGGGCCGCATGAATGCTGAAGGGAAGGTTGTCGACATACTGGGGCACAAAAATGACCCCGGCATCGATATCCTGTCAGTCATCTATAAATACAATTTGCCTCAGGAATTTCCGGACGAGGTGATTGCTGAAGCGAATGCGGTGCCTGATGAAATTGATCCTGCGGAACTTGAAGGCCGCCGCGATCTTAGAAATGAAACAATCGTGACGATTGACGGCGAAGATGCGAAAGATCTAGATGATGCTGTAAATGTTGTTAAGCTTGATAACGGCAATTATAAGCTTGGCGTTCACATTGCAGATGTCACCCATTATGTTAAGGAAGGATCTGCAATCAATGAAGAAGCCCTTGCCCGGGGGACAAGCATTTATCTTGTTGACCGCGTCATTCCGATGATTCCGCATCGGCTGTCTAACGGGATTTGCAGCTTGAACCCTCATGTTGACCGCTTAACGATCAGCTGTGAGATGGAAATCACGGCATCTGGGAAAGTGGTAAACTATGATATCTTTCCGAGCGTTATTAATACAACGGAACGGATGACATATACGAACGTCCGCAAGATTCTATTAAAAGAAGATCAGGAAGTCATTGATCGTTATGAACATCTTGTCCCGTTTTTTGAATTGATGGCTGAGTTGGCAGAAATCTTAAGAAAAAGGCGCCGTGAGCGGGGAGCGATAGATTTTGATTTTCCTGAAGCGAAAATTATCATCGGCGATGACGGCAAACCTGTCGATGTTGTCATTCGCGAGCGTTCAATAGCCGAACGGTTAATCGAGGAATTTATGCTTTGCGCAAATGAGACGGTCGCGGAACATTTTCATTGGCTTGACTTGCCGTTCATTTACCGGATTCACGAAGAGCCTGATCCGGAAAAATTGGCGAGGTTTTACAACTTCGCTGTTAACTTCGGCTACGTTGTGAAGGGAAGCCTGGATAGCATACATCCAAAAACGCTGCAATCCCTGCTTGAAGAAATTAAAGGCGAACCTGAAGAGCCAATCATTAATACAGTCATGCTAAGATCAATGCAGCAGGCGAAATATTATCATCAAAGCCTTGGACACTTTGGCCTTTCGACGGATTTTTATACGCATTTTACATCGCCAATCCGCCGTTATCCTGATTTAATTGTGCATCGTTTGATCCGGGAATACCTCTTTGAGAAAAAAATTGATCCAAAAACGAAGCACTATTGGGAAAGAGAACTGCCTGAGATTTCCAGACATACTTCGGAAAGAGAGCGGCTCGCAGTTGATGCTGAACGAGAAACGGATGACCTTAAGAAAGCGGAATATATGGAAGACAAGATTGGCGAGACTTTCGAAGGCGTCATCAGCAGTGTTACGAACTTCGGCCTATTCGTCGAATTGCCGAATACGATCGAAGGACTCGTTCATATTAGTTATTTATTGGATGACTATTATCACTATGATGATCAGCATATGGCGCTTATCGGCGAAAGAACGGGCAATGTCTTTCGAATCGGCGACCGAATTGAAGTTCGTGTTATTGATGTCAATGTAGACGAACGCTCCATTGATTTTGAAATTGTCGGCATGGTCGAGCGAAGAGCAAGAAAACGAAAAGCCCGTCCAACAGTTATACAAGGCGATTCCAAGGATACAAAGAATAGTAAGAGAAAAAATGGGAACGAAAGAAAAAAAGATAGCAAAACGCCGAAAAAAACGCCTTTTTATGAAGGAGTTAAGAAAAAGAAAAAACGTAAAAAATAACTGTTTTTGAACAGGTAATCAGAGTATGGAGGGACTTTGTTTCTCCATATTTTTTGTTTTATCTCGAGCCCATAATCCTTTATTTTTTTACAATTAAAATTTTTTATTGACTAACATGTATATACAAATTAAAATATACTTAATTCTTGTATATACAAATATGGAGTAAGGGGGATTCACATTGTTTAAAAGTCTTTTTCAAAAAAAGCAAAAAACAACAACTGAGCACGTACTGGCACCGATAAACGGACAAATAGCTGACATGGAACAGGTTCCTGATCCGACGTTTGCACAAAAAATGTTAGGTGATGGTCTCGCTGTCATTCCATCAGACGGCACAGTGTCTTCACCGATTGATGGTGAAATCGTTCAGCTGTTTCCGACCAAACACGCTGTCGGGATTCGAGGAAAATCCGGAATGGAACTATTAATTCATATTGGACTTGAAACCGTTTCAATGAATGGTGAGGGGTTCACCGCTCATGTTCGGCAAGGGCAAAAAGTAAAAGCCGGCGACCCATTAATTAATGTTGATTTAGAACAAGTTAAAAACAAGGCAGCCCATACGATAACACCTGTTGTCATTACAAATATGGATGCGGTTGCAAGTATTGAGAAACGAACGGTAACTGATGCAGTCAGAGGAGAAACAGTGATGATGGAAGTGAAAATGAAAGCGTAATCCAATAGTTGTAAGCGAATACATTCAGGGCATTGGGGGGAAGACTTATGGGCATTAAAAAGGAATCTGTCGAAAAAATATTGGCTGCAGTCGGCGGAAAGAGCAATGTTTATGCGGTTACTCATTGTGTGACACGTTTGCGCTTTGCTTTAAAAGATGAGACAAAAGTCGATAAAGAGAAATTGGAAGAGATTGATTTAGTTAAAGGTTCATTTTCAGCAAACGGGCAGTTTCAAATTGTTATAGGGCAAGGCACTGTGGATAAAGTTTATGAGCAATTGATTCGAATCTCCGGGCTGGATGAGGCCACGAAAGAAGACGTCACAAATGAATCATCAAAAAAGCTTAATCCGCTGCAAAAAGCGGTGAAAACATTATCTGACATTTTTATTCCTATTTTACCGGCAATCGTGACAGCGGGTTTGTTATTAGGGCTAAATAATTTGCTGACCGGTCAAGGCATTTTCTATGATAACAAGGCATTTATAGACGTTCATAAGGAATGGAAAGATCTTGCGGATATTGTTAATTTAATCGCAAATACTTCATTTACTTTTTTACCGGTTCTCATTGGCTGGTCGGCTGTTAAGCGTTTTGGCGGCAATCCATTGCTCGGCATCGTTTTAGGTCTTATGCTTGTTCATCCTGAGCTTATGAACGGCAATAATTATGGCAGCGCTGTCAAAAATGGAACGGTTCCGCATTGGAATTTATTCGGGCTTCATGTGGAAAAAGTCGGCTATCAGGGTCAAGTCTTGCCTGTCCTTGTTTCCGCTTATGTTTTGGCGAGGATAGAAATTTTTCTTAAAAAACGAATACCTGATTCTATTCAACTGCTGGTTGTCGCACCAATTGCACTGTTGGTTACAGGATTTTTGGCGTTTATCGTTATTGGTCCAGTGACTTTTGGAATAGGAAATTTTATAACCAATGTGGTGGTCGGCATATTTAACCATATTCCAATTATAGGCGGACTCATTTACGGCGGGTGTTATGCGCTCCTTGTAATTACCGGGATGCATCAGACATTTCTTGCTGTTGACTTTCAGCTTATTGCAAGTGTTGGCGGCACTTATCTTTGGCCGATACTCGTTATGTCGAACGTTGCGCAAGGCGCAGCGGCATTGGCTATGATGTTTGTCATGAAAAAAGATAAGAAACTAAAAAGTTTATCGTTAACTTCTGCTGTGTCAGCGTTTCTAGGTGTAACTGAACCTGCGATGTTCGGTGTGAACATACGATTTAAGTATCCGTTTGTATCAGCGATGATCGGCGCGGCGATCGCCGGAGCAGTGCTGGCTGTTAATCATGTTAGGGCTGCTTCCATCAGTGTCGGCGGCTTGCCGGGGTTCTTAACCATCTTTCCGCAAAAATGGAGCGTCTTTTTTATAGGCATGGCGCTGTCGATTGTTATTCCTTTTACTTTGACCTTTGTTTTCTCTAAGTTTAAAAAAGGAGCAAGCAAAGACGAGATTTTTCAAAGCAAAATGGCCAATAACCAGTAATTATTCACAATATTCAAATCCATTAGGGATCTGACTTGGAAATAGAAAGGTGATTATTGTATGAATGAACCATGGTGGAAAAGGGCGGTTGTCTATCAAATTTATCCGAAAAGCTTTAATGATTCAAACAGTGACGGCATTGGAGATATACAAGGCATTATTGAGAAGCTTGATTATTTGAAAAAGCTTGGTGTGGATGTTATCTGGCTAACGCCGATTTATAAGTCTCCAGGCCGGGACAACGGGTATGATATCAGCGATTATTTTAATATAGATGAACGGTATGGAAGTTTTAAAGACTTTAAGAGGCTGTTAACTGAGGCGCATCATCGCGGTATTAAAGTTATTTTGGATATTGTTGTCAATCATACATCGACAGAACACGAATGGTTTAAATCAGCCAGAAGCTCGAAGAACAGCCCATATCGTGATTTTTATATTTGGAAGGACCCGGCGGCAGACGGTTCTGAACCAAATAATTGGCAGTCTAAATTTGGCGGCTCCGCCTGGGCATTTGATGAAAAAACAAGTCAATATTATCTTCATCTGTATGATATCAGCCAGGCGGACCTTAATTGGGAAAACAAGGCTGTACGCGGGAAGGTTTATGACATGATGCGTTATTGGCTGAATCATGGGGTCGATGGATTTAGGCTGGATGTGATTAATTTAATTTCTAAAGACCAGCGATTTCCAAATGACGATGGGATCGATGCCTTAGGGGATGGAAGAAAATTTTATACAGATGGTCCGCGTATTCATGAATTTCTTCAGGAAATGAACAGAGAAGTTTTTTCAAACGACGATTTAATGACTGTCGGCGAAATGTCTTCTACAGCTATTGATGAATGCATTAAATATACAAATCCAGAGCGGCGGGAATTGGATATGGTGTTCAATTTTCATCATTTAAAAGTTGATTATCCGAATGGCGAGAAATGGGTTGCAGCTGATTTTGATTTTCTCGCTTTAAAGCGCATTCTGTCAGAATGGCAAATGAAAATGCATCAAGGGGGCGGCTGGAACGCTTTGTTTTGGTGCAATCATGATCAGCCGAGGATTGTTTCTCGATTCGGTGATGAAGGGACTTATTGGAAAGTTTCAGCCAAAATGCTCGCCACAGCCATGCATATGCTGCAAGGAACGCCGTATATTTACCAAGGTGAAGAAATTGGGATGACAAACCCGAACTTTTCGAACATTGACTCATACCGTGATGTCGAGTCTTTGAACATGTATCAGATCTTAAAGCAAGAAGGGAAGCCGGAAGAAGAGATCTTAAATATTCTTAAGCAGAAATCTCGAGATAATTCCAGGACGCCGATGCAATGGAATGATCAAGAATATGCGGGCTTTTCTAATGTCCAGCCTTGGATTGAGCCGGCGTCTAATTATCATGATATTAATGCAGAAGCCGCTTTAGAAGATCGTGATTCCATTTTCTATCATTACCAAAAATTAATTAAGCTTAGAAAAAAATACGATATTGTCACTTATGGCGATTATCGCTTGCTTTATCCTGATCATCCCCGGATATACGCTTATTTAAGACGGCGGCAAGGCGACGCGCTTTTAGTTATAAATAATTTTTTCGAAGAGGAAACACTGTTTCATATGCCGGCTGATTTGCAGATAGAAAAATCCCTTTGCAGCATACTTATTGCCAATTATCCGGACGCGCCAAATATCAGTCCGAAAATAAAATTAAGGCCTTATGAATCCATTGTTTATTTAGTGAAAAATACTTGCTGATAAAGAATGATGCTAAAAAAATATTCATGCTACAATATTTTTGGTGATATTAAAATGAGAGAAAATAAATTTCTGGCTATTTATAATGACCTAGCTGATAAAATCCAAAAAGGAAAGTATATGACAGGAGAACTCCTGCCTTCTGAACATGAGCTGGCTGACCGCTATGACTCATCACGGGAAACGATTCGCAAAGCCCTTAATTTCTTATCACAAAACGGATATATTCAAAAGGTGCGCGGCAAAGGCTCAATTGTTTTAGACGTCGGAAAATATGATTTTCCGGTCTCCGGGCTGGTTAGTTTTAAAGAACTTGCAACAAGAACAGGGAAGCCCTGGAAGACAAATGTCCACGAACTTGTCCTTGTCAAACCGAATCACTACATTCAGCAGCAATTAAAACTGAAAAAAACTGATGAAGTCTGGAAAGTGGTGCGATCAAGAGAGATTGATGATGAGAAGATCATTTTAGATATAGATTACATTAAAAAACAGTTCGTTCCAACCATCACAAAAGATTGTTGCGAGAATTCTCTCTACAATTATTTTGAAAATGACCTCAATCTAGTTATCAGCTTTGCCAAAAAAGAAATTACAGTGGAAGAAGCATCCTCAGCAGACAAAGCCTGCTTGGATCTTAAGGGTTATACGCATGTTGTTGTGGTTAAAAATTATGTTTATTTAGAGGATGCCAGTCTTTTACAATATACTGAATCCAGACACCGCCTCGATAAATTCAGATTTGTTGATTTTGCAAGACGGGAACGCCGCTAGTTTCAATTTCAGCTGGCGGCAGCCCATTCCTTTACAATGCTAACAAATCACTTGCTTGGCATTTTACGCCCGTATATAATAATGAATACGTAAAAAGAAGAGAAAGGAGAAAGACATGGCAAAAAGTGAGGGAAGAGTGCTTGCTCAAAACCGCCGTGCCAGCCACGACTATTTTATTGAAGAAACATTTGAAGCAGGCATTGTTTTACAAGGAACAGAAATTAAATCAGTCCGCAAAGGGTCAGTCAATTTCAAAGATGCTTTTGCTCGTGTAGAAAACGGTGAAGTCTTTCTTCATAACATGCACATCAGCCCTTATGAGCAAGGAAATCGATATAACCATGATCCGCTTCGAACCCGGAAGCTCTTGCTTCATAAGAAAGAAATCAGTAAGCTGATGGGGAAATCCAAAGAAACAGGCTATTCGATTATTCCTCTAAAAATGTACATTAAAAACGGATACGCAAAAGTGCTCATAGGACTTGCCAAAGGTAAGAAGAACTATGATAAGCGGGAAACATTAAAGAAAAAGACCGCGCAGCGTGAAATTGAAAAAGCTTTCCGTGAACGACAAAAAATGTAAACTGGTTGTCAAAGCTTTAGATGTGTGTTAATATATTTTATGTGAGCTTAGATCTGACTTTTACGGTCTTCTTATCATCAAGAAGAACCGCTTATGGAACATCAACCTTTTACATTAAGGGGACGTTTCGGATTCGACAGGGATAGGTCGGGTTTAAGTTGCGAGCCGAGCTGGCAGTCTCGTAAAAATGCCACAGCCAATAACTGGCAAAAAAGAAAACAACTTCGCTCTAGCTGCGTAAGTCAGCGAGCGGTTCCTCCCTCCATCGCCCACGTGGTAGGGTAAGGGACTCACTCTGAGTGGGATACGCCGGAAGCCCGCAGCCTGAGGGTCAAGGAAGAGAACAATCGGGCTAGCCGCATCGAAGCCTGTCGGTGGGCCGACGTGCAGGCGAAAGTCTAATATACCGACTACGCTCGTAGAAGCTTAAATTACGATATCTCTGGACGTGGGTTCGACTCCCACCGTCTCCACCAAACCTTACATATCAACGGACTAAGGTTTCGTGGTGAAAATTGCGATATACTGTTATCAAAGCATTAAAAAACAACAAAATGAATCTTAACAGACGCTTTTGATAAGGCGTCTTTTTTTATGGCTCTACAATATTTGTTGGGGTATGAGAAAAATTAAAACAAAAAAATACACGCAAGCTCCTTAATCCTTTACACTTGAATTGACGAGAAACAAGAAAAGAATAGGAGTTGCGTGTATATGCATTTTAACATGATTTTACCTGGATGAGAAGATGTGATGATTTTGAGGGCGGAAGAGGGCGGCTTTCTTAAAATAATTTTTATCCTTTAGTTTAAATCTAACCTCAATTTCTTTCATAAAACTCCACTCCCTTTCCTCTATATAATATTTCATTTTATTGTAGATTAATTAAAAGTCTTATGTCACTATAAAACACTTTTTGATTTATATCGGTCTTTGAGGTTATATTGGCTTACGAAATGAATAACACCATTTATTATAATTCAGTTTTTTTTCATAAAATCTATGCGCATCTTTACGCTGAATTCCTGATTCGATAGCCACAAATTCAGCTCCATTTAATTTTGCCCACGACTCTATATAACTTAATAATTTATAACCATACCCTTGGGAGCGATATTTCTCATCTGTTACAAGGTCATATACAAATGCATGCTTCTTATTATAAAAATTAACCTGTAAACTAACCCCTGCTACTGCTGCAATGCCTTCTTCTCCATAAATAGCGAATAATTTATAACCATTTTGTCTCATCTGCGTTAAAAATTCCATATAACTTTCTTCAGTTAAATCCGTACGTAATTGATTTACCACTGGGAATGCTTCTAAAAACTGATTCTCTTCTGTTAATTCCACAATATTTTCTGTTGATAGTGCCATTTGTTTTCCCTCCTCATCATGGTATTTAATTCCATGAACCATAATAAAAATCCTTTATGGAATATACTTTTTTGATAAAAAATATTGCGGCAAAGTAAGTTCATTATTGTTTATGGCAAAAATGCAGGGAATGGCATTTTATTTGTGCAGGGACCGAAGCGTGCACAAAAAAAAACGCTACCGGGGGCAACTTGTGGATGTATCCATTACGATCAGTTCATCAAGTAGTTTAATTGGAAAAGGAAATATCTATTTAATAATAGAATATTAGTTTATAAATGGGAAAGTAGGTGATCATGTTGAGAGAAAGTCTTTAATGGTGTCGTCGTTACCAGGATATGAAGAAGAAATTGGTAGATGGCTATGGTGTTTAGAGGATGTTCGCCAAACACTTATTAATAGATTAACGCGAACCAGCCAAAGTATCCTTGACACAAAAATTGATGAAAGGCAAACGATTGGCACGCTTTTATATCACATTGCATTGGTCGAGGCAGATTGGTTATATGAAGAAGTTCTTGTTTCTGAATGGGATACTGAGATACGCTCGTTGTTCCCGTTTGAGGCTCTTTTAGATGATGGCTTATTAACTCATATTGAAGGTCAGAGTTTGGAGGAGCATTTTCACCGCCTTAATACAGTACGGAAAGTATTTCTTTCCCACTTTCGCACAATGGATCTTGCCGATTGGCGTAAACCAAGGGGTCTTAAACATTATGACGTCACACCTGAGTGGGTTGTTTTCCATTTGATTGAACACGAAGCGAATCATAGGTGCCAGTTTAATAAAGGATCTCCTGTTATTTTTTAATAATCGAACTGTTTATAATTTTAATTGCTAGGGGGCAAACAATATGAAACGACAAGAATACTCACAAGAATTTAAAACTCTATAGATGCTATTGAAACAGGTAATTCATCACTTGTTGCCAGAAGATAGTTAATCCGTTATGCTACTTCTATTACTGATAAATTACATATTGTTGGTCTTATCATCTTTTATATTAAAAAATATAAAATATAAACTAATGCAAAAGTAATATATAGCCACGATAGATAAAGCATTCATGATGCTTGATAAAAAATTATTGTTGTTAATGAATAAATTATACAACAAAAATATCACCATAAAAATTATGGGCGACATTATAAAAAGTAATTTAAACAATAATTTGTTACTAGGAGTCACTTTAAACCTCCTTACTTAGTAAAAGTACATTTTGTTCCATAATATGTTAGTGTAGTGATTATTCCAGCAACGCTAGTACCAACAAAATATTTCGCTGCTAATTTAGCTGCTTCCTTAAAGGCATGTTTTCTTATATAGTTAGCTATTCCACCATTAATAGCAGCCTGAACAGCATTCACACCAAAGAAATCAATGAGTGATGACTTCATACATCCCCAATATGATCTAAGTTGAATAGCACCTGTTGTTTGTTTATTATCGTTAATTTCTTTTTCTAACATATCAAGAGGTTTTGAATCACCATATTTTTCCCTGATTTTATCAAAATCAAAATCAATTACATTTCCATTTTTATCAGTTATTGCTGCGACTCCATAGATAAATTTAAAAGCATCCTCAAATTGTTTAACTCTCTTATTATAGTCGATACTAGCCATTTCATCTTTATTAGCTGTTTTCGCTTTAGATATAGGTGTAAATACTACAGTGAAAACTAACAAGAAACTAGCGACCACCAAAATACTCTTAATAAAAATATTATACTTCTTCATAAAAAAAGCCTCCCATTGTAATTCTTTTTTAAGGAATTTAACTATTACGTAAATACCAGCAATTATTTTTTTATAAATAAACCTCCAATTCCGATATTTACAAATTAAGAAAGATGTTTTAAGTAAATAGGTAGAAAGGACTAGAAATAGAAGTGAATATTGAAAAAATTAAAGGGAATTTATTCAGTGTTTACGGTAATTAAGAAATGTTTTTAGCATTGTAATAATATGATTGCAAAACAATTTCTGAGCAATAAAGATATGTTCTATCTTTAGAATTTATTGTTACCCGATAAGAACGGTGGTTATATGGCTCTTTATATTAATGATTATAAGCATAACTAGCAGCCTTTTTTACAGATGTGTAAGACTTATAACGAATAACTTTTGTATGCGGGTAATGGCTTAGCCACCAAACAATAGTATGGCGTGCTGGATAATGAGCTGGTCCAGCAATATATATAAAATGAGAGCCACTAATAATTACAATATTAGTGCGGCCCGTCAATCTTTTTGATGAAGTATCCTTAGTAACCAATACATTTCCAGATTTAAATTTAAAGACCTTTACTATGGCAGCATGAGAAGTATGAGCCAATGAATCATAAAAAACGTCATTACAAGTAAAAATTTTAAATAATGAAGCAATAATTCCTTTTTTCTTTTTTATCGTCATAATAATCCCTTTTTTCAATCAATTGTGTTTTAATTTTGATATTTTTGATAGATTTTTCGAACGTAATATTTCAACGATTATTTTCCTTTTTTACCAAAGCATTAATAAACGGTTCATGGACTTCTTGATACTTTCATATTCAAGTTTTTAAACTACCTAAGATCGGGAAATATTCTTATAAAATAGGTTTAATCTAAAATCCCTACTTCCAAACGGACACGGGAAAAATAAGTTATAGAAGGTGTCTATTTGAAACATAAGCACGATGAAGAGGAAAAGGAAATCGCAGCACAAGCCGAAAAAGTGGCGGAGAAATATATGATGAAGGAAGAACACTCAGAAGTTGAATTTACAGATTATGAGTTTACGCCAATGCATACACTCATGCTATATGGAAATTTCAAAAAAAATAATAAGGAGATTGTTGTTCAAATGGAGAAAAATGGACACAAATTAGAGGCGGGGAGCTATGCAAAGCAATAGTATAATGGCTTACATATGTTATGAAATGGTTATTTTAAAGAATAGGAGGTCTAAAATATGAATGATAAAGAAAGAGAAGAAATACATTCTCGATTGTTGTTATTGACTAATGCCGTAGTATCATTATATGAACATGTGGATCCTCATTTTAGAACAAGAGATTCAGTTTTACTTAAATATGGATATACGTCTGAGCAAAAGAATCAATTAGATCGCTATTTAATTCATATTCAGTTAACTAAAAAAATACCGACGAAGGGAGAATTCAGAGAAAAGGTTGCTGAAATAAAAGGTCTTCCCGTGGACAGTATTCCAATGCCCCATGTAGAAGAGGTGTTGTTAGGATATTATTCAGACGGGATGTACGAAAATAACATTGCTAAGATTTTAGATTTGTAAATGTAAATATCAATATCAGAAAATCCCCCAGTACCCATTTTGATATGTACTGCACCCCAAAAGTTAGTGTAACAATCTAACTTTTGGGTTTTCAATCTTGGCTTACAACGAAAAGGCTTTAGATTTGAAAGATTTATTGAACCGGTTTATAGATTCCAGCACCCGGTACCGTTATTGCAAAAAAAAACGTGAATTTTGCTTAACGAACAAAATCCACGTATTTGGCTTAGCGTGTTTCAGAGCATTGGCTTTTATCATTCTTAACTCTATGTATACAGCACAAAAATTATAAGCTATAACTGGTTTGATGAGAAAATCCTTGATTATGTCTATCTAATCCCTAAGCTGATAGATTCATACTCTTGCTTTTATCATTTTTAGCAACCATCATAATGCCGGCGATTAAAAGTAATATGCCAGGCACAAAGTAAATGGAAAAGGTATAAAAGACGCCCATAATTAGAATAAAAATGCCCCAGCCCTTGCTGTTATTTCTGATTTTAAATGTTGCAATCCAGATAAGAACAAGAAGCGGAATTGAAAATATCGTGCAGATTAATAAGTATACGAACCATCCAAAACCGTCAGCATCTGCAGGCATAAAGCTTAACAAAAATGACATTATAGCTGTAAAGAACCATCCAATCGTTAAAAAGATTGTTGCAATGAGTGATAAGGTAAATTCCGTATTTCTTTTCAATTTTACTCCCCCCCTACTTTAATCCCAATATTATACTACATTACCATCAGTATCAACTCAATACTTTTTTTAAGATTTTTTTCCTGGAATGAATTTTTACTTTATCGGGAAAAAACTTGAATTCTAGTTCTGATATCCTTCATATTTAATTCAAAATCACAGCCAGCCTTATTCACTCATGCTATTTTCCGAGAAAATTGACTGAGTTGCCAATTAAAAATATGTAAAATAACCCATGATTATATCTTATTTGGGGATTTATGTTACGCTATTATAAAAACTTCAAGTCCTACGGTTTGATGTAAGTACAAAAACAGTTGAATAGGAAATTAAATAACCTATGTTAATTAAAAAAGGCAACTAAATCTCATTTTTATGTGAATGACTAGAAGTTATTTTAGTCCCAGCCCTAAATGGGTTTTCCGATTGTCTCAGAATAGGGATATTCATTTTTCAAAGAACAATATTTCAATTGGAAATTAAGCAATACCGTAGGATTGAAACTTATTTATGAGGAGAAGATAAAATGAAATCAACAGGAATCGTCAGAAAGATTGATGAATTAGGCCGTATTGTGATCCCAAAGGAATTGCGCCGTACACTGGACATAAAAGAGAAAGACCCGATTGAAATTTTCCTTGATGATAACAAAATTATTTTGAAAAAGTATACATCACAAAATGCCTGTCAAATAACCGGAGAGATTTCGGACGAAAATATAAGTGTTGGAAATAATAAGCTAACCCTGAGTCCAGAAGGGGCAAAAATTTTAATGGAGGAATTGAAAAAGTACCTTTTAGTAACGAAATAAGGCTCTGATAAGCCAATGGGATTTTTTAATCCTATTATTGTATGACTAAAACGCAAATCGTTGTTTTTGATAATAACCTTAACTTTTAATATTATTTTCAGAGAAAGTCTGCCCATATCGGTAAATTTATCCGAATATGGGTTTTTTATTTTGGGGATAAATGACTTCTGAAAAAATCGGGATTAACTTACCGAAAATGATAAAACGCTTTGATCAATTGTTTATCATTCGTTCTTAATAAATTATAAAATGGGAAGGATGTCTTATCGGAAACCATTTTTTAACGGTGACATATGGTAAGGTAAAGGGTTCAGAAAAGGGGGATAAAGCATAGTGCACTTGATTTCTGTGTTAATTATTGCATTTGCTTCCAATCTGGATAACTTAGCCATCGGCATAGCATTTGGGATAAGATCTACAAAAATACCGATTTTGTCTAATTTGATTGTAGCGTTGATTACAATGTTGGGGACGTATTTATCCATGACAATGGGAGAGGTGATTGCGCATTATATTTCAGGGTTTATGTCAAATTTGATTGGAGCTGCACTTCTCCTTGGTATTGGGCTTTGGTCTATAATCAAAAGTTTGCCGTGCGCTAAGCAAAATGCAAGCTCAAATAACGATGATATTAAGCCGATTCCAAATCCTTATGCTTGCGATGCTAACAAAGATAATGTGATTTCGCTGAAGGAATCATTTACATTAGGTATAGCGCTAGCAATGAATAATATAGCCACTGGCATCGGCGCAGGAACAACAGGTGTGTCCCCTTTATGGACGACAATAATGGCAGGGGTATTTTCCCTGATATTTATCGGGTGCGGTTCTAAATTTGGATATACAATAGCAAGCACATGGTTTGGCAAATTTTCTGGCTTGGTAGCCGGCATATTACTCATATTAATTGGCATTTATGAAATGATTGTTTAAGCTTTAATCCATGAAAAAGATCCTATTCCCAATGTTATGATTGGAATTGAGGCATTACTTTAAGGGCGTCAAAGGTGTTACTGGTACATCCGGTTATCCGATTGAGTGTGGCTTCCTTTCCCTTTGCCCATGGTTAGAAGAAAGGAAAAACCCCGAAAGCATAACTTATAAAAAAATAGTTGCATATGAAAAAAAGAGAGCATTGCTGCTGTTAACAGCAATGCTCTGATCCGTTCGGCGCGGTCAGTTGAAGGTGAATGATGGGTTTGGAGGCTGTTCGTGATAATTGCGGACAGCACATTTTTAGGAACGCCTGCATTTTATATAAACTTGTGCACTATGCAGCGTTACATAACGGGATGCCTAATGCTTGCAAGATGGCTGCTGCTTGAGCAGTAATTTCTAAATTAATAGTAATGCCGTCAAGGGTTACTCGTAAAAACCATTGTCCATTGACTTCAACAACACATTGTTGCATCACTAACCCTCCCTTCCGATCATTCTCGCTAATAAAATATGAATTTTTTATGATTATGAATAGATTAACGTAAGGAAAACGACAAAAATCAATGATTTAATCTATTAAAACGCCTTTTATTAATAGGCAATAAATAAAAATCTATTCTTTAAAATACAGAACCAGGTTTCTATCTGATAAAACTAGTATGGTTGAAGATAACAAGCCAGATAATAATTGGATATGGCTGTATATGAACTTTAGGTGCCGGCTTGCCGTCATTTTACTAGAACGCACTAAGCCGTTCGAATACCTAAAGGAGTGAAACGCATTGATTAAAGACAATTCGACGATTCAAAATATTTGGCTGATCCTATTAGGTAGTTTTGGAGGATTTCTTTTCTCTTTAACTGGTTTGTCCATCGGCTGGCTGATGGGTGCGCTGACAGCCACCGGTCTGCTTTCTTTTTGGCGGCCTAGATGGGCTTTGATCAAACAGCAAAAAGGGATTCAACCTTATTGGAGGCATATAGGCCAATGGATGCTGGGAATAACATTAGGGCAGCAGGTGACTTTATCTGTTGTTAATACTTTTGAAAATAACTTTCTTACAATCGTTTTGATGCTTTTTCTGTCTATTTTATTTGCGTTGCTGGCCGGGTTTGTTCTATGGCGTTATACGAACTCTAATTTATTAACGAGTCTTTTTGCAACAACCCCCGGCGGCGTTTCGGCGATGCCGAGTATTGCTGAAGAAGTGGGAGCCAGTACAGTCGTCGTCAGTATTGTTCAGATCACTCGTATTATTATAGTCGTAAGTGCGATCCCTTTGATGGCTTCGTATTGGAATGCAGGTTCTGGCCAAGCTGCGGGTCCTGGTCAAGGCTTAATGAGTGCACATTCAACCTTAAATTTAGCCTCTGGCCTATGGACAATTGTATTGGCGGTATCTGCTTGGGGAGGACATTACATTGGCAAACGATTGAAACTGCCGGCCCCGTGGCTCGTAGGGGGGATGTTGGGAGTCGGAGCAATACAAGCTGTCAGTTCATTTATTAACGGCGGGAATATATCAGCATGGTGGCCGCATTGGACAATGATTATAGCTCAGGTTTTAATAGGAGCAAGCATCGGTTCCCGGCTAAACAGAACAATGTTCAAAGGAGCCAAACAGGTTGTATTGGTAGGTTTGCTGAGTTCTATGGGACTGGTTATCGCTATGTTCTTATGTTCGATTGGGATATCTGATTTGACGGGGATTCCATTGGTTACAGCTATATTGGCTTTTGCACCTGGAGGGGTGGCCGAAATGGCAGCAACCGCGTTAACGCTTCATGCCAATTCAGCTTTTGTCGTGGCTGTGCAAGTCTTGCGATTAGTCACCATACTTGTCTTATTGCCGCCAATGTTCCGGTTCCTTCAGTTTATAAATCAAAAACTAAGCCAAAAAGCCGCATAACAAAAAACGATTCTCCTTTATTTTTTAGGAGAATCGTTTTTTAATCTCTAAAAGACAGCTATCCCTTGTCGGTTTGCCTTATAAATTTTACCGTTCCTTTTATTAAACAAGCTTGCTTTCTCACATAAGGGGCTATAAGAAGTATTATTTCAATCAAGACCATTTGAAAAGGTGCGCTCCCCGCAAAAAGCATATGCATTAAATTCATGATCAGCCCTATAAAGGCTAAAATGGACGTCAAGCATCCTAATATAAGTCCAATTCCTATAAAAAATTCAACCCAGGGCAATACTAAATTGAATAGATCAATATGCGGTATAGCGAAGCTTTGCAATAGATCTCCCCATATGACTTGCAAAGACGAATGGCCATCAGAAGTTCTTTTTACTGCTGATACCAGGAAATCTGTTATATCAAAATCTCCCGCAATATTTCTCCATCCAACTTGTATCCATTGCAATCCAAGGTATAGGCGTAAGAACGTTAATATATACGAGAAATATGCCTTTTTCCATAAAAATTTAGCCATACAAAACCACCGTATAATGTAACTTCATTTTTCTTACTTTCAACCATAACATGAATTTTAAGATAATATATGACAAAAAGGTAACATATTTATAATTGTCATGATGATGTGAGATACACTTTAAAAAAAGTAAGACATCATTTTTTGGTATGTTTTAGCCCACCCTGCATAAGGGACAATGATGAGAAAAAAACAGAAAGCTTTTGATTTTCTAATCACAATAAGTATAATGCCAAGAACAATTAACTATTATCATTTTTTGTTTATGGAAGTATATAAAGTCTGCGGGGGAAGAAGCCAGAAAAATAATGGACAATAATTTTAGCAAGGCAATAAAATTATCCAAACCTTTATCAGCTATGTCATTTTTTACTTGTGTTTTCACATGAACTGGGGCATTTATTCAAATTTCTTATCAACTACGATGAGCATAAAAAATCCCCTTGAGTGCATTTTCTCAAGGGTAATTCATTGGAGGTAATACGAGAAGAACTCATATTCAAAGCCCTTTACATCTTTATTATATTCTTATTTGTTCATTTATATGCAAAATAATTTTAACGTCAGGTTACTCATAGACATTAGGGTGATGTTCGGCAGTTTGCTTTAGCTTGCGATGTGATGTTAGGATGTACGCTGTTCCGTTCAGACGATATGATTGGCTGCTGAGTTGTCCAATACAAAGGCCAATATTTTTTATGATTGACAGATTTTAAGACATGAGATATGATTAAGGGGTAATTCTATCAGCAATAAATGATTATCCTGTTGGTATGATGGTTTGAAAGGTTATACTTTAATGTTTATAATATATTCGATTGAGATAATTGACAGAAGATTATGTCATAATCGGCGGATCAACTGGGCGATGACATAATAAATGTCAATACAGCTTAAACTGTATTGACACGTGCGAAGCATGGGTTAGGCTATTACGCTTCCTAATATTGGCATTTAACGGATTTAAAATGCTTCTAATATAACAACGCCTATAACAATATAAGCTATACCTCTTAATTTGCGAAATGAAAACTCTTCTTTATATATTATAATATTAAACAAGTTGTTAAACACTATTGACAGCCCCGACCATATTGCAAAAGCGATGCCCATATTCACGTATTTTATAGCAATAGACAATAAGGTTATGGCTGTCAAGAAGGCGCATACGGCCAATAATGCGTACATTTTTCTTGTCATATCTTCGGATTTTTTAACAAAAATATGGCCGGCAACAGCACATATGGTTGACACCATTAAGAAAACCGCACCCATGGCTAAAACGCTCCTTTCCGTTTAGATTTTTTGCTTAGTCTTGCTACACCTATGATGATGAGGGCTATACCTATTAACTTTAGCATGGACACTTTTTCATCAAATGCGAAAAAACCTATTAATAGAACGAGGACTGTTCCAAGACCAGCAAATAATGCACCGACCACACCCACTTCTTTCCCCCGGGCGCTCCACATATAACACAGAATCGAAGATAAATAAAATATGAAAGCAATTAGAGTCGGAAATAATTCGGTTAGTCCGCGGGAATAGTTTAAAAAGGTCACTCCAATAACTTCACATATAATAGCTAATGACAGACCTGTCCAAAATCTCATTTGACCACCCCTTTTACCACTCATTTGCTCACATCATAAAATATAACAATTGGATTTGTGATTATCAATATAGTTAGAAATGTTCGTTTCTTCTTTTTTGGTTAACTATTTAATAACGAATTAAATTCGGATTTATGATAAATATCAAACTGAATATCTATATAGTAAAAGGGAGCCTGCTAACAGAAAGGCAGCAGGTGTTTTTGGCATACAAACAGTCTCACTTTTTAAATCAATAACAAGTGCTATGAAAAAAGTCAAACGCCCTCAAGAAAGACCAGCTGCCTCATTGTAACAGGCCGGTTCTCTCTATTTTCCCCTAAAAGGAAGTGATAAAATGTTTTGAAAAGAGGGATGCTGGAGCACTCGAAATGAATATAACCTATTGGACAAAAATGTTAAAAAAGGCTAAGCGGGCTTTTTGTGCTGAGGCAAGAACGATAGCATCATGTTTTCCGCATGATGGAAACCATAATATTTTATCTTCATGTTCATGGATTTTTTCTCCTTTTAAAGCGCCTATTGATTGACTTACTTCTATAATTCTGATCTATATAACATATATTCTTCTTTGTTCATTCCCATATTTCTGAACATTATATATATTTTACAAGGCTATTTTTCGGTATAAGAATGTTTCAACCTGGCCTTTGTAAGGGTATACATCTATAAAAAGCTGTTTAAAAAGGGGTTTTGCCAGCATGCGAGAATATTTGAAGCACTATATTAATGGTGAATGGATCGAATCTACAGGTACGGAAACGATGGATGTCATTAATCCAGCAACGGAGGAAGTTGCCGGCCGAATCAGTCTAGGCACGCTTGAAGATCTTGACCGTGCGGTAAAAGCAGCGCGGGCGGCCTTTCCGGCGTTCTCGAAAACTTCTAAGGAAGAACGAGTTCAATTGCTTGAGAATATTGCCGATGAATATGAGAAGAGGAAAGATGATTTTATCGATGCGATTACCGAGGAATTAGGGTCTCCTCGTTCAATGTCTGAGAAAGTGCATTATGAAATGGGGCTGAATCATTTTCGTGAAACGGCGCGATTATTAAAAGACTTTTCCTTTACAGAAAGGCGCGGGGGTACACTCATAGAGAAGGAAGCCATCGGTGTAAGCGGACTGATTACACCTTGGAATTTCCCGACAAACCAGACATCTACAAAAATTGCCAGCGCCTTTGCTGCCGGGAGCACGGTTGTGCTGAAGCCGGCAGAAATAACACCGTTTGCCGCTGTTATATTGGCAGAAGTCTTTGACGCAGCGGGTGTGCCAAAAGGTGTCTTTAACCTTGTTAATGGAACAGGGGAAGTTATTGGCGACGGCATTAGCGCGCATCCGGACATTGACTTTGTTTCTTTCACCGGCTCTGCTGCCGTTGGTCAAAGGGTCATGGAAAATGCGGCGAAAACCATTAAAAAAGTGGCCCTTGAACTTGGCGGTAAATCGCCGTTGATTATTTTAGAAGATGCCGATTTAAAAGAAGCGGCAAAAATTGCGGTTTCAAATGTTGTTATGAATACGGGACAAGTATGTACAGCCGCAACACGGACGCTTGTGCCAAAATCCATGCATGATGACTTTATCGAAGCCGTCAAAGCCGTATTGCCGAAGTTCCCGGTTGGTGACCCAAATGACAAACATTTTGTCGGTCCGCTTGTTTCCAAAAAGCAATGGGATCGGGTTCAAGGCTACATTCAAAAAGGAATTGATGAAGGAGCGGAATTGGTTGTTGGCGGTCTTGGCAAACCTGAAGGGCTTGAAACGGGCTATTATGTCAAGCCCACTGTTTTCACTAATGTAAAAAATGATATGGTGATTGCCCAAGAAGAAATATTTGGTCCAGTCATGTCGATCATCACCTATGAAACGTTAGATGAAGCTCTAGAAATCGCTAATGATACCGAATACGGATTGGCAGGCTATATTGTCGGCAAAGATCCGGAAGCAATAAAGAAAGCGGCCTCTAATATTCGGGCCGGCCAAATTCGAATCAATAAAGCGCCATCTGACTTCTCTGCGCCGTTCGGCGGATATAAGAAATCAGGCATCGGCAGAGAATGGGGCGATTATGGCATCAATGAATACCTTGAAGTGAAAGCTGTTTTGGGAATGCCTTCATAGGATTAAACAAAGCCGAGGGGGTTATCGATTCGATAGCACCTCGGCTTTTTTGATAAGCAGTGATGGCTTGCTTCTTGCATTAGGAAAATTTAAGGAAGATAACTGGAAGATGAATAAGAATAGAAAATTTAAAGGAAATGATGCATTTAGTATAGAAAAATAGTTAATATAATCGATTATTCTTATTATTATCACTTCAGCATACATCTGTTAATGAATCTCTCTGAGATTGGCGGACTTGAATAGAGAGAGGCTGAATGGCACTTATCGTTTCTTATGCTATAAAAAATAACTAAGAAAGGGGGATTTGTTTGGCTAATGTCAATATATTTATAGCTTTCGGCGCCGGATTGCTTTCTTTTGTTTCACCGTGTTCATTGCCGTTGTATCCCGCTTACCTTTCTTATATTACCGGCATATCTGTAGATGAATTAAAGGAAAACAACGGGCTGCTCCAGCGCAGAGCATGGTTGCATACGCTGTTTTTTTTAGCGGGTTTTTCACTTATCTTTATCGCATTAGGGTTGTCCTCTTCATTCATCGGCGGCTTATTTCATCAATTTGGCGATGTGATTCGTCAAGCAGGCGCTATACTGATTATCTTTTTTGGAGTGGTTGTTGTCGGGTGGCTGAAACCTTCTTTTCTGATGAAAGATAGGAAAATCTCCTTTCGTGAACGGCCATCCGGATTTTTAGGTTCCATGATCATCGGCATGGGCTTTGCAGCCGGCTGGACGCCTTGCACCGGACCGATTTTGGCGGCGGTCATTGCTTTAGGCGTTACGCATCCAAGCGAAGGTTTATTTTATATGATGGCTTATGTCCTGGGCTTTGCTGTACCGTTTATTATTTTCTCATTTTTTATCGGCAGAATGCATTGGATTAAGACATACAGCGGCAAAGTAACGAAAATCGGCGGCTATATCATGATTGTCATGGGGATTTTTTTATATTTTAATTGGATGACAAAGATTACTTCATTTCTTGTCGGCCGAGTATTTGGAGGGTTTACAGGACTTTAAAAAAAGAAGCGGCTCCTCTTTTTATCCAACAACAAAAAAAGGGCCGCTTTTTTACTGTGATCGGGAAACAGCTTACATACGAACAATGACTGACCCGCCGCCGCTAGTCACGATTTGCCTTTGCTTTTCTTGGCCCTGCTGCTGAAGCATAGATCGAAGCAGATGATTGTTTTGCTCGACTAACATCGCCAACCTTGTCATCATCTGTACCATATATTGAGTGTCTGAGAGTCTGCCTTGAACAGGGTATCCCTGTCCCGGCATCGGCGGCGGCGGAAATAGACTGATGCTAGGCATCCCGCCTTGTGCATGGAGTTCTGCGCCTTCGCCATGTCCTTCTTGCGGCCCTCCGCCTTCATGTACTGTACTCTGGCCCTGCCCTTGGCCAGTGAAAGGCATGCCTCCATAACCTTGTGCACCGCCTTGCCCCTGACGATGATTCATTAGCGGCTGATAGGGATTTTGATAATCCATTAAAGGTTCCTCCTCTGCCATTTAACCTACTCTATTTCTATTCAATTGTTCTTTATTATGGGTATAAGTATCCATAAATTGATGCATAGGCCTAAGGGTTGTAAAAGACAGGGGATTATCTAATGGCAAGAAATAGGGGGGAGCTGGGGTGCTTATGAATGAAGAAAAGCTCTGAGATGGAGGAGAGCTTTCCTTAACTAGTGCACTGTTGACCTTTTATATTTTGCATGTGATCAATACGATGGTCTAACTGCCGGATACGGTTAAGGGCTGTTTGGTAATCCATCTTTCGATAATGATGCTTGCCAGCCGGCTCTTCATCCGCTTCATCGGCAAGCGCTACAACCTTTTGCAGCGGTTTGAGATGCAGGTCGCCTTCCGGCAGATAAGAATCGGTATGAAGCAATATGGCCAGGGCAATTTCTTTTGCGGCACGGCGGTTTTCGCCAGAACGGATTAACAGCTTATGCGCGCGGTTGGCGCCTTTGATGGCATGGATATCATTATCTTTATAAAGTTGAAAATCCCATTTGCCATTATGGTACCATGTGTAGTGGCCGATATCATGAAGAAGGCCGGCCTTCGCTGCGAGATCTGGATCAACATGATATTCTTGAGCATACGAAAACGCGTATTCGGCCACTGCTACGGCATGTGCCATTCCAGAACGGTTTAAATATTTTTGTGCCACCGGATGTGTAAAAACTTTTTCTAACGTTACATTTCTCATCTTGATAACTCCTTTCTGTTTAGTTTTTTATTTGAAAGTTTGATAAAGTCCTAATGAATATATTGCAAAAGAATATAGCATGATTTGCTTTATATTGCAACCGTAATGATTAAACAAAAAGGCCAGCCGCTCACTTTAATGAAAGCAAGGGACTGGCTTGTATTTGCAATTTATGAACGAACGGCTGACAAATCTTTAACGCCTTGGTAGATAAGTTCAAATAATTCTTCAATATCTTCCTCTTCAACACAGGAGAAGGCGACCCGCAGATCCGTTGCATTAATGGCAACGACCCCGACGCCGTACTTATCCAATAAATGTTTGCGCGCTTCCTCTGCATTGACTTCTTTTAATTTTAGGCACATAAAGTATCCGGAATTAAACGGGTAGTATGACCATAGCTGACGATATTTTTCGTTATTGTTCAGCACGTCTTTCACTTTATTGGCCCGCTTTTTCATGATATTGCATTTTTCATCTTGCTGCTCCGCAAACTCTGGGGACTGCAAGGCTTTTAATACAAATGTCTGTGACGGATGAGAGGCGCTTGAGATTGTTCCTCTGATTAGTCCGGTTGCTTTTTGTTCCAGCGCATCCACGACCTTAGAGCTGGTGCTTGCAAAAGTAATAAAACCGACACGGAAGCCCCAAACAAATTCCTCTTTAGTTGCGCCATCGACTTTGACCGCCAGAATGCGAGGGTGCAGATTTGCCAGACGGCTAAATAAGGATTCCTTAATTGAGTCTTCAAAAAACAATTTGAAGTAAGCATCATCTGTAACGGCCACGATATTCATGCCGGCTTCTGCCGCTTCTAATAAAACGGAAACGATTTTTTCTGCTTCTTCTTCATGCGGTGTGTAGCCAGTCGGATTGTTCGGGAAGTTTAGCACCACGACAGCTTTTCCATGGTCTTTTTGTGCAAATACCGCTTCGCGAAGCCCTTCGACATTGAACGTTTCTTGATCGTTGAAAAGAGGGAATGTGTTTAATCTGCCGCCTCTGCGAAGTTCAAAAATGAAGTTATAGTTTCCCCAATATTTGTCAGGTACAATAACCGGATCTTGATGGTCGACAAATAGATCAGCTGCAATGCTCATCCCGTGTGTCAGCGCATTAGTCACAATTGGGGTGCCGAACGTTTTATCTCTTAATGATGGGTTGTCGCGAATGATTTTTTTCCGCCATTCAGAACGAAGCTCGGGCTTTCCTGCCGGCGGCGCATATGGATATAGATCCTTTGGCTCATAATCAGATAATGTTTTCTGAATAAGATCAAGGTGCATCATCTCGCCATTTTCTGTAGCCATGCCAATCGTTGCATTAAACTTATGCGCTGATTGTTTGGCTTCAGCTGATTGGCTTAAAATTCCCTTCGGATAAAATAGTTCTTTTCCGAGTTGGGACAGCATATCTAAGACGTGCTGGTTTTCAGATTTTAAAACGTTATTCAACTGTTCTGCAATTGGCTTCATTCTCTTGAACATCCTTTCAACAATAGGAAGTATCAGACTTTTATGATCATATTATTTTAACATAAAAAACTTGTGCTGTAACATAAATGGCAGCCTTTTAGTCAGGCAAAAACTAAAAGGCTGCTATTCAATCCATTTTACCGCCCATTCTTGTACGGCATCCATAACAGGCTGCAGTGACTTTCCTTTGTCTGTTAGCTCATATTCGATTCTCACCGGTGTTTCTGGATAGACATTTCGCCGGATTATTTCTTGCTTTTCGAGTTCTTTAAATCTCTCCGCTAACACGCGATCGCTTAACTGAGGAATACTCTCAGAAACATCTTTAAAACGTTTCGGGCCTGTTAAGAGCACTCTTATAATGAGTCCTGTCCATCTTTTCCCTAATATTTCAAAGGCCGATTCAAATCGTGGACATAAATGCATGGATTCCTTCATATCCGCTCAACTCCGATAAAATGCTTTTCTTAAATTTTAGCATAATTGCTTACGATAAGCTTTTAAAGTCCTCAATAAATTCATTGGCGGCATTGTAAAGCGAGTAACGATACTGGATTTTATCCATATTGGCAGGCAGATGTATATCCGTTTTCATATGATTAAAGTAAGCCGATTGATTGTTCATTGTTTGTTTCCATGCTTGGATATAGCTTGCCAATTGGTGCATGTATCCGGCCCACATTTGCCGGTCAGAAGGTGTCATGCTGCCGGAAGATGCCCAATCCATCGTTGTTCTGAGCATCCCGGAAAGGTGAGCGCAGCCATTTTTAAGACGAAGCAGATTCTGCTGATGCTTGCTTAAGCGAACGAGGTCTTTTTTGGCAAAAATATTTAAGCGGTTATGATTCAACGCTTTTTCTAATTCAGACGATACTTGATGAGATTCTTTTAAAAGCTGCTTTATATGATGTTGAATTTGTTCTCCTTCGTCTATTTTGCAGCCGTTTTCGATCCAAACGGCGAAATCGGTAAAATTATCGGAAAGGTGGTCCGTAAAGGTTAATAACGATTGTTTGACTTTCTTTGTTAGGTTAGGCGGAAATAAAAACAGGCAAACAATAACCGCTGTCACTGCTCCTATAAATGTATCTCTTAATCTGTCTATAGCATATTCATGGGATTGGCGGGTAAGAAGGAATACTAATAAAACACTTAGTGCGATTTGGTGAATGACGATATTATTGAAATTCATCAAATAGGCGATGCCGACTGAAATGAGTATGACAAGAAAGAGTGTCCAAAAGTTTACATTCAGCCATTGAACAAAGCATTCAATGATCAATATGCCGATACTCGTTCCTACTATGCGCTGAAAGGCGAATTGAATGGATTGATCAATAGTTGGCTGCAAACATAAAATGGATGTCAGCGGTGCCAAAAAGGGATCTTTTGAACCGGACCATTTGGCAAGCTGCCAAGAAACCGCACAAGCCAGGGCCGTTTGCCATATGATACTCGTTTTGCTGAAAAATTGCGTGATTGTTTTTGTCATGTCTACCCATCCGCTCATGTAAATGATTAAAAATGATCATTGTTTAGGTTTTGCGGCTGCGAGGAAGCCTATTCGTGAGAAATATCGCCGGACTCAGCTGCTGCCCGTTGTCATCGAAACCATCTCTGATTATTCATGAGAAAAGTGAGGGGGAAAATGGCCAGTCATTTTTGACAAAAAACTTTTTTTGCGGGATTATGGGGGCTTTATCCGTACAGCTGTTTTTTTATAACGGCTGCAAGCGGGGAACTCACAGCCGTTATGTTTAGAAATGGGTCTGGAACCAACCTTAATGAATGTTTTTCTCTGTTTCACGATCAAAGAAATGCGCCTTATTCATGTCGAAAGCGAGTTTCAATTTTTGGCCGCTCTTTATATCGCTTCGTGAATCAACCCGGGCGATAAATGGTTCATTATTCATTTTAGAATGCAAATACGTTTCAGCGCCTATCAGTTCGGCAACGTCAATAGCAGCTGTGAAGGCGCTGCCTCCGGAATGATTAATAAAACGAGGCTCATCATGAATATCCTCGGGACGAATGCCGAGAATGATGTCTTTATTAACATAGCCGCGGCTGTGAAGAACTTTTATCTTGCTTTCGGGCACTTTAAGATTAACATCGCCAACAATCACTTCGTGGCCGGTAAGCTTTGCTTGAAAGAAATTCATGGCCGGCGATCCGATAAATCCGCCGACAAAGACATTTTCAGGTGAATCGTAAACTTCTTTTGGCGAACCGACTTGCTGAATAGCGCCATCTTTCATCACAACAATACGAGTGGCCATTGTCATAGCTTCTGTCTGGTCATGGGTGACATAAATGGTTGTTGTCTGCAGGCGCTGATGCAGTTTAGATATTTCTGAACGCATTTGGACGCGCAGCTTGGCATCCAGGTTTGATAACGGCTCATCCATAAGGAATACTTGCGGATCACGAACAATGGCGCGCCCTAGAGCAACGCGCTGTCTTTGTCCGCCTGAGAGCGCTTTAGGTTTCCGGTTAAGATAATCTTCAAGACCTAGAATACGGGCCGCTTCGTTTACGCGCTTTTTAATCTCGTCTTTTTTGAACTTTCGCATTTTCAGGCCAAACGCCATATTATCATAAACATTCATATGAGGGTATAAGGCGTAGTTTTGGAAAACCATTGCAATATCCCTGTCTTTTGGCGGAACTTGGTTGACTAATCTATCTCCGATGTAGAGCTCGCCGTCTGTAATATCTTCAAGTCCGGCAATCATTCTAAGCGTTGTCGACTTGCCGCAGCCTGATGGGCCGACAAAAACGATAAATTCCTTATCCTTAATATCCAAATTAAGATTCTTAACAGCATAAGTTTTATTATCATATGACTTCTTCATATGTTTCATAGTAATGCTGGCCATAACATTGCCCCCTGTCTAAAATAGCCTATTTAAACTATAACTATTCAGAATTGATGGTATATTGACCGTTTGTCTTTAATCAGGCTTTTTAGCAAATGCATCACCATACATACAAAGTCTTGATTTTTCAATCATATGACGGTCACTTTTCCGGGGTGCAGCCCAACAAGAAACTTTAGAGACGCTTATACAATATTCAGCAATTCCATGACGTTATTTAAAATATAATCTGTACGCAGGGCTTCAAATTCAGAGCGGGCGGCCTGTCCTGACAACCCAGTCAATACTGCAGCAAACGTGCATCCCATTGATTGCGAGGCATAATAATCAGCGACAGAATCGCCGACGATAAGAATGTCGCGGCCGTTTTCGATAGGGAGCGGATGATTTAATACGTCTGGATCGCTGCACTTTTTACCTAGAAGCGCCGCTATATAAGTAAATGGCTGAGGCTTAGCCAGCGGCGAACGCTCCGGATGCTCTTCTTCAGCTTTTAGTACGTCGGTAGCGGTTGAAATGCAGCTTCTATTGAAGTATTCAAGAACGCCTATTGAAGCCAACGGTTCAATGGTCTCAATATCTGGACGTCCAGTGCCGATGCCGAGTTTTATTCCTTTGTCTTTTAAACTTTGAAATAGTCTTTGCAGATGAGCCGGTTCAACAATCGGAATCTCGCTGGATAGAAACCCTGGTTTACCGGCTTGGACGGGTTGAATGCCTTCATCTTGAATAAATTTTTCATCTCCAAGATACCACTCTTGAAAAGCTTTTTCGCATATGCGCCATAAAGAACTGTTCCGCGAAAATTGTGAAGTTGAAAGACCGATTTTATCTTTAACGATGTCGTTCAAATAGGTCATTAATGCTTGCTTAGTTGCATTTCCCTTTTTAAAATCGTGAATAAAAGCAGGAAAGTCGGGTTCGGCATTGATATCCAATGATTTAACTAATTGGCCTAATGTTTGTAAATCCTTAAGACTTATGTTTCCATGTAGGAAATTCTTGATAACATCTTTGTGAGTCTTAGCCAATGGCTCTAATAATAGAATCAGCTGATAGGAAAAAGCAAGGTAAACCATGTCCCAATTGGCGTTGATGCCGCGCGATTTCATAAAATGCAAGACATGATCATTGTCAAACACTAGGCTTCTGATTTTACGTATTTGTTCTTCCGAAGGCTGAGAGGCAAATAATTCAGGCTTTAAGCCAAGATAATTGGAACTATAAATTAATTCGTATACCGTTAGCGCAGTAGCATCAAAGTAACGTTCTTCACTTAAAAGAACGCCGTCGATATCAAATAAGATTGTTTTAAACATAATTCCCCCCGCGATAATGACTAAATGTATTCACTATTTTAACATTTAATTGCCTCAGGCATAAGCTTATCCCAATCTATTGGGTTTAAATTCCCTTGCTGGTTATAGTTTGATATGTTCTTCTTTTGTTATCCATGATATATTAGTAGTTAGATGTTTTTTACGTCATTTCCTACGGTACGATTTTAATAGATGAAAAAATAACTTTATAAAGTAGGAGTTGACTGATATGAGAACTACTGAAGTCATGGATTATCATTTTATAAATTCGGATATTCATTCGTTTGTTCAAGACTTAAATGATAGATTGGCCAACCGCATAAAAACATTTATCATCACGGCAAATCCGGAGATTATCATGTATGCGGGCCAAGACTCTCAATATCGCGAAATCATTCACGAAGCGGATTATATTGCGCCAGACGGGGCCGGCGTTGTCATTGCTTCAAGGATTTTGGGTACGCCGTTAATGGAAAGAATAACAGGCTTTGACCTTATGCAGGAACTGTTAAAATCTGCTGAGGAAAAAAGTTATTCTGTTTATTTTCTCGGGGCGGAACCTGAAATCATCAAGCAAGCGGTTAGTAAAATTCAAAAGGATTTCCCTCGGCTAAATATAGCCGGCTATCATCATGGGTATATTCATGACGATAAGCCCATTGTGAATGAAATTCGTCAAAAACAGCCTGACATTGTGTTTGTCGGACTAGGTTTTCCAAAGCAAGAGCAATGGATTCATCAACATTTGAAGGACTTTAATCATGGTTTGTTTATGGGCGTCGGCGGCAGCTATGATGTGATTGCCGGAAAACTCAAACGCGCGCCTAAGATATGGCAAAAATTTAATCTTGAATGGTTGTACCGTTTGTGCCAACAGCCGTCAAGATGGCGCAGAATGTCTGTGCTGCCGATCTTTATGCTGAAAGCTATCAAGAAAAAATTCATAAGGTAACAGTCCGCTTCCTTATTGATTCCCATCTGAAAAAAGCTTTTTAATAAAGTATATTAAAATCCACTCGGGTTAAGGATCCGAGTGGATTTTTGTTATGATGCAGGATCTTCCGCATGTTTTAGATTTTTTCTTTTTATAGGTGTAAGAAGCTTCTCCAGCCAGCCCATCAAAATATCGGCAATGACTGCCATTAAGGCTGTAGGTATTGCCCCCGCTAAAATAATGGCTGTTCCGTTAGTGGCGTTTGTGCCGCGGACAATAATGTCGCCGAGGCCGCCCCCTCCGATAAATGTACCAACCGTAGCAATACCGATGGCAACAACTAAGGCGGTTCTTAGCCCGGCCATAATGACTGACAAAGACAGCGGCAGTTCTACCATCCAAAGCAATTGAAATTTTGTCATGCCCATGCCGCGCCCTGATTGAAGAAGTGCATTGTCGACATTTCGAATGCCTGTATACGTGTTCTTAATAATAGGTAGGAGAGAATACAAAAATAGTGAGAAAACAACGGTATTAGCGCCAAGTCCCATGACTAGCATCAGAAGGGCAAGCATCGCCAGCGCCGGGATCGTTTGAATAATATTTGCGAGTGTCAATACCCAAGTGCTGAGCCGGCTGTATCGGGCGATAATGATGCCGACCGGGATAGCAATGACAGCTGCAAACATAACGCCGTAAGCGCACATCAGAAAATGCTTGTAAAATTCTTCCCAAACATACCATCCATTTTGTCCGTAGTATGTCCAAAGTTCCTTTAGTGTTTCCACAACTATCACCTGCCTTATTCATACTTTAAGAAAGATAAACCGGATCAATGCCGCCAAATCTATAGAGGCTTAATTTAGACCCCAAATCAGTGGCGGCCAAGTGTCTGACTTGACTATTTATTTTCAGCCGGCGGGTTTCCTTTATTATCAAAGTAATGATGTTTCTCTAGAAATTCCTTAGCAACGACCGATGGCTCTTTTAATTTCACGTCCGCTTCATAGTTCATTTCGAGCATTTGTTTTGTGCTGATTTTTCCCGCAAGCTTAGTGAGAACGGTTCGAATTTCCGGATGTTTTTTCAACACATCATTGCGGACAACCGGCGAACAATCATACGGCGGGAAGAACCTTTTATTATCTTTCAAAGTAACGAGATTAAAGGCTTTTATGCGTCCGTCCGTCGTGTAGGCAAGTACAACGTCCATTTTTTTGTTTTTTAATGCTTGGTAGACTAAGCCGATTTGCATCGGATAAGTATGCCCGAAATGAAAACCGTATGTTTTCACAAATCCATCATAACCGTCCCCTTTGCGCTTCAGCCAGCTGCTGTCTACGCCTAATTTAAGCTGAGGGGCAATGTTTTTAAGGTCGGATACGGTTTTTAAATGATTTTTATCGGCTAGATCCTTTCTGACTGTAAAAGCATACGAGTTTGCGAAGCCATACGAAGGAAACCATGTCTGGTCAAATCTTTTGGCAAACTGCTGCTGTACGATTTTCAGCGCTTTTTTAGGATTTTTGACGGGTTCCATTCCTAATGCACCGGTTAGATCAGTGCCCGTATAGCGCGTCGGGGTAATATCTACCTCACCGCTTATCATCGCATTGTGGGACACCGTAGATGAGCCAAGATTGTTGATTAGTTCTGTTTTTAATTTTGTGTCATGTTCGATCATTTGTTGAACAATGCTGCTGACGATCATGGATTCCGTCGTATTTTGTGCACCGATGGTAATGGTGTCTTCTTTGGGGCCGCTCAAACCCGGCAAAGCGCATCCGCTGAGTAATGCAACTGCGATTATTAGAGTGAATAACAGTTTCCATTTATGTTTAAGCAATTTTTGAAACACCTCCTTCTAAATGGCTTCCTTAGAGTTTCTAATCCCTTTGGGTGTGACCCATCTTTCTAGACGGCCCAACAAAAGATCAGCAATCAATGCAAGAATGATTGCCGGGACAGAACCCGCGATAATATAATCGGTTCGGAACAGATTGAGGCCGTCAAAAATA
Organism: Scopulibacillus daqui; assembly: GCF_016908855.1. Taxonomy (GTDB): domain Bacteria; phylum Bacillota; class Bacilli; order Bacillales; family Sporolactobacillaceae; genus Scopulibacillus_A; species Scopulibacillus_A daqui. The sequence continues at coordinate 54,735 of NZ_JAFBER010000005.1, read as the reverse complement.
TAATCGCCCAGTCCGCCTGCGCCAATATATGAAGCAAGCGTTGCCCAGCCGATTAAGTAAACCGTTGACAGGCGAACCCCGGCCATTATAACTGGGACGGCAAGAGGCAATTCCACATGGACAATCCGCTGCCAGCTTGTCATGCCCATGCCGCGTCCTGCCTCAAGCATGCCTTTATTGACGCTTCTAACGCCTATATATGTGTTTCTTAAAATCGGCAAAAGTGCATAGACAAATAGCGCTATAATCGCCGGTACTTGGCCGACACCGAGGACTGGAATAAAGAAGGCCAGTATGGCAAGGCTTGGGAAGGTCTGAATGACGCCGACAATGCCCATTACAAATCCGGCGATTTTCGGGACTCGCGTAAGGACGATCCCGAGCGGAATAGCGATGATGATGCCCAGAAGGACGGCGGCGAGAGAAATATATAAATGTTCCCATGACTTGATGAGTATCTCACTCCAGTTTTGTGACAAAAACTTTATGACACTATCCATATCATCCCTCCTGTTGTCCAGTCATTTCGGGATTTTCTTCGCCCCAGATTGAATCATAGACGACGTCAACAAGGTTTGCGCGGGTGACAATGCCGGCTAAACGATGATCGTTATCGACAACAGGGACGTACTTCATGCCTCTTTTTAATATCCGGCGAACAGTATGGCGCAGCAGTGTATCTTTCTTTACTGTATACATTTCTGTTTCCATGACTTCGCCGACTTGATAAGACTTTTTGCGTTTCTGGTCGATCATTTCAACATCGACATAGCCTTGTAAGATTTGCTGGTCATCGACAACGAGCAATGTATCCACTCGGCGCTGTTTCATTAATTCAATAGCTTGCGACAATGACTTATCAACAGAAATGGTCACTGGAGCAGGGTTCATGATTTGTTCGACAGTCTGAATATTTGGGCGGGCTTGCACTAAACGCTCTTTGCCGATAAATTCTTCTACGAAATCATTTGCCGGGTTCCGAAGTATTTCATCCGGGGTGCCGACTTGCACTAATTTGCCGTCGCGCATAATCACAATGCGGTCGGCCAGCTGGATTGCTTCATCCATATCATGCGTGACAAAGACAATTGTCTTGCCGAGTGATTGCTGTAAATTTTTAAATTCTTCCTGCAAGGAATCCCTCGTAATAGGGTCTAAGGCTCCGAAGGGTTCGTCCATTAAGATGAGAGGCGGGTCGGCTGCCAGGGCACGCAGTACACCGATACGTTGTTGTTGGCCGCCGCTTAATTCATGAGGATACCGATCTAAATATTCCGGCGGTAAGTGGACCAGCTTTAATAATTCCTCCGCGCGGGCGCGCCTTTCAGATTCAGGCCATTTTAGCAATTTAGGGACAAGCGCAATATTATCGCGGATTGTCATATGAGGAAACAGCCCGATTTGTTGAATAACATATCCAATAGAACGCCTTAGCTTCACCGGATCTTTTTTCATGATATCTTCACCGTTGATGTAAATCGTACCTTCCGATGGTTCGATTAAGCGGTTGATCATTTTCATTGTTGTTGTTTTACCGCAGCCGCTCGGCCCGATAAAAACAATAAATTCTCCTTTTTCAACCTCTAGGTTCATTTTATCAACCGCTTTTTTTCCTCCTTCATATATCTTTGTTACATTGTCAAATTTCAGCAAATAGGTGACACCTCCACGAGTTTTGGAAATATTTCATTTTAGTTAAAAAGTCTGCCTAAAAAAAGCTTAACGGGACTTTCTGAGTTTTTCAAATAGGACATGTTGCAGGTAACAATGGATTAATACCTGTTTTTTTAGTTTTTTAAACGTATCTTTGTTATTTTTGCGATATTTCCTGCTCTAACGCATGAAATGGCTGAATATCACAGATGACTATTTCCGGAGAAAGCGTTATAGATTATGTTTATAATTTCCTTTAATTCAGATGATTACCAAGCATTATTAAATCTTCTATAGGTCATATTACATATTAAGAAAGGCATTCAAGCCGAGAGTAAAATCAGGCCTGTGGATAACTATTTGAAATCTGATGCATTTTGAGTATAATGGGTTATATGTATGAATTGATGTAGAAATGAGTAGAAACCGTACCGCTATAATCGCAGCTCACTCTGAAAAATAAGAAACAATGCAATAGTTGCATCTTCTGTTTGATATGCCGATTGCCGTAACAGGTATGAAGGACAATGAAAAAAAGGAGCAGATAATAATGAAGAAAGTCATCACTTACGGAACGTATGACTTGCTCCACAGCGGGCATATTAACTTGCTAAGAAGAGCTAAAGAACTGGGCGACTACTTAATAGTAGGGCTTTCAACTGATGAGTTTAATGCTGTAAAAGAAAAGAAGGCTTATCACAGCTATGAAGATAGAAAAATGATCCTTGAAGCCATTCGCTACGTTGATGAGGTTATTCCTGAGCAAAATTGGGAACAAAAGGTTCAGGATGTGATAGAACATGAGATTGATATTTTTGTCATGGGCGACGATTGGGAAGGACATTTTGACTTTCTTAAAGAGTATTGTGATGTGGTTTATCTGCCTCGGACGGCCGGTATTTCAACAACAAAAATTAAACAGGACTTGCTTCAGTCAAGAAATGGTTAGGGAATTTATTATATTCATTTACTTGTTTGTTTTTAAGATATTATTCAATGCTTTTAATTGGCTCCCGCTTAAAAGAAAAGTTACGTTTATTTCCACTTTTGGGCAAAACAGTCTATCTGTCTATGAAGAAATAAAGAGCCAAAAAATAGATTGTGAAATTGTCTTCCTATGCAAGCCTTCTTGCATTCAAGAATTTAAAAATATCAATGGTGCAAAAACGATAGCGTTTGAAACATATCATATCATTGATATGATAAAATCTGCTTATCATATAGCCACATCACAGTATATATTTGTTGACAATTATTACGGCTTTTTATCTGCCGTTAAATTTAAAGAAGGCGTTGAGTGCGTTCAATTATGGCATGCAGCCGGCGCTTTAAAAACATTCGGTTTAAAAGATAAAAATATTTTGCATCGAAGCGCTGCGGCGAAAAAAAGGTTTTCCAACGTTTATCAAAAATTTAATAGAGTTGTTGTCGGTTCCGAAGCGATGGCCAATATATTTATAGAGGCTTTCGATCTCCCGCCTGATCGGATTTTAAGGACGGGAGTTCCAAGGACTGACCTTTTTTTTGACCAAGATTACAAGCGGCGAGTCACTTCTGATTTATACAGCGAAAATCAAGCTTTAAAAAGCAAAAAGGTTATTTTATATGCCCCAACATTTCGCGACCATGAACTTGACCGCTTTGATTTAAAGTTAGATTTGGATAAAATGTACAGAGAATTGCATGATGAATACGTGCTTTTGCTTCGTTTTCATCCGGCGGTTAAAGACCGGGCAGTCAATTTTCAAGAAAAATATCCCGGTTTTGTTTATGATTATTCAGGCTATCCAAATGTCAATGATCTTCTGTTTGTCACGGATATTCTTATTTCTGATTATTCGTCTATTCCTTATGAATTTGCTTTATTGAATAAACCGATGATTTTCTTTCCGTATGATCTTAAGGAATACCGAAGCCAAAGAGGGTTTTGGGAAGATTACGAGCAGTCTGTTCCAGGTCCCGTTGTATATACGACAGATCAATTAGTTAGCCAAATAAAAGATCATCAGTTTGATTTAAATGAGGTCGCATTATTTTCTAAAAAATGGAACGTCTATTCTAATGGACATTCCAGTAAAAACCTTGTTAAATATTTATTTGAAAAGGAATCATCAATGGGGCTTCAAAAAAGAGAAAGAGGTACTTTGTAATAGACCTCCTTCGGGTGATAAAGGAATGATTAATATGAAGCGCCTGCTTACGAAAATAAAAAGACACCCGAAAGCGAAAAGTATTTATAAAGGTATTTTTAAGTTAATTGGGTGTCTGCCTGTGAAAAAGAATGTGGTTATATTTGAAAGTTTTCACGGCAAACAATACAGCTGCAATCCGAGAGCGATCTATGAATACTTGTCCAGCAATCATCCGGAGTATAAAATGTATTGGAGCGTTGATAAAAGGTACGCCAAAACTTTTGAAGAGAGTCATGTACCTATTATAAAAAGGTTTTCATTTCGATGGTTTTCCCTTATGCCCCGTGCACAATACTGGGTGATTAACAGCAGGCTTCCCTTATGGATGCCTAAGCCTAAACATACTACTTATTTACAGACGTGGCATGGCACGCCGCTGAAGAAATTAGCGGAGGATATTGATGAAGTGCATATGCCCGAAGTGACAACCGAAGTATATAAGGAAAATTTTAAGATAGCAACGAGGAAATGGGATTATTTAATATCTCCGAATGCTTATTCGACGAAGATCTTTCGGAGAGCGTTTCAATTTGATAAAGAAATCATTGAATCGGGATACCCAAGAAATGATTTTCTTTACAAGGAAAATAATGAGCAAACGATAAAGAAGATTAAGGAAAAATGCGGCCTGCCCCTTGATAAAAAGGTGTTATTATATGCGCCTACTTGGCGGGATGATCAATTTTACGCCAAAGGCCGCTATAAATTTGATCTGGATTTAGATCTTCATAAAATGCAAAAGCAATTAGGCCATGATTATATTATTGTTCTCAGAATGCACTATCTTGTCTCGGAAAACTTCGATTTATCTCCGTTTCAAGGTTTTGCTTATGATTTTTCTCATCATGAGGATATCCGAGAGCTTTATCTCATTTCTGATTTATTAATAACGGATTACTCATCTGTTTTTTTTGATTATGCGAATTTGTATCGTCCAATGATCTTTTTTGTTTATGACATTGAACATTATCGCGATAAATTAAGAGGATTTTATTTTGATTTTGAGAAAGAGGCGCCAGGTCCGCTTGTCAAAACAACGGATGAGGTCATCGACGTTATTTTTGATATCGAAAAAAACAACTTTAAATGTCCGGACAATTTTAAGCATTTTCATCACCGTTTCTGTTATTTGGAGGATGGTGAAGCGTCCCGGAGAGTAGTTGAGAGAGTCTTTTTAGGAAGGATCCCAACATGAAATCAATGATAACCGTAATAAAGGAACAAATAAATAGCTTTTATTTAATTCAGCGGCTAGCGGCCTATGAAGTAAAAAGCGCGAATAAAAACAATTACCTCGGCATCCTTTGGGAAATCATAAACCCGATGATTCAAATTGCTGTATATTGGTTTGTCTTTGGCTTCGGCATTCGCCGAAACAGCGCCGTTGACGGCATTCCTTTTTTTCAATGGATGCTGGCGGGGATTGTTGTTTGGTTTTTCGTCAATCCGGCTATCACTCAGTCGGCTAAATCCATTTATACACGCATAAATATGATGTCAAAGATGAGTTTTCCAATGAGTGCGATACCGAGTTATGTGATTTTGGCAAAGTTTTACCAACATTTAATGCTGCTCATCATTGTATTCATTATATTGCAATTCAGCGGATTTCCAGTCACTTTAGAAATTGTTCAATTGCCTTATTATATGTTTGCGTCAATAGCTTTTCTTATTTCCTTATCGCTGATTACATCCACATTGACAACGATTGTACGTGATGTGCAGATGTTTATTCAAGCGATTATGCGGATGCTGCTTTATTTAACACCAATTCTTTGGGCGCCTAATAGACTGCCTCATTTTATCCAAACTATAATGAGGATTAATCCGTTATATTATATTGTAGAAGGCTACCGTTCCGCGCTGTTAGGCAAACCTTCATGGTACTTTGTTGAACATTATCAATACACTATTTATTTTTGGATCGTAGTATTTGTGATGCTATTATTAGGTTCCATGATGCATGTAAAGTTTAGAGGCCATTTTATTGATTATAAGTAATGATGGATGTGATGAATCATGGGGAAATCAGTAATCGTCAAAAATGTGACCAAGCGTTATAAACTGCATACAAAGACATCTGAGAGATTGTTGGACATTATCTTGCCAACCGGTTACGGCGAAGATTTCTATGCTTTGAGAAATGTCAGCTTTGAGGCAGAAGAAGGGGATGTCGTTGGCATTGTCGGAATTAACGGCTCAGGAAAGTCAACGCTGTCCAATATTATTGCCGGGATTGTTCCGCCGACATCAGGCACTGTGAAAACAAAGGGTGAAACCTCGCTGATTGCGGTTCAATCCGGACTCAATAACCAGCTGACAGGCAGAGAAAACATTGAACTTAAATGTTTGATGCTGGGCTTCAATAAAAAGCAAATCCGCAAGCTTGAGCCGGAAATCATTGAATTTGCGGATATTGGCAAGTTCATCGACCAGCCTGTAAAAAAATATTCGAGCGGTATGAAGTCTCGCCTGGGATTTGGAATTTCAGTGACAGTTGATCCCGATATTCTTGTTATTGACGAAGCGCTGTCTGTCGGCGACCAAACATTTGCTGATAAATGTTATGACAAAATGAATGATTTTAAAAAAAGAGGTAAAACAATCTTCTTTATCAGTCATTCCATCGGGCAAATGAAGAAATTCTGCGAAAAAGCCTTATGGCTGGAATACGGCCGGGTAAAGGACTACGGAACGATGAAAGAAGTCATGCCGAAATATGAAAAATTCTTGAAGGACTTCAAAGCAATGTCCAAAAAAGAACAAAAAGCATATCGAGAAAAAATGCTGCAAAGCCAAGGTAATGAGCTTGTAAAATCTTAAAGCGGCCCAAAAAGGTTCTCCCCTTCCCGTGCTTTTGATGCGCTGGAAGGGGTTTTTTATTTGGGATCTATAATATGGGCTCTATAATATTGGCTCTACAATATTTGTTGGGGTATGACATGTCATATTGCGCTTCAATCATTTTTGACAGCGATCTTGTGCAGGCCTCTGCAAGTTGTCAACCTTCCATTCGCTTTCTGCTTAACGTATTCGGGAAGTTTGTAAGAAAAGATTCTGTTTGGGAGCCTAAATCTGCGCTTACTTTTCTTTAAAGGAAATAAATATATAATGAGTATAAGAATTTAAGAATGTCACTTTATTTTAAGATAAGAAACAGAATGAAAAATTACAGAAAGGAAATGCTGTCAAAGAAAAAATTTTTTATAAAAAACGTAACGTTTCCGCTCACTTTTTCGTTTTTATAGATAACCGAGTAAAAAAGGAGGGGCATCATGCAGGCATCGGTTAGTGATACGTCATCAATTATTGATGATGCGGATTTTGAAAAAGCGATCAAGCCGTATTTTCACCAATTAAAAAGTTATTGTCTTTCTCTGGCAAAGTCGTCATGGGACGGGGAAGATTTGTTTCAGGACACATTAATAAAAGCGTTCAGTAAATGGAAAAGTCATAATCGAAATATTTCGAAGGCTTATTTGTTCAAGGCTGCCTCAAATGCATGGATTGATCGGCATCGAAAGCGCCAGCCTGATATAGATGATTCCGCAGAGTTAACCAACATATCATTAAACGAATCAGAAGATAAAGCGGCAGTGGAAGAAGCGATGGGCATTTTATTAAAGAAGCTGACGCCAAAGCAGCGTGCTGTCTTATTGCTGATTGAAGGGTTTAACTTTACTCATAAAGAAGTCGCCGAGATGATCGGCAGTAAAGAAGGCGCAGTCAGAGCTGTTCTCCATCGTGCTCATAAGAAACTTCAATTGATTGATAAGAAAAAGGATATCTATTCAGCTTCTAATGAAGAAGATGTCAGAACTTATGTTCAAACGTTTTACAGCGGCTCCCCTGAGCGGTTTGCTGCATTGTATAAGCAAGAAGCGGGTATCGTTAACAGCATGGCATCACATTCTCAATTTAGCAGTCGCCTGATTAAGGGTGTCGGCAGCGGCCGTTCGGTCTATTATCTTGTTCCAATAATACTGAATAACGGAAAAACACTTGTTATGCCGTTTTACCAAGCGGAAATCAATGTTTTGCTTTCATGGATTGAAGCATATAGGTCTCATTTACAAAAATCGGCGTTATTACTCGCCGCTTAGGGAGTGGTTATATGTCAAATTTTATTCCTTATGTTATCGAACAATCAAATCGCGGTGAACGGTCTTACGATATTTATTCCCGCTTATTGAAAGACAGAGTCATTTTCGTCGGTACCGAAATCGAAGATAATATGGCTAACAGTATTGTTGCCCAGCTTTTATTCCTTGCTGCTGAAGATCCGGATAAGGATATTTCAATTTACATTAACAGCCCGGGCGGCTCAATCACATCTTGTTTTGCGATTTACGATACGATGAAATATATCAAACCGGATGTTCAGACCATTTGTACAGGAATGGCAGCATCAGCAGCGGCAGTGTTATTAACAGCAGGTACAAAAGGTAAACGGCTTGCCCTTCCGAATAGCGAAGTCATGATCCATCAACCTCTGGGAGGGGCAAAAGGGCAAGCGACCGATATTGAAATCAGTGCCCGGCGTATTTTAGGGATGAGAAAGAAAATCAACAGTATTATTTCGGAAACAACTGGCCAGCCGATAGAAAAGGTAGAAAAAGATACGGACCGCGACTTCTTTATGACAGCTGAAGAAGCAATGGCATACGGGTTAGTCGACAAGATAATTGAAAGGATCTGACAGTTGTTTAGATTTATATAGAAGGGGGGCGAATGTTCAGCTCCCCTAAAAAATGATTTTCGCTACTTGGATTATAGTTATTCGCTTTTCGACTGTTTCAAAAGCTCCTTGATCTCTGTCAACTCATTTTCTATATGATGAAGGCGCCTTTGCATATCGTCAATCTCTTGCTCAGCTTTATAATTAATCGCAAAGTCGATAATGGATTCATGTTTGTCGCGCGCAGCTTGGCGATTTTGGCTCATCATAATAACAGGCGCTTGAAATGCGGCGATGAAGGACAAACATAGGTTTAACAAAATAAATGGCGGTGGATCAAAGTGGGCTGCTTTTGTAAACATTAAGCTATTCCAAATAATCCAGATACTTAGGAACACTGCAAACCAAATAATGAAGCGCCAGCTTCCTCCAAACTGTGCGATTTTATCTGCCAGCCGGTCTGACCATTTTGTCTTTTGGGTATATTCACTGTCAAGTTGATGAAGAATTTCTGATTCATAGCGATCTACAAGCCGATCAATACGCTTTAAGCTTTCTTGGTTTAAATTAATATCAAAACCTTGGATTTTTACAGATTCTTTTTTTTGGCCTTTGAATGGCTTCCAAATTTTTTGTACCATTGTACAAAACCTCCTCTCTTATAGGAGGAAGTCATCATTTCCAAATTCAAGTAAAGCGGCAACTGCTTTTATGCAGTAACCCGCTTCGGATATTCAGCTGCATGACTTCCTCTAACGTCGGAGCTATGTCCGACTCGCCTATACTAGGATTACCCATAAAACAGTTCCACCTCACTTTTTTAATCTTTCTAATTATATGCTATTTTATTTTAACGCGACTATACAATTATTTGAAGAGCACTTCATCCAAATATACTTCTTCGGCAAGACTCCCTATTTCTAAGGGGATCGAATATTTATTTTCCATGTTATCCAGCTTCTTTTTTAACTTTTATATAGGGGTGGAGGAAAAAAGAACGCGCTAAAATTTCATTTGCCGGAAATGGCATCAATAAAGACATAAGAGGAGGCGCATGCCATAAAGGTAACCTTTACGGGCATGCGCCTTTTTATCTTTTATGATGCCTTTTGCTTTGACAGTTGATTTTCCATTTCTTTGAATCCTTTTTTCACTGATTCAGACGGTTCTTTTGTTAACAGGCTGACAATGAACACAGCAATCATACTCAGGAAAAATCCTGGAATCATTTCATACAGCTTATGTGACAGGCCTGTTTGTATCCAGACGATGACTGTAATGCCGCCCGTGATCATTCCGGCAAGTGCTCCCCACTTCGTCATGCGTTTCCAATATAAACTTAATAGAATCGCTGGCCCAAAGGCAGAACCGAATCCCGCCCAGGCATGTCCGACAAGACCGAGAATGGTATCATTTGGTTTATAGGAGAGCCAAAAGGCTATCAAAGCCACAACAAGAACAGCAAGTCTGCCGACGAAAACAAGTTCCTTATCTGAGGCTTTACGGCGTAAAAAGGTTTTGTAAAAATCTTCGGTTACCGCACTTGATGTAACTAATAATTGAGATGAAACGGTGCTCATAATAGCCGCAAGCATGGCTGCCAATAAAAAGCCAGTGATATACGGATTGAAGAGCACGTTGGCAAATTGAATAAAGACAGTTTCGGGGTTATCCAACTTGCCACCGTGTTCGAGAAAATAAGAAATACCGACTAGACCTGTGGCTGCTGCACCAAAAATCGTTAAAGTCATCCAGCTCATGCCGATCCGGCGCGCTGACTTTAATTCTTTGACAGATTTGATAGCCATAAACCTGACGATAATGTGAGGTTGTCCAAAATAGCCTAACCCCCATGCAATTAATGAGATAATACCAAGTGTTGATGTGCCTTTGAAAATATTTAAAAGTGATGGATCAACGCTGCGAACATCATGAATGACGGTATGCGCGCTCCCGACTTTTGTAAGGGCAACGATTGGAACTAACACAAGGGCAACAAACATAATGACCCCTTGGACAAAGTCTGTTAAACTAACCGCTAGGAAACCGCCGAAAAGTGTGTAACATACGACAACAGCGGCTGTAATAATGAGGCCGGTGCGATAGTCGAGATGAAAGGCACTTTCGAACAGTGTTCCGCCGGAAACCATACCAGATGACGTATAAAAAATAAAGAAAACAAGAATGACGAGTCCTGAAAAAAGGCGGAGGATATTCTTCTTGTCTCCAAATCTATTCTCCATATAATCCGGGATGGTTATTGAATCATTTGCGATTTCAGTATAGGTTCTAAGACGGGGAGCGAGGACAAGATAATTAATATAGGCACCCAATGTTAATCCAATGGCCAGCCACAAACTGGATATGCCTGTTGCATACATCGCTCCTGGAAGCCCCATGACCATCCATCCGCTCATATCTGAGGCTCCAGCCGATAGAGCAGTGACGGCAGGCCCGAGTCCTCGTCCGCCTAACATATAGTCTGATAAGTTAGAGGTTCGCTTATATGACCAGAAACCAATGAGAAGCATAGCGATCATATAAATGCCAAGTGAAACAAAAACGCCAAAATGCATAATTTGACTCCTTTTATCTAATTTAATCGTTGTATCCACAATGGAAATATTTAACTTAAAATATAGTCTGAGACTCTGATGTTTAATATGGGGAGTCTAACTTAGGGAAAATTTTTCCGCCAGAGAAGCGGTTCTATAAAAATCGACTTGATTGCTTTCGATTCGAATGCCTCCTTATCATTTTTAGCTTTGTTCGCATTTTCTTCAGTTTTGTTCGTATTTTTTTGAACAATGGTCTTATAATAACACGTTAATAATGAATATCAAGGGTATTTGACAAAGTCATATGGAATAAGTTCAAATAGCATTTGAAAGCGGAACCATTTATAAATATATTGATGAGATGATACTAGAGGGCTGAATATGGGGTTACATGATACGTTATAAAGGTTAAAAAACGGTTTGGGATATGATTTTTTTTACATTAAATACAAAATCAAACAATATTAATGAGCTGTCGACACTTTGCTACTGATATCAATTTAAAGTGTTATAGACAATGGGATTAATAGATTTGAGCATGAATAGATAATTTAAAAAAACTGTTTGGGCAGCCAGATGGCCTCATTTGGAAAGGAAATGGCATGATATAACTCGAATATATTCCTTTAGATGTGATTATGATAAATAAAATATACATCTTAAAGGAGGGTATCTATGAAAAAAACAATAGCCTACCAAATCCTAATAGCGTTAATTATTGGGGCAATGATCGGGCACTTCTTCCCAAACTTTGGGATGGCGCTAAAGCCTATTGGCGATGGATTTATACGTTTAATTAAAATGATTGTTGTTCCGATTGTTTTCACAACCATTGTTCTTGGGGCTGCCGGCAGCGGCGATATAAAAAGAATGGGGAGCATAGGTTTAAAGACTATTATATGGTTTGAATTTATTACGACGTTAGTCCTAGGTGTTGGGTTATTAATTGTTAATTTATTGAAACCGGGACACGGCATTAACTTTTCACATATTGCCAAAGGCGATATCTCCGGTTTATCAAGGTATACAGAACAAGTGGTTGACTTTAAACAAATGCTTCTGAACATCATCCCTGAAAATATTATTGATGTTATGGCTAAAAATGACCTTTTGGCTGTTATATTTTTTGCTATTCTGTTTGGCGTTGCTGCTGGAAGCATTGGAAAAATATCTGAGCCCGCTTTACGTTTTTGCGAGTCCGTCGCAAATATTATGTTTAAATTAACACAAATGGTCATGACTGTGGCACCAATCGGGGTTTTCGCCTTAATGGCTGCCTCTGTCGGACAATACGGCATTCAGCTGTTAATCCCTATGCTGAAATTAATTGGAAGCGTTTACTTAGGCCTTGTTGTTATCGTTTTTGTTCTTTTCCCGATTATAGCGTCTTTCCTTAAAATTAAATATTTTGAAGTGTTGAAAATGATTTGGGATCTGTTTTTGATCGCTTTTTCAACAACAAGCACAGAAACTGTTCTGCCTCAGCTGATGGAACGGATGGAGAATTACGGATGTCCAAAAAGGGTCGTTTCATTCGTTGTTCCATCTGGGCTTTCTCTAAACTGTGACGGGTCTACATTATATTTATCAGTAGCCAGTGTTTTTTTGGCGCAAGCGTTTGGCGTACACATGTCATTGTCGCAGCAGCTGTTAACAATGCTTGTTCTTATTTTGACAAGCAAAGGGATAGCAGCAGTGCCATCAGGCTCGCTGGTCGTTTTATTGGCAACGGCTCAAGCCGTAGGGCTGCCGGCTGAAGGAGTGGCAATTATCGCAGGTGTTGACCGGGTTATGGATATGGCTCGCACCGGCGTTAATGTACCCGGGCACGCTCTTGCTTGTATTGTTGTATCTAAATGGGAAAGGGCATTTAGGAAGTCTGAGGAAACGCCTTTGCCTAAAGATCAATATTCAATGTAATATCTTCAAAACACCGTTTCCATTTCGAACGGTGTTTTTGACATTATCTATTCCAAGGTTTAAATATGGAAATCATGACTGGGAAGGTTAATAGTGCAGCCATTAATGCAGCAGCGGTTAATCATATATGGCTGTGAATATAGATGAGGGCTTATTAGCAAAAAAAGATCTTTGAAAGCATAAAAAAGTAAGAGGTTGTTCAAAGCCTCTTACAGAAGGTTGTTTTTATCAATCGATTCTGCATTTTTCCAAATCAAAACACCATTTTGTCCGCCAAATCCAAATGAATTGCTTAAAGCCCGAGAGATACGGGAGGTACGGCTATGGTTAGGCACGACATCTCGAGGGGCAAATTCTTCCTTATCATCGCAATTTAAAGTAGGAGGCAAAGTGCTTGTGTTCATTGCCTTAATACAGGCAATGCTCTCAATAGCGCCTGCTGTTCCAAGCATGTGGCCGATCGAACCTTTAATAGAACTGACCGGGATATTGTCTAGATGACTGCCAAATATCTCTCTAAGTGCAATAGATTCCGCGATGTCTCCTGTTGGTGTAGCTGTTGCATGAGCGTTGATATAATCAATATCCTTCGCTTCTATCCCGGCGCTTTTAATTGCTCTTCGCATTGCTAATGCGGCTCCGCGTCCCTTAGGATCTGGAGCTGTTTCATGATAGGCATCATTAGACGAACCGTATCCGATAAGCTCGGCGTATATACGTGCACCGCGCGCTTTAGCGTGTTCGAGCTTTTCAAGAACGATCATTGCTGCTCCTTCTCCCATCACCATGCCTGCGCGTTGTTTATCAAAAGGACGAGACCATTGGCTCATGTCTTCAGGGCCGATAGTTGCAATGGCGCCGGAATCGCGGAGTCCGGCAAGAATGACAGGGCTGAACAGACATTCAGCACCGCCGGCTAATACCATATCAGCTTCATCTAATCTTAACCAATAACTTGCCTCGCCAATGGCGTTAGCGGAGGAGGCGCAAGCTGTCGCGTATGTCATTACAGGACCATGGCATTGGAAATATTTTGCGATGGCTGCGCCAGCGGCATTCGGGATCATTTTCGGGACAAGGCGCGCGCCTACCCGGGTTGACCGTCCAGAGGAAATTCTCGCTGAGCCTTCTTCCAAAGTTTGAACGCCGCCAAAGGCGCATCCGATTGAGATGCCAATCCGATCCTCACTATAATCTTTATGCAGGGAATGGCCATCTTTCCATCCAGCATCGCGGAAGGCTTCCATTGCAGCAACGAGGCCGAACTGTGTAAATCGGTCTGTATTTTGAATTTGTTTTCTTGTCAGATAGTCAGATGGGTTAAAGTCTGAAATTTGAGCTGCGGCGGGTACCCATTGTTGCCAATGGTCATTTTCCATTTCGCGGATAGCAGAATGTCCAGAGACAATGCCATCCCAAAATTGAGGCACTCCGGAACCAAATGGCGTGACGGCACCCAGACCGGTGACGACGATGCGAGTACGGTCGCTCATTTATATTCACCTCACAGATGTATGTTAGTGGTCAGCGCTAGATAGTTAGGCCAGGGGATCACCTTTGCTTTAGAACTGCTGAAAGCGGCGCTTCTTCGTCGAGATCATTCATGGCACTACTTCCGTTTCCCTCTGGAAAGCGTAAAGAAAACCATTCCGGAAGCGGCTTCATAATCAAAGCGGCATAAAGAAACGGGATGATAAAAGTCTGCTAATTGAATAATGAGTATAAATAATGGTAACATTCATTATATTATCATAACCGTTTCAAGGACAACATTGATTTGCTTGAATATTATGTCTTGATAGAATATATTCTATACCTTTACCTTTTAGACAGGACATTGATTAAGAGGTGTATGAAATGTCTGCTAAGGAGGAATAATTAACATGGAAATCCCTGTTAAAAGATATAAAGATAAGGTTGTTTGTATCACAGGCAGTTCACGCGGTATCGGCCGCAAACTTGCTTTGCGTTTCGCCGAGGAAGGCGCTGATATTGTTGTTAATTACTTTCGCAACGGCGACGCCGCTCGAGAAACAGTTAAAGAAGTGGAGAGTTATGGACGCAAGGCGCTGCTTGTACGGGCGAATATGGCCCAAGAGGAAAAAATTATTAAAATGTTTAACGATATACATGCAGAATTCGGGCGTTTAGATGTTTTTATCCACAATGCTGCCTCCGGGCGGAATAGATCGGCCATGGAAGTGGACGTCAAGGGCTGGGATTGGACTGTTAACATCAATACCCGCGCGTTCCTGATAGGCGCTCAGCAAGCTGCGTCATTAATGCCTGAAGAGGGAGGCGCGATGCTTGCGCTTTCATCGTTTGGTTCGGACCGGGTATTCCCATATTATACAACGGTCGGAGCCAGTAAAGCGGCATTGGAATCACTGGTCCGTTACTTTGCCATAGAATTGGCGCCGCGCAAAATCAATGTTAATGCTATTTCAGCCGGAGCGGTTGAAACAGATGCATTGGGGCATTTTCCGGAGATGGACAAGACATTGGCAGCGGTTAAGGAGAAGATGCCGTATCATCGTATGGTGACACCAGATGATATTGCTAATGTCGCTTTGTTTTTATGTTCGAAGGAAGCCGAGATGATGCGGGGGCAAACGGTTCGCTTAGATGGAGGCATGACACTGCTTGTTCCGTAGCCGTTCATGCCGGAAACCATAGGATTCTATGATGTTGGCTTATGAACGGGCAGATATCGCCGGTATTTGACCGAACAATCAAACTATTTGAACTTGTTTTTCCTCAGGAGTAGAATAAAGCCGATAAGAGGTGCTGCATTTTTCTTAGAAACAAGATAGATATGATTAAATTTGGCAGGCGCCGGCGAAATGAAATTGTTTCATCTCGTCGGCTGAGTATCGAAAGACCAGCTGGAAAACTTCATAATGACGGCACCATCTTCGCTTAATGCGTCTATGTGGTGTTTTTTGAGCTTAACAATTGGTTTTTATTGCAGAAAGAAGGGATAGCCTTCCGGGGTGTCAAAATTATAAAACTACTCTAGCTATATAAATTAAATGAAATGGAGATGATGATATGGCAACAGCATTTACAAAAGAACAAATAGAGGAAAAAGTACGAGATGTTGTTTCCAGCCAGCTGCAAGTTGAACCTTCTAAAGTACAGGGAAGCAGCTTGTTTGTTGATGATCTTGGCGCGGATTCGCTTGATCTTACCGAACTTGCCATTGCGTTTGAAGACGAGTTTGATATTGAGATTCCTGACTCTGATTTTGGGCAGCTTTCAACGGTTTCAGGTGCAATCAATTATATTATCGGCCGCTTAGATTAATCTTTAAAGGAGAGAAACATCATGTTCGAATTTGAGGGAAAAACACTGACAGAAGAACGTGCCCTTCAATTCATTGAAAAAGGTTTATGGACAAATGAATCATTTGTCGATGTTTTGGAGCGCCATGTACAGCTCTATCCTGATGTGATCCACAAGGATGAGCATCGGCGTCTAAGCTATAAAGAAATGTGGCAAGAAATCGAGTCAGTTGCTGCCAGTTTATATGAAATGGGCATACGCAAAGGCGATACGATTGGTCTTCAAATGCCTAACACCCTTGACTACGTGATCGCTATTTTTGGTGCTGCGCGTATTGGTGCGGTCGGTGTATTTTTACAAGTCGACCTTGGCCGAGAAGCGCTTGTCCAAAGTCTGAAACAAATAGACGCAAAAGCTTGGATTATTGCGGGACATTACCGTGGACAGCCTCTATTTGAGACAGCGCTGGATATCCAAAAAGAACTTCCTTCCATAGAACACATCATCTTACAAGGCGATACTTCCGGTATACATAATGATGCAACAACGTTTTCATCGCTGCGCAACAGCGGCAAGGCCCTTCCCAAGGATGTCCTTGATGAGAACAAACCAAAGCCGTTAGATGCATTTGTTATGGTGTTTACTTCAGGTACAACAGGGTCGCCGAAGGGTATCGTACATCTTCATGCAAATTACCTTTGGTCAGCCCGCAGCTTGGTTGAAAATTTTGGTTATGACCCCAAATGCGGTGTCCTTGACTTGGCGCCGATCAGCCATCAAACGGGCATGCTTGCCGGTGTTATGATGACCATTGCCGCCGGCGGACGCATCCTCCTTCTAGACCGATTTTCAGCTAAGCGTGCATTAAAGTGGGTTGAAAAAGAGAAACCAAGTTTCATTATTGGCGCACCGCCTCATGTCATCCATATTGCGAATGCTCCAGACTTAAAATCTTCTGATACATCGAGTGTTAAAGTATTTATATATGCAGGAGCACCTGTGCCAAGCACTATCCTCCAAAGGCTGCAAACGGACGGCGGCATAAGGGTCGGCGGCATGTTTGGCTGGTCAGAAGGTTTTGTAGCCACGGCGAACCGTCCGGATGACCCGATTGAGGCAGTCAGCAATACGGTCGGCTTCGCACTTAAAGACATTGAAATTCGTCTGGTTGATGAAGACGGCAATGATGTAAAGCAAGGTGAAATTGGCGAACTCTGGTCGCGCGGACCGAACTTCTGTGCCGGTTATTATAAAAATGAAAAAGCGGCCAAGCGTCAATGGGATGATGAAGGATGGTTCCATTCCGGCGATTTGCTTCGGCAAGATAAAAACGGCCGATACAGTTTTATTGCTCGGGCAGATGATGTGATTAACCGCGGCGGCACAAAAATTGACCCCAAAAGTGTCGAAGATGTCATTTCCGGTCTTGATTCCGTTGAGAGAGCTGCAGTCGTTGGAGCGCCGCATGAGACGCTTGGACAACAAACTGTCGCATGTATTGTATTGAAAGAAGGCGCTGAGCGATTCACTTTGCAAGCATTGCGTGATTACCTCGGCAAGCATGGCTTAGCGAAGTTCCAATACCCAGATCGATTGGAATTTCTAAGAGAATTGCCAATGACACATTCCGGGAAAATTAAAAATAGAGAATTGCGCGAACGGTTTCGGCTTGAGGCATAAAAGATGAGCCTTCTTAAGAATTAAGGGGTTCGGCTTCTGTTCCGGAAAGAGAACCTGTGAAGTAAATGCTGTAAAGTTGTTCATTCACGCAGCGTCAGCGCGATTTCGCCGCTAGAGAAGAGCAAGTTAAGTTTTCCCATAAAAAGTAAAAATAGAGTCGCAAAAGGAATTTCATTTGAGAACAAAACATGGATGGGGGATTGGAATGGGCATATTAAATGATTCTGAACAGGATGCTATTCAAGTAAACCATCAAACCATTGATTCGGAACTTGTCAGCCGCGCCAATAAAATACGCAACAGGGTTTTGCAATTCCGGGAAGAAGAGGCGAATGATTGGGCTGAGCAAATAGAGCGCTCTGAGGAAATTCCTGAAGCGCTGTGGGAACGGATAAGGGCACTTGGTTTCCATAAACTGACGCAGCCTAAGTGGGTTGGCGGCGAAGGGCTGCCTCTTTCCCTATATTTTCCGATCCTTGAAGAAATGTCGCATTGCCATGGCTCTATCCGGATGATTTTTCATGCTTACAACAGTATTTGGCGCACTGTCGGGCAAGGTTCAAAAGAACAGCAAAAATATTGGCTTACAAAGTTGGTTGAAGATGGTGCACTTGTAGCATTTGCATTGACTGAACCCGACAACGGGACAGGCATTGACCTAAAGACAATGGCCAAATACGAGAACGGTAAATTTATTCTGAACGGCCGGAAGCACCTTATCACATTTGCTGAAGAGGCTTCTGTTATAGCTGTTATTGCAAAAATGGAAGGCGGCTCAGGCAGAGGCGGATTAACCGCATTTTTAATACCGAATGGACGGAAGGGCATGAAGCTCGAACCTATGGCACATATGATGGGCGATAAAGGGTGCTCTCACGCTGTTGTTTCATTTGATAATTGCGAGGTTTCTGAAGATGAGGTGCTTGGAGAAATCGGCGACGGCTTTGGTGTAGCTGTCCGCGGCTTCCTGGATCAGAGCCGCGCTTGTATTGCGCAAAGTGCGGTTGGCTTAGCGCAGGAGGCTTTGGATAAGACTTTAGATCATGTTCGAAAACGAAAAACGTTTGGAAAGGCGATTGCCAGTCGTCAAGCCGTTCAGATGCGTCTGGCAGAGATGCAAATTGCTGTTCAGGGCGCGCGGCTGCTCTGCTTAGACGCTGCTAAGAAATTTGATGATGGGCAAGATATTTCTCTCGAGGCATCTATTGCAAAAGCTAATGCTATTCGCATGGTTGGCGAAGTGACTGACGGGGCTTTATCTTTATTTGGAGGCATCGGCTATTGCGTCGGCAGTCCCATTGAGCGTCTGTATCGCGATGCACGTTCACTTTGGTTTGAAGAAGGAACTGCGGAAATGCAGAAGATGACGATTGCTGAGGGAATGCTTACGAATGCCCGCCGCCGCGAACGGGCAAAAAGGAACTCGTAGCCTGTTAGCTGAACATTTTTCGCCGGATCAGGATTTTTGTTATACGGGTTAAGGGTCTGCCTGCATCGCTGCTGAAATATGCATTTCCGCAATGTACGTTTCTCCTCATTCCATTGAGTCTATAGATCGCGGCATTCATCTTAATGGAATGTGCTTGGACGATATAAAAATTTTTACTGTCATATAAATTAAACTTATTATTCTATTTCCCATTTTTGTATTTTTTAATAAATGAGTTTCATTGTCTTTTGCTCTTCATCTTCCATAGTTTTGGCTTCTGCAGGTTGGCGCTCATCAATAGGAAGTACGGACAATATGAATAAATATAAATCTTTATCATTATTACGCATGGGGGTTTTACTCAATGGGAAGATTGAAAGTAAAAACATTCCAAGGAAAGATTAACGGTGTTGTCCGTGTACCAGCATCAAAATACCATCTCCACCGCGCATTAATTTTCGGTTCATTAGCTGAAGGGAAGACACGCATTACAGGTCAATCGGGTGCTTTGCATATCAAAGATTCTCTTAACTCTTTAAAAGACTTAGGGATTAACATAAGTAAAACAAAAGACGGTTATGTTGTCGAAGGGGGACAGTATGCTCCAAAAAATGACATTGTTCGTGTCGGCAGTTCCGGGACAACTTCACAATTTTTAATTGGTCTAGGATCTTTATCAAAAGAAAGACCCGCGGTTTATGACGGGCATAAAGCATTAAAAGCAAGGCCGATGGGTCCGCTGCTCGATGCCTTGTCAGATATGGGCGTAAAACTCGAATCGGATAACGGGCGTTTACCGGTAACTGTATATCCCGGGCTGCCAAAAGGCGGTCATATAAAAATTAAAGGGACATTAAGCCAATGGATTTCCGGCTTATTAATTTTGGCGCCTTTTGCTGCTGAGGATACTATCATCGAAGCCATACCTCCTTTAAACGAAAAGACGTACATTCATTTGACCATTCATATGTTAAGCCAATTTGGCATTAAAGTGATCGAACATGAAAATGGCCGGATGTGGACTGTCCCTGCTAAGCAATCTTATCAGCCTTGTCAAATGACAATAGAGCCTGATCTTTCATCAGCCGCCTTTTTATTTGTTTTGGCAGCTCTTCATCCTTCCGACTTAACATTAGAAGGTATTTCTCAAGCAGGCTCCCATCCTGAAGGTAGAATTTTGGAGATTGTACAAAAGATGGGCTTGCCGGTTGGCATTGATCGTGAAAATGATTGCATACATATTAAGCACGATGGCATTCGGACGACTGCCGGCCTTGACATTGATATGAAAGACATTCCGGATTTAATTCCGGCTATGTGTGTGCTGGCATCACTTTCTAAAGGAAAAACAGTATTAAGGAACGTCGGTCCGGGAAGATTTAAAGAATCTGATCGTGTTAAAGCGATGCTCCAGCTAAACAAAATGGGGGCGGATATAAAAGAAGAAGGCGATCATTTAATCATTAACGGGACAGAATCTTTAAAAGCGGCACCAATATCTACTTATAATGATCATCGGGTCGAGATGGCCTTTGCTTTAGCTGCTACACGAGCTAAGGGAGTCAGTGATTTGACTTTCCCTAATGCTTTCAAAATTTCTTATCCTGAATTCTTGGAACATATGAAACAATTAGGTTTATCTATGAAAATTGAAAGTGATAGAAAACAAGTTAAGGAGACTGTTTCCGTATGGTAAAACCGTACAATTTGGACAATCAGCAGATGTTTTTAAAACAATTAGACAAAGTTGAGCCAGGCAAAGAAGCTATTGTTGATCTCAGTTTTGAAACGCCGATAAAGTTGACTTACGGCCAGTTAGAGGATCTGGCAAATCGTACGGCTCAAGGACTTATTGAAAAAGGAATAAGACCGGGAGAATTTGTAGCTTATATTTTGCCAAACTGGTGGGAATTTATCGTTGCAACATTGGCGATTTGGAAAATTGGCGCAACCGCTTGTCCAATTTTGCCAGCGCTTCGCGACCATGAAGTTTCCTTTATTATGAAAAAATCAAAAAGCAGAATTTTGATTTTCCCTGAGGCGTTTCGCCGCTTTCAATATGAAACGATGATTGACCGTCTTTCAGGTGATCTTCCTTATCTAGAATCCAAGGTTGTGATTAAATCTAGAGATCCATATGATATAAAAAATTGCTTAGGCGGACTAGCGGTAAATGAACCCCATTTAGAGGACATTGATAAGCGCATGCCGAAATCAGAAACCAACGCCCAGCTGCTCTTCACTTCAGGTACGACTGGCGAACCCAAGGGTGTTATTCAAACTCACGGTTCATTAAGTTTTGCCGTTGAAGCTCATAGAAAAGCATTAGGCTTAACAGAAAACGACATTATTTGGGTTCCATCGCCGCTCGCACACCAAACGGGATTTTTGTACGGTATGATTGCTGCCCTCAATCTCGGCGCGAAACAAGTCCTTCAACCCAAATGGGATGTCAAAACAGCGCGCGCTGCCATTGAAGAACATGGGGCAACCTTTGTTCAAGCGGCTATGCCGTTCTTAGCAGATATTTCTCGGGATCCTCATCCGCCAAAAGGATTGAGAATTTTTGTTGCGACGGGTTCAGCCGTTCCGAGACAGCTTGCTCATGATGCAACGGCAGCCTTAGAGTGCAAAGTCGTCGGCGGATGGGGTTCAACCGAAACCTGCCTTGTCAGCGTCAATTCGCCTTACAGTGATGATGAAAGGATTTGGGGCACCGATGGCAAAGTTATTGAAGGCATGGAAATGAAGGTAACCGATGAAGAAGGCAATGAGGTTCCTGCCGGGATCGAAGGCATGTACCGCGTCAAAACGCCGGCGATGTTCAAAACTTACTTAGACCATCACGATTGGTATGAAGAATCAATTGACGAAAACGGCTTTTTTATGACAGGCGACTTAGCTGTTATGGATGAGGACGGCTATTTAAAAATTACGGGCCGTGTTAAGGACATTGTTAACCGCGGCGGTGAAAAAATTCCAGTTGCAGAAATAGAAAACTTATTATACCAGCATGAAAATATTAAAGACGCAGCGATCGTCGGCATGCCTGATCCTCGTCTAGGCGAACGGATTTGCGCTTATGTGACCCTTAATAAGAAAACGGATTTTTCATTGGAAGATATAACATCCTATCTGGATTCCAAGAATGTTGCAAAAATCTACTGGCCGGAACATCTGGAGTTAATTGATGAATTGCCGCGGACGATCACAGGCAAAGTTCAGAAATATATTTTAAGGGAAATGATTGCAGATAAACTTCAAATCAAAAGCTGATTGAACATAACAAAAAGGTCAGGCTTGAAAAAATTAATGATTAAGCTAAGGCAGGGGGATGCTTCATGGACGATAAAACGTTTCAACAATTAAAAGATGAAATAAAAGCATACATTAACGGTCCTCTGCAAGAAATGTCCAAAAAAATAGAGGAAACCGGCCGATGCGGGAAAGAGGTTTGGAACGCATTAAGAGAACGGGGTTATCTTAATTTGACGGCACCGGAATCATTAGGGGGCCGAAGTCTTTCCTTTTCTAAATATCTTGAGATTATTGAATTATTTGCACAGTCACATGGATCAATTAGAGTGATTATTCATGTCAGCAACGGCATTTGGCGGCCGTTTTTGCCGATTGTAAATGAGGAACAGAAAGAAAGATTTGTAAAACCGCTTATTGCAGGTGATATTTTAGCAACTTTCACATTGACAGAACCAAACAGCGGTTCCGGAGCCGATATTAAAACAACCGTACGCCGGGAAGGGTCCGAGTATATTATCAATGGCGAGAAGTGGATGATCTCATTTGGCGATATTGCTGATTATTTTTTGCTTTTTGCCCGTCTTGAAGGAACAACCGGTTATGACGGGACCCTTGCTCTAATGGTGCCGAGGCATGCGCCGGGGCTAGATATTAAGCTGATGCCGCCAACGATGGGGCAAACAGGAACCGGACATGCGCATTTAATTTTAAAAGATGCCCGGGTGCCTTCTGAAAATTTGCTCGGTAAGCCTGGACAAGGTTTGATTGCCGCCCTTAACGGCTTTTTGGATCCGAGCCGCATTTCCGTAGCGATGACCTGTGTCGGACTTGCTCAGCGCGCTTTCGATCTGGCGGTTAATAGAGCCAATGAACGTGTAACATTTGGCAAACCTTTAAGCAAACGGCAGCTTATTCAATCTCACATTGCTGAAATGGCTGCTGATATTGAAGCGGCCCGCCTGTTGTGCAAAAATGCCGGGCATCTCCAAGACCAGGGAGCCCTGGTCCCGGCTAAAGCATCTATGGCAAAATTTTATAGCGTTGAAATGCTGAAACGGGTCACCGATAAGGCATTGCAAATATTTGGCGGCATCGGATATTTCAAAGGCAGCGAAATAGAACGAATTTATCGTGATGCCCGCATGCAGTGGTTTGAAGAGGGTACTGCCGAAACACAAAAAGTTGTTATCGCCAAACATTTTTTGGGCTGAAGGGTGAATGATATGTCCATTTCTTTGCTTTTTCAAAAAGGAACCATTGGATCAATGACGTTAGATCATCGCATACTGATGGGCGCCATGCATCTCGGGATTGAAGGCGACAGGAATCAACTCAATCAGCTGAAAGCTTTTTACATCGAGAGAGTAAAAGGCGGTGCGGCGCTTATTATCACAGGCGGTGTTGCCGTCCTTCCTGAAGGAGGCGGTGATCACATGTTTTGTTTAACAGAACAAGACCACCGCGATCAACTGAAAGAGTTGGCAGAAGCAGTCCATCAATCGGGCGGAAAAATAGCTTTGCAGCTTCAGCATCAAGGCCGCTACGCTAAAAGCTCTGAAACCGGCTTAGAACCAGTTGCGCCCAGTCCGATCATATCAAGGATAACCAAGGAAACCCCTGTTGAACTATCGGTAAAGGGCATTGAGAAAGTTAGGGACGCTTTTATTGAAGGCGCGATATTCGCGAAATCTGCCGGTTTTGACGCCATCGAAATTATGGGTTCTGAAGGCTATTTGCTTAACCAATTTTTATCGCCGGTGACAAACCGGCGGACTGATGAATATGGCGGCGATCTTAATAAAAGAATGAAGTTTCCGCTCGACATTGCGGCGGGGATTCGTGATCAAGCGGGCGGCGATTATCCTGTTATTTATCGGATATCAGGAGACGACTATATGGAGGGAAGCACAACACGTGAGGAAACAATTGAGTTTGCCCGGCGGCTTGCCGACCTCGGCGTGGATGCTCTTAATGTCGGCGTCGGCTGGCATGAATCGCGGATTCCAACTGTTGCAGCGACCGTTCCAGCAGGCGCCTTTGCCTATGTTGTTTCCGACATTCGGCGAGCAGTAGATGTTCCTGTGATCGGCGCCAATCGCATCCATACACCGGAGGTTGCTGAAAATATGCTGAAACAGGAGCTGATGGATTTTGTTGCGCCGGCGAGACCATGGCTTGCCGATGCATCCTTTGCATTAAAAGCGCAGAAGGGCGATCGTGAAGGATTGAATTTGTGCATTTCCTGTAACCAAGTATGCCTAGATCATACATTAGGAAACCCTCTTCTTCCGGTTGGCTGCCTTGTAAACCCGCGGACAGGACACGAATGGGAATGGAAAATAAAAGAGAAGGAAAAAAGCCGCCATCGTCAGGAACGATACATTGCGGTTGTAGGCGGCGGCATTGCCGGCTTGGCTGCAGCCAAAGCGGCGGCTGAACAGGGGCATCATGTGGCACTTTTTGAGGCGAGAGAGCAATTGGGCGGCCATTTTTTGCTGGCTTCGCAAATTCCAGGCAAGGACAAGTTTCTTGAAACGATTAGATTTTATAAAATATCACTCGACCGACTAAACGTCACTATCAAACGATCAGCCAAACCTGCTGTTGAAGAGTTGAAAGCTTTCGATAAGGTCATCATCGCCACTGGCGTTAAGCCGTACATCCCTAAGCAGATAAAGGGTGCAAATCTGCCTCATGTCGCGACATACTCAGACGTTTTATCCGGCAAAGTGGCATTAGGGAAAAAAATCGCGATTGTCGGCGGCGGCGGCATCGGCTGCGACCTTGCCAGCCTTATTGCTCAAGCTAATGATATACCAGCTGATGTTAAGAGCTTTTTCGGAGAATATGGCGTTAAGATAGATTTTCCTCATCACAAAGATGTTACAATCATCTCTAGATCGAAGAGAATCGCAAAAGGGGTCGGACCAACGACGCGTTGGGTTCTCCTTTCTGAATTGAGGCGTTTAGGTGTTCATATTTTAAAAGGTTTTGAATGCCGGGAAATTAGTCAAGACGGTGTTTGGGTTCGCAATGATGAGGAAGAACGGTTTCTTAAGGCTGACCAAGTTATCATTTGTGCAGGACAAACTGCTGACAAAGCACTTTATGACCATTTAAAAGGTCAAGTTCCAGTTGAAGTGATCGGCGGCAGTTTAGATGCTAGGAATCTAAATGCAGCCAGAGCCATTCGCCAAGCATATGATCTATTCTATGGCTGTCAATCAGAAGCGACAACTTATTAGAAAGGAAGAAAAATGAATGGGTGAAACTTTAAAAGGAAAAAAAGCACTAATCACTGGCAGCTCACGGGGGATCGGACGAGCCACTGCCCTTAAGTTTGCTGAAGAAGGCGCTGATGTTCTCATTCATTATCGCAGAGAAGGCCGGGCGGCTGAAGAAACTGCTGAAGAAATCCGTCAATTAGGCAGACAAGCGCTTATTTTTAAAGCTGATCTTGATTCCCGCGAAGAGATCGATGCGATGTTCGATCATGTTGAAAGGCAATGGGGCGCGCTTGATATCTTTATTGCTAATGCAGCAGCGACAGCTTTCAAGGATCTTTTGGATATTAAAGATTATCATATTGAAAAAACGTACCAAGTGGTGGTCAATAGCACGCTTCAAGCGGTGCAGCGTTCTGTACCGTTAATGGAAGGCCGCGCCGGACGCATTATCACATGCTCAAGCATGGGCAGCGAATTTGCGCTGCCGCGTTATGCTAATATCGGTTCCGCCAAAGCGGCCCTTGAATCGCTGACTCGCTATTTTGCAAGAGAATTAGGCCCAAAAGGCATTACGGCTAACTGCGTTTCTCCTGGTGTCGTTGAAACCGATTCTTTAACTTTCTATGCCGGCGATCGCTTTAGGAAATACAAAGAAGGCGTCATCTATAAAACACCGCTTGGAAGACTGACACAACCTGAAGATGTCTCCAATCTGTCCTTATTCCTGGCAAGCGATGCTGCATGCTTCATTACCGGACAAGTCATTAAAATTGACGGCGGACTGACAATCAATAACCATTATCCGCCTGGAAGTGAATTTTAATCGTTGAAAGCTCCCTATGAATGGTTCATAGGGGGCTTTTATGGCTGCTTCCTTTTTTTCAAACATCTTGTTAATCACATTTATTGGCCCGGATGGTTTCAGGAGTTTTTTGACTTTTAATAAAGAAAAGAAAGTATCTGTATTGACTAAAAATTCAATAACTCATATAATTGTAAAAAATATAACGTTATATGTAAGGAGATATGACATGGGTATTGTAGATGAGTTGTATCAAAACAAAATTTTCCATGTGTCATCCGAAGAATTGGTTCATATGCTTCAATCTCTGAAACAGAAAAAGGAAGCAGAGATAACTGAAGTCAAGGAAAAAATTTATAAATACGAAAAAGACAAAAGAGCGAAAGAAGCTCTATACCAGTCCTTATCACCGCTCCGGAAGTTATTTGCAGCCCGCCCTCCCAGCCATCACCAGGCAGTTGAATATCTTGTTCATGTGAAAGAACGGCTAAGAAAGATAGATAAATTAAGGCAATTCATTGCAAAAATAGACGAAGCGCTTCGTCATTTAGAAAACGGCTCGTTTCAGGAAGAGATTGTTTTGCCGGCTTCAATTGTCGAACAATTAAAAATAATGCAGGAAACGGGGGATCAGCTGTCATGACTATTCATGCTGTCGGCGCTGGTTTGGATACTATCTGGGTTGTGTTAACCGCTGCAATGATTTTGCTTATGGAGGGAGGCTTTGCGCTTCTCGAGGCAGGTTTTGTCAGACATAAAAACAATGTCAACATTATTATGAAAGTTTTTGCAGACATTACAATTGGAACCCTCTGCTATTATTTTATCGGGTTTGCTCTTATGTACGGGAATGATAAATTCGGATTGATCGGCACGAATGGATTTATGTTGACAAGTCATCCCTCTCATTTAAATCTCCATATCTCTTTGGACACATTTTGGCTGTTCCAAGCGGCATTTGTTATTGCGGTTATTTCAATTGTCTCGGGTGCCGTGGCAGAACGCATCCATTTTCGAGCTTATTTACTTTTTGTTGTTTTTATGACAGCCCTTATCTACCCAATAGCCGGGCATTGGGTATGGGGAAATGGCTGGCTCGGAAAGTTGGGGATGCAAGATTTCGCTGGTTCTGCAATTATCCATACCTTAGGAGGTTTTTCAGCACTTGCTGCTGCTATTTTTATCGGTCCACGCAAAGGAAAATTGGGGCCGAATGGTACAGCGGCCGTTGCTTTACCGAGCAATCTGCCTCTCGCTTCCGTCGGGGCATTCATATTATGGTTTGGCTGGTTCGGCTTTAACGCTGGGAGCACATTAACTGCAACGGACGGCCGGATTGGCCATATTGCTGTCGCTACTATGCTATCTGCAGCTGCCGGCGGAGCAGCAACGTTGATCTATACTTTATTTCGTTATCATCGGGCGGATGCGCCGTCGGTTATTAACGGTTCTTTAGCAGGCTTAGTTGGGATAACAGCCGGGTGTGCTTTTGTCAGCAGCCAAGCGGCTATTTTCATTGGAGCAGTTTCTGGACTGCTTATGATGTTCGCAGCCAATTGGCTTGAAGCGAGGCGCATTGATGACCCTGTAGGCGCCTTCCCAGTTCATGCCGTTTCCGGTATATGGGGAACGATTGCAGTCGGTTTATTTGCCTCAGACGGCGGACTTTTTTCTGGAGGCGGCTGGCATTTGTTATTCATTCAAATTCTGGGGATTGTTGTATTAAGCTTCTGGGGATTAGCCTGTACATGGTTAAGTTTAAAAATAATCCAATTATGGATGCCTGTCCGGTCAGCGCCAGAGGAAGAGGAGGTAGGTTTAGATATCAGCTATCACGGTATAATAGCTGCTTACAAGGAACATGATTTTATTAATTATGAAAATCGCTATACCAAAATGGAAGAAATGAAGATGAAGTCTAATCCGCAGCCGGACGAATGAACGGTTGTGAAATAACCATTGTCTCATCCGGCAGCGGTTATTTAAATTGAAGTTGAGGATGAAATAAAAATTAAAGAATGACAGCCTTTCGGAATGATATTCAAAGGCATTAACGATTAATAAGCTTGAATATTTTTAATAAAATGGGTTATGTTTTTTTAAAAATATGAGTGAGCCTTTGTTTAACTTCAGAAGCATGATGAAATAGATGAAAGCAAGAAAATCTTTTTTGGAGGCCCTAAATGTTCAGAAAATCAAAACCGTTTGATTTAAGCCCTTATGACCATCCGGATATTTATCCCGGCCCGCGCCCGGTATCATCGTTTATTTTTTATAAAGGCAAAGCTCATAAGATTGAAGAAACATATGGAACGGCTGTTGAAGACTGCATCATCCATATTTCCGAACGGAATGATTTGCTTGGATCGCTTGCTTTTGCAAGCGGAGAGAAAATGGCGGTGAAAGATTTTTTGAAAAAGGAAAACGCAGCGCCGATCACTGATCGAATCCCTCTGCTCGGATATGGCTCTAATGTTTGTCTTGCGCAATTAGCTTATAAATTTGGGTTAACGCCGGATATGAGTGATCTCACCATCTGCTTTCGGGCAGCCATGAAAGATTCGGATATTGTCTTTGGTTCATTTTTGGCGCCTTATGGAGCTCTTCCGGCTATTATTGCACCAGTTTCCGGCACTGAAACAGAAATCTGGCTTACGCTTGTCGATCAAAATCAATTTGATCATATGAACAGCACTGAAGGCGGATACGGAATTCGGGAACACCGCAGCAGGAAATGCATTCTTCAAAATGGAGAACGCTTTGAAGCAGTATACGGGTATTATCATCCGCGTGCCTTAAAAGTTAACGGAGATATGATAAGGTTTAAAGATATTCCGGGCACATCTCCGCTTCCTGGCGCTTGGGAGGCAGATATCCTTAACTGGCTGAAAGGGAAGACCGGTTTCGACGGTTCAAGAGAGCATTTTATTCATAAGCTGCGCTGGGATTATTCTTTTCATTGTATGGTGAACGAGAAGCTTAAGAAATATGAATATGCGTTCGATCATCCAGACTTAGTTGAAACAGACCAGTTTAAGATCATCGGGAAAATGAAAAGGGATTTCGTTTCTGAGCGAAAAAAGCAAGAGGATAATAAAGATCCCTTAGAAGGAAAGGGATCTTAAAACATACTTTGAAGTAAATTTCCCATTGCGGAACCTGCATAATTGCCAATTATATAACCGAGTGTTCCGACTAACAGGATTGGCACAATCAGTTCTGTCCACCCTTTGGCGACAGCCATGGCAGCCGCCGTTGTCGGTCCTCCGGCATTGGCGTTGCTGGCAAGAATCATTTCTTCCAGGCTGAACTTAAACAGCTTCCCAAAAATAAAAGTGATCAAAAGGTTCCCGATAATAATGATAAATACAAAAACTAATAATAGAGGTGCGTTTTTAATCAATAATGGCACTGAGGCGGGAACACCGATAACGACAAAGAAAATATAGATGAGGTATGTCCCGAGTTCTTGCGAGCCGTTTAAGTTATCAAAAAAGCGGTGGAAGATGGTTGCCGCAAGAACGGTGATGGTTGTCAACATCAGGTAATGGTCGCCAATTAATCCGTTTAACAAATTAAAAAAGAAGTTAACATGTTCACCGGAAGGAATAAGTTTATGGAACAAGTCTGCCAGTTTAAAAGACACGGCGACTAGGACAAACGCGCTTCCAGCTGTAAAAGCTATATCTTTTAGTGAAATATTTTTCCGTTTCCAATAAGAAGCCGCATGTGTTTCCTTTTCTTTTGGCGGGTTTTTCTCCAATTCATCAATATACGGTGTCCGGAAATGCTTTCTGAAAAAAGACAGTGCGGGGATGGCGATAAGCATAAAGAAATATATGGCCATCATAAGATTATCGGCAACGACCGCAGAAGATACCATGTCTCCGGGTGTATGAAATTTTGCGGCCAGCGCCGCGAAATTTACCCCGCCGCCGATGTATGATCCTGTTTCCATTGCTGCGATTTTATCAAGATCAGGAATGTAAGATTTTAATGCTATAAATCCAAGGAAAACGCCGACAACTGTACCAACAGAACTGATTAAGAAGATAATGAGCATTTTTCCGCTCTCATTCCATATCTTTTTAATGTTGGCTTGAAATAATAACATCGGAATAGCCAGCGGGACAACATCATTCCACACCGTGTCATAGGCGGGGGCATCAGTCGGAATGATTTTCAAGTTAGAAAGAATGAGTGATCCAAGCAAAGCAATAATAGCGCCCGTCACTTTTGCGGCCCATTTATACCGTTGTTCAAGATAGATGCTGACCGCAGCCCAACCGGCAAGAAATGCCCAGAGGGTCCATGTATCATCAGGCTTAATTAATGTGTGGGCCAATCCTTTCACCTCTTCCTTTGTTGTGATAATAATGTATTGAATATTTACGATGCCAGAAGACAAAACTCCTTTAAAATCTTACTAGTCAAAAGGTCTATAAGAGATAGATGATAAAAAAGAAAACACTGCAGGCTAAAAGACCTGCAGTGTATGTCTAATTTTTTTCTTTAAGCGCCGATTTTAAGGCATCCGCAAGACTGTTGTTCGCAAACGAATCATTTTGTTTGCTGTATTTTTTGAGAAGCTGGCGTTCTTCGCGTTTTGTGACTGTTCGTTTCTGTTTGTCAGCTTTTTCGACGATGTTGCAGTTTCTGCATTGAAAGTAAAGGCCGGCATCTCCTTTATGAATTTCCATGCGTTTATGGCATTGCGGGCAGCGGCGGTTCGATAATTTCGGGTCTTTCCGTTTGCGGTGGCCGCATTCCCGGTTTGAGCAGACGAGAATTCTGCCGTCTTTGCCTTTAATTTCTTTCATAAGTGAACCGCATTCCGGACATTTTGAACCGGTTAAGTTGTGGGCCCGGTATGATTTATTGCTTGCTTTAATTTCTGAGACGAGCAGCTTAGTTTGCTTACGGATATTTCCTAGGAAGGCCTTGGCATTCCCTTTGCCGCGGGCGATGTCCTCCAGCTGTCTTTCCCAGCGGGCGGTAAGTTCAGGTGATTTAAGTTCATCGTTGACAAGGTCAATCAGCTGTTTTCCCTTCGGTGTAGGAAACAGCCGTCCGTTGTTCCGGTCAACAGCTTGAGATGATAATAATTTTTCTATAATATCCGCGCGTGTTGCCGGTGTGCCGAGGCCGTATTTTTCCATGCGGGAGAGCAAATCTGCTTCTGTGTATCGGTTCGGCGGTTCTGTTAATCTTTTATCGAGCATTAAATCTTTAATTGCAAGGGCTTGGCCTTTTTTGAGATGGTTAAGCTGTTCGTTTGCGGCTTTCTCTTCATCTTTGCCTGTAATAGCTTTAAATCCCTTGTCCAGAACGACTGTTTCACGTGCAACAAACGTTTCTCCTTCAGCGCCAATCGTCACTTGAATGCTCGCGTATTGATATGGCGGATAGAACAATGCCAAGAAGCGGCGAACGATGATATCGTACAGTTTCCGTTCGTCGTTTGTCAGATCTCCGATAAACGGTGTTTCGTCCGTAGGGATGATGGCATGGTGATCTGTGACTTTTGCATCATTGAAGACTTTCTTAGCGGCGACTTTTCCTTTTTGCTTTAAAATAGGCTGAACTTCAGCTTTATAGGCTGACGAGAGCGCTTTGAGCCTGTCCGCCATGGTTTGTTCCATGTCTCGGGTTAAATAGCGGGAATCTGTCCGCGGATAAGTCACGAGTTTATAATGCTCGTAAAGGCGCTGCAGTGTATTTAATGTTTTTTTGGCAGAGAAACCGAAGCGTCTGTTAGCATCGCGCTGTAATTCTGTTAAATCATACGGCAAAGGCTGCTGCTCGTTTTTTTCTTTTCTATGAATATCCTTAATCGTTCCTTTTTGCTCTGATTGGATCTTATCGTGAATGGCTTGTGCTTTCTTCTGGTCAAAGATCCGCTTTTCTCCATTTC
The DNA here is from genome assembly GCF_016908855.1 of Scopulibacillus daqui. Taxonomy (GTDB): domain Bacteria; phylum Bacillota; class Bacilli; order Bacillales; family Sporolactobacillaceae; genus Scopulibacillus_A; species Scopulibacillus_A daqui. The sequence continues at coordinate 22,139 of NZ_JAFBER010000005.1, read as the reverse complement.
GTTCCCAAGCGGTTTGAAGCGGGCCGAACTTGGCCGTTATGGTCCAGTATTCTTGCGGTTTAAAAGATTGAATGTCTTTTTCCCTTTCTAAAATCATGGATAACGTTGGTGTTTGCACCCTTCCGGCAGACAATGGATCATCGTATTTTGTCGTCAGCGCCCTTGTCACATTTAAGCCGATCAACCAGTCAGCTTCAGCGCGGCACACAGCGGATTGATAAAGATTATCGTACTGTTTGGCGGGTTTCAGCTGCTTGAAACCATCGCGGATCGCCCGGTCGGTCTGCGAAGAAATCCAAAGGCGCTTAATCGGTTTTTTCCAATGAATCCTTTCTATAATCCACCGGGCGACAAGTTCACCTTCTCGTCCCGCATCGGTTGCAATTACGAGGTCTTTAAGATCTTTTCGTTTGGACAGTCTTTCAATGGCTTTAAATTGATGGCTCGTCTTGCGAATTGTTTTAAGCCCCATGTGCTTAGGAATAATCGGCAGATCTTCCAGACGCCATGTCCTATATTGCTTATCGTAGTCTTCGGGCATTTTTAATTCAACAAGATGCCCAAGTGCCCATGTAACGATATATTTCGGGCCTTCTATAAAATTTTTATTGATTTGCTTACAGCCGAGGACACGCGCAATATCACGTGCGACGCTGGGCTTTTCAGCAAGTACAAGTGATTTCATTGAGGATGACTTCCTTTCAAGTTCCAAATGTCTATTTACAAGTATAGCTGAAATGACAGAGATGACAAACTGTAAGCTGTTAAATGGGAATGTACAATTAAAATTCGACAAAAAGAGCCTGTTTACAATAAAATGTGTCAGGGTAGATAATGATATAAAGGAATGAAAATGAAAAGGAGAGAACAGAGATGGCTAAAAAAGTTCTTATCATTACAGGTGATGCTGTAGAAGCATTAGAAGTTTTTTATCCTTATTACCGGGTTTTAGAGGAAGGTCACGAAGCTGTGATTGCTTCGCCAAAAAAGAAAGTGCTGCACACAGTTGCCCATGATTTTGTAGACTGGGATACATATGTTGAAAAGCAAGCCTATTTGCTTGAGTCCCACGCAGCATTTGCGGATATCGACCCCGCTGATTTTGACGGCTTAATTATTCCAGGGGGGCGCGCTCCGGAATACATTAGGCTTGATGAAAATATTCCTCGCATCCTCAATCATTTCTTTGAAAACAACAAACCGGTTGGCGCTATTTGTCATGCAGCGCTCGTATTGGAAGCCATAAAAAACAAAGAATATTTTAAAGGAAAAACAATGGCTGCCTTTAGTGCTTGCCAGTTTGATGTAGAAAATCTCGGGGCTCAATATACGAAGGAAACGCTTTATGTTGACGGCAATCTGGTTACTGGACATGCTTGGCCGGACTTGCCTGGATTTATGAGAGAGTTTTTGAAGTTACTGAAATAATGATGAAGCCTTGGCCAGAGCCAAGGCTTTAATACGTTTATTAAAATTTCAAAGTGGAACATTCTTTGAATCAAAAACGGTTAATAAGCATTCTTTCGTCTAACGTTACTTATGGCAAACCGGCTGTTAGGCAGCGTCGGCACTCTAACTAAGCTGTATCTTAAATCCTGGTCAGGGACTTGGTACTCAATGTGTTTTGTAAGAAAGTCAAAACTTGTCTTCATGATTTCTACTGTTAACCATTCTCCGGCGCAGCGATGACCCTGGTAATAATCGCCGCCTCCTTGAGGAACAAAATCAAATAGATTGCCGCTCCAATCTTTAAATCTTTCCGGCCTAAACTCATACGGCTTTTCCCACAACCGCGAATCGTGATTGATCCCGTAAATATCAAGCAACACTAATGTTCCTTTAATGAAGCGGATTTGTTTCCATGTGAAGTCATTTTTTACTCGTGCACCGAGGAAAGGGCCGAATGGGTAAAATCGGCGGATTTCCTGAACAAACATATGGACATACTGATTTTCATTTGATCGTAATTTTTCCCGGCATTCGGGATGTTCATGCAATGCCAGTGCGCCGAAGGTAATATATGTAGCAATAGCCACAATTGGCCTTAAAATATTGATCAGCTCTACGGCCGCCATTTGCGTATCCAAAAGCATTCCGTTTATATCCCGGTGCCAGGCCATTGCATATGCCGCTGTATCTTTCGGAACATTTAATTTAAAAGACCGAATGTGTTCAATCATGCCTCTGATCCATTCTTCCGCTCTAGCCCGCGCCCTTTTTCCTGACCAATATCTCGGCCCGACACCTCCAAACGCATCGATCATTGTTCCAAAATCACTTGCTCTTTGCTTCACCTCAGTTTCCTCTAATGGGACGCCAGCCCACTGACAAGCAATTCGGCATAACATGTCTTGGACTTCGTCGAAAAGGACGACCTGATCCATTGCTTCCCATTTGCCGATTGCGGCTTCCCATTGTTCCAGGGTCAAATCGGCAAGGACTTTTAATCTTTCGGGTGTCATAAGCGACATAAATAGAAGCTTTCGATGTTTGTGGGCGGCATCATCCATTGTTTGCACGCCGTTTTCTCCAAAGAGTGTTTTTTGAATCCTTTTTGGAGCTGCTCCTTTGCGCTGAAACCGCTCTGTATCGTAAAACAATTTTGCAGCTTCCTTGCCGCTCATGCAAAGCACTCTCTCGCCAAATAATCGTGTTTCGAAAATGTCGGAATGGAAACGGCGGCACCTGTTTTGAATAAAGTGATATCCTTCACACAAAAGAGCAAACGTATTATCTAAAGTTTTATCACGGGGAAGTTGCCCAAACCCAGCCTGTTGTTCAGCCAGCTGTCTATTTCTAAGTGTATAATAGGCTGCTGCTCCCGTTCCGACGCCGGCCAGAAACGGGAGAAGGACATTTCTGATATTATCAACTTTTTGTCCCTGTTTCTCCATAGGTTGATATTCTCCTTTTTGAAAAGGTTAGAAGCGATATATGAGCTGTTTTATACTAAACATCGTTTGCCGATTTTTCTTTGCATTATGGATGATGCTGAACTGAATAGGAAGCTATTGCTCATGCCGCTATAAAAAACCGGTTCCCTTGAATAAGGTGAATCGGTTTTTTATAGCGTGCTAGCCTTGAGCATGTTCGTTAAGATCAGTGTTTTCGCCTGGCGAATAACTGATATCATTTAGGTTTTTAAACTTTTCCGGCCCTGGATGCGGTGTCTTGTGTTCAATTTCTCGGATATCCGGGTAGTCGATTTCAGATTCGCGGTTTTCAGGTTCTTTTTTCAGCATGGTTGTCCCTCCTTTGGCATTTAGCTTTCCTCGATTGAAGCCCTGTATTCAATGAAGGTTTTGGCATTTCAAGTCATTTTGTTTAAATAAATAACTTTACTAATAATCTAAAGATTTATATACTAAAATATAGTAAAGATTACCAATGTTAGCGGGAGGGCTATACGATGATGAATGAAGGAATAAGAACACCTAAGGTATATTTAAAAATACCGTTGTTATAGCCCTGCCTGGACTTACTTAAAGATAAGACAGCCTGCATTTTGATCAGGTCATCTTTGATACAAGTATGCCATGGGGGCTCCCTCATGGTTTTTGTTTGTTTTTTCGGGGTGATAGGAGGATTGGCTATGCGGATTTTTCTTGATTTGTGGTGGTTTTTTAAACAGGAAAAATGGAAATATCTTATCGGTATTATTTTCTTAATGTGTTCAAGCTTGGTGTCGATGCTGCCGCCTTATGTCGTTGGCGTGATTGTTGATGCCATACGGGATAGGCAGCTGACGCCATCCATTTTAGGGAAATGGGTGATCATCCTTGCAGCCGCCGGTGTTGTGAGTTATACGGCAGGATTTATATGGCGGCAGATGATTTTTGGTTCGTCGGTTCGACTGGCAAGATTGCTTCGTGACCGCCTTTTTCATCACTTTACAAAAATGTCGCCGAGCTTCTACCATAAGCGGCGGATCGGCGATTTAATGGCTCACTCGACCAATGACATCTTAGCTGTGCAAGATGCTGCGGGTGAAGGGATTTTAACGCTGATTGATTCCATTACAATGGGCGCCATGGTGGCTGTTTCTATGATCACGCTCGTCAGCTGGAAGCTGACGCTTATTGCATTAATCCCAATGCCTTTTTTGGCATGGGCAACAAGCTATTATGCGTCACTTTTGCATCAGCGGTTTCATAAGGCGCAGGCAGCCTTTTCTGAATTAAATGATAAGGTGCAAGAAAATATTGCAGGCGTAAGGGTCATTAAAGCGTTTGGTCAGGAACAAGCCCAAAAGGATCTGTTTCGTAAGCAATCAGCTGATGTCGTCACGAAAAACATTGCTGTTGCTAAAGCGGATGCTTTATTTGATCCGACAATTATATTTATCGTGGGCATGTGTTATCTATTGTCCCTTAGTTTTGGCGCGGTGTTCGTTGTCCATGGTTCAATGACGCTTGGAGAGTTAACAAGCTTCACGCTTTATTTAGGCCAGCTTATTTGGCCCATGCTGGCTTTCGGTTTGCTGTTCAATATAGTTGAACGCGGGAGGGCTTCTTATAACCGCATTGATAAGCTTCTTAAGATCAAACCCGATATTGTCGATCGCAAGGAAGTACTTGACAGAGTACCGAGGGGTCATGTGTCTTTTAATATCCAACAGTTGGTTTATCCGGAACATACCATACCTGTGCTTAAAGATATTCAATTTTCGTTAGCTCAAGGTCAAACGCTCGGTGTGGTCGGAAAAACCGGGAGCGGCAAAACGACGCTCTTAAAGTTAATGATTCGCGAATTTGACTGTGAAGACGGTGATATTCAAATCGGCGGGGTATCTATTTATAATGTTAAATTGTCCAAATTGCGCGAAGCGATCGGGTATGTACCGCAAGACCATTTTCTTTTTTCGGCAACAATCGCCGAGAACATTGCTTTTGCACGGCCTGAGGCATCAATAGCAGATATTGAACGCGCGGCCAAATTAGCCAATATCCATGATGACATTCTTGAATTTAAAGACGGCTATCAGACGGTTGTCGGTGAAAGGGGTGTGACGTTATCCGGAGGACAAAAGCAAAGGATTTCAATTGCCCGCGCTTTATTGATGAATCCTGACATTTTAATCCTTGATGATTCTCTTTCAGCGGTTGATGCTCATACAGAAGAAGCCATTTTGCGGGCATTAAAAGCAAACCGGGACAATAAGACAACATTGATTTCTGCCCATAGGCTCAGTGCCGTTCAGCATGCAGATCTTATCTTAGTATTGGAAGAGGGGCGGATTATTGAGCGGGGAACCCATGACACATTAATGGCCAACGATCATTGGTATGCATCGATGTTCAGAAGGCAGCAGCTTGAGTCTCTTGTCGAAGAAGGAGGTGCTTATTCATGAATGAACACGATACAGCAGGGGCAGTTTCGCGAAAAAGTGCTTTCCGCAGGCTGATACGATATATGAAACCGCATAAAAAGGCGCTTGCCGGCGCTTTCACAATGCTTATCATTGCGACAGCCGGTGATGTGCTTGGCCCGATTTTAGCCAAAGTGTTTATCGATGATTATCTTACACCTCGCGTATTTGATCCGTTGAAGCTGATAGTCTTAATTGTTTCATTTATTTTGTTATACGTAATCGCGGCTCTTATGCATTACTTTCAGCTGATATCTTTTCAAAAGATTGCATTGAAAATTATTCAACAGCTGCGTGTCGATGTTTTTGGCAAAGTGCAGCATCTTGGTCTTGCGTTTTTTGATCAAACGCCCGGAGGAAGCCTTGTTTCAAGAATAACTAATGATACAGAAGCGATAAAAGATCTTTACGTCAGTGTATTATCCACATTTGTCCAGAGCATGACATTGTTGGCAGGCATCTTTATCGGGATGTTTATTTTAGACGTTAAGCTTGCTTTGATTTGCCTTATCATCTTTCCGATCATTTTTATTTTGATGCAGGTTTACCGCCGTTTCAGTTCGAAAATTTACATGAGGACCAGACAGAAATTAAGTCAATTAAATGCAAAACTCAATGAATCTCTGCAAGGCATGAATATCATTCAAGCGATGCGCCAGGAAAATCGGCTAAGGAAGGAATTCGGCGCCATTAACCAGCAGCACTTCAGCGCAATGATGAAAAGCATCCGATTGAACAGCTTGATGCTTCGTCCGGCGGTATATGCCCTTTATTTATTGGTGCTTATGATTACGCTTAGCTTTTTTGGCATTCAATCATTCGGCGCTGTTATTGAAGTAGGCGTTTTGTATGCTTTTGTTAATTACCTTGACCAGCTTTTTGAACCGGTTAATTCAATGATGATGCAGTTATCGCGATTCCAGCAAGCGCTTGTTTCTGCCGTGCGGGTATTCGAGCTTCTTGATGACAAACGGCAGGCGCCGATGAAAGAAGGTGATGGCACCCCATCCATTGACAAAGGGATGGTTGAATTTCAGAATGTCAGTTTTTCGTATGACGGGAAAACAGATATTTTGAAAAACATTTCTTTTACAGCAAAACCGGGAGAAACCGTTGCGCTCGTCGGCCATACAGGCAGCGGCAAAAGCTCGATCATCAATTTATTGATGAGATTCTATCCGATAGACAGGGGCAAGATTACGATTGACGGCGCCCCGCTTCAATCCTTTCACGACGAGGAGCTGCGCCGGAAAGTCGGACTTGTCTTGCAGGATCCTTTCTTATTTGTCGGAGATGTCAAATCGAATATTCGCTTAAACCACGATTATATAACCGATGAACAGGTCATTAAGGCGGCTGAATTTGTTCAGGCTGATTCTTTTATTGAAAAACTTCCGAGAAAATATGGCGAACCGATCGGAGAACGCGGCGCAGCCATGTCAAGCGGTCAAAGGCAATTATTATCATTTGCCAGAACTATGGCGCTGAATCCAAAAATTCTTGTGCTTGATGAAGCGACGGCAAGCGTTGATACGGAAACAGAAGAAGCGATCCAAGAAGCGCTTCAAAACATGCGGAAAGGGAGAACGACCATTGCTATTGCCCACCGGCTTTCAACGATTCAGGATGCTGATCACATTTTGGTTTTGCACAAAGGAGAGATTGTTGAAAGGGGCACTCATCAAGATCTTTTAGAATTGAGAGGATTGTATCATAAGATGTATATGCTTCAGAAAGGCGATGACTTGAATCATCATCTCACCCTTGCGACGAGAAGCGGCGGCGCCTCTTAAGGATGGCGGCTCCGCAAAGTCAATTAAATCAAACTAACAGACAGGGGCTGTCCAAAAAGTCAGGGTAACTGACTTTTTGGATAGCCCCATTTTATCGTTTTTTTAAAACGCTTCGTTAAAAACAGGTTGAATTGTACAAATTTTATAGAATATTTTCAATTGACAATCTAATGATTCTGGTGTTAAGATATTGTTAGCAAATACAAAACAGTGTTTTGTATATAAAACAATTTTCGTTTTTAATGATGAAAGGGAGGCTGATGACACGATGGCAGAAAAACTGACTCGTGAAGAATTTGAGAAAAAATATGTTGCAAGATTAAAAGACAGAAAAATTGATTGGGATGTCTTGTCTTTCCAAGAAAAAATCGATCCAAAATACCGACGCGCGCAAATTCGCTACATTGGCGGAGGCGGAACAGGTCAACATAACGATCAAAATGTGATCAAATCCGACCACTTTACTTTAAGCACCATGTTGCTGCCGCCTGGCTCAGAAGGGCCTTTGCACCTTCACCATGATGTTGAAGAAGTGTTCTTCGTAATTAAAGGCATAATCACTGCAATCGTTGAAAATGAAGGAGAAAGATTTGAAATTCCATTAGAAACAAGAGACTGCATTTGGTCACCGCCAGGCATTTACAGAGGGGTTAGAAACGACGGCGACGAAGACGCGCTTATGCTTGTTATGCTCGGAGCGCAAAAGCCGCAGCTTCCGACATATCCAGAAGGAAGCGCTTTAGAAGAGCTTCGCATCGAACGCCAAAAAGCAAAAGAAGCTGCCGGTCAAAAATAAAGAAAAACATGCCGAGCGGCAAGTCTTTAGGGATTCCCGGTTCATATAAAATCGCTTACACCGAAGGCTGAATGGTCTTCGGTGTTGCCTAATCGTCAATCATTCGTGCTGTCACAAGAAATTGCAAATAAGAGGTGGGAAAAATGATAGGTGTTACTCATTTGCGGCATGTCAGTTTAATCACCCCATCATTATCTGAACAGTCCCAGTATTACGAAAAGGTTTGGGGATTGGATAAAGTCTATGAAAGCGGCGATTCGGTCTATTTTCGCGGAGCAAGCCCCGAGAACCATATTTTAAGTTTACATGCGGGGGAGAAAAAGAGACTGCATCATATTGCCTTCGGAATGGTTGATAAAAATGCGGTCGATGAGGCTGCTGAAACATTAGCATCGCTGAATGTTCCGATCGTCTCTCCGCCGGGATATTTAGATGAAGCCGGAGGAGGATACGGGCTGAGATTTGTGGACCCGGACGGACGGTGTATTGAACTTTCTGCGTGGGTGGACATTCATACGACGGACTGGAAAAAGAAAAGCGTTGACCCGATGAAATTAAATCACGTCGTTTTAAATACTGTCGATATCGATAGAGCGGTCGACTTTTATACAAAAGTATTAGGGTTTAAAGTCTCTGACTGGAGCGAACACCAAATGGCCTTTATACGATGCAACAAAAATCACCATTCAATATCCTTTAATCAAGCCGCACACAACTCGGTTAATCACATTGCTTATGAAGTCGACGGCGTCGATGAGGTTATGCGCGGGATCAGAAATGTCAGAGAGGCCGGTTATGAAATTATGTGGGGGCCGGGACGTCACGGTCCGGGAAATAATATTTTCTGCTATTTTACCGATCCGGCCGGATTTGTTATTGAATACACCTGTTATCTCATATCGATTGAAGAGGAATCTGAATGGGAAGCTTTAGTTTGGAAAAGGGTGCCTCACTTAATGGATAGATGGGGCGTTGCCGGACCGCCGTCAAAGGAAGCGCGCGCATTTATGGCTGGCGAGCCCGATGAAGGATGGGCGCTTAAACAATATCAATATCAAAATAAATAAACCCATAATGTAACAAGTCAGAATCCCGCCGAAAGCGAGGTCGTAGAAATGCATTTAGGATTAGAGAATAAAGTCGCAGTTATCATGGGAGGCACTTCCGGAGTCGGTTTGAAAACAGCGGAAATGTTTTTAGAAGAAGGTGCCAAAGCAGCTGTTTGCGGGAGAAATCAAGAAAGAATGGAAGCTGCTTATAAGCAACTTCTTAATCATGCTTCACCTGATAAGATATTTGCAAGTACTTGTGACGTCACGAATGAGAGTCAAGTGAATCATTTTATTGATTGTGCTGCTGAGAAGTTCGGAGGTATAGACATTCTTGTTAATGCAGCCGGACATAGTACAATGGGCTGTTTTTTTGATATTACAAATGAACAGTGGGACGAACAGATCCGCTTAAAGTATTTTTCAATTATTTACGCTGTAAGAGCTTCTCATCCTTATTTGGTAAAAAGTGGTTCGGGAAGGATTATTAACATCAATGCAACTTTGGCGAAAGAGCCTGAACGCCATATGGTTGCTACCGCGGCAACAAGAGCAGGACTTTTGAATTTAAGCAAAACTTTGGCGCATGAATTAGCGCCGGATAATATTTTGGTTAATTCTGTAAGTTTAGGATTAATCCGTACTGAACAGTGGGAGCGAAGAAGAAAGAAAAATGCGCCAGACCAAGATCCTGAGAGCTATTATCATGAATTGGCGAAGAAAAGAAATATTCCGCTTGGCAGAGTCGGGGAACCGGAAGAAGTAGCAAGTGTGATTGTCTTTTTAGCCTCTGACAAATCAAGCTATGTATCAGGTTCTACTATTGAAACAGCCGGCGGTTTAGGCAAGGCCTTATAAGATTTATTACAAAGGTTGGGTGTGAAATGAAAACACTTGTTCAGACTGAGTTTACTGCAGCAGATGCGCTTGTTAATGAGCTTGTTCAGGCCGGTGTTGAAGCGGCCTTTGGTATTGTAAGCATTCATAATATGCCCATTTATGATGCGATATTGCGGGAAGGAAGCATTCATCTAGTTACTGCCCGCGGGGAAAGCGGTGCGGTTAATATGGCGGACGGCTATGCCAGAGCGACAGGAAAGCTTGGTGTCGTCATCACGAGTACGGGAACCGGTGCAGGCAATGCCGCCGGTTCATTAGTAGAATCATGGAGTGCCGGCGTCCCTGTCTTACATATTACGGGAGAAGTGGCATCACCCTACTTAGGAACAGGCAGAGGCTATATTCATGAATGTAAGGATCAACTTGCCATGATGGAAGGGGCATGCAAAAAAGCATACCAGCTTCGCAAGCCGGAACAAATTGTTTCTATCATTCGGAAGGCTATTCATGAAACAATGAAAGCGCCAGCTGGTCCGATTACCGTTCAAATTCCAATCGACTATCAATCTGCCATTATTCCGAAAAGCCGTTTGCAAGAAGCAGCGCCAAACGTGGATGCGGTTCCTTCAAAAACAAAGTTTCATTTTAATAGAGAAGTGATTGAACGAATTGTATCTGCTAAACGTCCTGTCATTTGGGCGGGAGGCGGCGTCATTGCCGCTGAGGCGTCAAAAGAAGTAAAAACATTAGCTGAATCTATCGGCGCCGCGGTCATTACCAGCCAATCCGGAAAAGGCTCAATCCCTGAGAATCATCCGCTTTGTATCGGCCATTTTGCCTCTTACAAAGAAGTCAAAGAATTGGTGAAAAGCTCGGATTTATTGATCAGTATCGGCGTTCGTTTTCGCGGCAATGAAACCACAAATTGGCAAGTTGAAGTTCCTGAAGAACACATTGCAATTGATGCGGACTTAGAAGCTGTGAACCGGAATTTTGATGTTGCCTATGGCCTTATAGGCGATGCAAAATATATTTTAAGCCAGATTTTGGAATCTCTTTCAGAAGAGGACATATCACCTGATCCTCAATATATGGAAGAGGTTGAAACGATTAGAAACCAAGTGCGTGATCATTTGCGAAAAACACTTGGACCTTATGAAGGGTTCTTGGACGGCATGCGGCGATTGCTTCCTAAAGACACGATTCTTGTTCGGGACGTGACGGTTCAAGCCAATGTGTGGGGAAGCCGGCTTTTCGACATTTACGAACCGCGGACCTCCATTCATGCATCCGGCGGCGGCATCGGCCAGGGGCTCCCGACAGCGATTGGGGCACAGTTCGGACAGAAAGATAAGGTTGTAGTTTTGATGGCGGGCGACGGCGGATTTATGGTCAATGTCGGAGAAATGGCGACAGCAGTACAGGAAGAACTGCCCATTATCATTATTTTATTTGACGATGCCGGATATGGCATTCTTAGAAATATTCAAGATGCTGCATACGGCCGAAGAGTCGCTGTTGATTTGTTAAGCCCGGATTTTGTCAAATTAGCGGAATCAATGGGTTTTACCGCCGAAAAGGCAGAATCGGCCGAAGCATTTGTTTCGGAGTTAGAAGCGGCTGTTTCAAGGCGGAAACCATCAATGATAGTTGTCGATATGGAGAAAGTCGGGCCTATGGCGAAGCCGTTTGAAGGGCCTCCGGGGGCTCGTGAAGCGTTTCGTCCGAAGAAATTGTAAAGGAGTGTGATGAAAATGATTGGAGTATTCCCTGAAATTTCGGGGCGTTTCTTAATAGATGGGGAATGGCATAAAGCAAAAGAAACCAAACAAGTTCACAATCCCGCGAATATTGATGAGGTTGTCGGCGAAGCAGCCGCATGTTCCAAACAGGATGTCACGCAAGCGATTGACGCAGCCGCCAAGGCCTTTAAAACTTGGTCAAGGACCTCTGTTGAAGAGCGGGCAGAGCGAATGAAAAAAGCTTCAGAGGCTTTAAAACCAATGATTGAAGAGAGTGTTTCATTATTCGTACGAGAAAATGGCAAAACACTCGTTGAAGCGAAAAAAGATCTATTGCGCTGTGTAGAGGTCATGAGCCGGATGGCGGATACCTTAATCGAATGGTGGAAACCGGTGAATGTTGGCCAATCGGCGCAAACAGTTCAAGTCAGAAGGCGTCCCCGCGGCGTAACAGCAGTGATTTCGCCATGGAATTCACCGATGATTTTAACTTTCAAAAGGGCTGTTCCTGCGATTTTAGCCGGAAATACAGTCGTTATCAAGCCGGCGACGAATTGTCCTTTAACCGTTTTAACTTGTTTAAAAGTCGTCGCTTCTTCATTTCCTGATGGCGTCATTAATATCGTCACCGGATCAGGTTCTAAGATTGGTGATGTATTGTGTACGGATCCCCGTGTCAGAGCCATTGCTTTTACAGGAAGCACCGAGACAGGGAAAATCATTATGAGTCAATCAGCCGGTACCGTAAAAAAACTATTTATGGAACTTGGCGGAAACGATCCTGCGCTTATTTTGCCTGATGCTGAGTTAGGAAAAACGGATATCCAGCGCATTCGAATGGGCGTCTTAAGAGCATCCGGACAAGTTTGTTCAGCGATTAAGCGTATCTATGTCCACGAATCGCGTTACAGCGAGTTTGTTGAAAAGCTGACCCGCGAATTCGAACGTGTTGTTGTCGGCAACGGTATTCATCCCGACGCAATGATGGGTCCGATGAATAATAAAGCGCAATTTGAATTTGTGAAAGACGTCATTGAACGAACAAAAAAATCCGGCGCCAATGTAGCTGAACTTGGTCAAAAAATGGACACAGAGACTTGGGATAAAGGATACTTTATGCTTCCTTCTATCGTATCGAATATTGATCATGATCATGAGTTAGTAGGCGTTGAACAATTTGGGCCTGTTATTCCGGTTATTTCGTATTCCGATGAAGAAGAAGCCATTGAAATGGCAAATGATACGCCGTACGGCTTAAGAGCTTCCGTATGGACACAAGATAAAGCAAAGGCCCGTGAAATAGCCGATCGTTTAGAGGCGGGGGCAGTGTTCCATAATAATCATACGATTTTCCAAGATCTGCGGCTGGATTTTCCAGGCATTAAAGAAAGCGGTTTAAGCAGGGAAACACAATGGGGCAGTTTGGAATTATTCACTGATTCTTATGGCTTTGCTGATTAAATGGAGGAACATTTTATGAAAATAGGGTTAATCGGATGCGGAAATATCGGGCAATTTTTATTGGAATCTTTGAATATGGACAGTTTCCTTGACGGCTCAAGAATAGATGCGGTTTTTGTGCGCGATAAAAAGGGCTATGAAGATTTGGCCAACAGATGCCGTACCCGTTTGTATGATGATTTTCAGGCGTTTCTTCAATCGGACACCGATCTCATCATTGAAGCGGCAACCGTTCAATCTGTAAAGCAATATGCGCCGGATATTCTTAGACACGGTAAAGACATATTAATTATCAGTGTTGGTGCATTGGCTGACCGCTCTTTTTTTGAAGAATTAAAGGCGCTTTCCGAACTTAACGGGAGAAAGATTTATTTACCGTCAGGCGCTATCGGCGGATTAGATGTACTGAAAGCAGCCCAATCAACCGGACAGTTAGAATCAGTCACTTTGACAACGAGAAAGCCTGCCTCCTCGCTTACTGATGAACCTGTAGAAAGTGAACAAGTCTTATTTGACGGCCCCGCCTTTGAAGCGATCAGCCAATTTCCTAAAAATATTAACGTCTCTATCATTCTATCTTTGGCAGGGATCGGCGCCGAAAAGACGAGAGTGAAAATCGTCGCTGATCCCCATGTTAATAAAAATATTCATGCCATTGAAGCAAAAGGGGATTTCGGAAAACTGACACTGAATGTTGAGAACAATCCAATGCCAAAAAACCCAAAAACAAGCTATTTAGCAGCACTAAGTGTTTTATCTGCACTCAAAAACAGCCATGACTGGCTGGAAATTGGTTAACCGATATCAAACCTGAACGGACGGACGCCATTTTCGGATCTCTTTTGTCTTAAGGAGGGTAACTATGAAGCGGTCACGGGTCAGGTGGTATTATATTGCGCCGCCTATCTTTTTCTTTTGGGTGTTTGGCCAGATGGATAAGTTAGGAATATCTGTCATTATTACGAACCATAAATTTTTAAAAGATTTGGGGCTGCTAGGTGAAACCGCTAAGATAGGTTTTCTGATGACAGGCTTTCTCCTTTTTTATGGTTTTGCCAATATTGCATGGGGATTTATTGTGGATAAAATCGGTCCCAGGAAAACGGCCATTATCGGAACGCTCATTTGGGGCATTACGATGATAATGGGAGGTTTAAGTTCATCTTACGGACTATTTATGGCATCCCGGATGATTCTCGGCATTGGAGAAGCCGTTCTGTTTCCGGTCTGCAATAAGTTAATCTCTAATTGGTTTCCGCCTAGAGAATTTGGCAGAGCCCAATCTACTTGGATTATTGGTGACTATTTAGGACCGGCGATTGGGACGCCGATTATTATATTTACGCTCAATTTAGGCGGATGGGAAGCGTCATTCTTTTTGTTGGCAGCCTTTTCGTTCTTGATTAACTTACCGTTGTTTTTATTCTTAACACGCGATGATCCGAAGCAGCATCATGCGGTTAATGATCTTGAACTGCAATATATTCAAGAGGGCCAAAAAGCACAGCGCTCTCATCATACAGGCTTTGGGGATTTGCTGAAGAATTATAAGTACTGGATGATTTGGCTTGTGATGCTTGTCGACAGTGTGCTGTTCTACGGCATTAGCTTTTGGCTCCCTACTTATCTGGAAAAAGCACGGCATTTCTCTACTGCTCTGATGAGTTCATGGGTATCCAGCTCATGGATTTTAGCTTTAATCACTGTCTTGTTGGTCGGCTATATTGCAGATAAGACAAGAAGGCCTTCCTTTATAGGCGCCGTCATCTTTTTCATAGGTGCGATTGCGCTGATTACAGCCACATCAACGAACATATCATCGCTTGCGGCGTTGATGATGGGTGTCGGTCTGGCGGCAGTCGGCGGCGTGCTGGAGATTTCGCAATTATTGCTTGTTGAATATTCATCAAAGGAAACTGCGGGCAAAGCGGCAGGTTTAATGGGCTTTACGAATATTGTCGGCGGATTCACAACAGCATTCATGGGCTATTTGGTCGAAGTTTCAGGCAGTTTTACTGCGGCGATACTTTTTCTCGTATTTAATGCGGTCATCGGCGCTATAGCTTTATTTACTCTCGTCCCCGGGGAAAGAAAACATGCGGCGAATCAATCGGACATTGTCGAAATGAATTCCGAAGTATAAATCATTACATTCATTTTCGGCTCAAAATCCCTAAATTCTGACATTAGGAGGGTTATCATGATCAAAACGGATATTTGCCTCGAAGAAATGACACAGCGGGAAATCATTCAATATTTAGACGAGACGGTGAAACCTGATAAGGGAGTGATTCCTGCTTATATTATGGGCGACCCTGTCATTTATGATTTAGAACACAAGAAAGTTTTCCTGAAAACATGGCTTTTCTTAGGCCATGAATCGGAAATTCCAAACAATGGTGATTTTATAACAAGAGACTTGGCGGGTCATTCAGTGATTATTTCACGGGGTGACGACGGTGTAATCAGAGGGTTTTACAATATGTGCACACACCGGGGCATGAAATTGTGCCGTGCTGATAAAGGAAACAAAGGACGCTTCACTTGCCCGTACCATGGTTTTACTTTTAAGAATAACGGTGAATTGATTGGCGTCCCGATGCAAAAAGATATTTACGGCGGAAATCTGGATTATAAATCTATGGGACTGCATCAAGTCACAATCGATATGTATAAAGGTCTTATTTTCGGAACATGGAATGATAATCCGGAACCTTTATCAGAATTTTTGGGTGATTTCAAATGGTATATCGACCTTGCCGTCGGACGCACTCATATGGAAGTTGTCGGGCCGCCGCAAAGATTCGTTATCCATTCCCAGTGGAAGATAGGCGCCGATAACTTTGTCAGCGATTCCTATCACACGATGGTCACGCATGGTTCAATCGCTAAGCTGGGCATGGTCCCGAATGCTGCTTATTCGAAAAAAGGCTATCAAGTGTCTGCAAAAAACGGACATGGCTGTAATATCGGCATGCCTAATCCAGTTTTTGCTTTTCCAGAAGAATTAATTCCTGAATATAAAGAAAACTTATCGGATAAGCAGTTTGAAGTATTATCTAACTTAAAAAATCTGATTGGAACCATATTCCCTAATTTATCGTTTTTAGTTTCACATACGGAAGTGAAGGGAGAAGCCATCTCTAATACAACCATCCGTTTGTGGAGGCCGATTGCCGTTAATAAGATGGAAGTGATTACATGGTTCCTTGTCGAGAAAAATGCCCCAGAAGATTGGAAACGCCGTTCGCGTGAAGCTTTTATTCTAACATTCAGCCCTTCAGGCATTTTCGAACAAGACGACACTGAGGTATTTACTGATATTACTGATGCAGCTTCCGGGCCTATTCCGCTTTCTAAAAACTTCAAGTACAACTATACGATGGGCCGGCACCGCGTTCCTGTCAAAGACTTTGCAGGTCCCGGCACGGTTTATAATGACAAATTTTCTGAAGCTAATTCCAGAAACTTTTATCGTTATTGGCTTGATTTAATGAAGGCATAGGGGAGGTGTCTGATATGAATATAGAAAAAGTTTTGGCAAAATATACGTTCGAACAATGGCTGTATGATGAAGCGAAATTGCTTGATGAAATCGAATTTGATGAGTGGTTTAATCTTATGCATCCGGATTTGCGGTATGAGATGCCGGTCCGCGTGAATAAAGAAGGCATGGAGCGTCCTGATTATTCTGAGGATATGTTTGCTTTTCAGGATGATATTAACACTTTAAAGATACGGGTTGACCGTTTGAAGACAGAGTTTGCCTGGGCGGAAATGCCGCCGTCGCGAACCCGGCGGTTTGTCAGCAATGTGCGTATTGTTGAGCTTGAAGAGGCTGAAAGGGCGGTTGTTGACAGCTATTTGCTTATTTATCGCAGCCGCTCGACAGATATTCATCACGACTTGATTTCCGGAGAGCGCCGCGATGAGTTTAAATTTTTTAATGGCGAATGGAAATTATCTAAGCGCTTTTTCTTAGTTGATCAAACAACCTTAAATACTAGAAATTTAGCGATTTTTGTTTAGTTTAAATGATTAAAAGGAGAGAAGCCGCCTCTCCCTTTTTTAAAAAATTAATAAGAGGTACCTGTATGAAGAATGCAAAGAAGAAATTAAGTGTGTTGACAATGTTTCTCCTTTCGATTTTGATGATTTGCACTTCATGTTCTGCTTCGGTTCAAACAAGCTCTAAAACAAAAAAACAAGATAAAAAGCTGCCTCTAATAAAGGTTACCCTTCTTGGCACCGGTTCACCGATTATTAATAAGAGGTCTGGACCGGCTACGTTAGTACAGGCCGGCGGTGAAAAATTACTTTTTGATGCTGGACGGGGTGTTTCAGTCCAATTGCATAAAATGGGCATTCAGCCTGGTGAGATAGATAAGGTATTTTTAACCCATCTGCATTCTGACCACCTTGTCGGTTTCCCGAATTTATGGCTGACAGGTTCGCTTCCAACCGGCGGATTTAGAAAAGGCCCTATGCAAGTATGGGGACCCGCAGGAACAGATCAAATGACGTCTTACTTGGAGAAAGCTTTTTCGACTGATATTAAATCGCGCAATGATTCAGGAAACGGAAATAATAAAGGCGTTGAAATTGACGCTCATGAGATTAAGCCAGGGTTTGTTTATGATCACAACGGCGTAAAGGTTACGGCATTTTTAGTTGACCACGTGTCTATCAAACCGGCATATGGATACCGGATTGATTACAAAGGCCATTCGGTGACTATTTCAGGTGACACCACTTACAATAAAAACTTCATCAAACATGCCAAAGGATCTGATGTCGTTATTAGTGAAGCGGCTGTAGCAAGACCGGAAGACTTGAAGAAAAATAAGGCGCTTGGAAACATTCTTAGAATTCATACGACACCTGAACAAGCTGGAAAAGAATTCAGCCAAATAAAACCGAAGCTTGCGGTCTTTACACACATTGTCTTACTTGGCGGGCTGACTGATAAAGATGCACATTTAGTTAGTCGGACAAAGAAAAATTATAACGGAAAAGTGGTTGTCGGCAAAGACCTGATGACAATTGAAATAGGGGATAAGGTAAGCGTCGTTCAACCAAAAGTTCACGAATAAGTTAGCTTCTAGGAAGTCATGATGTTGCTTCGGGTAAAATGGGGGAATTTTTATGGCTAGATCAAAATCTATGATCGTCAATTGGATTGGTGTATTTTCCCTTCTTATGATATTAACGATCGCCTATATTGATAGAGTCAATGTTTCAGTGCTCATTACAAATGACACTTTTCTGAACTTTTTCAACATCGCTCATGACCGCGTCGCCCAAGGCGCGTTAATGACTGCTTTTTTAATCGCATACGGCGTTGCGGCGTTTATAATAACACCTTTTTATGAAAGGTTTATAGGTGTCAAAAGCGGTTTGTTAATCAGTGTGGTCATATGGGGTGTCACGACCATTATTGCCCCGGTATCGAGCGTTTTCTTTTTACTGCTTATCATTCGCGTCGTTCTCGGATTGAGCGAAGGGCCGTTATTTTCTCTAAATACGATGTTTGTCAGTCAAGTGTTCCCGAACAGCGATCGGGGAAAGGCCAATGCCGTATGGGCGCTCGGCGTATCTGTCGGTTTAGCGGTCGGCTTTCCTTTAATTTCTTACCTTGTCTACCATTTTAGCTGGCAGTCCTCATATATCACATTAGGCATCCTTAATCTATTGATTGGTCTGCCATTAATCGTCTTGTTCATTAATCCTGATAAGCATCGCCTGACGAAAGATCACCAGCCTGGTCATAAACAGCAAAAGTTAAGGGACATTGTCAAGGCAGCGCTTAAAACGCCTGGACTGTTGTGGCTCGTGATTTGGGAGATTGTCAATACAAGTTATTTATGGGGAACCAGTTCTTGGCTGCCTTCTTACCTCCTAAGCGCCAGAGGTTTTTCCATCGAAAAAATGGGGATACTGGCTTCTCTTCCATTTGTTGTAAGTTTACTCTCGAAACTATTGAGCGGTTACCTTATTGATCATTTAGAAAGAAAATCCATCATGTGGATGATTGGCGGTTTAGGATGTATGGTCTCAATCAGTATCGCTATAACGACAACAAGTCCAATCCTGTCTGCTGTATCAATTATAGTAGCTAATGGCTTTTGGGGCATCCAAGGTCCGGTGCTGCCGACAACAGTACAATTATTATCAAGGGCAGAAAGTGTTGGAAGCGCCTATGGCATCATTAACGGAACGGGAAATTTAGTATCAGCGTTTGTTCCGGTTGTGATGGGGGCGATGATTTCGATTAGTTTTAGTTTCGGATTTGCTCTTCTGATTGGCGCCCAATTTATTGCTGTTATTTGCGGCATACGGATGGCCTTTCTCATTAAAAAATTTAAATCGGAAAACATTCATGCCAAAGATGCCGAGTCCGTTCAATTTTAATGAACTTAAGTTCAGCGGATCGAAAGAACTTAGATCATGCAAAAATGTATTGAAAACAATTGAGAAGTGGTGATTTCTATGGGGTGGCTACAAAATAAGACGGCTCTTATAACCGGAGGAGGCTCCGGAATAGGGCGAGCAGTCGTTAAACGATTTATA
Source organism: Scopulibacillus daqui (assembly GCF_016908855.1). Lineage (GTDB taxonomy): Bacteria > Bacillota > Bacilli > Bacillales > Sporolactobacillaceae > Scopulibacillus_A > Scopulibacillus_A daqui. The sequence continues at coordinate 2,520 of NZ_JAFBER010000005.1, read as the reverse complement.
CAAGAAGGGGCCAAGGTTTGCATTCTAGATATATCTGAGTCAAAGCTCCAATCGTTAAATGATGAATTTGGCAGCGATGTTATTTCCGTTTGCGGTGATGTGAGACATTTTGAAGATAATCAAAGAGCTGTGTCTGTAGCTGTTGAAACATTCGGCAAATTAGATCATTTAGTTTTGAATGCCGGCATATTTGATGGCTTTAAAAAATTAACTGATCTGTCTCCTGAGGTTATAGAGAAAGCCTATCATGAAATTCTTGATATTAATGTTAAAGGCTGCTTGCTGGGGGTTAAAGCGGCATTGCCGGAGCTTAAGAAGCGTAAAGGAACCATTATCTTTTCCGTTTCCGGCGCGAGTTTTTATCCTGACGGCGGAGGCGTGCTTTATACGGCAAGCAAACACGCCGAATTAGGCCTATTAAGGCAAATGGCTTTTGAATTAGCGCCGGATATTAGAGTTAACGGGGTTGCGCTGGGCGGAACCATTACGGAACTTAGTGTTGCTCCAAGTCTAAAACCTTATTATTCTGCACCATCAGTAAATGACAAAAAAGAAAGCATAAGAAACAGAAACCCGCTGAAAATGTTTATGGAGCCCGAACATCACGTTGCCTCCTATGTCTTATTGGCTTCGGATCAGTCTCAAGCCATAACTGGCGAAGTGATTTCTAGCGACGGTGGGCTTGGTGTAAGAGGCTTGTCCTAATACTAAAATGGCCGTCCGATAACAATAGAAAAGGAGTGGGAATGATGCCTTGCCAGAAAGTGAATGATTTTGTTATCTATTACGAAATTGATGGTGATGGACCGCCGCTTGTTTTGCTCCATGGTATGGGAAATAATTCCCGTTCTTGGACGAAACAAATCCAAGTATTGAAAAATTATTTTAAAGTTATCGCATGGGATGCGCCGGGCTACGGCAGAAGTTCGGACCCTCAAAAACCATTCACTGAGTTTAGGCAGTTTGCTGAAGTACTTAAAGGGTTTTTAGATCAATTAAATTTGCAAGAAATTTATCTTTTAGGGCATTCAATGGGGGCGGCAACGGCATTAGAATTTTATAATCTTTATCCGAATGTTATACGGGCTATGATCCTCGCTGATGCGACAAGGGGCTCAGCAGCATTAAAACCAGAAGAAAATGAGAAAAAACTCCAACAGCGCCTGTATTCTATTAATCACCTTAATCCTCGCGAGTTAGCAGAAGAACGGACTAAAAAGTTATTATCTTCTTACGCTGATCATGATGTGAGAGAACTTGCCAAAAGCATCATGTCAGAAGCCCGCCCGGCAGGTTATAGCTCGGCTGCCTATTCTTTATACCATGTTAACCAAATGAATTTATATCCATTAGTCAAAATCCCTGCTTTAATTTTGTGCGGTGAATGTGATGAAGTAACACCTGTCAGTGAATCTGAAATCATTCATTCATTGATCCCAAAATCCGAATTTGTGACAATCCCTCATGCCGGCCATCTTTGTTATTTGGAAGCGCCAGATCAGTTTAATTACCATGTCATCAATTTTTTGTGTAAAATTGAACAAACGAAGCGCATTCTAGAAAGGAATTGATGATATGGACATTGATCAAAAAGATCAAAAAGACCGGTATCTTTCCAATTCATTAGTGCGGGGCCTTGAGATTCTAAGACTATTTAACGAAAAACGGCAAACACTGTCTTTAGCGGAAATTTCAAGTTACTTAGGCGTTGGAAGAACCACGCCATACAGAATTCTATATACTTTGCAATCTATGGGCTACCTTCACCAAGATGAACAAACAAAAAGATATCAATTAACGCCGAAAGTGATGGAATTAGGCTTCGCTTATTTGAATTCATTGCAGCTTCCGGAAATCGCTCAACATTATTTAAAAGAATTGCGGGATGTGACAGGTGCATCAGTGCACTTGGGTGTGATGGACGGTCCTGAAGTTGTTTACATTGAGAGATTGCAAGGAAAAATGACAACAACCGTTAATATTTCAGTGGGGACCAGACTGCCGTCATTTGCGACAACATTAGGTAAAGTTATTCTCGCCTATCAGCCGGAAGAGGAAATTAACAAAGTCTTATCACCTGAGTATATGGAAAAGGTGAATACAGACCCGGGGATGATTTTTAAAATCAAAGAAGAGTTAAAAACGATACAGAAAAATGGTTATTCATTAAGCACCGGCGGCTATGAGGCGGGCATTAATTCAGTTGCTGCGCCCATTTTTAACAGTAAAGACAAACCTATTGCATCTGTTAATATTGCAGCCCCAGACTCGGCTTTAAAGGATGAATTTTTAAACCGAGTGTGTATACCAAAAATATGTGAGATCGCTAATAAAATTTCAACAATTGCCAATAACCGTCTTTCGGTATAAGAATGCTTCTATGTTTCGTTAAAGCAGTTAACGGCGCCGTTACTCAGTTAAGAAAAAGGGGCTGTCCAAAAAGTCAGTATAACTGACTTTTTGGCGCCCCTTTTTCATTTTTTTATTAAAAAAAGTACACAAAAAAACCGTCCGATCTTT